>JAWKHR010000009.1:0-161322 GCA_041394725.1 Vicinamibacterales bacterium | reverse complement strand
CCGGGACCCCGTCGGACGCGGGGACCTCGGCGGACACGGAGATCCGGCCGGACGCCGGGCAATACCATCGGCCGCCACCGCGCAGGCCATCGGCCGTGTTCGAGCCCGTCAGGCCCTCGATCGAGGTCGGCGTCGGACTCGGGCTCTGGAGCCTGATGGACCATGGCGGAGACTCGCAGGTGCGGGTGACACGGCACCTGAACGACCTGATCAGCCTCGACCTCTCCGCGCATACCGGCCGTGCCGGCCCCGCGGCCCGCCGGTACGGGCTGCTGGCCGGCGCCATCCGAATCGGGCCGCCACCCGAGGCCGGCCGTCCCCGGCGCTACCTCCTCGCGGGGGTCGGCCTCGGCACCGGACTCAGCTATTCGACGTCCCCGATGATCGGCGCCGGCGTCTCGCACTCGCAGGCGTCCGTGTCGACGTGGATGGAAGTCGCAATCTTCCAGAACGGCCAGCCCCTGCGCGACCGGGGCCAGGTGTCGTTCGGCCTGTCGATCGCGTTCGACTGACCGGCCACCGGCGGTAGGATGGTCCGGTCCAAACCCGACAAGGCCGTTCGGCGTCAGAGGGGCCGGGGAGCTTCATGCGCGGAATAGTCACCGTGTCGTTCGCGGCCGTCGCGGTGCTGGCCCTCGTGGCGCGTCCCGCCGGCCAGACACCCGTCGTGGCCCGGCCGGGGGGAACGACGGCCGGGTCGTCCGGGCAGTCCGCCGCGTCCGGCACCGGCGCCATCACCGGTGTCGTCACCGATGCCACGACCGGCCAGCCGGTGCCCGGCGCGGTCGTCTACCTGCTGTCCACGAGCCGGCGCGACGGCCTGCCGATGCCGCGGATGGTGGCCGACCCGCGCGGGCGCTTCGTGTTCCGCGACCTTCCGGCCGCCGACGACTACCAGGTCGGCGCGAGCCACTTCGGCTACGAGCGCGGCGCGTACGGGCGAACCGAGCCCGGCGGCCCGGCGGGGCAGGTGGCGCTGGCCGACGGACAGTGGGTGCGCGACGTGAGCATCCGGCTGTGGAAGCTCGGCGTCATCAGCGGCCGCGTCGTGGACGAGCGGAACGAACCCGTGGTCGGCGTCGCCGTGCGCGTCTTCGCCACGCGGTCGATCGCCGGCCGTCCCTACCTCGTGGGCGGATCGGTGGACTCGACCGACGACCGGGGCGTCTACCGCATCGCGAATCTGCAACCCGGCCGCTACCAGGTCGCGCTGCTCTCGGTGCAGTCCACGATCCTCGCGTCCACGCCCGAGGGCGCGCCGCTTCGTCCCATCGGCGGCCTGGCGTCGGGTGGCTACTCCGGCAACGCGAGGCTCGGAGGCGCGGTCGGCGACGCGAGCGTGAATCTGGACGACCGGCATCGCCTTGCGATCACGAACTTCGGCACGCCGCCACCGCCGGGCGACGGCACCCCGCGCGCGTATCCGGCCCAGTTCTATCCCGGGGTGCGGACGCACGAGGCCGCCGAGACGCTCGTCGTCGAGCTCGGCACCGACCGGACCGGCGTGGACTTCCAGATGCGGCCGGTCCCCGCGGCCCGCGTGTCCGGCCGTGTCGAGGGCGGCTCGGGCGAGGTCGCGAACATCATGCTGCGCCTGATGCCCGAGGGCCTCGAGCGGCTCGACTTCGGCGTCGAGGCCGCGACGACGCTCGTCGAGCCCGACGGCTCGTTCACGTTCCTCAACGTGCCGGCCGGGGCGTACACCCTCGTCATGCAGCCGGCGATCATGGCGTTCTCGTTCGGGCCCGGTTCGATCCGGCTGCCCGAGCCCGCCGGTCTCGTCACCTCGGGCATCAGCGTCGGGTCATTGCGCGCCGCGCCGGACGTCGGCTACCTGCGCAGCACGGTGGAGCACGGCGGCGACGTATGGGCGCGTCAACCGGTGAGCGTCGGCAGCAGCGACGTGACCGGCCTGGTGGTGAGGCTGCAGCCGACCGTGAAGGTGTCGGGGCGGATCGCCTTCGACGGTGACACCGCGCGGCCCACCGAGCGCGATGCGTTCCGGCTGGCCATCGAACCGGCCGACGGCGATCCCGCCCTCGGCACGTCGAGCGCGTTCATCCGCAACGGCGAGACCACGTTCACGATCGAGGGCGTGCTGCCGGGGCGCTACGCGCTCAATCGCCAGCTCGGCCGGTGGTACATCATGTCGGCCGTCTGGAACGGCCGCGACATCACCGCCAGCGGCCTGGACACCTCGACGGGCGGAGACGTCACCGACGTCGTCATCACCGTCACCGACAAGGCGATCGAGCTCGGCGGCGTCGCCCGCGATCGGCAGGGCCAGCCGGCGGCGGCCTCCGCCGTCATCGCGTTTCCGGTCGACCGCGCGCGGTGGACGAGCTACGGATGGTCGCCGAACGACTTCCGCACGGCGACGGCCGGCGCGACCGGGTCGTTCCGGCTTCCGTATCTGGTGGCCGGGGAGTACTACGTGGTCGCGGTCGATGCGGCGCAGGCCGACGCGTGGACCGATCCCCGGTTTCTGGAGGCCGCGGTGCCCCACGCCACGCGGGTGACGCTCGACTGGGGTGATCACAAGACGCAGGACGTCGTCCTGGCCGAGGTGGTGGTCCGATGAGGGCGCGTGTCGCGGTGCTGACGCTGGCGTGTGGCGCGATGGTGTGGTTCACCGCGGCGCCCGGCAGCCGTCTCCGGGCCTCGACGCCGCAGACGCCCGCCCGCGACGCCACGTTCCAGCCGACGTCGGGCACGGCATCGCTCTCGGGTGTCGTCGTGACCGACGGCGATACGCCGACGCCCGTGCGGCGCGCGATCGTGACGCTCTCGGGTGACGGGCTGCGACCGAGCCGGGGAGCGATCACGGACGACGACGGCCGGTTCGCGTTCGAACGGCTGCCGGCCGGCCGGTTCATCCTGACGGCCGCGCGCCCGGCGTTCATCACGTCGGCGTACGGCGCGAAGCGCCCGAATCGACCCGGCACCGCCATCACCCTCTCCGACGGGCAGGCGCTCGCGGACCTCACGCTCCGGCTCTGGCGCGGCGGCGTGCTGGCCGGCACCCTGCGCGATGAATTCGGACGGCCGGTGGCGGGCGTCCCGGTGGAGGCCGTGCGCGCGGTCACGCCACCGTTCCCGACGCCGACGCTCACGCTCAGCAACAACGGTGTGACCACCGACGACGCGGGCGAGTTCCGCATCTTCGGGCTCGAGCCCGGCACCTACGTGGTGCGCGCGAGCCCGAGCGCGCCGCAAACCGGCACGATGGGCGCGCCGAGCGAGGCCGACGTGGACCGGATGCTCGACGCCCTCCAGCGTCGCGCGCCGGCGCCGATTGGATCGGCACCGGTACAGAACGACGTCCCCGATCCGCCTGCCGTGGACTTCGCGCCGAGCTATCACCCGGGTACGCCGCGCGCCGCGCAGGCGACGCGCGTCACGGTCGTGGCCGGACAGACGGTGACCGGCCTGGACTTCTCGATCCAGCGCATCGCCACGGCCACGGTCGAGGGTCGCGTCATCGACGACCAGGGCCGGCCCGTGGTCGGCATTGGCGTCCAGTTGATGCCGGGGGCCCCACCCGGACCGTTCGAGCCACGCGTGCCACGGGCGCCGTCGGCGACCACCGATCGCGAGGGCGCCTTCTCGATCAGCTCGATTCCGCCGGGCGAGTACCGCCTCTTCGCCCGCGCCGCCGAGCGGCAACTGGGCCTGACAGAGGAGGGTCCCGCCGTGACCCGGATGTCGTCCGCCATGCAGGGGAACCTGCTCTGGGCCTACCAGGACCTCGCGGTCACGGGCAACGACGTCCCCGGCCTCGTGCTCCGCCTGCAGCCGGCGCTCCGCGTCGCCGGACGGGTCGTCTTCGACGGCCAGACGCTGACGCCGCCCGAGGACCTAACATCACTGCGCGTCGTGCTTCGCGCGGACTCGGTCGTCGGCGGCGCCGGCTTCATCAACGGCGTCGTGCAGGGCAACATCGTCGCGCCCGCGTCGGTCGCGGCCGACGGCACGTTCGAGCTGCCGTCCGTGCTGCCCGACACGTACCGGCTCTCGGTCACCGGCGGCGGTCTCGACGGCAGCGGCTGGTGGCTGGCCTCGGCGACGGCCGGGGGACGTGACGCGCTCGACTTCGGGCTGCCGATCACGCCGGGCGGCGGGGCGGACGTCGTGATCACGTTCACCGATCGCCATTCGGGCATCTCCGGCACGTTGCAGACTGCCTCCGGCGATCCGGCCAGCAACGTCTTCGTCGTCGCCTTCGCCGCCGACCGGACCTTCTGGGGCCCGGGATCGCGCCGGGTCCAGGCCGTGCGACCGGACGTGGACGGGCACTACGCCATCGCGGACCTGCCGCCAGGCGACTACCTGCTCGGTGCGCTGTCGGACGTCGACCCGGAGCAGTTCGACGATCCCGCGTTCCTCGACCAGCTCGTCCCCGCGTCGATCAGGCTCCCGGTGGCCGCCGGTGAGCAGAAGGTGCAGGACCTGCGCGTCGGCGGCTGACGGCCGCCATCGAGATCGCCCTCCCGTCCCCTCCCCGCCCACCCGTCCCCCCGCCCGCCCTCCCCCCGCCCGCCCTCCCCACGTCCCCCGTCGCTCCACGTCCCCATGGCCCCCGGGCTCTCCCCAGGTCCTCCACGGCACCCCATGGCCCCCGGGCTCTCCCCACGTCCTCCAAAGAACCTGGCCCCACGCCCCCCACGCCCTCAAAGAGCTGTGGCGACACAACTGACCACTCGGTATAATCAAATGACCGTCCGGTCAGTTGACTAGACCCATGAGTTCAATTCCAAACTCCGCTACCAAGACCGACCTCGTCACGGCCTACCGCCGCGACCAGATCCTCCAGGCCGCGCGTGGCCGCTTCATGGCCGGGGGGCTGAAGGGCACGACCATGAACCAGATCGCCCACGCCGCGGGCGTGGCCAAGGGCACGGTCTACACCTACTTCACCTCCAAGGACGCGATCCTGAACGACCTGCTCAGCGACGACCTCGGGCGCCTCCGCGAGACGACGCTGCCGGCGATCGCGGCCGACGAGCCGCTGCCCGACCGCCTGCGCGCGTTCTTCCGCGCCGAGGTGGCCTTCTACGAACAGGGGCGCGACTTCATCGAGCTGTGCCAGCTCGAGCTCGGGCGCGAGCCGCGACGCAAGGCGCGGCGGCAGCTCGGCGACGTGTTCGCCGCGCAGCAGGCGGCGTGGACCGTGACCCTGATCGGCTTCGGCATCCCCGAGGACGCGGCCGCGCGTCGCGCGCGCGCCATCGTCAGCCTGGCCTACGGTCTTGCCGTGCAGCGCATGCGCGGCTGGCTCGACGGCGACGCCGAGTCCGACATCGAAGCCGCCGCGCGGCTGGCCTGGAAAGGCGCGGTGTCGTGATGTCGAGGATTCTGCCGCGGCGGCGCGTCCCGTCGCCACGGCCGTCCGCTCTCCCGTCGCCGCGGCTGTCGCCGGTACGCGCGGCCGTCACCGCGACGCCGACGGCACGGTGGCTCCTCGCCGCGGCCCTGCTCCTGCCGGCCGCGCCGGCTCTGGCGCAATCGGCCGCCGGCGGCACGCCGCCGCTGACGCTGCGCGCGGTGCCGGCCACCGAGGTGCAGCCCGGCGAGGTCGCCCTCACGCTCGAGGACGCGATCGCGCGGGGGCTCCAGCACAATCTGGCGGCCATCGCGGCCGAGGCCGACGTCGACGACGCGCGCGGTGCGCAGCTGCGGTCCCTGTCCACACTGCTCCCCCACGTGAGCGGCGACGTGCGCCAGACCCGTCAGGTCGTGAACCTGGCGGCGTTCGGCTTCACGGGGTTTCCCGGCATCCCGGACGTCATCGGGCCCTTCGACGTCTTCGATGCCCGGGTCGCGCTGCACGCGCCGATTTTCGACCTGGAGGGCCTGCGTGAACTCCAGTCCTCGCGCGCCGACCTGCAGGCCGACCGGGCCACGCTCGGGCAGACGCGCGAGACCGTGATTCTCGTCATCGGCAGCCTGTACCTGGAGGCGGTGACCGACCGGGCGCGCGCCGACGCGGCGCAGGCCGAGCTCGAGACCGCGCGCACGCTGCTGCAGGTGGCGCGCGACCAGCAGGCCGCCGGCGTCGCCGCCGGCATCGACGTTCTGCGCCAGCAGGCGCAGCTCGAGGCGGCGACGGCGCGGCAGATCGCCACGGCGAACACCTTCGAGAAGCAGAAGCTCGCCCTGGCGCGCGCGATCGGCCTGCCCGCGGGCCAGGCGTTCGCGCTGGCGAGCCACCCGGAATACGTCGCCGCGCCCGCGGTCGATCCGGACGCGGCGCTCGCGACCGCGCTCGCCTCGCGGCACGACCTGCGCGCGGCCCTTGCCCGCGTGGCCGCGGCGCGGGCCGAGCGCCAGGCGGCCGGCGCGTCGCGCCTGCCCAGTGTGCACGTCGACGCGGACTACGGCCGGCTCGGCACCGCGGCCGCCTCGACCGAGTCCACCTACACGGTCGGCGCGTCCGTGCACGTGCCGATCTTCGACGGCGGCGCGACGCGCGCGCGTGGCGTGGAGGCGGATGCCGACGTCCGCCGGCGTGAAGCCGAGTTGGCCGATCTCGAAGCCGGGGTCCGGTTCGACGTCCGGACGGCGCTGCTCGACATCGGGGCCGCCGACGCGCGCGTGCACGTCGCCTCCACGCAGCGCGACCTCGCGCGCGAGGAACTGACGCAGGCCGGCGATCGCTTCCGCGCGGGCGTCGCCAGCAGCATCGAGCTCGCCCGCGCCCAGGACGCCGTGGCCGCGGCCGACGAACAGTACATCGCGAGCGTGCAGGCGCACATCCTGGCCAAGGCCTCGCTCGCGCGCGCCATGGGCCAGGTCGAGGCGCGCTTCGTGGATCTCGTGGGAGGACGACCGTGACGGCGATCGATCGAATCAAGGGCATCTCGCGGCCCTGGCTGCTCGCGGCCGTGGCCGCGTTCCTGCTCGTGGCGGGCTACGCCACGTGGACGGTGCTCGCGCCGCGCGAGTCGACCGACGACGCGCAGGTGAGCGGCCACGTGAGCCCGGTGGCCCCGCGCGTCTCCGGCACGGTCACCGCGGTGAAGGTGACCGACAACCAGGCCGTGCAGGCGGGCGACGTGCTGGTCGAGCTGGACCGGCGCGACTACGAGCTGGCGCTCCAGCACGCGCAGGCGACGCTCGCGGCCGCCGAGGCCGCCGCGCGCGCGGCGCGCGCCGGCGTGCCGATCACCCGCGCATCCGCCACCGGCGACCTCGACGTGGCCGAGGCCGGCACGGCGAGCGCGGAGGCCGCGCTCCAGGCGGCCGTGCGCGAGGTCGAGGCCTCGCGCGCGAAGGTCGAGGCGGCGCGGGCGCGCATCGCCGAGGCGCAGGCCGAGGCCACGCGCGCGTCGCAGGACGTCGCGCGCCTCGAACCGCTCGCCAAGAAGGACGAGATCCCCGCGCAGCAGTACGACCGCGCCGTCGCGACGGCCACGGCCGCCACGGCCGCGGTGACCTCGGCCGAGGCGGCGACGCGCGAGGCCGAGGCGAACCTCGCGGTGGCCGAGGCCCGGCGCGCCCAGGCGGACACCGGGCTGTCCGGGGCGCGCGCGCGCGCCTCGGCCGCCGCCACCGCGCCCCAACAGATCGCCCTCACGGAGGCCCGTGCCGCGTCGGCCGATGCCGACGTCCAGCGCGCCCGCGCCGCCGTCGCCCAGGCCGAGCTCGATCTCGAGCGCACCGTCGTGCGCGCCCCCGTCGCCGGCATCGTCAGCCGCCGGTCGGTCGAGCCCGGCCAGGTCGTCGAGGCCGGCCGGCCGATTCTCGCGCTCACGTCGCTCGCCGACGTGTGGGTGACCGCGAACTTCAAGGAGACGCAGGTCGGCGAGATGCGGCCCGGCCAGCGGGTGGACATCGACGTGGACGCGTTCGGCGGCCACACGTTCCACGGGCGCGTGGAGAGCATCGCCGCCGCGACGGGCGCGACCTTCAGCCTGCTGCCGCCCGACAACGCGAGCGGCAACTTCGTGAAGGTCGTCCAGCGCATCCCGGTGCGCATCGCGCTCGACGCCGACGCCAGCGGGCCGGGTGACGCGGTGCTGCGGCCCGGCATGTCGGTGAACGCGACGGTCCATCTGCGATGAGCGACGCCACCGCCGGGACGGCCGGCCCGGGACCGGGCGTGACGACGGGACCGATCGCGCCAGGCGCGCCGGCCGGGCCGATGGTGCCGCCGGGGCCGCCAGGCGCGCCGGGTGCGCCGGCGGCCGATCACCCGGGCGTCAACCCGTGGCTGACCGCGGTCGCGGTGATGTTCGGCACGTTCATGGTCGTGCTCGACACGACCGTGGTCAACGTGTCGCTGCCGCACATCGCGGGCAGCCTGTCGGCGACCGTCGAGGAATCCACGTGGGTCCTCACCGCCTACATCGCGGCCAACGCCATCATCCTGCCGATGACGGGCTGGCTGGCGTCGTTCTTCGGCCGCAAGCGGCTGCTCATCGGGTCGATCACCGCGTTCACGCTGTCGTCGATGCTCTGTGGCGCGGCGCCGTCGCTGCCGATCCTCGTGCTCTTCCGCATCGTGCAGGGCGCGACGGGCGGCGTGATGCAGCCCCTCTCGCAGGCCATCCTGCTCGAGGCGTTCCCGCCGCACGAGCGCGGCAAGGCCATGGGCTTCTGGGGCCTCGGCATCGTGGTCGCGCCGATTCTCGGGCCGGTGCTGGGTGGATGGCTCACCGACAACTACTCCTGGCGCTGGGTGTTCTACATCAACATCCCGATCGGCGTGCTGTCGGTGATGCTCACGCGCGCGTGGGTGTTCGACCCGTCGTACCTGCGGCGGGCCACCCGCGGCGTGGACTACTGGGGGCTGTCGCTGCTCGCGATCGGCGCCGGCAGCCTGCAGATCATGCTCGACAAGGGGCAGCAGGAGGACTGGTTCGACTCGCGGCTGATCGTGCTGCTGCTGGTGCTGGCGATCGTCGGCATGACGTGGTTCACGCTGCGCGAGCTGCACCACAAGGACCCGATCCTCGATCTGCACGTCTTCCGGCACCGGACCTTCACCGTCGGCGTCGTGCTGATGACGGTGCTCGGTTTCGTGCTGTTCGGCAGCCTGGTCCTGCTGCCGGTGATGCTGCAGACGCTCTACGGCTACCCGTCGCTGCAGGCCGGCATCGCGCTGGCGCCGCGCGGCATGGGGTCGTTCGTGGCGATGCCGATCGTCGGGCTGCTGACCTCGCGGGTGGACGCGCGCAAGCTGGTGGCGCTCGGGCTCGCGCTGGGGGGCTGGACGCTGATCTGGCTGGCCGAGCTGAACCTGAACGCCGGCTACTGGGACTTCTTCTGGCCGCAGGTGCTGCAGGGCGCCGCGCTCGGCCTGCTGTTCGTGCCGCTGACGACGGTCGCGATGGCGGATCTGGCGCGCGAGGAGATCGGCAACGCGTCGAGCCTCTTCAACCTCGTCCGGAACATCGGGAGCAGCATCGGCATCGCGGCGGTGACGACGATGCTGACGCGCGTGCGGGTGGCGCACGTGCAGCAGCTCTCGACCTACGTCACGCCGTACGACCCGGCGACGCGGGCGACGGCCGGCGCGATCGGCCGGGTGCTGGCGTCGCGGGGCGCGGGCGACGCGGCGACGCTGGCCGCGCTCAACGGCCTGGTGCAGCGGCAGGCGTCGATGCTCGCGTTCATCGACGTCTTCCGCTGGCTCGGGATCATCTTCATCGTCGCGATTCCGCTCGTCTTCCTGATGAAGAAGCCCGAGGGGCGCGCCGCGGCGCCGGTGATGTCGGAATAGGGGTCAGGTCTTGGATCGCAGCCTCGACCGCGCGACGATCACGAAGTTGTAATCCGAGGCTAGCGCGCTTCCCAGACGGCTCGGATTACAACTTCGTGATCGTCGCGCGGTCGAGGCTGCGATCCAAGACCTGACCCCTATTCCCGAAGCGTCTCCGCCGGGTCCAGGCCCGCGGCGCGGCGCGCGGGGAGCCAGCTGGCCAGTGCCGCGACACCCAGCAGCACGCCGGCCGTCGCGGCGAACGTCGCCGGGTCGGCCGGCGCCACGTCGTAGAGCACGGCGCCCAGGAACCGCGAGAGCCCCAACGCCCCCGCCAGCCCAATCGCCACGCCCGTCAGCGTCACCCCGAGACCGCGCCGCACCACGGCGCCCAGCACCTGGCCGGGCCGCGCGCCCAGCGCGAGCCGCACCCCGAACTCGTGCCGCTGCTCGCTGACCGTCGCCGCCAGCAGGCCGTAGACGCCGACCGCCCCGAGCAGCAGGCCGACGATCCCGAACGCGCCGAGCAGGACCGTGAGCAGGCGCGGCTGCGACAGCGCCCGGCTCACCGCGTCGTCGAACGTGAAGACCGACGTGATCGGCTGCTGCGGATCCACCGACCAGACCGCGCGCTGCACCGCGTCGGTCAGCGCCAGCGGATCGCCGGCTGTCCGCGCGACGATCGTCGTCTTCACCCGCGAGTTCTGCAGGTTGTGCAGGTAGATCGTCGGCCGCGCCGGTTCGGCGACCGCCACCTGCCGGATGTCGTTGACCACGCCGACGATCTCAACCGGCACGCCGCGCCCCATGCGCAGGACCTGTCCCGTCGCGCGCGCGCCGGGAAAGAACTGGCGCTGGAAGGCCTCGTTGACGACCACCACGAACGGCGCGTCGCCGCGGTCGCGCGAGGTGAACTCGCGTCCGTCGATCATCCGCGCGCCGATTGTGCGGAAGTAGCCCTCGCTCACGTGAATGGCGGTGGCCGTCGGCTGGTCGTCGGTCGGGCCGAGCGTCTGGCCGGGCAGCAGGAAGCCGTTGCGTTCGCCGTTGCCCCGGAACGGCGGGTCCTTCACCGCGGCGGCGTCGACCACGCCGGGCAGCGTCCGCACGCGATCGATGATGTCCTGGTAGGCGAGCGCGTACGCCGAGCCGGCACCGGCGGGCGCGTTCGGATCGCGCGGGCCGAACCGGTCCGGGTCCATCGTGAACTGCACGGCCAGCAGGTGGTCCGCGCGGAACCCGAGGTCCACGTGCGTCAGCGCCAGGAAGCTGCGCGTCATCAGCCCGGCGCCGACGACGAGAATCATGGACACGGCCACTTCGGTCACGATGAGCGCCCGCCGCCAGCGCCGATGCCCCGCGCCTGCGATGCCGCGGCCGCCCTCGCGCAGGACCTGCGCGCCGCCCGTGTCCGACGCGCGCCAGGCCGGCAGGAGGCCGAAGAGCAGGCCGGTCGCCACGGCCAGCACGGCCGTGAACCCGACGACCGCGCCGTCGAGCGCAATCTCCTCCGATCGCGGCAGCTGGCCGGCGCTCAGGCCGATGAGCGCGGTCAGGCCCCACGACGCCACGGCCAGGCCCAGCACGCCGCCGGCCAGCGACAGCACCAGGCTCTCGGTCAGCAGCTGCCGCACGAGCCGACCGCGACGGGCGCCGAGCGCCAGGCGCACCGCCATCTCGCGCGACCGGCCCAGCGCGCGCGCGAGCTGGAGCGCGGCGACGTTGACGCACGCCATCAGCAGGACGAGGCCGACCGCGGCGAACAGCACCCACAGGCTGCGGCGCGCCGTGCCGACGATCACGTCGGCGAGCGGCCGCACCGTGGCGCCGTCCCAGTTCGCGTTCTCCTGGTACTCGGCCGCCAGCCGGCCGGTGACCGCGTTCATCTCCGCCCGTACCTCATCGATGGTCACGCCCGGTTTCGCGCGGGCGACGACGAACAGCACGCGCACCTGGCGCAGGCGCGGAATCGAGGTGTCGGGAATGGTGGAGTACGGAATGAACACGTCGGCCGTCGCCACCGGCACGTTCAGCTCGGGCGGGAGGACGCCGATGACGGCGAACGGCTGATCCTCGAGCGTAATCGTCGAGCCGACCACCGACGGGTCGCCGCCGAACTCGCGCATCCAGAACCCGTGCGTGAGCATGACGACGTCGTCCGGCCCGCCGCGGACCATCTCGTTCTCGCGCGGCAGCCGGCCCGCCTCCGGCCGGACCGCCAGCGCGCGCAGGAAGCCCGGCGTGAAGAAGACGCTCGACAGCCGCCGCGGCGTGCCGCGGCCGCTCAGGTTCACGCCCGAGCTGCCCTCCGCGTACCAGAAGCCGCCGATGTCCTCGATCACCCGGCGGTTCGCGCGCCAGTCGTCCGCGTCCACGGGCGACACGGCACCCTCGAGGTTGCCACTCGTGCGGTTCGCCGTGTAGACGGCGTAGAGGTCGTCCGGCGACGGGTACGGCAGCGGCCGGAGCAGCACGCCGTTGACGACGGAGAAGATCGCGGCGTTGGCGCCGATGCCGAGCGCGAGCGTGACGAGCGCGGTCAGCGTGAAGACCGGCGTGGCGCGCAGGCGTCGCAGTGCGTGGATGACGTCGTGGCGCAGGTCGCCCATGTAGTCCCTCCGGCGTCGGATGTCGTGCGTCAGGTGGGTCGCGCGCCGCATCTCGCGACGCGCATCGTCGAGGTCGCCGAACTCGCCGAGCGCGCGGGCGCGCGCCGCGTCGGGCGAGAGGCCCTCGGCCTCGAGCGCCTCGGCGCGCGACTCGAGGTGGAATCGCAGTTCCGCGTCCACGTCGGCCGCGATCGCTGCGGCATCGTCGGCGGCGACGTCGGCCGTGTTCGCGCGCGTCGCGGCGGCATCGTCGGCGGCGACGTCGGCGGCGGTCTCCCCGCGCGTCGCGCGGGGATCCGGCGCGGGAGTGCCTGGCGGATCGGGCCGGGGCGTCATGGCTCGAGCACCTGGGCCATGGCCCCGGCGTAGCGGCGCCAGGCGGACTCACCCGCGCGGAGCCTGCGCCGGCCCGCCGCCGTCAGCGTGTAGTAGCGCGCGCGGCGGTTGTTCTCCGACGCGCCCCAGTGCGCCGTCACGCAGCCGGCCGACTCGAGCCGGCGCAGCGCCTTGTAGAGCGGCGCGTCCTCGATCTGCAGCGTGCCGTCGGTCCGGTCCCGCACCCAGCGCGAGACGGCGTAGCCGTGGCGTGGCCCATCGGCCAGCGCCCGGAGGATCAGCACGTCGAGCGTGCCCTGCAGCAGGTCCATCGGCGTGTCGGGCATCGGGTGCGTCGGTCCTTTCCCCGGGGTGACTCCCCTTACCAGGTAAGGCGAATACTACCTGAGACGGCCGTCGCGCGCGAATGGTTCGCCGGACGGTTCCGGACACCCTGCACCAAAGGGTAGTGGCGCCAGGATGCGAAAGGTCGTGCGGTCCGGCCGGGAGCGGCATGTATAGTCGAAGGGATGGTCCGGGTGCCGCGACCCCAGGCCCGGGCCATCACATTCGTCAGGAGTGATTACCATGTCTCGTTTCGCGTTTCGTGTGGCCGCGCTCGCGGTCTTCGCCTCCACGGTCTTCGCCGGCTCGGCCGCCGCGCAGGGTGTCGGCGTCGGCGTCAAGGGCGGCCCCGTGTTCGCGTCGTTCAGCAGCGACGCGCTCGACTTCAGCAATCGCACCGGCCTGCAGGCCGGCATCTTCTTCGGCGGCAACCGCCCCGGCACGATCGGCGTGATGGGTGAGGTCAACTACATCCGGAAGAAGACCTACTACGACGATCTCGCGACCGAGATCCGGGTGGACTACATCCAGGTGCCCGTGCTGCTGCGGATCAACGCCGGGTCGCACTCGCGCAACGGCGTCAGCGTCTACGGACTCGTCGGACCCGCGGTGGACATCAAGGTGGGCGACGAGATCCAGGGCTTCTCGGTGACCGACGCGTTCGAGGGCGTCGACTTCAGCCTGCAGGTGGGCGCCGGCGTCGAGCTCTCGCGGTTCATCGTCGAGGGCCGGTACACGAAGGGCTTCCGGCGCATCAACAAGCAGTTCACCGATTTCGCCGAGGTGAAGAGCCAGGCCTTCGCGATTCTCTTCGGCGTGCGCTTCAACTAGCCCGCGCCGGGCCACTGGACGCCGGGTGTCCTCCCGTACCGCGGGGGCGCCCGGCGTCGTTCGTTTCCACCGCCGGCCGCCGGCCGGCGCCGATCGGTCAATCGGTCAATCGGTCCATCAGTCAATCAGTCGATCAGTCGGCGCGGAGCGCGCGCAGCGGATCGACCCGCGCGGCCCTGAGCGCCGGAATCGCCGCCGCCGCGAGCCCGACGCCCAGCAGCGTGACGGCGGGCGGCCACCAGGCGTTCGGCGGCAGCGTCCGCAGCTCCGGCAGCATGCGCGCCAGCACGCGTCCCGATGCCATCGCCGCGACGGCGCCGGCGGCCACCCCGGCAATCACGGCCCGCAGCGTGCCGGCGGTCACGACGCCCCAGACGCCGGCTGGCGATCCGCCGAGCGCGAGCCGGATCCCCGCCTCGCGGGTCCGCTCGACGACACTCCGCGCGGTGACCCCGTAGATGCCGACCGCGGCGAGCAGCAGGCCGGCAATCCCGAAGCCCGCCAGCAGGAGGCTGCGGAATCGTTGCGGCCCGACCGAGTCCGCCAGGAAGCGCGCGAGCGGGACCACGTCCGACATCGGCTGCGCCGGATCCACCTCGAGCACCGCCTGCCGCACCACGGGCATGACGTCGGCGCGGCCGCGCGCGCGCACGAACAGGCTCAGCGGAATGGCGGTGTTGCTGCCCTGCCGGTACGGCAGGTAGATCGTGGGTTCCGGCGCCTGGCCGAACCCGACGTCGCTCACGTCGCCCACGACGCCGACGATGCGCACCGGCGGGTTCGACGGACGGCCGCGCCGGAGTCGATGGTCCACGGCGCCACCCGGCGGCAACCAGGCGTCAGCGAAGCGTCGCGACACGATGGCGACCGGTTCGGTCTCCGCCGCATCGTGCGCGTCGAAGTCGCGGCCTTCCAGCAGCGGGATGCGCATCGTACGGAAGTAGCCGTCGCTCACGCGGCGGAACTGGACCGTCCGCGCGGGTTCGCCGGGCACGGGCGGGTCGCCGGTGTAGACGAGCGTGACGTAGGCCGATCCCGGCACCAGCAGGTTCATCGACGTGGCCGCGTCCGCCACGCCGGGCAGCGCGCGCACGTGCTGCAGCAGGGCGTCGAGCAGCGCGACCCGGGCCGCGGGCTCGGCGTAGGCGGCGTCGGCGAGGCGCAGCTGCGCGCCGTAGAGATCGCGCGCGTCGAAGCCGGGGTCCTGCCGCGCCGTCGCCTCGAACCCGCGGAAGACCGCGAGCGCGGCCGAGAGCAGGACGACGGCGAGCGCCGCTTCCACGCCGACCAGGATCGCGCGGGTCCGTCGCGCCGCGCGCGAGTCGGTGGCGCGTCCCGCGTCGCGCAGTTCGGAGGCCGGGCGCGACCCCCGCCGGATCGCCGGACCGATCGCGGCGCCCATCGTCACGACGAGCGGCAACGCGAGCGCGCCCGCCACCACGCGCCAGTCCAGCGCCACGTCCGCGGGCCGGACGACGCCGGACGGGTCGAGCGCGAGCAGCACCGGCACGAGCCACAACGCGAGCGGCAGGCCGACCGCCGCGCCGGCCGCCGCCGTGAGCAGGCCGTCGGCCAGGTCCTCGCGCCACAGGTGGAAGCGCCGGGCGCCGAGCGCGAGCCGCACGGCCGTCTCGGTCCGTCGCCCGAGCGCGCGCGCCAGCGCGAGATGCGTGAGGTTCACCGCGGCGATCAGGGCCAGCGATCCGACGGCGACGAGCAACAGGAGGAGCGGTCCGGTGCCCGGCCCGAACTGCGCCTCGCGCAGGCTCCAGACACCGACCTGCCAGTCGCGCAGCGTGATCGGCGATTCGTCCGAGACGTCGGCGAGCACCTGGCGCACTTCCGCATCGAGGCGCGCGAGGCTCACCCCCTCGTGCAGGCGCACCACGTTCTGGATGTAGGTGGCGCCGGGCAGCGGCAGGTTGCCCTCGTGGATGCCGAGCGGCGTCCACAGTTCCGACCGCAGGTACGCCGGCTCGAAGCGCGGCGGCATGACGCCGACGACCTCGTAGCGGACGCGATCGATGTCGAGCGTCCGGCCGATGACGCCGGGGTCGGCGCCGAACCGTCGCCGCCAGAGGCCGTCGCTGAGGACGACGACCGGCGCGCCGGCGCGGTCCTCGGCATCGGTGAAGGTGCGGCCGAGCGCCGGGGCGACGCCGAGCAGGCGGAAGAGGCCGGCGCTCACGCCGGCCGTCGCCACGCTCTCGGGGCCGTCGTCGCCGCCGATCGCGCGTTCGCGGCCCCAGAGGCCCTCGGGGCCGTCGGCGACGGTCAGCCGCTGGCGCAGGCGGACGAAATCGAGGGGGTGCAGCGGGTTGGCGCCGAACACGCGGTCGGTCACGCCCGGGGGCAGGAGGTAGATCCGCGCCAGGCGATCGGCCTCGTGGAAGGGCAGGGGCCGGAGCAGGGCGGCGTTGGCGACGGCGAACACGGCGGACCCGGCGCCGGCCACGACCGCGACGGTGACGGCCGCGACGAGGAAGGGACCGGGCCGGCGCCGGGCGCGGCGGAGTGCCAGGGTGAGGTCGAGGGGCAGCCAGGGGGACATGCCCCGATGGTAGGGGTGTCCATCGCATGCGACCAGCTCATAGTTCTCATCATGGTGATGAGTCCGCATCATGCGACAATGGCGCGCATGACCCCGGCCCTCGAGGTGCGGCACCTGGCGCTCGTCGATGCCATTGCCGAGTCGGGCAGCGTCACGCGCGCGGCCGACCGGCTGCACCTCACGCAGTCCGCGCTCAGCCACCAGCTGCGCGCCATCGAGTCGCGGCTCGGCGTGCGCCTGTTCCTGCGCGCGGGGCGCCGCATGGTGCTGACACCGGCGGGCGCGCGGGCGCGGGCCGCGGCGGCGCGCGTGCTCGACGACCTCGCGCGCACCGAGCAGGACCTGCGCGCGATGGCCGACGGCGACCGCGGCGTGCTGCGCCTGTGCACGCAGTGCAATACCGGCTATCACTGGCTGCCGCCGCTCCTGAAGGCGTTCCACGCCGACCATCCGGGCATCGACGTGCAGATCCAGATCGGCGCGACCGATCATCCCGTCGCGGCGCTGTTCTCGGGGGAGATCGACCTGGCCGTGATGACCGACCCGGTGCGCGATCCCCGGCTGCGCGCGGCGTCCCTCTTCCGCGACGAGCTGGTCGCCGTCGTCGCGCCGGATCACGCGTGGGCGTCATGTCGATCGATCCGCCCGGCGGACTTCGCCGGCGAGCACCTGATCCTCTACAGCGCCGATCGTCCGACGAGCTACACGTTCACGCGCGTGCTCGGGCCCGCCGGCGTCGAGCCCGCGCGCGTGTCGGCGGTGCCGCTGACCGAGGCGATCGTGGAGCTGGTGGCCGCGGGGATGGGCGTCGGCGTGCTGGCGCGCTGGTCGGTGGAGCCGGCGCTCGCCTCGGGCAAGGTCGCCGGCGTGCGGATCGGCCCGCGCGGCGTCTACCGCACGTGGTCGGCCGTGTCGCTTCGCGACCGGCCCGCGCCGCGGTGGCTCGACGCGTTCGTCGCGCTGGTCGCGCGCCGGGCGGCCCCGGCGCGGGCGGCCGGGCGCCGGCGACGGGAGACCCGATGATCTACGTGGCGCTGCTCCGCGGCATCAACGTGGGCGGCCGGAAGAAGGTCGCCATGGCGGACCTGCGCGCGCTGCTCGCCGGCCTCGGGTTCGACGATCCGCGCACGCTCCTGCAGAGCGGCAACCTCGTCTTCGGCGGCCGCCCGCGCGCCACGACGGCGCTGGAGCGGGCGATTCAGGAGGCCGCCCGGCTGCGGCTCGGCCTCGAGTCCGAGATGTTCGTCCGCACGGCCGACGAGTGGCACGCACTCGTCGCCGCCAACCCGTTTCCAGCCGAGGCGCGTCGCGATCCCGGTCACCTGCTCGCGATGTGCCTGCACGAGGCGCCCGCCGCGCCGCGTGTCACCGCGCTCCGCGCCGCCATTCGCGGTCCCGAACGCGTCGAGGTCCGCGGCCGCGAGGCCTACCTCGTCTATCCGGACGGCGTCGGCACGTCGAAGCTGACCCACACGATCCTCGAGCGGCACCTCGGTTCGGGCACGGCCCGCAACTGGAACACGGTGCTCAAGCTGGCCGCGGCGGTCGCGACGTAAGGAGGCGGCAGGCGGCGAGACGCTGGAGATCGTCGTGCGCTTCGGGAAGGTCAGTGCGCGGTCGCCGCGATGATGCCGCGCTGGATCGCCCCTGCCCAGCGCGCCGACGCGCGGAACCAGCGGCCGTCGTTCACGCCCCGCATGATCGTGCCGCGGTTGACGGCGTAGGCGGCGTCGCCCGGGCCCGGCAGGTAGACGAAGCCGAGGCCCGACACCGGGTCCCAGGCAAACCGGACGAGGTACATCACGCGCGAGGCCGTCGTGCCGGCCTCGCCGATCCGGACGTGGAAGGCCACGTCGTAGCGCGGCAGCGTCCGGTCGGGCGCCGCGGCGCTCGCCGTGAAGAACCGGTCGCTCGTGCCGCACCCTGCCGGCGCGCCCCAGACGTCGGCGAGCGCGGCCGGGTCGGTCACTTCGATTTCGCCCGGAAGGCCCGGGCCGGTGACCGTCACCAGCACCGTCGGCCCCTTGGCCGCGACCGGCCCGAGCAGGGGGCCGGCCAGGAGCGCGAGGGCGATCACGAGGGGCAGCCGCCTCATCCGGACGTACCTTAGCAAAGCCCGGTCCAGACGCCGAGGCCGGCCCCGCCGCGTCCCGCGCCAGTCATCCGGAGTCCTCGACCCCTCCGGTTTCCTGTACCGTTGTTGGCTTGACGCTCTTCGCCTTCCTGGCCGTCTACCTCCTCTGGGGCTCGAACTACCTCGCGATGAAGATCGGCGTCGAGTCGATTCCGCCGCTGATGCTGGCCGGCGTGCGGTCGCTCATCGGAGGGCTGTTGCTGTTCGGCTGGGGAATCTGGCGCGGCGGCGCGGGCCCGACGCGGCGGGAGTGGGGAATCGCGTCGGTGATCGGCGGGTGCATGTTCCTCGGCGCGCACGGCGGCCTGTTCTGGGCGATCCAGCGCGTGCCGTCGGGCGTGGCGTCCCTGTTCGTGGCGACCGTGCCGATCTGGATGACGCTCTCGCAGCGGCTGACCGAACCCCACCACCACATCGGCCCGCGCACCATCGCCGGCATCGCGGGCGGCGCACTCGGCCTCGTCGTGCTCGTCGGACCCGGACAGTTCATGACGGGGCAGGCCATCGACCCGATCGGCGCGGTGGTGCTGATTGGCGTCGCGCTGCTCTGGACGACCGGCTCGACCATCGCGCGGCGCACGGCGCCGCCGTCGATCTCGGTCGCGACGGGCAGCTACCTGCTCGCCGGCGGATCGATGCTCGTCGTGGTCAGCGGCCTGGCGGGTGAGTTTCCCCTGCTCGCGACGCATCCGGTCTCGGGCCGGTCGATCGCCGCGCTGGCGTACCTCATCGTGTGCGGTTCACTCATCGCGTTCAGCGCCTACAACTACCTGCTGCGACGATCGACCCTGGCCAAGGTCTCGACCTACGCGTACGTCAACCCGCTCGTCGCGATCGCGCTCGGATGGGCGTTCGGCGGCGAGACCCTCGACGCCCGGGTCGGGATCGCCGCGGCGCTCATCATCGGATCAGTGGCGCTGAGTCTCACCGCGGCGGGAACCGGTCATCGAGGAATCGCCAATCAGCAATCGGGGAATCGATAGTCGCGCCGACCACCGAACGCCGGCTCGCGGTACCCGGTGCCCAGTGCCGAGAGCTGAAGGCCGAGCGCCCAACGACGACCGCGATGTACTACTCCGCCCTCAGCGCCCGGATCGGATCGACGCGGATCGCACGCCACGCGGGCAGCGCGCACGCCGCGACGCCGACCAGGACCAGCACGCCGGCCGAGACCACCCACGTCCCGGGATCGCGTGCGTCGAGGCCGGCGACCAGGCCCGCCAGGACGCGCACGAGGCCGAACGCCGCGACGGCGCCGAAGGCGAGGCCCGTCGCGACCAGCCGGAGGCCGTCGGCCAGCACGCCGCGGAGCAGGCGGCCCCGCCGGGCCCCGAGCGCCATCCGGATGCCGAATTCCGACGTGCGCTGGCTGACCGAGTACGCCAGCGTGCCGTACAGCCCGAGCGCCGCGAGCAGCAGGCCGAACGCGCCGAACGCGCCGACGAACACGGCGCCGAGGCGCTGATCCGCGAGCGGCTCGGCCAGCGCGTCGGGCATCATCACGGCGTCGTACGCGGGAATCGATCCGTCCACCTCGCGCACGGCCGCGCGGATGCCGTCGAGTACCGCCTCGGTCGACGCCCGCGGCGTGAGGCGGGCCAGCAGCGAGATGCCGGTCGTGGACCACGTGCCCGCCGTCTGCGTCAGCGTGCCCTGCGCGTACGGGATGTACACCGTGTCGGCCTGGTCGTCGTCCGGCTCGGCCTGGTCGCCGACCACGCCGACGACACGGCGCGGCAGCTGCTCGCCGACGCGCGCGAAGCGATCGAGGGCGGCGCCCTCGGGCCACAGGCGGCGCGCGGCGGCGGCGCTCACCACCATCACCGGCTCGGACGACGCCGCATCGGTCGCGTCGAACGTCCGGCCCCGGCGGGCCGGCAGGCCGAGCGTCTCGAAGTACCCGGGCGTCACGAGCCGGAAGTTCATGACCATCGTCGCGTCCGGCGTGGCGGGACGGTCGGTGGCCGCGACGCGCGTGCCGACGTTCGTGGACGTGTGCGGAATGGGCTGCAGGCTGGTCATCGCCGCGGCCTCGAGCCCGGGCACGGCGCGGACCCGGTCGAGGATCGCGCCGACGACGGCCGCGCGGCGCTCGCCCTCGGTGTAGGCCGGCTCCGGCATCGTCAGGCTGATGCGCACGAGTCGCGCCGGGTCGTAGCCGACGTCGCGACCGAGCAGGCCGACCACGTGCCGCGCGAGCAGGCCGGCGCCGACGAGCAGGACCGTGGCGAGCGCCATTTCGCCGATGACGAGGCCGCGCAGCAGGCGGCCGCCGCGGCGTGCGCCGGGGCGCGTGCCGTCGCGCAGGACGTCCGACAGGCCGGTGCGGCTCAGGCGCAGCGCGGGTGCAAGGCCGGCGAGAACGCCCGACGCGACGCACAGCACCACGGCCGCGGCGAGCACGCGGCCGTCGAGCGACACGGTCTGGATCACCTCGCCCAGGCGCGACGGGATCAGCACGGACAGCCGATCGGCGCCGAGCCAGGCGAGCGCGACGCCGAGCGTGCCGCCCGCCGCGGCGAGCACCACGGACTCTGTCAGGAGCTGGCGGAGCTGTCGTCCCGGTCCCGCACCGAGCGCCGTCCGCACCGCCATCTCGCGCCGCCGCGTCGCCGCGCGCGCGAGCAGCAGCGTGGTCAGGTTCACGCAGGCGAGGACGAGCACGAGCGCGACGCCCGCGGTGAGCACGGCGAGGCTGCGGTTGGGATCGCGCCGGAACTCGCGCGCCATGGGCCGGGCGTGGAGGCCGAGATCCGCCGTGCGAGGCGGTCCGGTGCGCGCGGCCTCGGCGGCGATGGCGGAGAGTTCCGCCTGGGCATCCTCGACGGTGGCGCCGGGCGCGAGGCGGGCCGCGACGTTGAGGTCGCCGAGCGCGTCGGCGTCGCGCGAGACGGTCATCGGCAGCCAGACGTCCGTGTTGTACGGGTAGTGGAACGCCGGCGGCATCACGCCGACGACGGTGTAGGGCGTGTCGTTGAGGCGGAGCGTGCGCCCGATGGCGTCCGCATCGGTGGCGAAGTGGGCGCGGCGGAACGCGGCGCTGACGAGCACGACGCGGCTCGCGTCGCCTTGCGCCAGCTCGTCCTCGAGGAACCCGCGCCCGGCGAGGGGCCGTACGGCCAGCGTGTCGGACCATCCCGCGGACACGCCGATGCCGGCCACGGGCTCGGCATCGCCCGCGCCGGTCAGGATCAGGTTGCGGTAGCGCTGCGCGGTCACGTGGGCGAGGCGCGTGCTGCGTTCGCGGATCGCGTGATACCAGGTCGGCAGCACCGCGACGTACTCCTCGCGGCCGTCGGTGGTCCGTCGCGAGGTCAGGATGCGGACGAGGTGGTCGCTGTCGGGGAACGGCAGGGGACGCAGCAGCACGGACTGCACCGCAGAGAGGATGGCGGTGTTGGCGCCGATGCCGAGCGCGAGCGTCAGCACGGCGACCAGCGAGAAGCCGGGCTGCCGCCGCATGCGCCGGAGCGCGAGGCGCACGTCCTGGGCGAGCGCGGAGAGCCAGGCGCCGCGCCGCGCATCGCGCACGGCCTCGCGCGCCGGTTCGACGCCGCCGAGCGCCATCACGGCCCGCCGCCGCGCGTCGTGGCCGGTGGACGCGTCACGCCGCGCCCCGCCGGCCCGATCGGCGCGACCTCTGGCGTCCTCCTCGGCGAGCGCGACCCAGGTCTGCAGTTCCTCGTCGAGGTCACGCTCGAACCGGCGCCGCGCGACCAGGTCGCGAACGAGCCAGCCGAGTCGTCTCAGCCACTGCATCAGGCCTCCAACCGCCTCACGTCGCGTCGATGACCCGCGCGACGGCCAGCGCGATGCGTTCCCAGTTGCGCTGCTCGCGCTCGAGCTTGCGGCGCCCGGCCGCCGTGAGCGCGTAGTACTTCGCCCGCCGCCCGGATTCGGTGCGCGCCCAGTGGCTCTTCAGGACGCCCTCGCGCTCCAGCCGGTACAGGGCGGGGAACACGGATCCGGCCTGGAATCGACAGGTGCCCTCGGTGATCTGTCCGAGCCTCTGGGTGACGCCGTAGCCGTGCAACGGCTCCAGCCGCAGCGCGCGCAGCAGCAGCAGGTCCAGCGTGCCCTGCAGCAGTCCGTGATCGGGATCGGCCTCTTTCGCCATGTCTAGACAGCCTAGAGTACAGACGAGGGCGGCGTCCAGCGGGTTCAGTGCTGGGCACTGGCACCTTGGAGGCCGCGGGGAGGGTGGAGGCCGTGGGGAGAGCGACAGGCCATGGAGCCGTGGGGCGACGGGAGCCGTGGGGAAACCGCCAGGGTTGGCGGGAACACTGAGCGTTGGGGCTCTTCCAGGGAACCCGAATTTTCCAGTCGAGCCTCTGACCTCGCCGTGGATCTTTCGAGCTTCATCAAGCTGTCGCCCCACGTCCCCATGCCCCGGCTTTCCCCACGGCCTCCATGCCCCGCTGGCTGCACCTGAAGGGGACGTGGGGCAGGAGATCGTGGGGAGAGCGACAGGCCATGGAGTCGTGGGGCGACGGGAGCCGTGGGGAAATCAGGGTTGGCGGGAACACTGAGCGTTGGGGCTCTTCCCAGGGAACCCGAATTTTCCAGTCGAGCCTCTGACCCTGCCGTAAATCTTTCGAGTTCTCCTCTCACGGCTCCCCGTCGCCCCACGTCCTGATGGCCTGGGCTTTCCTCACGGCCTCCATGCCCCCGCTGGCTGCACCTTGAAGGACGTGGGGCAGGTGGAGATCGTGGGGAGAGCGACAGGCCATGGAGCCGTGGGGCGACGGGAGCCGTGGGGAAACCGCCAGGGTTGGCGGGAACACTGAGCGTTGGGGCTCTTCCCAGGGAACCCGAATTTTCCAGTCGAGCCTCTGACCCTGGCGTAAATCTTTCGAGCTCTCCCACGGCCCCCATCGCCCCACGTCCCCATGCCCCGCTTTCCCCACGGCCTCCATGCCCCCGCTGGCTGCACCTTGAAGGGACGTGGGCAGGTGGAGACCGGGAGAGTGACAGGCCATGGAGCCGTGGGGCGACGGGAGCCGTGGGGAAACCGCCAGGGTTGGCGGGAACACTGAGCGTTGGTGCTCTTCCCAGGGAACCCGAAATTCTCCAGTCGAGCCCTGACCCCGCCGTGGATCTCGGAGCTTCCCCACGCCCCGTCGCCCCACGTCCCCATGGCCCGGGCTTTCCCCACGGCCTCCATGCCCCCCGCTGGCTGCACCTTGAAGGACGCGGGGCAAGTGGAGGCCGTGGGGAGAGCGACAGGGCCATGGAGCCGTGGGGCGACGGGAGTCAGGGGAAACCGCCAGGGTTGGCGGGAACACTGAGCGTTGGGGCTCCTCTCAGGGAACCCGAATTTTCCAGTCGAGCCTCTGACCCTGCCGTGGATCTTTTCGAGCCTCCCCACGGCCCCCGTCGCCCCACGTCCCCATGCCCCGGCTTTCCTCACGGCCTCCATGCCCCCGCGGGAGGGGAAGAGAGTCCCCTAGCCGCCGCGTTCCCTGAGTGCCCAATGCCCAGTGCCCACTGCCCAGTGCCCGGTACAATCCCCGCCCATGCGCGAAACCTGGGGCAGCCGGTTCGGGTTCATCATGGCCACCGCCGGCTTCTCGATCGGGCTCGGCAACATCTGGCGGTTCCCGTACATGACCGGCGAGAACGGCGGCGGCGCCTTCGTGCTGCTGTACCTCGTGCTCGCCCTCGGCATCGGCGTGCCGTTGATGACGATGGAGGTGGGCCTCGGGCGGCGGGCGCAGCTCAGTCCCATCGCGGGGTTCGAGGCGCTCACGGGTCGTCGCGCGAGCCCGTGGAACCTCGCGGCGTGGCTCGGGATCACGGCCGCGGTCGCGATCAACGCGTACTACGTGATGCTGATCGGCTGGATCCTCGGCTACTTCGCGATGGTCTCGTCCGGGCACTTCACCGGGATGTCGCCCGAGGACGTCGCCGCGACCTACCAGTCGTTCACCACCACGCCCGGCCCCGTCCTCGCCTGCACCGGCATCTGCATCGTCCTCATGACGCTCGTCGTGCGGCGCGGCCTCGGCGCGGGCCTCGAGCGGCTCGCGCGCGTCGGCATGCCGCTGCTGTTCGTCATCCTCGTCGTCCTCGCGATCCGCTCGCTGTTCCTGCCCGGCGCGTGGCGCGGCGTCGCGTGGTACCTCACGCCGGACGTCTCGCGCATCCATGCGGACACGGTGCTCGCGGCGCTCGGTCAGGTCTTCTACTCGATTGGCATCGGCATGGCGGCCGGCTTCGGGTTCGGCAGCTACATGAAGCGCGGCGAGAGCGACGTGCCCGGCAACGTCGCCATCGTCGTGCTCTGCGACACCGCGGTCGCCGTGCTCGCCGGGTTCATGATCTTTCCGGCGCTCTTCGCCTTCGACCTGCCGCCCGACGCGGGACCGGGCCTGCTGTTCGTGACGATGACGAACCTCTTCGCGCGGATGCCGGGCGGCGCGATGTTCGGCGGCGCGTTCTTCTTCCTGCTGCTCATCGCCGGCGCGACGTCGTCGATCGCGGTCTTCGAGGTCACCGTGGCGACCGTGATGGACACCGCGCGTCTGTCCCGCGCGCGCGCGACCGTCGTGGCGGCCGTCGCGTGGGCCGCGCTCGCGGCGGTGGTGATCCTCGGCCAGGCCGAGGGGTCGTGGATCCGGGTGGCCGGTCGGACGCCCTTCGACGTGCTGGACCTGGTGTCCACGAACTACCTGTTGCCGCTCGGCGGGCTGCTGATCGCGATGTACGCGGCCTGGGTGTGGGGCTTCGAGGCCTTCCGCGCCGAGGTCAATGCCGGTGCGGGCCGGTTCCGCGTCACGGCGGCGTGGCGGCCGCTCGTCGTGGTCGTCGTGCCGGTCGCCGTGGCGATGGTCCTGCTGGCCGGCCTGGGCGTGTTCGGGTGAGGCGCTTGACACGGGTGGCCCGGTCCGCCCATTCTGGAAGCCTCATGACCCCGCGTCCGTCCCTCCGGTCGTCCGTGCCGGCGCGTCGCGCGGGGCGTCGTGTGCCCGCGATCGTGTTCGGGTATTTTGCGTATTACTTTCCGCCCTCGACGGATGGGTAGCGCATCGACCTGAGCCCGCAATCTCGAGCACGTCTTCCAGGCCCGCTACCCGCAAGGGAGCGGGCTTTTGGTTTTTCAGGAGCCTGTCATGCACGTCGTGGACGAAGACCCCGGGGCCGGCGAGGCCGTGAGCCTCCATCGCCGGCACATCGACCGGATCGACCGCACGATCGTCGCGCTGCTCGCCGAGCGGATGCGGCTCGGGCTCGCGCTGGGCGCGATCAAGCGCGAGCACGGGTGGCCGACGCGGTCGTTTGCGCGCGAGGCCGAGGTGCTGGCGCTCGTCCGCGCCGCCGTCGCCGGACCGCTGTCCGAGGCGTCGGTGGAGCGCATCTTCACCGCCATCATCGAAGAGACCGCGGCGCGCCAGGAGGACGGTCGTGGCTGACGCCGGACCGGCGCCGGCCGACGCGGACTATCCGGGCGCGCCGGCCGAGGCGGCGTATCGCGCATGGCCGCCCGCCGAGGCGGCGGATCACGCGTGGCGGGCCGCCGACGCGGCGTATCAGGGCGTGCCGGGCGCGTTCAGCGAGGACGCGGCGCGGGCCCTCGTCGGCGCCGGCGCGCGCCTGCGGCCGTGCGCCACGCTCGACGAGGTGTTCGCGGCCGTGACGGGCGGCGCGGCCGCCGCGGGCGTCGTGCCGATCGAGAACACGCTCGCCGGCCCGGTCCCCGGCTGTGCGGACCTGCTCGCGCGTCACGACGTGCGCGTCGTCGGCGAGTGCGCGCGGCCCATCGTGCACGCGCTGATCGCAGCGCCGGGCGTCCCGATGGACGCGGTGCGGCGCGTGTACTCGCATCCGGTGGCCATCGCGCAGTGCGAGGCGTTCCTGCGCGCGCATCCGCGGATGACGCCGGTGGCGGCGTTCGACACCGCCGGCGCCGTCCGCGACGTCGTGCGCGAGCGCGCCGCCGACGCTGCCGCGATCGCGCATCGCCGGGCCGCGGCTGAATGGGGCGCCGTGGTGCTGGCCGACGGCATCCAGGATTCGGCAGGCAACTTCACGAGGTTCCTGCTGGTCCGGCCCGGCGCCGCGCCCGGCCCACGCCGGACCGACGCGGATCCGCGTCAGGCTGGCGGCGGCCCCTGGCGCACGGCCGTCGTGTGCGACCTGGCGAACGAGCCGGGCGCGCTGGCGCGGGCGCTCGCCTCCTTCGCGCGACACGGCCTCAACCTCTCACGCATCGAGAGCCGCCCGATCCGCGAGACCCCGTTCGCCTACCGGTTCCACCTCGAAATCGGGCCGAGCCCGGATGCCGCGCCGGTGGCCGAAGCCCT
This sequence comes from Vicinamibacterales bacterium, assembly GCA_041394725.1. Classification (GTDB taxonomy): domain Bacteria; phylum Acidobacteriota; class Vicinamibacteria; order Vicinamibacterales; family SCN-69-37; genus JAWKHR01. The sequence goes on along the minus strand of JAWKHR010000009.1, from coordinate 134,531 downwards.
GGCCGAACTGGCCGCCTGCTGCGGGGCGATGCGGCTGGTGGGGCACTACAGGACCCTCGGAGCTCAGGACCCTCCGAACCCGGATCCTCCGAACCCGGACCCTCCGAACCCTGGGACCCTGGGAGCCTGGGAGGCTCGACATTCGTCATGACCCGTCACCGCGCGGTTGTCGGGCATCCGGATCCAGCCCTTCGGCCCGTCCGGAACGTCGACCTGCACCCACCACACCTGGACGGGCGCCTGCTCGAGGCGCGCGGTGCGGCGCTCGGGGTTGGCGGCCGACAGCGCGAGCGCCAGATCGACTTCCTGCATCCGGCCGTTCACCCAGCCGCGATAGAAGCCCTCGCCCGTGTAGTCGTAGATCGCGAGCTCGTCGCCGGCCGCGAAATCACCGTCCGCCGCGACGAAGCGCACGCGCCCGGCGGTCGTGTGTGTCTCGCCGGTGATGGCCCTGAACGAGGTGCCCGTGGCGACGCTGCCGGTCACGGCCGCCGACTCGTCGGGCCGCTCGCGCACGTCCAGCGGTCGTGCCGCGGTCCAGGTGCCGTAGCGACAGCACTCGAAGGGGCACGCGCCCTTTTCGATCCAGGAGGCAGGCGATCCGGTGACCGGGCTCGCCGCCGCGGGTGAGTCCCGGTTCGCCCGGGTCGGCGTCGCGGGCTCGGCAGGTGCCGGCGTCGTGGACGCCGGCTTCGCTGACGCCGGCTCCGCGGACGCCGGAGGATCAGCGTGCGCCGGCTCGGTGGACGCCGGTGCGGCCGGCGGCGGCTCGTCACCGGCGCCCATCGTGAGCGTCACCTGATAGTCCACCTCGGTGCCGCGCGGCGTACCCGCCGCCGCGGCGATGAGAAGTCGGTATTCGCCGTCCGCGTCGAATGTCCACGTCGCGGCACCGCCGGTCGCGCGAAAGGCGTAGACCGTGTGGTCGGACGACTGACCCGGCCGGTTCACCTGAATGACCAGCCGGTCCGGTGCGCTGGACTCCACCTCCAGCCCGCCCCGGGTGCCGGCGCGCGCCTGAAAGACGAACTGCTTGACCTCGCGGCCGCGCACCGTGCCGGTGATGACCGCGCGGACGCGCGGCACGGCCCAGCGGAGCGGCACGCGCACCGGGACCTGCGGCGCGAACGCGCGCGTGACGGCCAGCGACGCCGGCAGGATCACGCCGAGGAGCACGACGACGAGCCGGGCGCTACTGCCGGTCAAACAGCATGACCTCCACGCCGTCGTCCGTCCGGTAGGTCAGCGCCAGCTGCCCGAGCAGGAACCCGTACTTGACGATCCGCTGAAACTGGTCGAGATAGCGCTGCTCGATCGCCATCTCGGCGTCTGGGCACATCTTGCGCGTGGCCGCCACCGCGCCGACCGAGATGTCGCCCGGCAGGTCCCCGGTGGTCACCGCCGCGTTGTAGTTGTTGCAGCCGGCGTAGCCCGAGAGCGCGCCGTCGCGCCACTCGAGGGTCGGGACGGGTGCGGCTGGCGCGCTCTCATCGCTGGCCCATGACCGGAGCAGCCAGGGACCGCCGGCGATGGCGTCCAGCGTCAGCCGAGACGTCGGCCCGGTCGCCGGCGCTTCGCGCAGCGTGTCGCCCTCGAGCGTCCACGACCGGCTCGTCAGCTCGCCCGGACAGCACATCGGGTCGTCGGGGCCGGCCTGGACGACGTCGGCCACGAGGCGCCGTCCCTCGATCCGGACGTGGCGCAGCTCCACGCGATCGCCGATGGGCGTCGTGGCGAGGTTGACCAGCCGGCCGTCGCGCCGCGTGACCACGGCGAAATACGAGACGACGCCCGATGCGCCGCTGTTGACGGTCAGGATGACGACCGCCTCGTCGGGCGGGTGGCCGTCGAGATCGCCGACGACGCGGTAGTCGCGCGCGAACGTCACCGCCACGTGGCTGGCCGCGTCCTCCCACATGCCGTGATCCAGCGTGACCGGACCGCTCACGCCATTCAGGCCCTGATAGGTGGCGACACGCAGTTCCTCGACGGTCGGCGGTTCGCCGGGGGTGGCGGCGGGCGTCGGCGCACCCGAGCCGCCGCAGGCCGGAGCGATGCCGACGACGGCCAGGAGGGTGACGGCGGCGGCGACACGCGATCTCACGACGGGCATCCTCCAGGCGGGGCGAGCGCTCTCACTCTAGCAGCATCGGCCGGTGCGGGATCGTCGAGCCGGCCCTGCGCCGGGCCGATCGGTTACCATGGCCCCTCTTCCGTGAGGACCGAATGAGAACCGACGTTCGCGAGGCTCTGCGGTCGCTGCTGGCCGCGCCCGGGTTCACGGCGGTGGTCGTGTTGACGCTGGCCCTGGCGATTGGCGTCAACGCCACGATCTTCAGCGTGCTGTACGGCGTGCTGCTCCGCCCGCTCGACTACGCCGATCCGGATCGACTCGTGACCGCGTTCGAGAGCAACCCGCGGCTCGGCCAGGACGAGAGCGAGGTCGCGCTGGCGACGTGGGCGGACTGGCGCGCGTGGAACGCGAGCTTCGAGGATCTCGGCGCCTGGCGGTACCGGGGCTTCACGCTGACGGGCGAGACCGACCCGGAGCGGGTCCAGAGCGTGGAGACCACGCCGTCGGTGTTCGCGGTGCTGGGCGTCGCACCGGAGATCGGCCGCGTCTTCCGGACGGAGGAGGAAGCGAAGGGGCACGAGCACCTGGCAATGCTCAGCCACGGCGCGTGGACGCGCCGGTTCGGTGCGAGCCCGGACGTCATCGGGCGCACGCTTCGCCTCGACGACGAGAGCTACGAGATCGTCGGCGTGATGCCGGCGTCGTTCCAGTTCCCGGCGGGTGACGCGACGGTCGAGGTCTGGACGCCGCTGACGTTCGACCTGACGGCGATGGCATCGCGGCCGCACCGGATGTACCGCGTCATCGGGCGGCTGCGTTCCGGCGTCTCGATCGAGCAGGCGCGGCAGGACCTGGGCGCGGTCGCGGCGCGCATCGCGCGCGAGAACCCGGCGACCAACGAGGGCTGGGGCGCGCGCCTCGTGGACGCGCGCGAGGAGATCGTCGGGCCGGTCGGCCGGACGCTGTGGGTGCTGTTCGCGGCGGTCGTGCTGGTCCTGGTCATCGCGTGCGCCAACATCGCCAACCTGGTGCTCGCGCGGTCGGCCGGGATGGCGCGGGGCTTCGCCGTGCGGGCGGCGTTCGGGGCGGGCGCGTGGGTGCTGATCCGACGGTCGCTCGCCGAGACCGGGCTGCTCGCCGCCGCCGGTGGCCTGGCCGGGTTCGGCCTGGCGTTCGCGGGGATCCGCGCGCTGCGCGGCCTGGTGCCGGCCAACGTCCCGCGCGCCGACGCGATCGGCCTCGACCCGGTCGTGCTCGGGTTCACGGCCGGCATCGCGATCCTGGCGGGCGCGCTGTTCGGCCTGGTGCCGGCGATCCGCGCGATGCGCCCGAACGTGCTCGAGGTGCTCCAGGACGCCGGGCGCGGCGCGGCGACCGGACGCGGCGCGCGCCGCCTGTCGAACGTCATGGTCGTCGCCGAGGTGGCGCTCGCGCTCGTGCTGGTCATCGGCGCGGGCCTGCTCATCCGCAGCTTCGTCCACCTGACGTCGGTCGATCCGGGCTTCAGCACGACGGGCGTCGTCGCCACGGATCTCGTGCTGCCCGACAGCCGGTATCCGCGGCCGGTCGCCAAGAGCCGCTTCTACGCGACGCTGCTCGACACGGTGCGCGGGATCCCAGGCATCGACAAGGCGGGCGCGGTGTCCGTGCTCCCGATGAGCCCGCTCGGCAACGACTTCGGTCTCGACTTCACGATTGCCGGGCTCGAGAGCACCTCGCCGACCGAGCGCCCGCGCGCGGCGTATCGCGGCGTGCTGGCGGGCTACTTCGAGGCGATGGGCATCCGGCTGGTGCGGGGACGGGATTTCAACGCCTTCGACGGTCGCGGCGACGGCCAGAAGGTGACGATCATCAACGAGACGCTCGCGCTCCGGTACTTCGGCGGCGTCGAGCCGATCGACCGCATGGTGCGCCTGCCCATGGCGGGCGACCTGCGGATCGTCGGCATCGTCGCCGACACCCTGCAGTCGGGGCTGGGCGACGCGCCGGCGCCGCAGATCTACGTCCCGTACTTCCAGCTGCCGCTCTCCGAGATGCAGATCGTCGCGCGGACCGCGCTCGCGCCGGCCGAGGTGACGGCGCGGATGAAGACGGCGATCGCGCAGCAGGACCCGCAGCTGCCGATCGTCGCCGTCCGGGCGATTGGCGATCTCGTCTCGGCCTCGGTGGCGCAGCCGCGCTTCAACATGGCGCTGCTCGCCGGTCTCGCGCTGTCGGCCGCGTTGCTGGCGGCGGTGGGCGTCTACGGCGTCGTCACCTACTCGGTCACGCGGCGCACGGCCGAGATCGGGATTCGCATGGCGCTCGGGTCGGATCCCGAGCGCACGTTCCGGGACGTGGTCACGGGAGCGCTGCGGGTGGTGCTGGTTGGGATCCTGGTGGGCGGCGTGGCCGCCGCGGTGCTGAGCCAGTGGCTCCAGGCGCTGCTCTACGGCGTCTCCGGGCTGGACCTGATCACGTACGGGGCGAGCGGCGTGGTGCTGGCGGCCATCGGCCTCCTCGCCGCCAGCCTGCCCGCGCTCCGCGCCTCGCGCATCGATCCGGTGGTGGCGCTCCGGGAGTAGGGGTCAGGTCTTGGATCGCAGCCTGGGCGGCTGGACGATGACAGAATGGTGATCACAGGATCGTCATCGTCCAGCCGCCCAGGCTGCGATCCAAGACCTGACCCCATGGACCTTTCGCTCCTTCTCCCCGAATGGCAGGGTTCGGCGACCGACGCGGCGGTCGCGCAGGGCGCGCGCGCGCTGGCGGCGCATCTCGGCGTCGATCGCTTCGTCGAGATCGACGCGCCCGACGACGAGACGCTCGAGGTCCGGCACGGCGTGATCGGCCTCGGGTCGATCGCGCCGCGGTTCGCGCGCGCGCTCGAGGCGATCCGCGAGCGCCAGCCAGCGCGGATCTTCACCGTCGGCGGCACCTGCGGCGTCGAGCTCGCGCCCGTGTCGTACCTGAACGACCGGTACCGCGGCGACCTCGCCGTCGTCTGGCTCGACGCCCACGCCGACCTGAACACCCCGGAGACGTCGCCGAGCGGCCGGTTCCACGGCATGGTCCTGCGCACGCTGCTCGGCGCCGGGCCCGCCGTGCTCGTCGACGCCCTGCCGCGGCGGCTGTCGCCCGGGCAGGTCGTGCTGGCCGGCGCGCGCGACCTGGACCGCGACGAGGCGGCGTTCGTCAGCGATTCCGCGGTGTCGCTCCTGCCGCCGGCCGATCTGCTCGTGCCCGACCGCGTCACGGGCCGCATCCGCGCGGCGGGGTTCACCCGCGTCTACGTGCACCTCGACCTGGACGTCCTGGACCCGGCCGCGTTTCCGGACACGCTGGTCCCGGCCGCGGGCGGCGCGTCGATCGATCAGGTCGTCGAAACGGTGGCCGCGCTCGACGCGGCGCTCGACGTGGTCGGCTTCAGCGTGGTCGAGTTCCGGCCGCGATCGGCCGACGCGGTGACGCGGGTCGCCCGGCTGCTCGAACGGTGCGGCGTCACCATCGGCGCGCTGGCCGGCGCGTAGGGCCGCGGGGCGGCGTCCGGGCGCGCTCGCGCTCGCCGCGCGCGGGTCGCATGCGCGCATCGCGCGCGCGAATCACTGCTGGATCCGATGGAGCTTCGTCTCGGTGCGCACGATGAGCGCGTCGCCGGTCACGGCGGGCGAGGCGAGCGTCATCTCGCCGAGGTCGTTCTGCGCCAGCTCGCGATACGCGTCGCCGGCCTCGACCACGACCGTCACGCCTTCCTCGTCGGGAAAGTAGATCCGGCCGCTCGCCGCGACGGGTGACGCCGAGAACGTGTGCCCGACGCCCCCGACGCGCGCCTTGTAGAGCTCGCGCCCGGTCGCCGCGTCGTAGACGCCCATGATGCCGGTGTCGTGGACGAGATACGCGCGGCCCTGGTAGACGAGACCCGAGGGCGTGTAGCCCGACGCGCGCGGCTGCATCCAGGCGACGTGGGTACTGCTCGTCGCGTCGCCCTCCGGCGTGATGTCGCCGGTGGCGCCCGGCCGGATCGCGAAGAACGGCCGGCTCGCGTCGCCGCCCTGCGCGCCCGTGCCCACGTAGAGCAGGCCGCCCGCCGCGAACGGCGACGGCGTCGGCATCGTCGTGTCGCGGATGCGCCACAGCTCGGCCCCGTCCAGGCCGTAGCTCGCAACGAGCCCGTGGCCTGTCGTGACGATCTCGCTGCGGCCGTCGTGGGTCCAGACGAACGGCGTGGACCACGACGACTGGAGCGGGAACGTGCGTCCGCGCGGCCGCGCCACGCGCCAGCGCTCCCGGCCGGTGGCGGCGTCGAGCGCGGTCAGGTACGACTCGCGCTCGCTGTCCTGCAGCACGATGACGAGGCCGTCGTGCACGACCGGCGACGACGCGGTGCCGAAGTCGAGGTAGATCGGCTGCGGCGGCCACGTCTTCGACCAGACCGGATCGCCGTCGAGCGTGAACGCGAACAGCCCGATGTTCTGGCCGAACGACACGTAGAGACGCTCGCCGTCGGTCACCGGCGTCTCCGACGCGTACGTGTTCTTGCGATGCCGCCCGCCGGACGGCAGGCCGGCGTGCGCCTCGCGCTCCCAGACGCGCGCGCCGGTGGCGGCGTCGAACGCGTAGACCATGTAGCGGATCGCGTCCGACTCCTCGGGGACCTCGTTGTCGCGCGCGCGGATGCGGCGCATCACCTCGTCGTTCGACAGGCCCTGCGCGCGCATCTCCGCGATGTAGTCGTTGCCGTAGAGGCCCGGCGTCGGCTGCTTGAACGGCCTTGCGCTGATGGCTGACGTCACGTAGACGCGGCCGTTCCAGACGATCGGCGACGACCAGCCGCGTCCGGGCACGTCCACGGTCCAGGCGACGTGGTCCGTCTTCGACCACGTCACGGGCAGGTCGGCATCGCCGGCCAGACCGTCGGCGCCGGCACCACGGAAGCGCGGCCAGTTCTCCGGCGCCGCCGCCGCGGTGAGACCCTCGGCCCGGGTCGCGGCGGCGAGACCCGCGGGCCGGGTTGCCGCGGCGAAGTCCGCGGGCGGGGTCGCCGCGGTGAGCGCGGCCGCAGCCAGGGCCAGAAGACTCGCGACGATGGCGGATCGGGGCATGCGCGGAACCATATCCCGAATCGAGCGCCCGGTGCCGGGCGTTCGGCCCCGCGGAACGGGGACTGGTCCCCGGGGTTTCGGGCGCAGGAGCACCGGGCGACGATCGTGGATGGCCATCGACGGCCGTATGGCAGAGTAATCGGGGGTGGCTGCGATGCACACCGTCAACCTGGCCGAGAAACTCTCGCGTTTCAGCGACCGATGGAGCCCGAAGGCCGTCGGAGAGGTCAACGATTTCCACGTCAAGCTGGTCAAACTCGAAGGCGAGTTCGTCTGGCACGCGCACGACGTGGAGGACGAGCTGTTCCTCGTGCTGCAGGGCACGCTCCGCATGCAGTTCCGCGACCGTGAAGCGCTCGTCCGCCCGGGCGAGTTCATCATCGTGCCGCACGGTACCGAGCATCGTCCCGTGGCCGACGAGGAGGTGCACGTGCTGCTGCTCGAGCCGAAGTCCACGGTCAACACGGGTACGGCTGGCGGCGCACGCACGCGCGAGGTGGACTGGATCTGACCCCGGGGCCGAGGGCCGGCGCGGACCCGCGCACGGCAACGTGCGCCGTGTCGCGCCGTCGTGAGCTAGGACCGGCTGGAGGCGAGCGGGTTCTCCCAGCGGAGTCCCGGGAAGCGGACGAAGTCCCCGTCGGATGAACAGAGCACCAGGCCGTGTTCGATCGCGATGGCGGCAAGGTGCGCATCGGGCACGAGTCGCGACGTCATGCCGGCCGTCCGGCACAGCTCGCCGAAGACGTCGCCGTGTCGCTCGGTCGCCTGCGGGATCCAGGCGGCTTCCGATCCCAGCCACGCCCGGGCCTGCGACCAGGCGGTCTCGACGGGGACCGGCTGCCGGACGACGAGCGGATTGCTCGCGAGCCTGACGAACGCGAGCAGGGACGGCCACGGCAACCCGACGCGCCGCGTTCCGCTCAACCGGTCGTCGAGCCACGCCCGCGCGCGCTCGTGCTCGGGCGCGGCGCGATTGGCCGCATAGAGCAGCAGGTTCGCATCGACCAGGATCATCGGTGGGTTTCGCCCTCGACGCGCGCGAGCACCTCGGCCACGTTGTCGAGGCTGCCGACGAGGCTGGGGCCGAGGTCGAAGCCCTCGGTCCTGAACGCGCCCGTCCGGGCGGGGGGCCGATCCAGGATCGAGAGCCCTTCACGGAGCGCCTCGTTCACCACGACCTTCAGCGGCTGGCGTCGCTTCCTGACGAGCCGATCCAGCCGCGTCGCGACGTCGTCATCCAGCGTCAGGGTCGTGCGCATGTTCGTGATGTTCTCATCGTGATGCTTTGATGTCAATGCAGTGATGTTTAAATCATCATGCCACGTGTCCTGCCGTGGGTCCCGGCTCCCGCCGCCGGGCGCGGCTCCGGTCCGGCACTCGGCTATGCTCGGGCCTTCGCATGCCCAGCGTGAGGACGCCGCCGATGGCCGTCGCCGAAGCCGAACGTCAGCTGAGGACGTTCATCGCGAAGTTCGATTCGAAGCACCAGGCGCTCATTCGCGCGGTGCGGCGTGCGCTGCGACGCCGGTTTCCGACCGCGTGGGAGCTGGTGTATGACAACTACAACTTTTTCGTGATCGGCTACGGGCCGACATCCCGGCCGTCGGACGCGCTGCTCTCGATCGCGGCCGGCGCCAGCGGCGTGGGGCTGTGCCTGATCCGCGGCGCGTCGCTGCCGGATCCGAAGCAGGTGCTGCAGGGCAACGGCCGACAGACGCGGTTCATCCGCCTGCCATCGGCCGACGTGCTGGATCGGCCCGAGGTGCAGGCCGTCCTCGCCGCCGCCGAGAAGCAGGCCAAGACGAAGATGCCGCCGGCGGGCGATCGCGGGCGGCTCGTGATCCGGTCGGTCTCGGCGAAGCAGCGGCCGCGCCGGAAGGCGCCGCCCGCGGGGAGGTCCCGATGAACCTGACGAGCCCGTCGCACGCGAGGCTTGCCCTTGCGCTCGTGGTGTCGCTGCCGGTGCTGGCGGCGACGGCAACGGCGTCGGCCATCTCCGCCGATCCAGGCGCCCCCGCGACCGGCCCACACACGCAGGACGCGCAGGCGCTCACGTTGACACCAACCGCGCTCGAGACGTTTGCCGCGCGGCCGGACGTCAGCATCACCTGGTCGAAGCTCATCGGGCTGTTCGACGGCCGGGGCGCGTATGCCGTGGTGAGCGCGGTGACGCTCGAGTCGGACGGCACGCCGCGCGACAGGATGCGTGGCATCCGGATCGAACTCCGGCGCGACGGCGAGCGGCGCGGCTGTGATCTCATGCACCTCGAGTGGCAGGTGCTGTGCGAGCGGCCGCAGGCCCAGGTCTTCATCGAAGAGGCGCGCCTCTCCCAGGTTCGCGCGGCGATCCTGTCGGCCCGCGGCGCCGAGGTGCATCCGGGGCACCCGTCGGGCATCACCTACTTCCGGAGCAGCGCCGGCGGCCAGGAGCTCAATTCCGGCGTGCTGCTCTTCGGCTTCGGCATCAGCGGCCGGACGCTCGAGGAGTTCGCGGCGATGATCGAGGCGACCGAGGCCGCGCTCGCGAAGGCGCCCCGGTGAGGCGGACGGCCCTCCCGCGCCTCCTCGTCTTCGTCGCGGCCCTGACGGCAGGCCTGCTCGCCGTGGCGCCGGCCCGTGTCGTCTTCGCGCGCCAGGACCCGGCCGGGTCGCCACTGCCGGCCCCCATGTCCTCGTTCGTGCGGATGATCTCGCCCGTCGCGCTCGCCAGCTGGATCACCGAGCGCGGCCCCGACGGCACGGAGCTGCTGCGCGCGCTCGTCATCCTGCGCGGGAAGCCCGGCTGGTTCCTCGAGCCCAGTGACCTCGGGTCCAGCGTGCAGGGCTGGAACGACGCTCCCGGCCACCACCGCCAGGTCATCGTCCAGGGCGGCCGCCGATTCGAGATCACGTTCGATCTGTCCCGCCGGGCGCTTACGGTGGCTGGCGTGCAAATCAGCCTGGGCGACCGGAACGTCGTGCTCGTGGACAAGGTGGACGCGTCCGCGCCGTTCAATTCCTCGTTCCCGTTCCTCGTCGAGGGCGCGTTCGTCGACCAGATCCTGTCGCTGGGGCCGCGCATGCCCGGATCCGGCGCCCAGATCGGCCAGATGCTGAAGGACTCCGAGCCGATCCTGCGGTTCCTGCGCTGCGACTCGACGCCGCCCGATGCCCGCGGCCGGAGCATGCTGGAGCGCCTGTGCCGCGAGACCGTCGGCCTGCTCAGCCCGCTGCCGCCGGAGCCGGCCCCGGATCCGGCGCTGGCGCCCGTCGCCGACTCGACTCCGGCGCGCGCGCTTGCGGCGGCCGAGGCCCGCTGGGCCGCACGGAAGCCAGCGGCGTACGAGTTCAAGCTGGAGGTGCGATGCTTCTGTCGGGTCGCAGACACGCCAGTGACCCTCCGCGTTCACGACGGCACGGCCACCTACCTGACGGACCTCGACGACGTGCAGCGAGGGGCGTACGCGAAGTACGACACGATCGACAAGATCTTCGCCGAGCTGCGCCGCATGGCCGCGCGGCCGGCCGCGAAGCTTGACGCGCGATACGACGCGGACCGCGGCTATCCGCGTTCCGTGGCCGCCGAGATCAGCGCGAGCATGACGGACGACTTCCTCGATCTCACCGTCACCGACTTCAAGCCCCTCACCGCACCGGATCGCGCGCCACGCCCTCGACAGTGATCGTCACCGGCAGGATCGACCCGTCCGGGCCGAACTTCAACTCGTCGATGCAGACGACGCGGTGGTTCCGATCCGTCTCGCCGAGCGGGCGGCGGTGGTAGACGATGTACCAGTTGGGTGAGCCGGGCGCGTGGAGGATCGAGTGGTGCCCGGCGCCGGTCGCGACCGCGGGGTCCTGCTTCAGGATCTGGCCCACGCGCTCGAACGGGCCGAGCGGCGAGTCGCCGACGGCGTACGCGACCGCGTAGTTCGGTCCGGTCCAGCCGCCCTCCGACCACATGAAGTAGTACTTCCCGTCCTTGCGGAACATGAACGACCCCTCGACGTAGCCCCGCGGCGTGATCTCCCTGAACGTCGTGCCGTCGTCGAACGGCACGAAGCCCGTGAAGTCCGCGTTCAACTTCGCGATGTTGCAGTGCCGCCAGCCGCCGTAGATCAGGTAGTACGTCCCGTCGTCATCCTTGAACACGAACGGGTCGATCGGCTGCGCGCCGTTGTGGAATCTGTCGATGAGCGGCTTCCCCAGGTAGTCCTCGAACGGACCGCCCGGCGAGGATGAGCGGGCGATGCCGAGGCCGCCGGGCTGCTCGTCGTTCTGGATGTCGTTGGCCGCGAAGAAGAGGTAGTAGCTGCCGTCCTTCTCGACGATCGACGGCGCCCACACCGCGCGGTTCGCCCAGGACACGCGCGCCGCGTCGAGCACCTTCTCGTGCTTCGTCCACGTCACGAGGTCCGGCGACGAGAACGCGTCGAGGAACGTCTGCTCGCCGTAGGGCGCCGAGTAGGTCGGATAGATCCAGTACTCGCCCGCGAAGACGTGCGCCTCCGGGTCGGCGTACCAGCCTGGCAGCACGGGGTTGCCGGCGCGGGCGGTCTGGCCGGCCAGTGCAGCCGCCGAGAGCGCGGCCGCCGTCAGGGCCGTGGCAAGTCTGGCTCTCATCTCATGCCTCCCGCGAGCGCCACGTGTTCCAGAGACGTCGAGCTCCCGGGGGGAGATCGTCCCAGCGGTCCTGCGTGCCTCCCGCGTAGAGCTTGAGCAGCACGAGGTCCGCGGCGCTGATGACCGGCAATGATTGGTCGGCATACGTCAGACGATCGGCCCGGGCGATGACGGCCGCCTGCCACGCGCCCCGGCCGACGACCACGTCGATATCCCGCGAGGTCCCGGCGCTCAGGCGGACGACGCCGGCCAGCGGGTCGTCGGCGTCGCCGGTGCGGATGTCGGTGCGGACGGACGTCCCGAGGTCGGCCCAGAATGCGGGGGTCAGGACGCGCGGATCGACGACCAGGAGATCGATGTCGAGGGTGGAACGGCTGACGCCGCGGACCGCGAGCGCGGCCGCGCCCGCGAGGGCGAACGGGACCCCGTGCCGGGTGAGTACGCCGCTGACGGGCTTCAGGAGCCCGGACGCGTCAGTCGGCATCGGCGCATGACGGCCGGCGTCCCAGCCGCCGGCTCCGGGCGATGATGGTGCGGGCCTCGTTCACTCCGATGCCGCGAGCGGCCGCCAGCGCTGCCGCATCGTCGTCGCCGAGCGCGAGCGCCAGCTCGACGCGTGCCTCCGGCGACATGGCGGCGATCCGCTTCCGGGTGTCGTCACGGAGATCGTCGGCCATCGACCGCATGGGACGAGTATAGCGGCGGGATGTGCCTCGACGGATGCGCGGCTCGCCCATCCATGGCATGCTGGGCGTCTCCGTTCCCAGGCATCCCTCAGGAGGCGCGTCATGTCGCGGACGATCCTGCGTGTGTTCATCGCCGCCGCTCTCGTCGGCCTCGGCTGGACGGCCGGCCGGGCGCAGGGCAGCGGACCCGACTTCGAGATCGCGGTCAAGGCACCCGGCGGCAGGACCGAGGTCGAATGCGTGCGGGGCTGCAAGCTGGCCTGGGTCGAGCGCATGGATCCGGCGACGATCACGCCGAACCGCACGAGTTTCGACTACAGCTGCGGCGCCGCGACCTGCGAGTCCGGCCGCATCGGGGGCTGGATCGACCGGTAAGCGGCCGGCGTGATCCGCGCCAGGGGCCCTGTGCCATGATGGTCCCGGTAACCGCCATGGCCACTTCCACGTCCGCCGCTCCGAAGAAAGACAAGGCCCGGTTCGACTGGGCCGACCCGTTCCTCCTCGACCAGCAGCTCACCGACGACGAGCGCATGGTGCGCGACACGGCGCGCGCGTACTGTCGCGACAAGCTCGCGCCGCGCGTGCTCGAGTCGTTCCGCCAGGAGAAGACCGACGCGTCGATCTTCCGCGAACTCGGCGCGCTCGACATGCTCGGCATCGTCATCCCCGAGCCGTACGGCGGCGCGGGTCTGGGCTACGTCTCCTACGGGCTGGTCGCGCGCGAGGTCGAGCGCATCGACTCCGGCTTCCGCTCGATGATGAGCGTGCAGGGCTCGCTCGTCATGGTGCCGATCAACGAGTTCGGCACCGAGGCGCAGAAGCAGAAGTACCTGCCGAAGCTCGCGACCGGCGAGTGGATCGGCTGCTTCGGCCTCACCGAACCCAACTACGGCTCCGATCCCGGCGGCATGATCAGCCGCGCGAAGAAGGTGGACGGCGGCTGGCGCCTGACCGGGACCAAGTCCTGGATCACGAGCAGCCCGATTGCCGACGTCTTCATCGTCTGGGCCAAGGACGACGAGGACGAGATTCGCGGGTTCATCCTGGACAAGGGCTGGAAGGGCCTCACCGCGCCGCCGATTCACGGCAAGGTCGGCCTGCGCACGAGCATCACGGGCGAGGTCGTCATGGACGACGTGTTCTGCCCGGACGAGAACGCGTTCCCCGACGTCCGCGGTCTCAAGGGGCCGTTCACGTGTCTGAACAGCGCGCGCTACGGCATCGCGTGGGGCGCGCTCGGCGCGGCGGAGGACTGCTGGCTGCGCGCGCGGCAGTACGTGCTGGACCGCAAGCAGTTCGGCCGGCCGCTCGCCGCCAACCAGCTCATCCAGAAGAAGCTGGCCGACATGCAGACGGAGATCGCGCTCGGCCTGCAGGGCTGCCTGCGCCTCGGCCGGATGAAGGACGAGGGCACGGCGGCGGTGGAGATCACGTCGCTCCTCAAGCGCAACTCGTGCGGCAAGGCGCTCGACATCGCGCGGCTGGCGCGCGACATGATGGGCGGCAACGGCGTCGTGGACGAGTTCGGCGTCATCCGGCACCTCGTGAACCTCGAGGTCGTCAACACCTACGAAGGCACGCACGACATCCACGCGCTGATCCTCGGCCGCGCGCAGACGGGGATCGCCGCCTTCGCGAACTAGTGGGGGACGTGGGGGGACTGGAGGACGTGGGGAAATCCTGGGCCATGGGGACGTGGGGCGACCTGGGGGACGTGGGGAGAACGGATTACGGCTCCGCCGTTCGCCGCGTCCGGAGCGGTGGATGTACGGATTGATCGGCAGGATGTTCGCCGCGCCGGGCAAGCGGGACGAGCTGGTGGCCACCCTTCTCGAGGGTACCGGCGCGATGCCGGGGTGTCGCAGCTACGTCGTCGCTCTGGACCCTGCCGATCCGAAGGCCATCTGGATCACCGAGGTCTGGGACAGCCGTGAGAGCCATCAGGCGTCACTGCATCTGCCCGCCGTGAAGGCGGCCATTGCGCGCGGGCGACCGCTCATCACCGGTTTCGGTGAACGATTCGAGACGACGCCCGTGGGGGGCGTGGGGCAGGTGGGGAAAGCCTGAGCCATGGGGACGTGGGGCGCCGTGCGGGACGTGGATTTTGCGCGCCATCCCGGGTAACAACGACGTTCACCGTCGACCGAGTCGTCGAGCACAGGAGGATCGGAATGGACACCGTGGGTCGCACCGAAGCCGCCGTCAGCGCCGCGCTCGCCCGGTCACGCCGACGCGCCCGGCTGCTCGAGCAGGCCGAGGACTCCGGGTGGGGTGATGTCGTCGCACCGACGGTGTTCCTCGCTGCCGCGGCCAACGCGTTCTTCTTCGACACGATGGACGCCAGCCTCACCGCGGCGGTCGTGTTGACGGCTCTCGGGGGACTCCTCTGGCAGCAGCGCCGCCTGCGCGCGCGCGTCAACGCGCTGACCAGGCTCCTGGCCGAGATCGGCTACCCGGGCGAGGCCTAGCCGCGCGATGAGCGCGACGCCGTCGCAGGCGCGGCTCGTCGAGGCCGTCCTCACCTTCCTCGCCGGGCAGGACGTGCTCGCGCCCGACGACATCCGCGCGGCGCTCGAGTCCGAAATCCACGCCGCCGGGCCCGAGGCGCTGGTCGAGCTCCAGGCGCGGCTGCACGAAGAGGTCGGCTGGGTCTACTCGCCGCCCGATGTGCTCGCGCGTCGCATTCACTATCGCCTGGCCGATCGGTTCGTGCGCCCGGAGTCGTCGGTCGAGGGCCTCGATCACCTGATCCCGCTCGGCGAATCGCCGGGCGTGCCCGTCGTGCTGATCGCGAATCACCTGTCGTATTCGGACGCCAACGTGGTGCAGATCCTGCTGCACCTGGCTGACGCCACCGCGTGGGCGGGGCGGCTCACGGCGCTCGCGGGGCCCAAGGTCTACACGAGCCGGCAGCGACGGTTCTCGAGCCTGTGCTTCGGGACGATCCGCGTGCCGCAGAGCACGGACGTGTCGTCCGGCGAAGCCGTGCTGCCGGCGCGCGAGGTGGCGCGCGCCGCGCTCGGCGCGATGACGATCGCCCGCGAGCGGCTCGCGGCGGGCGACGTGCTGCTGCTCTTCGCCGAGGGGACCCGCAGCCGCACGGCGTCGATGCAGCCGCTCCTGCCGGCGGTCGCGCGCTACCTCGAGGGCGATCTCGATCCCTGGGTCGTGCCGGTGGGCCTCACCGGATCCGAGGAGCTGTTTCCCGTCGGCGTGAACAGCGTGCAGCCCGCGCGCCTCGTCATGCGGATCGGCGAGCCGGCGCGCGCGAGCGCCCTCGGTGCCGCGGCCGGCGGCGACCGGAAGGCGCTGATGGACGCGGTCGGCGCGCGCATCGCGGCGCTGCTGCCCACGGCCTACCGTGGCGTCTACGGCGGGGACGGCGCGGGGCCGGGAGCCTGACATGTGCATGGCGGTCTACGCCGCGGCCGACGCGCCGCTGCCGCTCGTCGAGTGGGACACCGCGCAGCCCGCCTTCAACGTGCACCCGCTCGAGCCGCGCGACGAGCCGGTCCGCCGCCACTTCACGCGGCCGTTCGTCGTCTTCGTCGGCGCCCACACCGGATGCGCGTGCGGCTTCGCCTACGGCGCGTTCGCCCCGCGTGACGATCTCGAGCGCGCCGAGGACGCCCGCGCCCGGGCGTCGGTGACCGCCCTCCGGCGGTACCTCACGGCCGCGGTCGCCGAGCTGGGCGTCGTCGAGCTGTTCTCCTGCTGGGAGGGCGACCAGGGCGCGGAGGCCCGGCACCGGCTCGAGGTCGGCCCGGATCACTTCGGCGGCGAGGCCTTCGAGTTTCCCGAGAAGGCGTACTTCGTCGTCCACCGTGCGCCGCCCGGCGCGGCGCCGCGCCGCCGGAGGTCCGGCCGCTCCTGAAGTTACGGCGCCCGCGGCCCCGAAAGTACGGGGGCGCGCCTGGGTCCTCCGTGGCACTCCCTGGTCACGCGGATGCGCCGTCGATGACCGTCGCGTGACCCCGATTACATTCCCCGCGCCCGGTGCCCGCGTCGGGCCGCCCCGGATACGCCAGAATGCGCCATCGGCCGCCGGCGGCCTTCCACCGCGGTCCGGCCGTCCGGTCCCGGGCTGGCCCCGCCCTTGCACTACGACGCGGGAGGATCATGACGACCGAGCAGCTCGCCGCCCGCCTCGCGGAGCCGGCCCTCGCCCCGGCGTCCGCCCTGAAGCGGTTCGAGGCGGTCAACCGCGAGCTGTGGCTCGTGCTGTCGCTGCTGGTGATCGCCGCGGCGGTCAACTTCCTCGTCTCCGGCCAGCGGATGGTGCTGTCGTTCTACACGCTGCCGACGATCTTCTCCGCGTACCACTACGGCCGCCGGCACGCGACGCTCACCGCCCTCGCGAGCGTCCTGCTCGTCGTCCTCGTCGTGCACTTCCGGCCGGCGATCATGGCGCCCGCGGCCGAGGTGCCGGGGCACCAGTGGCTCGACCTGACGGTCTGGGGCGGCATCCTGCTCGTGACCGGCTACGCGATGGGGCTGCTCTGCGAGCGCAAGGCCTCGCAGCTGCGCGAGCTGCGCGAGACGTACCACGGGATCCTGATGATCCTGCGGCAGTTCATCTCGAACGACACCTACACGGAGAACCACTCGTACCGGGTGTCGGTTTACGCGACGCACATCGGCGCGCGCCTCGGGCTGGGGGACCAGCAGCTCGAGGACGTCCGCGCCGCGGCGCTCCTGCACGACATCGGCAAGCTCGACGTCAGCCGGAAGATCCTCCACAAGGCCGCGCGCCTCGACGAGCACGAGGCGGCCGAGATGCGCGCGCACGTGGCGAAGGGCGCGGCGATCCTCGAGCCGGTGGAGGGATCGCTGCCGCGCATCCTGCGGATCATCCTCGCGCACCACGATCGGTACGACGGCACGGGCTTCTCGTCGGCACGGGGTGAGGCGATCCCGATCGAGGCGCGGGTCATCTCGGTGGCCGACGTCTACGACGCGATGACGAGCGACCGGCCCTACCGCAAGGCGATGCCGCCGCAGGAAGCGCGCGACACGATCGCGCGCGGCGCCGGCCGGGAATTCGACCCGAAGGTCGTCGAGGCCTTCCTCGACGCGTTCCGCCGCGGCGAGCTGGAGCTGCCCGCCTTCGTCGTCTGAGCCGAGCCGCCGCGATCAGTCCGCGGCCAGGCAGTACAGGAAGCGGTAGCCCCGCAGGAACATCTCGCCGCCGACGATCGCGGGCGACGCGTCGAACCCGTCGTCGAGCGAGTTGACGCCGATCGGCTCGAACGTGCGGCCGTGCCTCAGCACCACCGTGTCGCCCTCGCGGCCGGTGACGTAGACGCGGCCGGCCGCGGCCACCGGCGACGCGAAGACGTTCGGCACCGCGTCGAGCCGCTGCGCCGGGTAGAGCGGGGTGCCGGTCGCGGCGTCGAGCGCGGTCAGGATGCCGTTGTTCGTCTTCAGCATGTAGACCACGCCGTCGTAGAGCAGCGGCGACGGCACGTAGGGCGTGTCGCGCGCGTAGGTCCACGCGACCGCGTCGGTGCCGGTGATGTCGCCCTTCGCGTCGGCCACGCGGATCGCCTTCACGCTGTTGCCCTGGTAGCCGCTCATGAGGATCGCGAGGCCGTCGCCGTAGACCGGCGACGGGATCGGATTCATCGTCAGACCCGCCGACTCCCAGACGACGTCGCCGGTTTCCAGGTCGTAGCCGCGGATCTTCTGCTGCGCCGGCACGATCGCCTGCGCGCGGCCGTTCGCCTCCACGATGAGCGGCGTGGCCCAGGTGTCGATCTCCTCGCGGTCCTGTCGCCAGATCTCCCGGCCCGTGCGCTTGTCGAGCGCGACGACGAACGACTGGCCGCGCTGCTGGTCCCAGGTGTGGACGATCGTGTTGCCATGGAGCGCCGGCGTCGTGCCCTCGCCGAACATGTTGCGCATGCCCTTGTCGCCGAGATCGACCTGCCAGAGCAGCGTGCCGTCCAGGTCGTAGGCGTACATCCCGCGCGACTCGAAGTTCGCGATCACGACCTCGCCGTCCGTGATCGCCGAGGCCGACGCGTAGGTGCCGTTCTCGGTGTGGGTGCGCTCGTGCGGCGGCTCCTCGCGCGCCACGCGCTCCCAGATCGTCTTCCCCGTCTTCCGGTCGAGGCAGAGCACCACGAACTTGTGCGGCACGCCCGGCGCCGTCCGGCCGTCGGCCGAGATGGCGGTCAGCAGGAACACCTTGTCGTTCCAGACGACGGGCGAGGCGGACCCGCGCCCGGGAATCGGGACCTTCCAGCGGACGTTCGTCGTCTCGCTCCACTCGACGGGCGGGTCGCCGTGGGGTGCGACGCCGGTGGCCAGCGGCCCGCGCCACTGGCCCCATTGCTGCGGGTCGCCGACCTGCGGACCGGCCGCGCGCACCACGGCGAGGGCCGAGGCGGACAGCAGGCACACCAGCGCGAGGCGGGGCAGACGGATAGTCACGATCACTCCTCCCGGGATCCTGGGCGAATGACCAGATTACGGCCCAGGCCGGGGTTTCGTTGCAAGCGGGGAGCCTCCGTCTATCATTCCCCGATGGTCCTTCCGGTCTTCCGCAAGCGTCATCCGCCCGTGGGGTCGCGGCCGGGCACGCTCGTCATGGGCGCCGATGCGGTGCCGCCGCGCATGCACGCCTTCAGGTACGACCCGGACGGCGTGACCGAGTGCGACATCGCGACGCCGGCCGACGCGCGCGCCCTCATCACCGGGACCGGCGTGACGTGGATCGACATCCAGGGCCTCGGTGACGAGAAGATGCTCCGGTCGATGGCCGAGGTCTTCGAGATCCACCTGCTGGCCCTCGAGGACGTCGTCAACGTCCCGCAGCGGCCGAAGGTCGAGTCCTACGGCGCGCAGCAGCTGCTGATCACCCGGATGCTGCAGCTCGGGCCAGACCTGATGCTGGACCTGGAGCAGGTGAGCCTCGTCTTCGGGCCCGGCTACATCCTCTCGTTCCAGGAACGCTACGGCGACATCCTCGACCCGGTGCGGCGGCGGATCCGCGAGGGCATCGGGCCGATCCGCGTGCAGGGGTCCGACTACCTGGCCTACGCGATCCTCGACACCATCGTGGACGGCTACTACCCGGTCATCGAGCAGCTCGGCGAGAAACTGGCCGAGATCGAGGTCCGCATCATGGACCGCACGACCCGGCGCGACCTGGACCTGCTGAACCGGGTTCGCGCCGCCCTCGCGGGCACCAGCCGGGCCATCCTGCCGCAGCGCGAGGCGCTCGCCCGGCTGCAGCGCGGCGAGTCGTCCGGCTTCTCGCCGGAGGTGCTCGTCTATCTGCGCGACACCTACGATCACTGCGCCCAGCTCGCCGACGTCGTCGACTCGCACCGCGACCTGGCCAACGGCCTCCTGAACACGTACCTCTCGCTCGTCGGCATGAGGACGAACGAGGTGATGAAGGTGCTGACGATCATGGCCAGCATCTTCATCCCGCTGACGTTCCTCGCCGGCATCTACGGCATGAACTTCGAGGCGATGCCCGAGCTGCACGACCCCTACGCCTACCCGCTGCTCCTGCTCGTGATGGCGCTCCTGGCGCTCGGGATGCTGTTCTACTTCCGCCGCAAGGGCTGGATCGGCGAGGACGAGGATCGATAGGGGGGCCAAGCGGTGCTCGCGGCCTCCTCGGCGCGCGGGCGCCGCGCGCGCGGCTCCAGGGAGGTGGCGCGGAAATCCTCGCTCCCTACCCGACGATCGAAGGTCGAAGACCGCGCCCTCACTCCTCGGCCCGCAGCACCACCACCGGATCGATCCCCGCCGCCCGCTGGATCGGAATGACGATGCCCGCCGCGGCGGCGAGCGTGGCGAGCGCGAGTGCGAGCCCGAGCGAGGCCGGGTCGCGGTCGCCGATGCCGAAGACCAGCGACTCGAAGAGCGGCGCCACCCCCCAGGCGAGCGCCAGGCCGACCGGGAGCGCCGCCAGCAGCACGAGGCCGATCGTCCGCAGGTGGTGCCGCACGAGCTGGCCGCGCGACGCGCCGAGCGCGCTGCGGATCGCCGTCGCGCGCCGGCGCTGGTGCACCACGAACGCGATCACCGTGTAGAGTCCCACCGCCGAGAGGAGGCCCGCCGAGAGCGCGAGCGTCCCCACCAGGCCGGTCACCGCGCGCAGCGTCGAGGTCGCCCGCTGGACGTTCTCGTCGAGCACGCGGAAGCTCGACACGGCGCGGCCCGTCCGCTCGTCGGCCACGGCGGCCGCGATCGCCGGCTCCAGATCGCGCGGCGCCCGCGACGTGCGCACCGTGAACAGCAGCGGCGGCCACTGGAACGTGCCGTACGCCGCGTAGATCTGCGGGCGCACCTCGCGACCGACCTCGATCGCGCGCACGTGGCGCACGACGCCGACGATCCGCGAGTCCGGGATGCCCCACCCGAGCCGCAGCGTCCGGCCCACCGCGTCCCCGCCCGGGAAGGCCGACCGCGCCAGCGTTTCGTCCACGACGATCACCGGCTCGCCGGCGCGGTTCTCCGCGTCGGTGAAGTCGCGCCCGGCGACGAACGGGATGTCCATCGACGCGAAGTAGCCGGGCAGCACCGCGTGGTAGTTCGCCACGGGCAGGTTGCCACCCGGCGCGGCGGCGAGGTCGGGCGTGTAGATGTCCGTGAGCGTCGCGCCCGAGAGCGGCAGGTGGCTCACCGCGCCCACGGCCTCGATGCCCGCGACCTGCCGCAGCCGGTCGCGCACGCGCTCGTAGAGCGCCACCTGGTCGGGCGCCTGCTGGTAGCGCGCGAAGTCGATCGGCACCTTGAACGTCAGCACCTGCCGATCGAAGCCGACGTCCACCGCCGAGAGCCGTGACGCGCTCCGGACGAGCTGGACCGCGCCGAAGGCCAGCACCACCGTGAGGGCGACCTGCGCGCCGACCAGCACCAGCCGCGAGAGCGCGCCTTCCGCGCGGCCGGACCGGACCGATCCGGTGCCGAGGCCCCGCCACGGCGCGCCACGCGACACGCGCCACACCGGCACGAGTCCCGCGATCACCAGTCCGACGCCGGCCAGCGCGGCCGACCACCACCAGAGATCCACCGACACGTGCAGCGACTCGAGGCGCGGCACCGTCTCGGGCATCACGCGCCGCGCGGCCACGAGGCCCGCCGCGCCCAGCACCGCGCCGCCGACCGCGCCCGCCGCGGCCAGGATCCCGCTCTCGACCAGCACGTCGGCGACCAGACGCGCGCGGCCCGCGCCAATCGCGCGGCGAATCGCGAGATCGTGCGCGCGGGCGCCGAGCCGCGCGACGACCAGCGCGGCGGCGTTCGCGAAGGCGATGAGCAGCAGCAGGAGCACGCCCCCGAGCGCGGCGCGGATGGCCGGCCGCGTCTCGCGCAGCAGGTCGTCGCGCAGCGGGTGCAGCGCGAACCGGAGGTCGTCTTCCGTGTAGACGTCCGGGTGCGCCGCCCGCGCCGAGGTCGCGTAGGCATCCACCGCCGCCTGCGCCTGCGCGAACGTCACGCCCGGCGCGAGACGCGCCAGCGTCGGAAACGCCCAGAAATTCCGGTTCGTCCGCGGCGGCATCGCCACGTAGACGTCGATCGGCACCGGCGCGCCGCGGCCCAGCACCAGCCGGAACCCGCGCGGCATCACGCCCGCGATCGGCACCGGCCGGCCGTCGAGCCGCACCGTCTGCCCCACGAGATCCTCCGATCCGCCGAACGCGGTCTGCCAGAGGTCGTAGTCGATCCACGCGGGCGGCGGCTGCAGGCGCGCGTCCTCGGCGGTCGGCCACCGGCCCAGCACCGGCGCCACGCCGAGCATGCGGAACAGGCCCGGCGTGACACCGACCTGCGTGAGCGGCACCAGGTCCTCCGCCGGGCCCATCGAGACCTCGCCGATGCGCGACGTGCCCTCGACGGCGGTGAACACGCCGGTCAGGCCCTGCAAGTCGGTGATCTCGGCCGGTGAGAGCCCGGGGTGGTTCCGGATCTGCCCGAGGTCGAGGCGGAACAACCCGAGCCGCTCCGGCTCGGCGTACGGCAGCGGATCCAGCAGCACCGTCCGCACGATCGACAGCATCGTCGTGGCCGGACCGATGCCGACGGCGAGAATCGCGGTGACGCCGAGCGCGTAGCGCCACTCGAAGCGGAGGCGGCGGGCGGCATGGCGGAGGCTGACGGCGAGCGCGCGCATGGGGTGTCTCCCGGAGGGTGGCATCCGCGGGACCTCGCGCCGGCGGGCGATCGCGAAGCCGCCGACGAAGGCCAGCGTCTGCATCCAGAACCAGAGGCGATTGAGGCGGCAACCCGCGTCGATCCGATCCGCGAACGTCTCGGTGAGATCGCCGAGGACGACGTCGCGGTCGTCGGCAGGCAGGCGAACGGCGAGCAGACGGACGGCGGCCCGAGGGGGCTCGGCCGGACCGGACGCGCGGCCACGCCTCGTCGTCACGATTCGTCCAGGGACAGGCCGTCCCACAGGCTGTCCAGCGTGCGTCGCGACTCGCGCAGGCGCGCGAGCGCGGCGGGCTGGAGCGAGAAATAGCGGCGAGCCCGGCCGCCGCGCCGGGGTTCCGGATCGCCCAGGCGCGAGGCGATCAGGCCCTTGGCTTCCAGCCGCCGCAGCGCGAGGTAGACCGAGGGCCGGAGGACCGACTGCCGCGTGTGCCGGCGGAGTTCCTCGACGATCGGCACGCCGTAGGCGTCCTCGCCGAGCCGGAGGATGGTGAGCAGTACGAGCTGTTCGAGTTCGCCGAGCGCGTCGGACACGGAGCCCCTCCCTGGCAGGCCATCCAGTTTAGTATATTGACGCTATTAAATAGCATTTGGTTCGGTCCCCGCTCGCCGGATTGCCGCCGGCGGCCCTGGTGACCGAACCCAGACGGCGCCGCTCCGTATAAAACGGTGTCGCGCCCGGCCGCCTGCCGGGTGGTCGTTTCCCCCGGCCGGAGCCCGCATGTCGAGACTTGCCCAGGACCTTCGCTTTGCCGTGCGCCTTCTCTGGAAGGACCCCACCTTCACCGCGACCGCGCTGCTGACGCTGGCGGTCTGCATCGGCGCGAACACCGCGATCTTCGGCGTCGTGCGGTCGGTCCTGCTCAAGCCGCTTCCGATCGAGGGCGCCAGTGATCTGGTGCTGATCTACAACAGCTACCCGAACGCCGGCGCGCCGCGCGTGGGCGCCGCGGTGCCGGACCTGTACGACCGGCGCGAGGCCGTGCCGGCGCTCGTCGATCAGACGCTGCTCCGGCGCGAGGGCACGACGTTCGGCGACACCGAGGGGGCGCAGCGGCTGAACACCCTTCGCGCCACGCCGTCGTTCTACCGCCTGGCGCACATGGTGCCGGTCACCGGCCAGGTCTTCTCCGAGGCCGACGCCGAGCCGGGCCAGCCGGCGCGCGCGGTGCTGGCCTACGGGTTCTGGCAGCGGCAGTTCGGCGGCGACCGGTCGATCGTCGGCCAGACGATCCGCCTGAGTGGCCAGCCGGTGACCGTCATCGGCGTCGCGCCGGCCGACTTCACGTTCCTCTGGGACGACATCGACGTCTACCAGGCGGTGGCGTTCACGCCCGAGCAGAAGAGCGACGAGCAGCGCCACAGCAACAACTGGCAGATGGTCGCGCGGCTCGCGCCCGGCGCGACGATCACCCAGGCGCAACAGCAGATCGACGCGCTGAACGTCCGCAACGACGAGCGGTTCCCGAACTTCAAGCAGCTCCTCGCCGACGCCGGCTTCCACACCGTCGTCGTGTCGCTCCAGGACGACCTGGTGCGCGACGTCCGGCCCGTGCTCTACCTGCTCTGGGGCGGCGTCCTGTTCGTGCTGCTCATCGGCGGTTTCAACCTCGCGAACCTCGCGATGGTGCGCGCGAGCGCGCGGACGCGGGAGATGGCGACGCGCCATGCGATCGGCGGCGAGCTCGGCCGGCTGGCGCGGCAGCTGTTCACCGAGACGCTGCTGCTCGCGGTCGTGGGCGGCGTGATCGGCATGCTGCTCGGCTGGTGGGCCGTGACGTGGGTGGCGTCGCTCGACCTGGACGGGTTGCCGCGCGTGCACGAGGTCGCGCTCGACGGCGTGAGCCTCGCCGTCGCGCTCGGCGTGACGCTCGTGACCGGGCTGGCGATCGGCCTGGCGCCGGTCGTGCGGCTCTGGCGCATGAACCTGAACCTCGAGCTGCGCGAGGAAGGCCGCGGCGGCACCGCGGGCCGGCGCGCGCACCTGCTGCGCCGCGCGCTGGCCACCGCGCAGGTGGCCGTCGCGTTCGTGCTGCTCATCGGCGCCGGGCTGCTCTTCGCCAGCCTGCGCGCCGTGCTCGGGCTGGACATGGGTTTCGATCCGACGCACGTTCAGGTCGCGTCGCTCAGCCTGCCGAACGCCAGTTACCCGGATGCCGCCGCGCTGCGCACCTTCGAGCAGCGGCTGCTCGCCGAGGTCCGCACGCTGCCCGGCGTGGCGTCGGCCGGCCTGACGAGCGCGGTGCCGTTCGAGGGCGACATCTCGAACAGCGTGATCCTCGCCGAGGGGTACGTGATGAAGCCGGGCGAGTCGCTGCTCGCGCCCTCGCGGCTCGAGGTCGGCACGGGCTACCTCGAGGCGATGGGCGTGGAACTGCTGAGCGGCCGGTTCTTCGACGCGTCCGACGTGACCGATGCGCCGCGCACCGTCATCATCGACGACCGGCTCGCCCGCAAGTTCTGGCCGGACCGCGATCCGGTTGGGCGTCGGCTGTACCGCCCGGACGATCCCAAGGACATCACGCGGATCACGCCGAACACCGAGTTCATGACCGTGGTCGGCGTCATCCGCGAGGTCCAGATGACCGATCCGCGCGCCGGGTTCACGCCGGTCGGGGCGTACTACTTCCCGTACCAGCAGACGCCCTTCCGCACCGGGCACCTGGTCGTCCGCACCGCCAACGAGAACCCGGCCATCATGACGTCGGTGCGGCAGAAGCTGCAGGCGATCGACCCGGAACTGCCGCTCTACGCCGTGCAGCCGATGCAGCACTACATCGACGTCGCGATGAGCGGCCGGCGCATCCCGATGTACGTTGCGATGGTCTTCGGCCTGGTCGGCCTGTTCCTGGCCGCGCTCGGCATCTACGGCGTCCTCGCCTACGGCGTGGCCCAGCGGCGGCGCGAGCTCGGCGTCCGGATGGCGCTCGGCGGGTCCGCGTCGAGCGTGTTCGGCCTGGTGCTGACCGACGGCGTGAAGATCACGCTCATCGGCCTCGCCCTCGGCGTGGGCGGCGCCTGGCTCGTGGGCCGCGCGATGGCGGGCCAGCTCTACGACGTCGCGCCGATGGACCCGGTCGTCCTGGCGAGCGTCGCCGGCGTGCTGCTCGTGGTCGCGATGATCGCCAGCATCATCCCGTCGTGGCGGGCGTCGCGCATCAACCCCGTGATTGCGCTCGGCCAGTAGCCGTCAGTCGCGCAGCGTCGTGGCGACGTCGAGCCGCGTGGCCCGCCGCGCGGGCATCACGATCGCGACGATCGACACCGCGACCATGGCGCCCGCCGCCACCGCGAACGTCGGCAGGTCCAGCGCGTCCAGGTCGAAGAGGAAGGCCTGGAGCGACCGGCTGACCAGCGCCGCGCCGGCAAGGCCCGCCACCAGCCCCGCGCCCACCAGGCCCGCGCCCTGACGCAGGACCAGGCCGAAGACCGACGCGCGATCCGCGCCGAGCGCCATCCGCACGCCCAGTTCCCGCGTGCGTCGGCCCACCGTGTGCGAGAGCACGCCGTAGAGCCCGACCACGGCCAGCAGGAACGACACGCCCGCGAACGTGCCGAACAGGGCCGCGCGGAAGCGGGGCTCGGCGAGCGACCCGTCGATCCGGTCCGGCAGGAACGTGAGGCTCTGGACCGGGACCAGCGGGTTGAACCGCGCCGCCGCCGCCCGCAGGTCGTCCGCCACCGCGTCGTCGCGGCGGGCCGTGCGGACCATGACCGTCACGCCGAACGGCCACGCCTCCTGCGTGTAGGGCACGTAGAGCGCGGGCCGCGCGCCATCCTCCACCCGCCGCTGCACCACCGACTCCACGACACCGACGATGCGCAGCGGGATGCGCGTGTCGGGCGCCTCTTCGGCCTTCACCAGCACGGTCGCGCCGATCGGCTCGCGATTGCCGAGAAACGCGTCGACGAACGCGTCGTTGACGACGACGACGCGATCGCCGCCGGGGAGTGGAGCCGGGTCGAACCCGTCGCCGCGCGTCAGCCGCGCGCCGATCGCGCCGAAGAACCCCGGCGTCACCACGAACCCGGCGACCCCGTCGCGCCTGGTGCCCGGGTCGTCGCCGGGCAGGCTCACCCAGGGCGCCCAGCTCGGGTCCACGAACGGCGCGTCCGATCCGAGGGCGACCGCGTCCACGCCGGGCACCGTGTCGAACGCCGTGGCGACACGGTTCCAGATCTCGTGCGGCGCCACGCGATCGAGGCCGGGCATCTTGAGCGGCACCGACACGGCGTAGAGGTCGTCGGGTGCGAAGCCGAGCGGCGTCGCGCGGACGCGCAGGAGCGAGTGGAACAGCAGGCCCGCGCCGATGACCAGCACGAGCGCGGCCGCCATCTGCGCGGAGACCAGCACGTGTCGCCACCGCGTCCCGCCCGGCGTCACCGTCGGCGCGCCTGCCCGGCGCAGCCCCGTCCCGAGCTCGCTGTTCCGGAGCAGCGCCAGGGCGGGAAGCAGGCCGGCCGCGAGCCCGGTTCCGATCGAGACCACCCCGGCGAGCAGCAGGACGCGGCCGCCGAGCACGATCCCGTGCATCCGCGGCAGCAGGCCGGGGCCGAACGCGACGAAGGCGGCGAGACTGCCGCGGGCGATCAGCAGGCCGGCCGCCGCGCCGGCCGTGGCGAGGATCAGGCTTTCGGTGAGCAGGCCCGCCGCCAGCCGCAGCCGGCCGGCACCGAGCGCACGGCGGACGGTCACCTCCGTCTCGCGCTCGAGCGCGCGCAGGACCAGCAGGTTCGCGCTGTTCATGCCGGCCACGACGAGCAGCAGCGCGGCCGCGGCGAGGAAGATCGCGAGCGGGCGCGCCGCGCCGCCCACGGTCTCGTCGTGCAGGCGGTTGACGCCCGCGCCGAACCGTCCGCCGTTCGGCAGGAGATTGAACGACGGATAGGTGTCGGTCAGCTGGTCCTGGATCGCCGCGATGTCGGCGCGTGCCTGCTCGAGCGTGACGCCGGGCGCCAGGCGCCCGAACACGAAGGCCGACCGCCGTCCGCGGTCGGCGTAGCGCGTGTCGCTCGAGAGGAGCGGCGTCCAGAACTCCGCCCGCCCCGAGAAGTACGCCTCGGGTCCGTCGAAGTCCGGCGGCAGCACGCCGACGATCGTCGCCCGGCCTTCCGTGCGGCCGATGACGCCGGCCTCGCCGCCGTACCGCGCCTGCCAGGACCGGTGGCTCAGCATCATGACCTCGGGAGCGCCGGGAGCGTAGTCGGCCGGGCCGAACGCGCGGCCGAGCTCGGGCTCGACGCCGAAGAGGTCGAGGAAGCCGTCGGTCACCGAGACGAGGCCGACCAGCTCGGGCCCGCGGCCCGAGTCGGGCATCACGACGCTGCGCGACTCGGCCGCGACGAGCCGGTCCAGCGCGCGCGTGCGCGCGCGCCAGTCCTCGAACGTCGCGATCGACGTGCCCGCCAGCCGCTGCAGCGCCGGCGCGTCCTCGCGCCACGGCCGGTCCGGGAAGATGCGGCCGACGCTCACGAGCCGGTCGCCGTCGGGATAGGGCAGTGGCCGCACCACGACCGCGTCGGCCACCGCCGTGATCGTCGAGACGGCGGCGATGCCGGCCGCCAGGGTGACGACGACCAGCGTCGTGCGCAGGGGGCGTCGCGCGAGCGCGCGCGCCGCCTGCGCGAATTCGGATCCCAGTCCCGTCATCGGCATGCGGAAGCTCCCCCGTATCGCGTCGTGGCGGCGCGCGCGCCGGCGGTCGGCCACCCCCCGCCGATGCCCCCCGGCGGCGACCGACGCGATGACGTCGCCGAGGTGCGCGGCCACGTGGCGCCAGCGGGGGCCGCCGGTGGCGTGTCGTCGCGCCCACGCCTCGTCGAGGTCGCCGCGCAGGCCCTCGGCGTCACGGCCGGGGAGGAGCGCGGCGAGCCAGCGGGCGAGGCGCGGCGGTGGCATGGCGTCATTATCCCTACGAAGTAGGGATAAGTGCAACTGTCCGGGTCTGGAGCATGATGGAGGGCATGCCTGTCGTCCTCAGGGCCCTCGTCGCGTGCGCGCTGGCGGTCACCCCGATCCTGGCGCAGGCGCCGGTGCGCCGCGCGCCGGCCGACCTCGAGGGCGCCTGGATCGCCGAGTCGATGGAGGCCAACGGCAACCCGATGCCGGCGGCCGTCGTCCAGGGCGTGCGGTTCACGTTCAGGGGCGAGGCGCTCATCCTCACCGGGTTCGGCGGCGGCCCGCCCGAGCAGACCTGCACGTTCGTCATCGATGCGCAGGCCCTGCCGCACCGGCTCGACTTCACGACGCCAGGCGGCCGCACGGTCTACGCGGTCTACGGCCTGACGGGCGACGGACCGGAGCGCCGGCTCACCGTCGTCTTCGTCCGCAACGGCGATCGGGCGTCTCGTCCGGCGGACCTGACGACCTCGCCCGGATCGAACCGGCTGAAGATCGTGCTCGCGCGGGGGCCGGCCGGATCGATCGCGCGCTTCCCTCAGATCGCGAACTGAAGCCGGAAGACGCGTCCCCAGAACGTCGTCCTCGCCGGCGCGGTGCCCGCGATGGCGTGGTCGAGGTGCTCGCGGACCACGTTGACCTGCATCCGGAGCCACGCGTTGAGGACCCAGGTCACGCCGGTCGTCAGGATGCGATCGCCGTTGGCGACGCCGGCGCCGGACGGGGCCGGGGCGCGGAAGCGGAGATGCTCGATGCGCGCGGCGACCTCCACGGCGCCGAACGGGCCATAGCCGATGCCGCGCGACGGCGAGACGAGTGACGCCTTCGGTTGCCCCGTGACCACCCAGGCCGCGCCGGCGTGCCAGCCCGTGGCCGTGACCGCGGCGAGATCGCCACCGCCCGGCGCGAGGCCGTCGCGCGCGGTCGACACGCGGATCCACTCCGAGTTGAGCGAGAAGGGACCCGGCTGCCAGCGCAGCTCGAGGCCCGTCCGCGTGCGCCGGCCGGCCACGCGGTCGTCGACCGAGAAGAACGTCAGGCCGACGGGCGTCCGGCCGCGCATGGCGTCCACGCCCTCGGGCACGACGCCGGTCGCCATCGACGCGCCCGCTTCGAGCGTGCGCAGCGCGAGCGCCGTGCGGCGGAACGGCTGCACGCGCACGCGCGCCGCCACGGTGGTCCCGGCCTGGACGCGCGTCGAGTTCGGGCGACGCGCGTTCTTGCCGTCGTGCGTGAAGACGCCCGCGTCGAACCGGACGAACGACCGCGCCACGCGGCCCGAGACCATCACGCCCGGGTCGCGGCCGGGCGCGAGCTGGCGCGACGTCTGCGACCGGTAGACGAAGTCGAGGACGGTCAGCGGTGTGTTCTCGTCGAGGCCGACGGGCAGCTTCATCTGCCCGGCACGCACCTGCCAGTCGGGCGCCGGGCGCCAGCCCACCCAGACGTCGCGCCAGCCCGCGTCCCGGACGAGCTCGCGATCCACCTGGAAATCCACGGCGCGGAAGAGGGAGCCCGCGGCGCCGATGCGCTTCAGCGCGATCTTCCACGTGTCCTCGCCCGTCGGCAGGCCGATGTCCGTGTCGCGCGCGTCGAACTGGAAGCGCGCGCGGGCCTCGATGCGGAACGTGTCGCCGAACGTGGCCGCGGGATGCCGCTGCCAGTCGAACGTCCAGCCCCGCGGCGGGGCCTGGGGCGACGCGGGACCGGCCGGGCCGCGGGTCGCCGACTGCGCGGGGGAACCGGCCGTGCCGCCGGTCGTCGTCTGCGCCGCGGCCGGGACGGCGGCGAGCAGCAGCATCCCGGCTGCGAGAATCAGCGGCGCGGAAGGCGCGCTCCTCTGGCGTGCGCCGCGGGCGCCGGTGGCGGGCACCCGGCGATGAGGGCCATCAGGGGATCGTGCGGAGCGGAAGAAGGGCGAAACGATTCGGCCGACGCGCATGAGGGCCCCGATTATCGCCGATGGACTCCGGCGGGCCCGCCGGCCAACCCGTTTCTCCTACAGAACGTCTATATGAAGCATGACGTTCTGGCGCCGCCTCCGGCACCTCTGGGCCCAGCTCGTGCACGGCCGCCGGCTGGACCACGACCTGGACGCCGAGCTCCAGGCCTACCTCGAGCTCGACGCCGACGAGCGCGTGCGGCGTGGCGAGGCTCCGGAGGCGGCGCGGCGACGCGCGCGGCTGGCCGCCGGGAGCGTCGAGGCCGTCAAGGAGGACGTCCGCGACGCCCGGCGGCTCGCGTGGCTCGACGCGGCGGCGCGCGACCTGCGCTACGGCTTGCGGCAGATGCGCCGCGCCCCGGCCTTCACCGCGGCCGCCGTGCTCTCGCTGGCCCTCGGCATCGGCGCCACCACGGCCACGTTCTCGGTCGTCGACGGCGTCCTGCTGCGACCGCTCGCGTATCGCGATGCCGATGCCCTGGTCCTCGTGGGGCACGCGCGCTCCGGTCCGGTCTCCCCGCAGAACCTCGTCGCCTGGCGGGCGCGCACCGCCGACGTGTTCGCCACCATGGGCGCGGCGGAATGGTGGGCGCCGAACCTCCGCGCGGCCGACGGCTCCGACAGGGTCTTCGCGCTGCGCCTGACGCCGGACGTGCTGCCGATGCTGGGCGTGCCGCCCGCGCTCGGCCGCCTGCTGCGCGACGATGCGGCGGCCAGCCACGAGGTGGTGGTGAGCCACGGTTTCTGGCAGCGTCGGCTCGGCGCTGATCCGGCCGCCGTCGGCCGCACGCTCGAGCTCGACGGCGCGACTTACACGGTGGTCGGCGTGATGCCGGCAGGCTTCCAGTTCGCGCCTTTCTGGGCGACGCGCGCCGAGATCTGGGCGCCGCTGCCGCTCGCCGACCGCGTCGCCAGCCAGGCGCAGAGCCTGCGCGTGTTCGCGCGCCGCGCGCCGGGCGTGACGCTCGCGTTGGCGCGCGACCGGATGACGACGGTGGCGGCCGAGCTCGAGCGCGCCGAACCCGGCACGAACCGCCTGGTCACGGTGACGCCGCTCAAGGACCTGGTCGTCGGCGACGTCCGTCAGCCGATCGTGGTGCTCTTCGGCGCCGTGGTGCTCGTGCTGGTGATCGCGAGCGTCAACGTGGCGCACCTCCTGCTCGCGCGCGCCTTCACGCGCGAACGCGAGGTCGCCGTGCGCCAGGCGCTCGGCGCGGGGCGTGGCCGGCTGGCGCGCCAGTTCCTGACCGAGAGCCTGCTGCTCGCCGTGCTCGGCGGCGCGGCGGGCGTGGTGCTGGCGCAGCAGCTGCTCCGGGTGCTCGTCGCGCTCGCCGGCGAGAGCATCCCGCGGATCGAGGCCGTGACGCTCGACGCGCGCGTGCTCGGCTTCGCGGTGGCCCTGTCGGTCGTGACCGGCGTGGCGTTCGGCCTCGCGCCGCTGCTGCGGCTCGCGCGGCCGGCCGGCGTCGCGGCGCTGCGGTCCACCGAGCGCGGCGCGACGCCCGGCCGGGGATCCAGCCGGGGACGCGGCGTGCTGGTCGCGTCGGAGGTCGCGCTGGCGCTCACGCTCTTCATCGGCGCGGGCCTGATGATCCGCAGCTTCGCCGCGCTCCGCGCAATCGATCCGGGCTGGGTGCCGGACCACGTGCTCACCCTGGTGGTCTCGGTCGCCGGCTCGACCGAGAGCGCCCCGGCGCGGCGCACGGCGTTCTACGAGGCGGCGCTCGCGGGCATCCGCGCGCTGCCGGGCGTCGAGGCGGCCGGCGCCATCAACCACGTGCCGATCGCCGGCGACCAGTGGTCGTGGCCGTACGAGATCGAGGGACGGCCGCCGGCGCGCCCGGAAGACGCGCCGTCGGCGGTCTACCGCGTCGTCCTGCCCGGCTACTTCGACGCGATGCAGCTGCCCGTCGCGCGCGGCCGGGCCTTCACCGACCGCGACGCCCTCGCGTCGCCGCCCGTCGTGATCGTGAACGAGGCCCTGGCCGCGAAGGGCTGGCCGGGCGAGTCGGCCATCGGCCGGCGGATGCGCGTGCCCGGCAGCGGGACCGTCACCGTGGTCGGCGTGGCGAAGAACGCCGTGCGCTCGGACTGGACCGCGCCGGCCGAGCCCGAGATGTACCTGCCGTACCTGCAGAGCACGCGCTATCGCGAGGATCCGTCGGCGCACCTCGCGTACCTCTCGTTCGTCGTGCGCGGCGAGGGCGAGCCGGCGACGCTCGTCGCGCCCGTCTCGCGCGTGATTCGCGAATCCGGGCCGGACGTCACCCTCTCCGACGTGCGCGCGATGCCCGACGTCGTTGCCGACGCCACGCGCGGCGCCCGCTTCATGCTCGTGCTGCTCGCGGCGTTCGCGGGCGTGGCGCTGGTGCTCGCGGCCGTCGGCATCTACGGCGTGCTGAGCTACGTGGTGGCGGGCCGGCGCCACGAGATCGGGATCCGCCTGGCGCTCGGCGCGTCGCGCCCGCACGTGCTCGGCCGCGTGCTCGGCCAGGGGCTCGGGCTCACCGGCGTCGGGATTGCGGCCGGTCTCGGCGGCGGCGCGATCGCGGCGCGCGCGATGGCCGGCGTCCTGTTCGGCGTGCCCGCGCTGGACCCGCTCGTCTTCGCGGTCGTGCCCGTCGTGCTGGCGCTCGTGGCCGGCCTGGCGTGCCTGGTGCCGGCGTGGCGGGCGAGCCGCGTCGACCCCGTGCGCGAGCTGCGCTGACCGGGGCCGGGCGCCCAGGCGGCGGCGCACGCGGGCGTCCTCACCGCCACGCGGGCTTTCGCGTATCCTGTGGATTGGCCGCGCACGCCGCCGCGGGGGAGCCCGATGCCACGCCGCGATCCCAGGGTCGACACCTACATCAGCCAGGCCGCGCCGTTCGCGCGGCCCGTCCTGCGGCGCCTGCGCAAGGTCGTGCACGCGGGATGCCCCGGCGTCCAGGAGACGATCAAGTGGGGCATGCCGCATTTCGACTACAAGGGCCCGCTCTGCGGCATGGCCGCCTTCAGGCAGCACGCGACGTTCGGGTTCTGGAAGGCGTCGCTGCTGCGCGGCCACGGGCTTCCGGCGCCCGCGCGGAAGGCGATGGGACAGTTCGGCTGCCTGACGTCGACGAAGGACCTGCCGTCGGAGGCACACCTCGTCGCGCTGGTCCGTGCCGCCGCCGCGCTCAATGACGCCGGCGTGAAGGTGGCGCGGAAGGCGCCGGTGAAGAAGGCGCCGGTCCGCGTCCCGGCGGCCCTCGCGGCCGCCTTCGCGCGCCACCCGAAGGCCCGGCGCGCGTTCGAGGCGTTCAGCCCCAGCCACCGGCGCGAGTACGTCGAGTGGATCACCGAGGCCCGTCGCGAGGAGACGCGCGACCGGCGCGTCGCGACCGCCATCGCCTGGCTCGCGGAAGGCAAGTCACGCAACTGGAAATACGAGCGCGGCGCCGCGGCGGGACGCGCGAAGGGCTGATCCGTGCCGGTGACCCGCGCGCGGTTCGGTGACTTCGAGGCGAATCTCGCGACCGGCGAGTTGTCGCGGCGCGGGATACCCGTGCGGCTGCAGGACCTGCCGTTCCGCCTGCTCGCCGCGCTGATCGAGGCGCGTGGCGACCTCGTGCCCCGCGCCGATCTCGCGGCACGGCTGTGGGACGACGGCACGTTCGTGGACGTGGAGGCGGGGCTGAACACGGCGGTGGCCAAGCTCCGCGATGCGCTGGGCGACCCGGCCGAGGCGCCGCGCTACGTCCAGACCGTCCCGCGCCGCGGTTACCGCCTCATCGCGCCGGTCCACGTCGTCGACGACGCCGCGCCCGCGGCGGCCGCGCTCGCCGCCGGGTCAGACGCGCCGACGCCGCGCCCGACGCGGATCCCCGGCGGCGCTCTCCCACCGGGGCCGGCACGACGCGCGGCACTCCGTCGGGCGCGCGGCGCTCGTGGCGATGCCGTTCGTGCTGATCGTGATCGGGCTGATCGGCATGACGATCACGCAGGGCCGCGCGGCCCGGGCCGGCGTGCGCGTGGCGGTCGCGCTCTTCGACAATGAGACCGGCGACGCCGGCTTCGACCGCCTCGCGCAGGTGCTCACCGACTCGACCGTCGTGCGCCTCACGGGCAACGCGCGGCTCGCCGTGATCGGCAACGCCGCCGTGCTCCGCACGTCTCGCCCGTTCCGCGATCTCGCCCTGATTCGCGACACGGTGGACGCCGACCTCATCGTCATCGGCCAGGTCCAGCGCGTCGACGCGGACGTCCGCGTGCTGACGCACCTCATCCGCGCGTCGGACGAGGCCCACGTGTGGGTACGCCCGACGCCGCTGACCGACGCGGGCGAGGCCGAGCTGGCGTCGGCGATCACGAGCGCGATCGACGAGGCCGTGCGCGCCGAGGTCGCGTCGCCGGCGGAGCGACAGGCGAGGCCCGGAACCGTCAGCCCCCGGTGACTCCCCGGATCCAGGCCGTCACGTCGTCGAGCAGCCCGCCGACGAAGGCCTTGTCGAGCGCGCCGTACTCCGAGGGCAGGCCCGTGCGCGCCCGCTGGAAGAGGTGGTTCGCACCCTCGTAGACCTTGATGGACGCGCGCGGGTTGCCCGACAGCGCGCGTTCGATCGGCTCCCGGTTCTGCGCGGGGGGCACCTGCGCGTCGAGGCTGCCGAAGATCGCGAGCACAGGACACGTCACGCGGCCGAGCGGCACCGTCGGATCGAAGTCCAGGAAGAAGTGCATCCAGCGATTGCTCATCGACGCGAGGCTCCGCGGGAGGAGGCTCCTCACGTAGGCGTCGCGGTCGCCGATGGCCGTCCGCTGGGCGGCCGGCAACGTGTCGATCTGGGCGTCGATCAGGGCCGTGATCTTCGCGACGAGTTCGTCCCGCGGCGCGTCGGCGCGCACCGCGTCGAGGGCGGCCGCGTGGGCAGCGACGACCTTCGCGACGGCGGCCTCGTCGGCGCCGAGCGCGCGGGCGCCGTCTGCCGCCTGCTGGCGGAGCGTCAGGTCCCCCCGCTGGCCCGGACCGGCCAGCATCACCACGAAGGCGACGTCCGTCGATCGCGCGGCCGCGATCGTCGCCACCGACGCGCCCTCCGAATGCCCGAACAGGCCGACGTGATCCGCGGCCACCTCCGGCCGCGCCCGCAACAGCGCCACCGCCGCGAGCGCGTCGCCCGCGAAATCCTCGGTGGTCGACGCCGGGACGCTTCCGCCCGACTGGCCCACGCCGCGGTCGTCGTACCGCAGCACCGCGACGCCGTGGCGCGTGAGGTGATCGGCGATCACGCGGAACACCTTGAAGCCGAGGATGTCCTCGTCGCGGTCCTGCGCGCCCGAACCGGTGAGCATGACCACCGCCGGGAAGGGGCCCGGACCCTCCGGGACGGTGAGCGTGCCGCCCAGCGTGACGTCGCCGTTGCTGAAGGTGACCTCGTGCGTGGGGTAGGGCGGTGGTGGCTGGGCGCGCGCCGGCGCCAGGGTGAAGGTGCCCGACGCACTGCCCTGGGTGAACGTGCCCGTGATCCGCCCGCCCTCCAGCCCGCCGTCGAAGACCGCCGTGGCGTTCGGCGTCGGAAGCTCGAAGTGCACGCGGTCGGCCTCGCGCGTCACGCGTTGCAGCCGCAGCCCGGCCGCGCCCTGCTGCGGGATGTCGATCGTCGCGCCGAGCGACGCATCCGTCCCCGTGAAGACGACCCGCATGTCCAGCGTCACTCCCATGACGTGGATCGCGCCCTCCCAGGCGCCCGCCAGTGGCGGGGACTGCGGCACGGCGCCCCGGGCGCGGGGTGTGGCGGCGGCAAGGCCGACGACGAGCAGGATGACGGCGACGGTGGTGAACGGTGCGCGCATGGGGGCCTCCGAGGGTTCCTCGAGGACACTACACGCGAGCCGCCTGTTATCATCGTGCCCGTCGGGCCAGCGCCCCGGATCGGACGGTGTTCGACCCATGTCCCGGCAACCACGTCTCACCGGGCTCGCCCTGGCGGCGGCCCTCTTCGCGGCCGCCTGTTCAGGACAGGCCTGGCCCGGCAAGCCCGACAAGACGATCCCCGTCCTCTCGATCGCCTACGAGTACACCTGCGGCGTCTGGCGACCGGACGAACCGCCGGTCGAACGCACGTACTTCGACCTCGGATTCACCGAGGGCCCGTCCGACCAGCCCGTGCCCGACGACGTGATCGCGCGCATCGAGGCGGCCGGCGGCCGCATCATCCATCG
The DNA here is from genome assembly GCA_041394725.1 of Vicinamibacterales bacterium. Taxonomy (GTDB): domain Bacteria; phylum Acidobacteriota; class Vicinamibacteria; order Vicinamibacterales; family SCN-69-37; genus JAWKHR01. The sequence goes on along the minus strand of JAWKHR010000009.1, from coordinate 97,891 downwards.
CTTCAACGGACAGGTGGTCCGCGTGGAGATGCCCGTCGCGCGGGTGATCTCGACCGGGCCCTGGTGGGTGCGCACCACCGCCGACCCGGCGAGGTTCCGCTTGGAGATCGGGGTCTTCATCGACCACGCACCCGACGACGACGAGCTGCGCCGGTTCCGCGAACTCGGCGGAAACGTGATCGCCAGGCGTGACTTCGGTTCCGTGTGGCACCTGATCCTGTGGCTCGACGACGACCGGCTGCCGGAACTGCGTGCGATGCCCGGGGTGCAGCACGCGTACTTCTATCGGATGTCCTTCGACTGCGTGACGGACGCGGGGTGAGCGGGCGCGCGCGCCGCGACTCGTCGTCCGACGACACGGCGCGTCCACCCAGGTCTTCCGACGAGACGGCGCGTCCATCCCCGTCGTGCAGTCTCGTGCCGCCTCAGGTCCGGCGTCCGACGACGTGGACCGGCCCGTCGGTCACCGTCACGCTGGTGGACGAGCCCTCGCGCGCGAAACGGACGCGCGCGTCGGGCACGCCGATGGGAAAGAAGGCGAGCGCGCCCAGGTGCATCAGCCCGCGGTTCGTACCGCCCGATCGCTTGAGCATCAGCTGCTCACGGGAAACCGAGACCTCGAGCTGATCCGCGGCGTCCGGGCCGAACGCGTAGGTGCCGACCAGCGCGTCACGGTCGTCGCCGGCGAGCGGCGCGAGCGCGGGCCGATCGTCGGCGCCTTCGACCGACGTCAGGTAGTCCACCACGTCCTGCGCGGGCGCGCCGCCGGCCATGGCGTGACGCAGCAGCGTGATGCCGTGCGGGCCCGGGATGCGCTGGACGCCTGGCGATGCGGCGACGAACGCGCGGACCACGTCGATCTGGCCGAGCATGGCGGCGGAGAAGATCGTCGGCCGCGCGCCGTGCGCGATCAGGTACTCGGCGATGTCGCGGTGGCCGGTGTGTGAAGCGGCGCCGAGCGCGGTCTCCCAGTCGCCGAACGCCCAGTCCCAGGTGGCCCTGGCCAGGGCGGGGCGTGCATCGACGAGTTCCTTCACCCGCGCGAAGTTGCCGTGCGACGCGCCCACCACCTCCTGGACGATCGTGGGCGGCTGCTGCGGGAAGCTCCCCGGGAGCGCGTCCTCCGCGGCCGGACCCGTCGGCGGCGCGCCGGCTTGCGCCAGGCTCCGGGCCTCGAATCCTCCGGCCACGGCCAGCGGGGCGAAGAGCCAGGGGGATGACGTGAGAAAGGACCGACGGGACCATTCGGACATTGGGGCGCCTCCTGGCCGCAGGATGCGGCTCCGGTCGTCCTCGGCACAATCGACGCTGTGTGAATTGCGTCTGAACTCGCCTGAATCGGGCCGAACCGACCGGGTTCGGGCGGGCCCCTCGGGCCCTCCCGGCGGCGTGGTACGATGGCCGCCCTTCCGGGAGGGCCTCGATGCGGGCGTGGCGCGCGGCGACGTGGATCAGCCCTCGGGGCGCGGTCGAGTGCAGCGGTGCGCCCGATAGCCGCCACTCCCGGTCCTGAGGAAGAAGGTGGAGCAATGGGTGGCATCCAGGTAGACGCACTCGCGAAGGCAATCACCGGGCCGGTCCTGACGCCGGCCGACGCCGGCTACGAGACCGCGCGCCACGTCCACAACGGCCTGATCGACCGGCGCCCGGCGGTGATCGCGCGCTGCCTGGGCGCGGCCGACGTCGCGGCCGCCATCCGGTTCGCGCGCGAGCACGCCCTGGCGATTGCCGTCCGGGGCGGCGGTCACAACGTCGGCGGGCGCGGCACGGTGGACGGCGGGCTCGTGATCGACCTCTCCGCGCTCCGCTACGTCGACGTGGACGTCGCGCAGCGGACCGCGCGCGCGGGCGGCGGCACGACCTGGGGACACTTCAACCGCGAGACGCAGCTCCACGGCCTGGCCACGACCGGCGGCGTCGTCTCGTCCACCGGCGTCGGGGGCCTGACGCTCGGTGGCGGATTCGGCTGGCTGATGCCGAAGTACGGCATGTCGATCGACAACCTGCTCTCGGCCGACCTCGTGCTGGCCGACGGCCGGCCGGTCCGGACGAGCGCGACCGAGGAACCCGACCTGTTCTGGGCGATTCGGGGCGGCGGCGGGAACTTCGGCGTGGCGACCTCGCTCGAATTCCAGCTGCACGAGGTCGGGCCCGTGATCACGGGCGGGCTGGTCGCGTGGCCGGCGGCGCACGCGCGCGACGTGCTCCGGTTCTTCCGCGACTACACGGCGACGCTGCCCGACGAGGTGATGGCCGCGGCCGCGCTGCTCACCGGGCCCGACGGTGTCACGAAGCTCTGCGGCATCGCGGCGGCGCATTGCGGCTCGCCCTCGGACGGCGAGGCGGCGGTGGCGCCGCTCAAGAAGTTCGGGACGCCCGTGATGGACGCGATGGGCCCCATCCCGTACACCGCGCTCAACGGCATGCTCGACGAGGCGTTCCCGAGGGGCGCGCGCAACTACTGGAAGAGTCACTTCTTCGACGCGCTGACCGACGAGATGATCGACGTCGCCATCGAGCGGTTCCAGGCCTGCCCGACGCCGATGGGCCAGCTGATGTTCGAGCACTTCCACGGCGCCGGTCCGCGCGTGCCCGCGGGGCACACCGCCTACGCGATGCGGGGCGAGGGCTACAACGCGCTCGTGCTCGGCGAGTGGCTCGATCCGGCCGGCGACGAGGCGTGCCGGTCCTGGGCCCGGCAGACGTACGACGCGCTGCGGCCCTACGGCGGCAACCAGCGCTACATCAACTATCTGGGCGACGATGAGTCGCCGGACGAGGCGCTGGCGTCGGTTTACGGGCCGAACCTCACGCGCCTGCGCTCGATCAAGCGCCGGTTCGATCCGGAGAACGTGTTCCGCCACAACGTCAACATCCCGCCCGCATGATCGCGGCGGTCGTGCCGGGCGCGGGGCGGAGCGAGCGGTTCGGCGGGCCGAAACTCGTCGCCGACGTCGGCGGCCGGCCGCTCGTGGACCGGACGCTCGCCTGCCTGCTCGACGCCGGCGTCGATCAGGTGGTGCTCGTCGTCGCGCCCGGGAGCCCGGTGCTGGCGCTGGACGCGCGGGTCGCGGCGTCGCTCGGCGACCCGCGCGTGCGCATCGCGATCAACCCCGCGCCCGATCGCGGCATGTTCTCGTCGATCCAGGCGGGCGTCGGCCTGCTGTCGGGTCCGGCGACGGCGGCAGGCGCGTCGCCGGGGCTGGAACTGTTGCTGGTCCTGCCGGGCGACATGCCGTTCGTGCGGGCGGAGACCGTGCGCGCGGTGATCGCGGCCGCGCGGGCGCACGGCGGCCTGGTCTCGCCGCGCCACGGGGGCACGCGCGGCCACCCGCTTGCGGTTCCAGGCGCGCTCCTGCCGCTGATTGCCGCGGCCGATCCGGCCGGCCCGCTCAAGGCCGCGCTGGCGGCGTACCTGCCGGAGCGCCTGGAACTCGACGTCGCGGATCCGGGCGTCGTCCGCGACGTGGATCGCCCGGGAGACGTGGGGTCAGGTCTTGGATCGCACCTGGGGTCGGTCCGAATGACAGATCTGTATGACAGATTTGTCATTCGGACCGACCCCAGGCTGCGATCCAAGACCTGACCCTACACTGGTCCAAGTGATCGCCATCTACACGCGCATGGCCGAGCTGGCGCGCGGCGGGCGGCCGTTCGCCGTCGCCACGGTCGTGCGCACGCAGGGCACGCACACCGCAGGTGGTCGGCGCCAAGCTCGTCGTGACCGACACCGACGAGCGGGCGCGCGGCCGGGACGCTCGGCGGCGGGTGCGTCGAGGCCGACGCCATCCTCGCCGCGCGCGAGGTGCTGGCCGGCGGGCCGGCGACGCTGCGCGCGTACGAGCTGACCGAGGATCTCGCGTGGAACACCGGTCTCGTCTGCGGCGGGACCATGTGGATCCTGGCGGAACCCGGCCAGGCGTTCCTTGCCCCGAACGGCCGCGCCGTGACCGGCGACATCGAGATCGCCGCGCGCGGGGGCGCGCCGCTCGCCATCGTCACGCGGCTGCGGCGTGAAGGGCGAGGCATGGCCTTCGCCGGCCGCGGCGTCGTGGACGCCGCCGGCCGGCTCGGCGGCAGCCTCGGCGAGGCCGCGCTCGACGCGATGGCGCCCGCCGCCGCCGTGGCGCAGATGCGCCACGGCACGGCGCGCGTGATCGCCGTCGACGAGGAGACCGACCTGCTGATCGAACCGGTCGTCGGACGGCCGCGCGTCATCGTCGCCGGCGGCGGGCACGTCGCGCGCGCGATCGCGCGGCAGGCGCAGCTGCTCGACTTCGACGTCACCATCCTCGAAGACCGGCCGGAGTTCGCCGATCCCGACCGGTTCCCCGGCGCGACCGTCCTGGGCGGCGACGTCCCGCGGACGATCGCGTCGCTCGAGTACGGCTGGAATCACTTCCTCGTGATCGCCACGCGCGGGCACAAGCTGGATGCCGACTGCGTGCGAGCCGCCGTGGACACGCCGGTCGGCTACATCGGGCTGCTCGGCAGCCGGCGCAAGACCGTGCTCGTCGGGCAGATGCTCCGGGAGGCCGGTGTGGACGAGGCGCGGATCCAGGACATCCGATCGCCGGTCGGCCTGGACCTGGGGGGCCGGACCCCCGCCGAAATCGCCCTCAGCGTGCTGGCCGAGATCACCGCGGAGCGCTACCAGGGGACGGGCCGGCCCCTGGGCCGGTCCGCGACCGGACCCGGGCAGAAATCTTTGCCCTGACCGCGGGACCGGGCTAGAATCCCCCCCATCGCAAGTCAACAGCCGGATATCTGCTGAGCCGAGCGCTGGAGCTCCGCCCGGCCGGTCTCGACGATCGAGCGCGAGGGAGGCGAGCCATGTCGGTGTCACGACGCGCGTTCTTTGACAGGATCACCGGGAAAACCCCCCGGTCGTCGCGGTTCGCCGCGGCCGTGTCGGCCCGTGGCCGCGAGGCGTGGGTGGGCGAGTTCGGGGCCCTGGACTTCCAGGCGGCGGCCGCGGCGGCGGCCGGCGACGACCCGGAGCCGCTGGCGATCCGGCTGAGCAGCAACGAGAACCCGCTCGGGCCGAGCCCGGCCGCCCTCGAGGCCATCGAGGGCGCCTTCCAGTACGCGGGCCGCTACCCGATGAACGCCAAGCCGGCGATCGCGGACTTCCAGGCGCTCGTCGCGAGGCGGTTCGGCCTCGAGACCACACAGGTCGCCCTCGGGGCCGGGTCGGGCGAGGTGCTCGACGCCGCGGTCAAGGCGTTCACCGGTCCGGGCCGCGGGCTCGTCACCGGCAACCCGAGCTACGAGGACCCGACGCGCGTGGCGAAGCGGCTGAAGGTGCCGCTCGCCGAGGTCCCCGTCGACGAGGCCGGCCGGCTCGACCTGCCGAAGATGATCGACGCGGCACGCGGGCAGGGGCTCGTCTTCCTCTGCAACCCGAACAACCCGACGGCGACCGTGCACCCGGCGGCGGCCATCGAGGACACGCTGACGAAGATCTCGCAGGCGTCACCCGACACGGTCGTGCTGCTCGACGAGGCGTACCACGAGTACGTGACCGACCCGGGCTACGCGTCGGGCGTCTCGCTCATCCCGAAGTTCCGCAACCTGATCGTCTCGCGCACCATGTCGAAGTGCTTCGGCATGGCCGGGCTCAGGCTCGGCTACGTCCTCGGACAGCCGGAGACCGTCGCGAAGGTCGGCGGCTGGCTGATGGCGTTCAGCACGACCGCGCTGACGATCGCGGCCGGTGTCGCCTCGCTCCAGGACGAGGCGGGCGTCGCCCGCGAGCGCGACCGGAACACCGCGGCGAAGAAGTTCACGCTGGATTTCTTCCAGTCGGCCGGCTACTCGGCGACCGACTCGCAGACCAACTTCATCTTCGTGAAGCTCGGCCGGCCGGCGAAGGCGTTCCGCGACGCGTGCCAGAAGCAGGGCATCCTCGTCGGGCGCGACTTCCCGCCCATGGAAAAGACGCACTGCCGCATCTCCATCGGCACGATGGAGGAGATGGAGAAGGCGGTGGACGTGTTCAAGAGCGTTCTGTAGGGACTGCGAGGTTACGATGGCTCTCTCGAGACGCGCATTCGTATCGACGGTCGGCGTGGGCGCGGCGGTGGCCGGCGGCTACTACTTTGCGGGCGGCCGCCTGGTCGGGCCCTGGACGCGGGACGCGGGCGAGGGCGTCGCGGCGGCGAACGGCCGCCGGATGCTGCTCCACAACAACGAGAACCCGCTCGGACCGGGCGACAAGGCGCTGGCCGCCATGCGGGCCAAGCTCTCCGAGCCCGGCATCCCGCTCGCGCGGTACCGGTTCCCGACGGGCGACGTCGCCGACGCGCTCGCGGCGAAGTTCTCGTGCAAGCCGGAGAACGTCCTGCTCGGCTGCGGCTCGACGCAGGTCCTGCGCAGCGCGACCCACGCGTTCACCTCGGCCACCGCGCCGCTCGTCATGGGGACGCCGAGCTACGAGGAATGCCCCGGCATGGCCGCCGTCATCGGCAGCCCGGTCAAGGCGCTGCCGCTCACGAGCACCGCGCACCTCGACCTCGACGCGATGGCCGACGCGGCGAAGGGGGCCGGCCTGGTCTTCCTCTGCAACCCGAACAACCCGACCGCGACCGTCCATGGCGCGACCGCCGTGCAGGACTTCGTCGACCGGGTGGTCAAGGCGTCGCCGAACACGATCATCGCGATCGACGAGGCGTACCACGACTACGTCACCGATCCGAACTACGCCACCCAGGTGCCCCTCGCCCTCGCCAACCCGAACGTCATCGTCGCGCGGACGTTCTCGAAGGCCTACGGCATGGCCGGGCTCCGGCTGGGCTACGTGCTCGGGATGAAGGAGACGCTCGACCGGATGCGCGAGGTGCAGTTCGGGATGAGCCTGAGTGTCCCGGCGCTGGCGGCGGCGGTGGCGACGCTCCAGGATCCGGAGCGGCTCGCGGCCGAGAGCCGGCGCAACACCGAGGCGCGCCAGTTCACCCTCGACTGGTTCAGCCGCGCCGGCTACACGTCCACGGATTCGCAGACGAACTTCATCTTCGTCAACATCGGCCGGCCGGCGGCCGAGTTCCGGGACGCCTGCGCGAAGGAAGGGATTCTCGTGGGCCGCGACTTCCCGCCGTTCGAGAAGACGCACACGCGGATCTCGATCGGCACCATGGCCGAGATGCAGGAGGCCGTGAAGGTCTTCGGCAACATCCTGGCCGTGACCAACGCCGCCGCGGCATAGGGGGACGGGTCTCTTTTCCACAGAAAGGGCCGGATCGGGGACAGGGGTCCGGCGCGGGAAATCGGTCAGTTGACCTTCCGCGTCGGACCCTGTCCCGTTTCCGGCCCTTTCTGTGGAAGAGAGACCCGTCCCCAGAGCTCGCGCGCCAGCCACAGCGTCGCCGCCCCGGCGACCAAGAGCAGCGCCCAGCGCACGGCGCCGGCGAGCAGCCACACGTCCTCGATGGTCCACGCGTAGCCGCCGAGCGTCCGGCCGCGGTCGAGCATCCAGTGCCAGGCCGTGTGCGCGACGAGCGCGGAGAGGATGATCGCGGTCACCCGTGCCGGCCGCACGAACCGGAACAGCAGCACGAGCGCCGGCACCGCCACGACGAGCACGGCGAGCTGCCCGAACTCCACGCCGAGGTTGAAGGCGAAGAGCGCGGTCAGCAGGTGCGCGCCCGCGAACTGCAGGGATTCCTTCAGCGCGAACGAGAACCCGAAGCCGTGGACCAGGCCGAAGCCGAAGGTCAGCACCCACCGGCGGCGGAGCCGCGGATCGGCCAGCGCCGCGCGCAGCGAGCCGTCGCGGGCCGGCCGCGGCTGGCCTTCGCGCGCCGACAGGACGTCGCCCGCGTCGAAGTCCGCCTCGGATTCGCCCGGCGAGCGACGCGAGAGCAGCAGGACGTTCTCGAGCGCCATGTAGACGATCGACGCCGCAATCAGCGTCTCGACGAGCGGCGGGAACCACAGCCGATCGGGCACGGCGCCCAGGGCCGACGCGATGAGCGTGATCGAGTGCGCCACGGTGAACGCCGTGACGATGAGCACGAGCGGCGCCAGACGGCGGAACGGAATCACGAGGCACAGCAGGAACAGCAGGTGATCGAGGCCGTCGAGGATGTGCGTGAACCCGAGCGTCACGAAGTTCCAGGCCGCCTGGAACCAGCCCGGGTCCAGCGCCACGACGCCCGGATCGCCGCGGTACTGGAACAGCCGCTCGGCGCCGCCGGGCGGCAGGAAGCGGAGGACCGTGGCCACGCGGATGCCGAGCCGCGCGAATGCCGGATCGATCGAGAAACGCGACCGATCCGAGCCGATCGCGTACGCGAGCCGCACGTCGAGCAGCGGCTGGCTCCAGACCAGGCGTGTCGCCGGATCGAGCCCCGGCGCGGCCAGGTGCGCCTCGGCGTCCTCGAAGCTGGCGAAGGACCGATCGGCCGGCATCGACAGCCGGGCGGCGACGATGCGCGGCGCGGGCAGCGGGGTGCCGTCCTCGTAGAGCGACACGGCGTCGGCGATCCAGATCTTCGCGGCGTCGGTGAGCACCGGCGTCAGCCGCGCGAGGTCCAGGAAGCCGTCGGGCGTCTCGCGGACGTCGAGGTCGCGCATCGCCTGGAGCGGCACGCGGACGAGCAGCGTGAGCTGCCGGCCCTCGGGCCGCACGAAGGCCTGAACGAGCACGTCGGTCGGGATGTCGTGGGCCCGCGGCGTGGCGGGCCACGCGACCAGGACGGCGGCCACGAGTGCCGCGAGCGCGAATCGACGCGCGAGGGGACGCGGCAGGTGACCCATCCCGCGCAGTGTATACTGCGGGCCTTCCGAGAGGCATTGGACGCGACGGCCTGACCCTGACTCAGGAGAGGTGGATGTCTATGGCGAGGATCCTGCGCTTCCCGGGCCCTGCCGCGGCGGCGCTGGTGGCCGCGGCGATGGCCGGCTCGATGGCGTGCGGCATGGCGCCCGGCGACGCGATCGGCGACGGCGCGGACGGTGGATCCGGCGCCGCCGGCGGGTACACCGCGGACCCGTTCTGGCCGCAGCCGCTGCCGAATCACTGGATTCTCGGCTCGATCACGGGCGTGGCCGTGGACGCCAGCGATCGCGTCTGGCTCGTGCACCGCGGATCCGCGTCCCTCACGGTGCGGACCGAGGAAGGGCTCGGGACCGATCCGCCCACGGCCGAGGCCTGCTGCCTGGCCGCGCCGCCGGTCCTCGCCTTCGACCAGACGGGCGCGCTCGTCGCGCACTGGGGCGGGCCGGGCCAGGGCTACGACTGGCCGCAGTCGCCAGGTGGGATGGACGTCGACGCGCAAGGCAACGTCTGGATTACGGCAGCCGGCGCGCCCGCGGGACGTGGCGGGGGCGGACGCGGCGGACGCGGGGGGCGTGGCGGACGCGGGGGCGCGGCACCGCCACCGCCGCCCGAGGACGCGCAGGTCCTGAAGTTCTCGAGCGACGGGAAGCTGGTCCTCCAGATCGGCAAGGCCGGCATGGTCGGCGCGCCCGACAGCACGACGTCGCTCAACCGGCCCGCCGCGATCGCGGTGGACGCGGCGAACAACGAAGTCTACGTCGGCGACACCGGCAACCGGCGCGTCGTCGTCTTCGATGCGACGTCGGGAGCCTACAAGCGTCACTGGGGCGCGTACGGCACGCCGCCCGACGCGTCGATGGCGCCGGAGGCCTACACGGCCGGCGCACCTGCCGCGAAGCAGTTCCGGACGATCAGCTGCATCACGCTGTCGCGTGACGGGATGGTCTACGTCTGCGACCGCGACAGCAATCGCCTCCAGGTGTTCCGGCGCGACGGCACGTTCGTCAAGGAGGCCGTGATCGCGCCGGCGACGCTCGGCGGCGGCGCGGTGTGGGACGTCGCCCTCTCGAGCGACCCGGCGCAGGCGACGCTCTACGTCGCCGACGGGCAGAACCAGCTCGTGCACGTGCTCAGCCGCGAGACGCTCGCCGAGACCGGCACGTTCGGCGGTGGCGGGCGGTGGCCGGGCGCGTTCTACGGGGTCGGCAGCATCGCCGTGGATTCGCACGGCCACGTCTACACGGGCGAGGCGCTGGAAGGGAAGCGCCTCCAGAAATTCACCGCGCAGTGACGAGCGGGAGGACCGAGATGCAGCGCAGCCGTATTCCCGTCATCACGGCCTTCGCCGTGGTCCTGGCCACGCTCGGGGCCGCGGACCTCGTGCTCCAGCGCGTCATCGCGCAGGCCGGCGACCTGGTCGAGGCACCGCGATTCGAGGTCGACCCGACGTTCCCGAAGCCGCTGCCGAACGGCTGGGTGCTCGGCATGACGATCGGCGTCGCGGTCGACGCGCAGGACCACGTCTGGATCGTGCATCGCCAGGACACGCTGTCGGTGCAGGAGGCCGCGGCCGCGCAGACGCCGCCGACCGGCACGTGCTGCTCGGCCGCGCCGCCCGTCCTCGAGTTCGACCAGGAGGGCAACCTGTTGCGTCACTGGGGCGGGCCCGGCGAGGGCTACGAGTGGCCCGACTCGAACCACGGCATCTTCGTGGACCACAAGAACGTCGTGTGGATCGGCGGCAACGGCGGCCCGGACGCGCACGTGCTGAAGTTCACCCAGGACGGCAGGTTCCTCGCGCAGTACGGGAAGAAGGGGCAGGGCAAGGGCAGCAACGACACGGAGAACTTCGGCCGGGTCGCCAAGATCTTCGTGGATCCGCGCGCCAACGAGGCGTATCTCGCCGACGGTTACGGCAACAAGCGCGTGGCCGTGCTCGACGCCGACACCGGCGCGTTCAAGCGGTACTGGGGTGCCTACGGCAACAAGCCGGACGACACGAACCTCGGCCCGTACGATCCGGACGCACCGCCCGCGCAGCAGTTCCGCAACCCGGTGCACTGCTCGGACCTGTCGGTGGACAACCTCGTCTACGTCTGCGACCGGCCGAACGACCGGCTGCAGGTGTTCCGGAGCGACGGCACGTTCGTGAAGGAGAAGGTCATCGCCAAGCGGACGCTCGGGGACGGGTCGATCTGGGACGTGGCATTTTCGAAGGATCCCGAGCAGAAGTACCTGTTCATCGCGGACGGCAAGAACGAGCGCATCTACGTGCTGGACCGGCAGTCGCTCGAGGTGCTGACGATGTTCGGCGACGGCGGCCGGCAGCCCGGGCAGTTCTTCGCGGTGCACAGCATCGCGATCGACTCGGCCGGGAATCTCTACACGACCGAGACGTACGAGGGCCGGCGCCTGCAGAAGTTCACGTACAAGGGCCTCGGTCAGGTTCCCCGCGATCAGGGCGTGGTCTGGCCGAAGCGATAGTCATCCTTTCTGTCGCAGGTGTTCCGGGCGGGCGCCGAGGCCGATCAGGCGGGCCGGGAGGCGGCGGAGCCGGGGCCAGCGATCGAGGGCGCGCAGCGGCAGCGGCACGTGCAGGGGCTGGTCCCGGTCCTGGTCGAGGACCCGTCGGATCACCTGGTCCTGCAGCAGGACCTGGACCGCCTGCGTCACCCGGGTCGGCCAGGCCCGGCGTCGCTGCACCGCGTCGAGGTCTCCGGCGGTCACGGATCCCGAGCCAAGAGGGATGGCTAGCCGGTTGGCGGCCGCGACCGCGTCCTGAATGGCGAGGTTGATCCCGACGCCGCCAATCGGCGACATCGCATGGGCCGCGTCGCCGATGCAGAGCAGTCCGTCGCGCCACCAGCGCTCCAGCCGGTCCACCTTCACGGTCAACAGCTTCACGTCGTCCCAGTCGTCGAGCGCTCCGACCCGGTCGCGCAGCTCGGGGGCGGCGCGCACGATCTCGTCGCGGAACGCCGGCAGGCCGCGCGCCTTCATCGTGTCGAGCCCGCCCTTCGCGATCACGAAGGCGCACTGCCAGTAATCGCCGCGATCCAGCGTGATGAACACGCGCCCGGGAACGACCCGGCCAAGGGGCACCGACGGATCGCCGTCCGCTTTCGGCAGGCGGAGCCACAGGACGTCGATCGGGGCGCCGAGCTCGCGCCGCGGCAGGCCGGCCCGCGCGCGAACGACCGAGCCGCGGCCGTCCGCCCCAATCGACAGGTCCGCGAACAGCTCCACCTCGCGTCCCCGCTGAAGCGCCCGGAAGCCCACCACGCGGTCGCCGGATTGGACCAGGTCCACGACCTCGGTCTCCATGGCCAGGTGGAACCCGGGGTGCCGCCGTCCCTCGGCGGCCAGGAAGTCGAGGAAGTCCCACTGCGGCATGAAGGCGATGAACCGGCACCGGGTCGGCAGGTGCGAGAAATCCGCCAGCGTCAGCTCCCTGGTCCCGACCCGGCCGCGCAGGACGCGGACCTCCTGGTGCGGCCGCTCCAGGAAGGCGTCGAGCACGCCCATCTCGTGAAGGACTTCGAGCGTGGACGGATGCACGGTGTCGCCGCGGAAGTCACGCAGGAAATCGGCGTGCTTCTCGAGGACGCAGACCTCCACGCCGGCACGGGCGAGGAGCACGCCGAGCATCATGCCGGCGGGGCCGCCACCCGCGATCAGGCAGGTGACTCGCTCTGGAAGCGCCCGGCCATCGGCAGAAAGCACCTTCGCAGTCTGTCACGCCTCCCGGTCCCCCGGCCCTCCTGCGCGGGCGACGCATCCGGCCGTTGACAACCCGACGTGACAGGCGTATTCCTGAGGGTAGTCGTGCGACGTCAACACCAGTCGCGACGTCAACACCAGCGAAGACGAGGAGGTTCAGATGCAGGAACCGCCGGGCTTCCGGGGCGCGTGTCGGCGATGCTGACCAGCCGGCGCGCGCGTGATACAGCGTCAGCGCTGAACGACTGAATCTCAGTCCAGTTCCGGACTCCTGTCCGGACGCGTGTCAATCACACGCATGCTTCCGCCCGGCCGACCGCACCTCGGTGCGGGGCCGGGCTTTTTTCTTCCCGGTCCCTTCAGGCACTCGTCGCCGCTTCGCCAGCCGCCGGCCGAGTCGCCCCTTCAGTGCCCGACGATTCCAACCATGAGCCGGGACGGGCCTCCGCCCCACCTCGGTGCAATCGGTTCAGCAATAGTGGGCCAAAACACGCAAAAACGTGTTGAATGTCCATTTTGAAAGAGCTATTTTGGCTATATGAAAAGAGCCAGTATTACCCAGGCGAAGAACGGCCTGAGCGCCCTGCTGGACCGCGTGAGGCACGGCGAGACCATCCTCATCGAAGACCGGGGCACGGTCGTGGCGCAGATCGCATCCGTCGCGGTCGATGGCTCTGCCGCCGATGCCGACGCCATTGGCCGGCTGCAGCGGAAGGGCATCCTGAACCCGCCGGCCTCGACTGGCCCGGTGGCGGTGTTGTCCGATCCCCCGCCTCGGCCCTCGAGGGCCATCGCCCTGAGCCGGCTGGTGGCCGCCGGAGGGGAGGGCGAACTGTGAGGTTCTGGGACGCGACCGCCCTGCTGCCCCTCCTCGTGCGCGAGGGCATCACGGCCACCACGCAGGAGTGCTATCGGGAAGACCCGACGGTGGTGGTGGCCTGGACCACGCCGGTCGAGTGCGCCGGCGCCATCGCCCGCGCCGAGCGCGAGGGGCTCCTCGATCAGGTCGGCGCCACGGCGGCCTTCGCCAGGCTCGACGCGCTGGCCGCGACCTGGCACGAGGTCGAACCGTCCGCCGACGTGCGCGACATCGCCCGGCGCCTGCTCCGCGTTCACCGCCTGGGCGCGACCGAGGCCATCCACCTGGCCTCGGCCACCCTGGCCGCCGAACGCCGGCCTGCGTCGCTCACCATCCTCACGACCAGCGAGCGGTTCGAGGCTGCCGCCCTCCGCGAGGGCTTCCGCGTCGAGGTGCCAGGCCGCGGCGAGTGGTGACGATCCCCTGACGGCGGCGTCGCCAACCAACCGCGCCCGGACCTCGTCCAACCTGATACTACGCGTCGCTACATATAGCGTCCTGAAGGTCCCGGGGACCCAGGGGCCCGGAAGGTCCCCGGGGGAAAAGACCTGAGCGGGGCCGACGTCGTCCGTCGTCCGTCGTCCGTCGCCCGTCCTCTGGGAGCCGAGAGCCGAGAGCCGAGAGCGAACCGCCGAGAGGATTCCCTGTGGCCTTCAATCCCGAACTGAAGAAGGGCAGCATCGAGATGCTGATCCTGTCGCTGGTCGAAGCGCGGCCACGGCACGGGTACGAGATCGGCAAGCTCATCGAGGCGCGGTCCGGTGGGCGGCTGACCTTCGCGCTGCCGACCCTGTACCCCACGCTCCTCCGCCTCGAGAACCGCGGCTGGATCAAGGGCCGCTGGGTCGAGAAGCCCGGCGAGCGGGAGCGCTGCTTCTATCGGCTGACGCCCGAGGGCCGGCAGGTGCTCGCTGCGAAGCGGGAGACCTGGCGCGACTACGTGTCGGCCGTGGACGCGGTGCTGGACCACGGCGATGCGTGACTGGCCCGCCTTCGTCCGCGCGCGCCTGCCGCTCCAGGACCTCGCGCCGGAACGCGCCGAGCGAATCGTCCGGGAGATGGCGGCGCAACTCGAGGACTTTCATCGTGACGCCCTCGCCCGCGGCCTCGCCGCGGACGAGGCCGATGCCTACGCGCAATCGCAGGTCGCCGACTGGTCCCGCATGGCGTCCGACCTCGTCCGCGCCGACCGTCCCCACCGCGTGCCCCGGTTCGACCGGTTCGTCGATCGCCTGACGCCCGGCACCGGGGCGCCGCCTTCCCGGAGCTGGATCCTCATGCATCTGCTCGGCGACGTCCGCTACGCCATCCGTCAACTCCTCAGGAACCCCGGCTTCGCGCTCGTCGCGACGCTCACCCTGGCGCTCGGCATCGGCGCGACGACGGCAATCTTCAGCGTCGTCAATGGCGTCCTGCTGCGGCCGCTGCCCTACGGCGATCCCGACGCGCTCGTGCGGGTGCACGAGGTCGTCCCGCAGTACGGCCGCTTCTCGGTGGCCCCCGCGACCTTCCTCGACTGGCGGAGCCAGAACCAGGTCTTCGACCGGATGGCGGCCTATGGCACCTCGAGCGCGACCTGGACCGACCAGGAGACGCCCGATCGCCTCCAGGGCGCGATCGTGTCGTGGGATCTCTTCCAGCTGCTGGGCGTCGCGCCGGAACTCGGCGGCAGCTTCACCGCCGACCAGGACCTGCCCGACGCGCCGAACGTCGTCGTCATCAGCCACACGCTCTGGCAGCAGCGATTCGGCGGCAGTCCCGACGTGGTCGGCCGCACGGTGCCCGTCAACGGCGTGCCGACGACGATCGTCGGCGTGATGCCGGCCGGATTCTATTTCCCGAGCCGGACGGCGGAGTTCTGGACGCCCATCGGGCTCGACCCGTCCAACGCCCCGCGCGGCGCGCACTTCCTCGGCGTCGTGGCGCGGCTTCGCGGCGGCGTGACCGCGACGCAGGCGGACGCGGAGATGCGCGGCATTTCCGAACGCCTGGCGCGCGAGTATCCCGACGACAGCGCGAACGAGTCGTCAGAGGTGGTGCCGCTGCTCGAGCAGGTGGTCGGGGGCGTGCGGACGTCGCTCCTGATTCTCCTGGCCGCGGTCGGCGTGGTGGTGCTGATCGCCTGCGCGAACGTGGCGAACCTGCTGCTCGTCCGCGCCTCGGTGCGCGAGAAGGAGGTCGCGATTCGCACCGCGCTCGGCGCGGGCCGGCGCCGGCTGGTCCTGCAGATGCTGGCCGAGAGCCTCGTGCTCGCGGTGGTGGGTGGCGCGGCCGGCCTGGCGCTGGCGTGGCTTGCGATCCAGCCGATTCAGGCGCTCGGCGCCAGCAGCCTGCCCCGGGTCGCGGACATCGGGCTCGACGGCCGGGTGCTCGGGTTCGCCGGCCTGGCCACGATCGTGACCGGCGTGCTGTTCGGGCTGGCGCCGGCGTGGCACGCGGCGCGGGGCGGCATCGGCGCGATGTTGAAGGACTCGAGCCGGTCCTCGACCGCGGCATCAGGCCGCTGGATCCGCCGCGCGCTGCTCGTGGCCGAGGTCGCGCTCTCCATCGTGCTGCTGGTCGGGGCGGCGCTGCTCCTGCGCAGCTTCGCGCGCCTCACGCACGTGGATCCCGGATTCCAGCCCGATCGCGTGCTGACGTTCAGCGTCTCGCTGCCGCAGGGCCAGTACCCGGATACCGGCCATCGCGCCGCCTTCTACGACCGGCTGCTGGAGCGTCTCGCCGCGCTCCCGGGCGCGACCGCGGCGGGCATGGCACAGACGCTGCCGCTGCGCGGCAACTACGTGCTCAGCGTGGAATTCCAGGGACGTCCGCCGGCGCAGCCCGGACAGGAAGCGTCGGCGAACTACCGCGTCATCAGTCCGGACTACTTCACGGCCATGGGCATCCCGCTGCGTCGCGGCCGGACGTTCACGGCGCGGGACTCGGGCACGTCACAGCAGGTCGCCGTCGTGGACGAGGCGTTCGTCCGGCGCCACTTCCCGGACGAGGATCCGATCGGGCACGGCCTCGACATCGGCAACGGCGTCGACGGCGACTTCACGATCGTCGGCGTGGTCGGCGACGTCCGTCAGAGCGGCCTCGACGAGGTGGCCGCGCCCACGATGTACGTCCCGTACGCGCAGGACGTGTTCCGGTCGATGTCGATGGTGGTCCGCACCGATGGGGACCCGGCCGGCCTCGCCCGGCAGGTCCGCGAAGCGGTGCGGGATCTGGACGGCTCGCTGCCCGCCTACGGCATCGCGACGCTCGCGTCCGTGATCAGCGACTCGGTGGCGCAGCCGCGCTTCTCGATGCTGCTGCTCTCGCTCTTCGCGGGCATCGCGCTGTTCCTCGCGGCGGTCGGGCTCTACGGCGTGGTCGCGTACACGGTCAGCCAGCGGACGCGCGAGATCGGCCTGCGGATGGCCATCGGCGCACAACCTCGCGACGTGCTGCGGATGGTCGTCGGCGACGGCATGCGCCTGGCCGCGATCGGCGTCGCCGTCGGCCTGGTCGCCGCGGCGCTGCTCGCCCGGGTCGTGCAGTCGATGCTGTTCGAGGTCGAGACGTCCGACCCGGCGAGCTACGGCGTCACGGCGCTGGTGCTGCTCGCGGTCGCCGCGATTGCCTGCTACGTGCCCGCCCGGCGCGCGATGCGGGTGGATCCGCTGGTCGCACTGCAGAGCGAGTAGGCGCGGCCGTCTGCGTCGGGGGCGAGCGGCGACGCCGGCGCCCGGGCTCAGGACGCCAGGCGAATCGCCTTCGCGCGTGCCTCGAGCCGCGCCGCCTCGTCGATGAGCGCCTTGGCGCGCGCCGGATCGGTTTCCACGCGGGTGGCCTGTTCACGAAGCGCCTGCGCCTTGTGCCCGAGCGCGTCGACGAAGTCCGCCCGCAGCGCCAGCGCCTCGTCGAGCAGATCAACGGCAGCCGCCAGCAGGGGCCGAACCTGAGCGGCGGTGAGCGCCGGGCGTCCTCGCGCGACGCTCGTCAGGCAGCCGCCGAGCATGTCCCGCGCCGGCGGGGTTCGGGGCACCGCCGTGCGCGCGTCGGTCACCGCCCGTCCGGCCGCGTCGAACGATCCCGCGGACACCAGCGCGCCGACGAGGCCGCAGTGTCCGCCGGCGTAGGCCGGATGCGCGGCGACGAACTCACGGTAGATGGCCGCCGCTTCCGCCGCCTTGCCCGTGGTGATGAGCGGCTCGGCGCGCATGACCACCTCGACGTAGTCGGACGGTGCCACGATCTCGGGCGGCGTGTCGGCCCCGCCGGAGGGTGGTGGTGGCGGCGGGGGCGGTGGCGGCGGGGCCGGGGGCAGGGGCGACGGAGCCGCTGCCTGGACGCCCCCGCCGGCCGCGCCGCGCTCGGCGCGCCCCAGTTCGCTGAACCGATCGAACGCGGCATCCGACTGCGCCTTCAGCGCGCGCTGCCGCGCGGGATCGCGTTCGACTCGATCGGCCTGCAGCTGCAGCGCGAGTGTCTTCACCATGTAGAGATCGCGGCGATCCGGCGTGCGACGAAGCTCGTCCGCGACAATGGCAAGTGAGTCGTCGAGCAGGAGTGTCACGTCGGCCCCGGCGAGGGCCGGTGTCTCGGCCACGCGCTGGGTGACCGTCATGGCCAGCGTGACACGGTCGTCGCCCTGGACCTTCGCGGCCGCGTCGTGCAGCACCCGCGACGCCTCGCCCGCGCGGCCCAGCGCATCGAGGATCCGCGCGAGCCCGACGTGCCAGACGACCGACCGGGGGCGTTCCGAGACGAGCTGGCGCGCGAACGGCTCGGCCTGCGCGGGCTCGTTCAGCTCATCCTCGCCGTAGACCCGCACGAGGCCCACGAGCGATCCGGGACGCGACAGCGGATCGAGCGCCAGCGCCCGGCGGTAATGCTCGGCGGCCGTCTCGAGGCGGCCGCGCCGGTTCGCGACGGCGTCGGGCGTGGTGAGCGTGCGCGCGGCCTCGGCGTACGTCTCGGCGAGCTCGAAGTGCGCGGGCCCGAAGTCGGGCGATCGCAGCAGGAACTGCTCGAGGACGCCGGCGGCGCGGGTCGGATCACCGGCTGCACGGAGCGTCAGCGCCTGCCGGTGGGCCTGATCCCAGTCGGCCGGAACCTGGACGAACGCCGTCAGGGACAGCAGTGCGAGGACGATCGCGAGCCGCCGGGCCATCGTGCGCGACCCCGCGCGACGCCCTACAGTCCGGGCTTCGGCGCCTCGATCACGTTGCTGATCTGCAGGTCGAAGCCGTTCGGGGTCGTCGTGTGGTAGCTCTTGTAGACCGACTCGTGGATGTCGCCGGTCGCGCCGGTGTCCTCGCGCGCGTTCAGGCCGCGCTTCTCGAGTTCGGCCTTCACCGCGTCCGGATCGAACGGCGTGATGCCGAAGGCGATGTGGCCGATCTGGGCGTGACGCACCGGGGGCGTCGCGGCGCCGCCGCGGCCTCCGCCGCCCCCACGCCGGATGATCAGGCCACCGACACCCGGCACCTGGGTTTCGTTCTGGCTGCCTTCATCCTGTCCCGGCTGCCAGCCGAGCAGCGCCGTGTAGAAGGCGACCTGCTCCTTGTAGTTCGAGGTTTCGAACGAGATGTGGTCGAGCCAGACGGTCTTCCAGTTCGTGTGGTCGAACGGCGCAGGTGCGGCCACGCTGCCGTTGGCGGGCGTGCGCCGGCGGTTCTGTCGATTGCCGTTGCTGATCTGGAGGTCGAATCCGTCCGCATCCTTCACGTGGAAGCTCTCGAAGCCCCGGCCATCGTTGTCCGCCACCGGGGTCAGGCCGCGCTTGCGCAACTCGGCCTCGACCGTCTTCGCGTCCCACGGCTCGATGCCCCAGCAGAACGAGTCGACCGCTGCGAGCCGCGGGGCGCGCCCGCGTCCGCCGCCCCGGCCACCGCCACCGCCGCGTCCGCCGCCGGCCGCGCCCTGAGCTCCGCCGCCGGTTGCTCCCGCCGCCGCGCCGGCCGCCCGCGCCGGGGCCGGCGGCGCTTCGTATCCGCCGCGGATGACGATGCCGCCCCAGTCGCCGATGTCGAGCACCGCCTTCGTACCGTCGTCGCTCCGGATCTTCCAGTTCATGAGCGCGGCGAAGTAGGCCGCCTCTTTCTGGTAGTCGGCCACCTGCATCGAGAAGTGATCGAGGATGGTCGTCTTCCAGCCGGTCGGTTCGAAGGGCAGCGGCGCCGGGGTCGTATCGCATTCCGGCGTGCCCGCACGCGCGCCGCCGCACTGGCCCTGGGCGAACGCCGAGAGTGGCCGCGCGGCCACGGTGACGCCCAGGACCTGCAGCAGCCGGCGGCGGGAAATCCGGCCGTGGTCGAAGTCGCGGAACAGGGCGGTCAGGGCGTCACTCATCGGGGGCTCCTCGTCGCGTCGTGGCTGGCGGCTGTGGGGTTTCGGACAGGGTGACAGGATGCGCTCGAAGGCGCTGGAACGCAAGGGGCGTTCAAGGGATTGCCGTTTCTGCCATACGCCTGGCCGATCGGCCGGAACGCGCCCGTTTCTCCGACTGGCGCCCGGCACGAACGTTGCGACTCCCGTTGGCATGGCACCCAGAAGCGACTGGAAGAACCTGAACCCGTTCCGGCCGGGCGGGACCCTTCCGCTGGCCAATCCGATGGAGGACCCGCTGGCCGTGCGGCCCAGGCGCGGGGCCCGCGGACGGCAGGAACAGTTCGCCCGAATGCTGGGGATCAGCGTCGGCACGCTGCGAAATTGGGAACAGGGCAAACGGTGTCCCCAGGGCCCGGCGCGTGCCCTGTTGCGGATCGCGGCGGCCGATCCGGAGGCGGTCTCCAAGGTACTGCGGTGGAACCGTTCGCGCTGGACGGACACGTCCGGAATCCACGAGTGAGCCGCGCGCCGAGTGGAACCGAGGCCGACCGGCGGCTAACGCCTCACATACCGCTTCAACGCCTTCGGGCCGACCTCGGCGCCGTAGACGATCCCGTCCCGGTCAACCGCCACGCCCTCGGCCGCCAGCGTGCCGCGCGTGCCGCCAGAGGGATCCGGGATGAACGCGTGGATCGGGCCGGTCCGGCCTTCCCGAATGCTGCCAATCCGGATCCCGCGCTGCCAATCCTTGCGCGCGGGCTCGACCGAGCCCGACTCGGAGTCGGCGCCGTAAAGCGTGTCGTCCGCGTCGATCCAGATGCCACTCAGCCGGCTGTACTGCTGCCAGCCGACGTCGAGCAGGTTGCCCTCGCGGTCGAAGATCTGGATGCGGTTGTTGCCGCGGTCGGCGATGAACAGGCGGCCCTGCGAGTCCCACGCCAGGCCGTGCGGCTGGTCGAACTGGCCGGGGGCCGTCCCGAACGAACCCCACGCCTTGAGGAACTTCCCGGTGCGGTCGAACTTGCTGATGCGTGCGTGGGCCGTCGAGCCCGACGAGTGCCCCTCGGCGACGTAGATGTTCCCGTCGGCGTCCGTCGTCACGTCGTTCGGCTGGTAGAACGCGTCCGGGTCGTCCAGCTCGGTCGGGCGATCGCCGCCGGGCTTGCCGAGCGCCAGCAGCAGCTCGCCCGTCGGGCTGAACTTGTAGACCTGATGGCCGATGATCTTCGCCGGCGCGTCGGGCAGCGGCGCGTCGGTGGGCATCCCGCGCGTGCGGCGCGGGAGGTTGTCCTGTCCGTCGGTCACCCAGACGTTGCCGTCGCGGTCGACGTGGATGCCGTGCGGAAACACGAACATGCCGGCGCCGAAGCTCCGGACGAGGGTGCCCTGCGCGTCGAAGAGCAGGACGACGTCGAGCGGCGACGCTTCGCCGGTCCGGGCATCCCAGCAGGAGTTGGCGCCGCACCGCTCGGCGACCCACACCGACTTGCCGTCGGACGCGATGTCCACCGCGCTCGTCGAGCCCCACTCCCGGCCCGCGGGCATCTTCGCCCAGCCCTCGATCGTCTCGTACGGGTTCGGGGCGTCGTTCGTCGGCGCGCCCGCGGCGGCGTCCTGTCTCGGCGCTCCCGCGGCGGCGTCCTGCCGGGCCGTGCCCGCGTCCTGCGTGCGCACGGGCGCGCCGGCGCCGATGAGCAGGACGGCGACGCCGGCGGCCACGAGCACGTTCGCCGTGCTTCGTACCCGCATCAGCGACCTCCCGCGTTCGTGGTGACGCGCTCCCGCTTCTGCTTCTCCACCATCGCGGCCACGTCCGCCAGGAGCTGCTTCGCGTCGTAGACGATGCCGTCTTTCACCGTGTACTTCACGCCGCCCACCCGTTCCGCGTCGCCGGTGGCCTCGCTCACGCGGATGGCGCCGGTGCCGTAGAGCACCTTGAAGTTCTGGAGCGGGTTCTGGTCCACGATGACGAGGTCGGCCAGCAGGCCCGGCTTGACCATGCCGCGGTCGACCGGCGTGCCGGTCGCATCCGCCAGCGTCAGGGCGCCGTTCATCGTCGCCGCCTGGATCACCTCGAGCGGATGGAAGCCCGCCTCCTGGAGCATCTCCAGCTCGTTGATGTAGCCGAAGCCGTAGGTCTGGTAGATGAAGCCTGAGTCGGACCCGGTGGTGATCCGGCCGCCCATCTTCTTGTAGTCGTTCATCAGCTGGAACCAGACCTGGTAGAAGTGGCGCCAGGCGATCTCGTCCTCGGTGGTCCAGTCGTACCAGTACGCGCCGTGGCTCGACCGGCTCGGCGCGTAGAAGGCCATGAGCGACGGCAGGGTGTACTTGTCGTGCCACTCGGCCTCGCGGAAGCGCATCACGTCGCGCCCGGCCGAATAGATCGTGAGCGTCGGGTCGAAGACCGTGCCGAGCTTCAGGTGTTCCTCGAGGTAGGCCTTCCACTCGGGGCTGCCGGGCGGGTGGATCTTGTCCCAGAGCCGGGCAACCTGCCCGAACCGCCACTGCTCGTCGTTGTAGTTCATCTCCGCCGGCCACGGCTGGACGACGTAGTCCTTGAGCAGCGACTCGAAGTGTCCGTAGAAGTGCGTCACGGTCTGCAGGCCGAGCCGCGCGGCCTTGATCGCGTTCATCTGGGCGACGCCGGTCTGCTGCAGGTGGGCCGTGGTGCCCATCTGGTTCCGTCGCGCCTCGTCGAGCAGCGCCGCCATGATGGCCGGTTCCTCGGCACCGAGCTTGAGGCCGTCGAGCCCGTTCGCCTTGCCCCAGCGCACCCACTCGCGCGCCTTCTCCGGGGTGTCCACACGACCCTGGTCCCAGCCCTGTCCGGGCCGCTGGTAGTTGACGATGCGCGGCGCCACGATTTCGTTGCGGGCGCTGCGCTCCCGCTCGCTGACCGTCTGCGCGTGGCCCTCGAGCGGCACGCCGCGCACGGTCGTCACGCCGTGCGCCAGCCAGAGCTTGAACGGGTACTCGTTCTCGGGCGCCTTCTCGGCGTCGCCGGCGTGCACGTGCATGTCGATGAAGCCGGGCATCACGTACATGCCCGTGCCGTCGATCACGTTCTCGCCTGCCGGACCGCCCTGGCGCGCCGGCAGCCCCGGCGTGCCCGCGCCCGTCACGCGCGCGATGCGGTTGCCTTCGATGACGACGTTCATCGGCCCGTAGGGCGGCGCGCCCGTGCCGTCGATCACCATGACGTTGCGGATCGTCAGCGTCTGGAACGGCCCGCGGCCTTCGTTCGCGCGGCGGGCCGGCGCCATCACCATCCCGCCGCCGCGGCCGCCGGCGCGCCCGCGACCCTGGGCGGCGGCGGCCTGCTGCGTCCGGGCTTCGACCGGCGCCGTGGCCTCGGGCGTACCCAGCATCAGGCCGACGGCGGCGCTCGCGCCGAGAGCCACGAGGAGTCGGCGTTTCGACATCACGGAACCTCCCTTGGGATGGACCGGGCGATTATACGCGGCGGGCGAAGATCGCGGTGAGGGCGGCGCAGAGGTCCGGATAGCGGAAGACGAAACCCAGCTCGCGCGCCCGGGCGGGCACGACCTGCTGGCCACGCAGCAGGCCCTCGGTCGCCAGCTCGCCGACGGCAAGCCGGACCGCGAAGCCCGGCACGGGCAGCCAGCTCGGCCGGTGCAGCGCGCGGCCGAGCGACTTCGAGAAGGCCGCGTTGGTGGCCGGCTCGGGCGCCGTGGCGTTGAGCGGGCCGGCGAGGTCCGGGTGCTCGATCGCCCAGTCGACCATCGCCACCCAGTCGTCCCGGTGGATCCACGAGAGGTACTGCCGGCCCGACCCGAGCGGACCGCCGACGAAGTACCGGAACGCCGGCGCCATCTTCTGGAGCGCGCCGCCGTCGCGCGCCAGCGCGATGCCGGTGCGGAGGATGACGAGGCGCACGCCGAGCGCGGTGAGCGGGAGGGCCTCGGCTTCCCAGGCGACGCACATCCGGCCGAGGAAGTCGTCGCCCGGCGGACACGACTCGTCGATCGGCCCCTCGCGCGAGGTGCCGTAGTAGCCGACCGCCGACCCCTGCACGAACACCGGCGGGCGCGTGGTCGCAGCCCGTACCGCGTTCACGAGCGCGCGCGTACTCGTGACGCGGCTGCGCCTCAACTCCTGCTTGTAGGCCGTCGTCCAGCGTCGCCCGGCCAGGCTCGCGCCGGCGAGGTTGACCACCGCGTCGGCGCCGTCGAGCGCCGCGGCCCACGATCCCGGCGTGGGCGCGTCGCCGGACGCGTCAGCGGAGGCCTCGGGCGACCAGGCCACCTGGCGGACCAGGGGACTGCGCACCGCCTCGGGTGATCGCGTGAGCACGACGACGTCGAAGCCGCGTGTCTCGAAGTGATCGACCAGACGGCCGCCCAGAAAGCCGGAGCCTCCGGCGATGACGATCTTCATCAGGCGTCAGGGAGCACACACGCCGCGCTGGGGAGTGGCGGCGGCACAATCCTCGCGGACTTTGCCTCGAATAGCAAGTGTGGCGGCGGTAGACTGCCGCCTGGCGCCGGCCGGCAGCGGTGATCGGCCGCCGCGGGAGTCATCATGAGCGAAGATCGCGATCTCGGACTCGACACCGCCATCACGCGGAAGGACTTCCTGAATCGCGTGCTGATCGGCGCCGGCGGACTGCTGCTGTCGGCGGCGGCGCCCGCGCGGGCCGGAGCACCCGCCGCATCACCGGGCGGCGCGCCGGCGACAGGACGAGCGTGGCAGGCTGCCGACGACTGGACGGGGTACGGCGGCGTCGGCGACTACGCGGCGTCGAACGGCAACACCCGCGCGGTCCTCGACGCCGCGCACCGCGTCCGCGACGCGGTGGCCGCCGGCACGCGGCTGCCGGCCGACGACACCGGCGAGTTCCACGACGTCATCGTCGTCGGCGGCGGCATCGCCGGGCTGACGGCCGCCTACACCGTGGCGCGCGAGTCGGGCGGCGCAAAGTCCTGCCTCGTCCTGGAGAACCATCCGATCTTCGGCGGCGGCGCGAAGCTCAATGAGTTCGTCGTCAACGGCACGCGATTGTTCGGTCCGCAGGCGTCGAACCAGTTCGGCGTGCCGCGCCCCGGGGGGACGTCCGTCCAGAGCGAGATCTGGACCGCGTTCGACCTGCCGCGCGAGTTCGAGTATCAGCCGCTCGATCCCTCGGTCGCCGGCCTGTCGATCCCGCTCGACAACTACGCGCACATGGACGGCGTGAACGAGACGCAGGTGGACGTCGGCTACTTCTTCGACGAGGCCACGGGCGCGGCGTCGCCGACCTGGCGGCTCAACGTCTGGCGCGACGACCTCGCGCGCGCGCCGTTCGACGCCGCCGTGCGCGCCGACCTGCTGCGCTGGCGGCGGACCAGCGGCGAGTCCTCCGACGAGTTCCGCCGCCGCCTGGATGCGACCACCTATGCCGCTTGGCTCGAGCGCGAGCTCAAGCTGCGGCCCGAGGTCACCGCGTTCGCGGCGCCGATCATCGGGCTCATCAACGGCGCGCAGCCGGATGTCGTGTCGGCCTTCGCGGCGCAGCAGATCGGGATGCCGGCGGTGGGCCGGATCCGGTCGCAGACGGGACCGCTGCCGCAGTCGTTCCCTGGCGGCAACGCGACGTTCGCGCGGCACTTCGTCAAGTACCTGCTGCCGGACGCCATCAGCGGACCGACGGGCCTGCGCGGCGTGCACGAAGGCCGTGTGGACTGGGCCGCGCTCGACCGCCGCGGGCGGGCCACGCGAATCCGGCTCGGCGCGACCGTCGCCCGCGTCGAGCACGCGCGGACCAGCGGCGGCGTCGATCACGTCGCGGTGACGTACGACCTCGACGGCCGGCGCCACGTCGCGCGCGCGCGGGCGGTGGTCATGGCCTGCAACGGCATGATGACCCGCGCCGTCGTCGCCGACCTGCCGGCCGATCTCGCGCGGGCCTACGCGGAGTTCCAGCACGCCCCCGCGCTCGTCGTGAACGTCGCCCTCACCAACTGGCGGTTCCTGCGCGCGCTCGGCGCGGCCTGCTGCCGCTGGTTCGACGACGGCTTCGGGTTCTCGTGCAACATCCGCCGGCCGATGGTCACGGGCGCGCCACCGCCGCCGATGCACCCGGACCAGCCGACCGTGCTCACCTTCTATATGGGACTGTGCCGGCCGGGCGGCACCCTCCGCGACCAGGTCACCGCCGCGCGGCGCCGGCTGCTCGAGACGCCCTTCGCCGACTACGAACGGCAGCTCCGCCGCCACCTGACGCGGCTGTTCGCCGGATACGGGTTCGACGCGAGGCGCGACATCGCTGGCATCGTGCTCAACCGCTGGGGACACGCGCGCGTGGCGCAGGGGCCGGGTTTCTACTACGGGCGCGACGGCCGCCCGTCGCCGCGGGAGGTCGTGGCCGCCGGATTCGGCCGGATCGCGATCGGCCACTCGGAGCTCAACGGCCACCAGAGCGCCACCGGGGCGATGGCGCAGGGCCGCCGCGCGGCGCTGCAGGCGCTGGCCGCCGCGGGCAGCCCTGCCGGGTCTGGTCGGCGCGCTACTTGACGATCCGAACCGACCCCGAGAACGTGTGCACCTTCACGGTGCGGCCGCCCTCGCCGCCGGGGAGCGCGCCGCTGACACGACGACGGCTGGAGCTGCGGAGCGTGATCGGCAGCTCCGACTCGAACGATCCGCTGAAGCTGTCGAAGTCCACCCGGCCCGACGCGTTGTCGGCGAGGCGCAGCCGGATGTCGCCGCTGAACGTCTCCGCGTCGATCTCGGGCGCCGCGCCGGCGCCGCGCAGGTCCACGTCGAGGCCGCCGCTGAACGTTTCCACGTCGAGCGGGCCGCTCGCGCCCTCGACCGTGATCTCGCCCGAGAACGTCTGCAGCACCTGCCGGCCGGTCACGCCGGTCACGGTCACGTCGCTCGAGAAGGCGTTGACGTCGAGCCGCGCCGAGGCCGGAAGCCGGATCTCGAACTCGGTCTCCACGACGTTGTCGCGGTCGTTGCGCGGCCGTTCCTGGCGGTCGTTCGCGTTGATGTGGACGACCGACCCGGACGTGTCGATGGTCAACTTGATGCGGTCGAGCTGCTCGCGTCGCGCGCGACGGACCGCGTGGATCACGACCTCGTTGCCGGACGTGCCCGTGATCCGGACGCGGCCGGAGAAGTTCTTCAGCTCGAGCGTGCCGTTCGACGGGAACGGCACCGTGCGGTCGACCGTCTCGGTCTCGCGGCCCTGTGCCGTCGCCACGGCGGGCAAGAGCAGGAGGGCCGCGGCCGCGGCCACGGTCCAGCGGGTCAGGCGGGGTGCGCGCATGATCGGAAGCTCCTCGGAAGGGGCCGCCTACCGGCGGCCGATGCGGACGCTGCCGTTCGACGACTGGACCCGGACCGTCGGGCCGCCGTCGCCGAGCGTCACGTCGAGCCGGCGCGAGAGGCGTCCCTGCACCTGCACCGGAAAGTCGATCGACAGGCTGCCGTTGGACGTGCCGGCCTCGAGCCGCGCGTTGTAGCCGTCGGGCACCTCGAGCCGCACCGAGCCGTTCGAGGTCGTGGCCTCGAACCCGGTCCCGCGCCAGGCGCGGCCGTCGAGCATCGCGACGACCGATCCGTTGCTCGTCCGCGCCGAGACGTCGCCGGCGAGATCCGTGAGGCGCAGCGCGCCGTTCGAGCTCTCGGCGCGGATCCGGCCGTCGATCGACGAGACGTCGATCGACCCGTTGGCGGTGTCGAGTTCCAGGTCGATCGCGCGCGGCGCCTCGATGCGGTAGCTGACCGTCCAGGACCGCCGGCCGCTCGTCCGCGGCCCGTTCGTCCGCACGCGGCCGTTGTCGATCGTGACCTCGACGTCGCGGGCCAGATCGCGGGCCTCGTCCATCGAGTCGGCCCTCGCCGAGACGCGCGCCCGGACCAGGACGTCCGACCGGTTCGTCCCCGACACGCGGATGCTGCCGTTCGGGCTGTCGGTCACCTCGAGCCGCGACGGCTTCGCCACGGTGAACTCGCGGACCTCGCAGAAGCGCTCCTGGCGTCCGCCGCCGCCCTCATCGCACCAGTCGTCGTTCGAGAGGGTCCGGGGCGACTGGCCGGCGGCGGTCACGAGGGCGGCCGCGGACACGGTCAGGGCGAACATCACGGGAAATGCGCGGAAAATCGGCTTCACCTGGCCTCCTGTCGTTCCTGAGGGCTTAGACGGGAGGGCGCGCGCTGGTGTTGCCCGGGGGGCGCGGGTCGAGCCGGCCCGTGTAGATCGCCATGCCGACCACGGCGTCGATACCGTCGCGGTCGAGCGCCTCGACCTCGGCCAGATCGCGGATTCCGCCGGCGGCAATCAGCGGTCGCGTGGTGGCGGCGCGGACCGCGCGCACCGCGTCCAGATCGAGGCCTCGCATGAGCCCCTCGCCGTCCACGTGCGTGTACAGGAAGGCGCCGGCATGCGGTGCGAGTGCCGCGACGGCCTCCGCCGGCGTGACGGGCGTGACCGTGCGCCACCCGTGGACGACGACGCGCCCGCCCCGGGCATCCACCGCGGCCACGACCGCGTCGCGGCCGAGGGCGTCGGCGAACGCGCGCGCGCGATCGGGCCGCGCGCCGGAGGCGTCGAACAGCGCCGACCCGATGATGACGCGTCGCGCCCCCGCGTCCATCGCGGCGCGCGCCCGCTCCGGATCGCGCAGCCCGCCGCCGACCTGGCAGGGCAGCCGCCGGCACAGGTCGCCGACGATGGCCGCGTTCGAGCCGCGCCCCGTCGCGGCGTCGAGGTCGATGACCTGCACGAGCGGGAAGTCGCGGAACCGCGCGACCCAGCGATCGAGATCGGCGTCGGCGACGCGCAGGCGCTCGCCCTGCTCGAGCTGCACGACGCGCCCGCCCTGCAGGTCGATGGAGGGAATCAGCATCACCCTTCCCAGTCGAGCCGGACGGGGATGCCGTGCGCGGCCAGCTCGTGCTTGAGGTCGCGGACGGCGTGCTCCGCGTCGTGGAAGACGGACGCGGCGAGCGCGGCATCGGCGCCGCCCCGGGTGAAGACGTCCACGAAATGCGCCGGCGTGCCCGCGCCGCCCGACGCGATGACCGGCACCGGGACCGCGTCGGCTACCGCCGCGGTCAGCGCGCAGTCGAAGCCCTGCCGCGTGCCGTCGCGATCGATCGAGGTCAGCAGAACTTCGCCGGCGCCACGGGCCACGGCCTCGCGCGCCCAGTCGATCGCCTCGCGCCGCGCCTCCGCCGTGGCGCTGCGTGCGAGCACGGCCCAGCCCGCACCTTCGGCGCGCGCGTCGATCGCGATGACCACGGCCTGGCTGCCGTATCGGCGCGCCAGCGTCGTGAGCACCGACGGGTCGGCGAGTGCGGCGCTGTTCAGGCTCACCTTGTCCGCGCCCGCGTCCATCAGCGCCCGCGCGTCGTCGGCCGACCGGATGCCGCCGCCGACCGTCAACGGGATGGCCAGCTCGGCGGCCACGGCGCGGACCGTGTCGAGCGCGGCGCGCCGGCCGTCGATCGTCGCCGACACGTCGAGGACGACGAGCTCGTCGATGCCCTCGGCGTCGTAGCGGCGCGCGAGCGACGCCGGGTCGCCGGCGTCGCGCAGGCCGCGGAAGTTGACACCCTTGACGACGCGCCCGTCGCGGACGTCGAGGCATGCGATGAGCCGCCGCGCCAGCACGTCAGCGACCTCCGTCCGCCGCGAGGCGCACGACGTTCGCGAGCATCCGCCGGCCCGCCACGCCGGACTTCTCGGGGTGGAACTGCGTGCCGAAGACCCGTCCCCGTTCCACGGCCGACGCGAAGGTCACGCCGTGGGTGGTCACCGCCACGGTGTCGGTGCCGGGGGGCGCGGCGAACGCGTGCGTGAAGTACGCGCTGGCGCCCGGCCGGAGGCCCGCCAGCATCGCCGCGCCGGGGCGCGCGGCGTCGAGCGTGTTCCAGCCGACGTGCGGGACCTTGAAGGCGGCATCGCCGGGCAGCCGATCGCACCGTCCGGCCAGCAGGCCGAGGCCGGGCACGTCGTCGGCCTCGGTGCTGCCCTCGAAGAGCCACTGCATGCCGAGGCAGATGCCCAGCAGCACCGCGCCGCGATCGATCGCGCGCCGGATGGCATCGCGCCAGCCCGCGTCCAGCGCGCGCGTGGCGGCGAAGTGGCCGACGCCCGGCACCACGACGAGCCGGGCCGCGTCGAGGTCGCCGGGCTGCGTCGTCACGCGCACGTCGGCTCCCGCCGCCGCGAGTCCGCGACGCACCGAGGCGAGGTTGCCGGCGCCGTAGTCCACGACGGCGCACGCCGGTCCAGCCGAACCGGGGCCGGGGAGCGCGGCCATCAGAGCAGCCCTTTCGTGGACGGCAGCGCCCGGAGCATCCGCCGGTCGCGCGCGACCGCCACGCGCAGGGCGCGCGCGAACGCCTTGAAGATCGCCTCGACCTGGTGGTGGCTCGAGCGCCCGTAGAGCACCTTCAGGTGCACGTTCGCGCGTGCGGCCCGCGCGAAGCCCTCGAAGAAGTCGTGCACCAGTTCGACCGGCAGGTCGCCGACCCTTCGGGCCCGCACGCGCAGGTCCACCACGGTCGCCGCGCGGCCCGACAGGTCGATCGCGGCGACGGCGAGCGTCTCGTCCATCGGCATGACGAAGTACCCGGCGCGGTTGATGCCGCGCCGCGAGCCGACCGCGCGGTCCACCGCCTCGCCGAGCGCGATGCCGGTGTCTTCGACCGTGTGGTGCGCGTCCACGTCCAGGTCGCCCCGCGCGCGGAGATCGAGATCGAACGCGCCGTGCCGCGCGACCAGTTCCAGCATGTGGTCGAGGAAGCGCACGCCGGTGGCAACCGCGTAGCGGCCACGGCCGTCCAGCGCGAGCCGGACCCGGACGTGCGTCTCCGTCGTCCGCCGATCGATGCGCGCGCGTCGGGTCACGCGGCCTCCAGGGCCGCCAGCAGGCGCAGCGTCTGGTCGGCCGTGCCGATCGTGATGCGCGCGCAGCCGGCGCAGCCGGGCGCCGCCGACTTGTCGCGGATGAAGATACCCTGGCGCGCGAGCGCCGCGACCACCTGCGGCAGCGCGTCGCCGATGCGGACGAAGACGAAGTTCGTCTCGCTCGGCCACGTCCGCCACCCGCGCGCCTCGCAGGCGCCGGCGACGAGACGCCGCGATCGCGCGACGTCGGCGAGGTAGCCCTGGAGGTGTGCCGGGTCGCCGAGCGCGGCCTGGAGGGCCGCGAGCGCGCAGACGTTCACGCTGAACGCCGGCTGCAGGCGTCGCAGGGACGCGATCGTCTCCGGGTGCGCGACCAGCGCGCCGACGCGCAGGCCGGCGAGCCCGTGGCCCTTCGAGAACGTCCGGCCCACGATGACGTGCGGCCGTGACTCGAGCGCCGTGCCGGCCGTCGTCCGCCCGCTGAAGTCGGCGTAGGCCTCGTCCATCAGGACGAGCGCGCCCGGCGCGGCCGCGGCCACCGCGTCGAGCGCGCCGGCCGGCAGGCCGACGCCGGTCGGGTTGTTGGGATCGGTGAGGTGGATCAGGCTCGTCGCCGGGCCGATCGCGGCGAGGACCGCGTCGAGATCGAATCCGAGATCCTCCGTCGGCATGACCTGATCGATGCCGAGGCCCGCGGCCGACGCCGCGGCGGCGTACATCTCGAATGCCGGTTCGGGGATGAGCACGCGGCCGTCCGGCGCGCGCAGACGCGCGGCCTGCGCGACCAGGTGCAGGCCCTCGTCGAGGCCGTTGGTCAGCAGGACCATCTCGGGCGGCACGCCGAGCCACTCGGCCGCGCGGGCCCGCGCGGGCGCCACGTCCGGGTACCGCGAGACGTCGGTGGTGCCGAGCGCCCGCAGCGCGTCGATCACCGCGGGCGAACAGCCGCCGGTGTTCTCGTTGAGGTGCAGGCGCAGGCCGGACGCCGGCGCGGGCGGGATCTGGTAGCTCATCGTCGGGGTCTCCGGGGAGGCAGCGTGTCGAGGCGGACGCGGATCGACGCGGCGTGCGCGGTGAGGCCCTCGGCCTCGGCCAGGGTGATCGCGTCGGGGCCGATCGCCCGCAGGCCCTCGCGCGACAGGGTCTGGATCGTGCGGCTGCGGGTGAAGTCGGCCGCGCTCAGGCCACCGCTCGCGCGCGCGGCGCCGCCCGTGGGCAGCACGTGGTTGGATCCGGTGGCGTAGTCGCCCGCGGCCTGCGCGCTCCAGTCGCCGACGAAGATCGTGCCGGCCGCGCTCACGTCCGCCGCGTCGTCGGCGCCGTCGCAGACCAGATGCTCGGGCGCGAGGCGATCGGCGATCGCGCGCGCCTCGGCGCGGTCGCGCGCGACGATGAGCGCGCCGTTGGCGCGGAGGGCCGCCGGGCGGGGCCGTCGTCGGGCATCCGCCGGTTGACCGCGACGCGGACCTGGCGTGCGAGCGCGTCCGAGGTCGTCACGAGGATCGCGCGGGCGTCCGGGTCGTGCTCGGCCTGCGCGATGAGGTCCGCCGCGATCCACTCGGGGCGGCCGGCGTCGGACCAGACGACGACCTCGCTCGGCCCCGCATCGAAGTCGATGGGGCAGTCGGGCGCGACGATCCGCTTGGCCGCGGCCACCCACGCGTTGCCCGGGCCGACGATCTTCTCCACGCGCCGGACCGACGGCGTGCCGTAGGCGAGCGCCGCGATGGCCTGCGCGCCGCCGAGGCGGACCACGCGGGTGGCGCCCGCCTCGACGGCCGCGCACAGGACGGCCGGCGTCGGGTTCGGGCAGGCCACCGTGACCTCGGGCACGCCCGCGACGCGCGCCGGGATCACGGTCATGAGCACGGTGCTCGGCAGCGGATGGCGGCCGCCCGGCACGTAGCAGCCGGCACTGGCGATCGGCTGCGCGCGCTGTTCGATGCGCACGCCGGTCGCGGTCGAGACGCGGAACGGCCGGGGCACCTGCAGCGCGGCGACGCGGCGGATCCGCGCGGCGGCGGCGCGGATCGCGCGGCGGACCTCGCGTGGTGTCGCCTGCCAGCCGGCGCGCAGGTCGGCGCGCGAGAGCGCGAAGGGCGGGTCGACGCCGTCGAGCCGCCGCATCCAGGTCCGCAGCGCCGCGTCGCCACGCCGGCGCACGTCGGCGACGATCCGCGCGGCGCCGGCGACGACCTTCGGGTCGCGAACCGCGTTGCGGGTGATCACGCGCTCGAGCGCGCGCGAGTTCGAGGTCGGGATGATGCGCATCACAGCACGATCTTGTTGAGCGGGTACTCGACGATGCCGGTGGCGCCCTCGGCCTTGAGCCGGGGGATCAGGTCGCGCACGGTCTTCTCCTCGAGGATGGTGTTCACGGCGACCCACGCTGGATCGCTCAACGGCGACACGGTCGGGCGCTGGAGCGCTGGCAGCAGGTCGAGGACGCGCGGCAACGCGTCCTGCCGGGCGTTGAGCATCAGGCCCACCCGGCCCTGCGCCTGGATCGCGGCCTGCAGCAGCAGCGCGAGGTTGTCGATCTTGGCGCGCTTCCACGGGTCGGCCGCGGCCGCCGGGTTGGCGACGAGCCGGGTGTGCGACTCGAGCACGGTGTCGATGATCCGGAGCCGGTTGGCGCGCAGCGACGAGCCGGTCTCGGTCACCTCGACAATCGCGTCGGCCAGCGTCGGCGGCTTCACCTCGGTCGCGCCCCAGGAGAACTCGACGTCCACCGGGATGTCGCGCGCGCGGAAGTACGCCTCGGTCGCGCGCACCAGTTCGGTCGCGATCGTCTTGCCCCGCAGGTCCTCTGGGGTCCGGGCCGGGGAGTCTTCCGGGACCGCGAGCACCCAGCGCACGCGGCCGAAGCTCTGCTTCGCGTAGATGAGGTCGGCGATGGGCACGACCGGATCCGGGTCGTCGGGCCGCCCGGCGGCGTGTTCGGCGATCCAGTCGAGGCCGGTGAGCCCGGCGTCGAGCACGCCGTCGCCGACGTATCGCGCCATCTCCTGCGCGCGGATCAGCATGCACTCGATCTCCGGGTCGTCGATCGCCGGGAAGTACGAACGCGGACTGACGTAGACCTGGAAGCCCGCGCGCGCGAACAACTGGACGGTGGCGTCCTGGAGCGATCCCTTCGGCAGGCCGAGCTTCAGCACGAGCCCCTCCCCGGTCCGTCGAAACAGCTGACCGTCCCCGTGTGACACACGACGCCCGCGCCTTCGCGCCGGACCTGGACGAGCAGCGTGTCATCGTCGCAGTCGGCGGCCATCGAGACGACCGCCAGGCGGTTGCCGGACGTCTCGCCCTTGGTCCAGAGCGTGCGGCGCGAGCGCGAGTAGAAGGTCACGTAGCCGGTGGCGCGAGTACGGGCGAGCGCGTCGGCATTCATGAAGCCGACCATCAGGACGTCGCGGGTTTCCGCGTCCTGGATGACGGCGGGGATCAGGCCGTCGAGTTTCGAAAAGTCCATGTCCGGAGCCTCGTGTCCCGGACGGATCGGGCGGGAAAAGCAAAACCCCGCCGGATCCGGCGGGGTTGCTGAACGTCTATCGGTTGAAGAACGTCGTTCAGGCGCAACGCCACCGGCCCGTCAGCTGACGGTGATGCCGATGGACGTGGTGCACCCGGATGATCACGACCCGTCGAGGCTATCGCACATGGCTGGCCGGATCAACTGCGGTCCCCGCCGGCGGCATCGGCGCCGGTCCGGGCGCGCGACATCGCCGGCCTCAGGATCCGGCTTTGCTGGCCTTCGCGGTGGCGTCGCGCGAATCGGCGACGCCGAACGGCGTGCCGGTCAGCGGGTGGACCCAGATCGTCTGCGCGGATCCCTGCCGGCCCCCCATGCGCACCTCGTGGCCCATCGCCTCGAGCGCGGCGAGCGTTTCGGGCGAGACGGCGTTCTCCTCGAGCGACAGCCGGTCGGGCAGCCACTGGTGGTGCGACCGCGGCGCGTGGACGGCCTCGTAGCCGGTCATCCGGAATGCGGTCACGTTGAGGACCACGTTGAGCACGGTGTTGATGATCGTCCGACCGCCGGGCGACCCGGTCACGAGCGCGACCTTGCCGTCGCGCGTCACGATCGTCGGCGACATCGAGCTCAGCATCCGCTTGCCCGGCGCGATGAGGTTGGGCGGCGTGCCGATGTCGCCGGTCAGGTTCGTCGTGCCCGGCTTCTTGTTGAAGTCGCCCATCTCGTTGTTGAGCAGGACCCCGGTGCCCGCGATGACCACGTGCGAGCCGTAGCCGCCCTCGAGCGTGTAGGTGTTCGACACGGCCATGCCGTCGCGGTCGAGCACCGAGAAGTGCGTGGTGTCGTCGGGCTCGGTGCGCGCCGGGGCGGTGATGATGTCCTTGCCCAGATCGGCGCTCGACGAGGCGTGCGCCGGGTCGATCGTCTTCGCCAGGTCGCGCGCGTGCTCGACCGACGTCAGCATGCCGACCGGCACGTCCACGAAGTCGGTGTCGCCGAGGTAGCGCGCGCGGTCGAGGTAGGCGCGCCGCATGGCCTCGGTGATCAGGTGGATCGCCTCGGCCGACCCGTAGGCCTGCCGCTGGATCTTCTCCTCCTCCAGGATGTGCAGCATCTCGACGATCGCGATGCCGCCGGAGCTCGGCGGCGGCATCGAGATGATCTCGTAGCCGAGGAACGTGCCGCGGATCGGCGCGCGCTCCTTCGCCTCGTAGCCCTTCAGGTCGTCCTTCGTGATCAGGCCGCCGTGCTTCGCCATGTCGTCGGCGATGCGGTCGGCGATCCAGCCCGTGTAGAAGACGTCGGGACCGTCGCCGGCGATGGCCGTCAGCGTCTTCCCGAGATCCGGCAGGACCAGGCGATCGCCCGCGGCCCATTCGCCGCCACCGGGCTTGCCGTAGGCCGCGACCGACGCGGGGTACGGCTGCATCCGCCGCAGCTCGCCGTTGAGGCTGCGCGCGAGCGAGGCCGACATCACGAAGCCCTCGGTCGCGATCTTCGCCGCCGGCAGCACGACGTCCTTCCACGGGAGCCTGCCGAACCGCTTGTGCGCGAGCGCCATGCCGCGCACCGTGCCCGGCACGCCCGGCGCGAGGTAGCCCGTCGCGGTCAGGCTGCGATCGATCTCCCCGTCCGCGCCCAGATACATCGTCGGGGTCGACCTGCCCGGCGCGGTCTCGCGGTAGTCGAACGTGGTCGCCTCACCGGCCGGCGTGCGCACGACCATGAACCCGCCGCCGCCCAGGTTGCCGGCGAACGGGTGGGTGACGGCCAGCGCGAACGCCGTGGCGACGGCCGCGTCGACGGCGTTGCCACCGCGCGCGAGGACGTCGGCCCCCGTGTCGGACGCGATGTCCGATGACGACACGACCAGGCCCGTCCGCGACGGGACACCCATTTCGGACGGCACGACCTGGGCCCGGCCGGCGGGCGCGATCAGCAGAAATCCCAGCAGAATGGCCAGTTTCTTCATGACATGTGGTCTCGTTCCCGGAAGCTTAGCACCGCCGGCCGCGCCAGGCACGGGCCGCCGCCTCGGCCGGCGATGGCCGGTGCTACCATGGCGCTCACACCCACGAGTTTCCGGGCCCGAACGGCCCGTTGTTGTCGGAGGTTCCCATGAAACGCCTGCGCCTCTCCGCCGGGCTGGCCGTGCTGCTCGCGCTTGCCCTGTTCGTTCCCGTCGGCGCCCAGACCGGCCAGAGCGGCCAGACCGCCCAGACAGGGACGAAGCGGCCAATCGGCCTCGAAGACATCCTTGCGTTCCGATCGATGTCGGTGACGAGCCTGTCGCCCGACGGCAGATGGGTCGCCTATCGGCTCGCGCCGATCGAGGGCGACAGCGAGGTGGTGCTCCGCGAGACGCGCGGGTCGCGGGAGATCCGGATCCCGGTCGGGCAGGGTGGCGGCGCGGTGAGCTTCGCGGACGGATCGGCATGGGCGTCGGTCATCGTGGCGCCGACGCGTCGCGAGGCGCAGGCGAACACGCGCGCCCGCCGGCCGAACCAGAACAACGTCGTGCTGGTGGACCTTGCCACGGGCGAGAAGACCACGATCGCGAAGATCCGCCGCGCGGTGTTCGGCGGGACGAACGGCGGCTGGGTCGCGCTGGATCGCTACGGGCCGGATGCCGGGGCGGGCGGTGGCGCGGCGGCCGGCGGCGGGCGTGGTGGACGCGGCGGCGGGGCGGCCTCGGGTGACGCGCCGCGCGACACGCGGCCCCGCGGCACCGACCTGCTGCTGCGCGAGCTCTCGACCGGCTCGGAACTCAACGTCGGCAACGTCTCCGAGTTCGCGTTCAACGACGGCGGCCGTTTCCTCGCCCTCGTGATCGACGCCGCCGAGCAGGCCGGCAACGGCGTCCAGATCCGCGACATGCAGTCGGGCGCCATCACCTCGCTCGAGACCGACAAGGCGTTCTTCGAGCGCCTGGCCTGGACCGACGAGGGCGACGCGCTGTCGTTCCTCAAGGGGACGGACGACCCGCAGTACCGCGAGCGGATCTACTCGGTGGTCGGCTACACGGGCTTCGGCGCCGGGACGCCCGCGCGGACCGCCTACGATCCGTCGGCCGACGCCGCGTTTCCGAAGGAGATGGCGGTGAGCGGCAATCGCACGCCGCAGTGGACCGACGCGCGGGATGCGATCCTGTTCGGCATCGCGCCGCTGACGAAGCGGCCCCGGCCGGCGGGGCGCGGCGCGGGCGCCGGTGGGGGCACGGGCGACGACGAGGGCGAGGGCAACGGGCGCGGCGCGGGCGCGGCCGGCGACAGCGAGCGGCCCAACCTCGTGATCTGGCACTACAAGGATCCCCGCCTCCAGTCGCAGCAGCAGGTGCAGGAGAGCCGCGACCGCGCGTTCAACTACGTGACCGCCTGGCGGCCCGCCGACCGGAAGCTGGTGCGGCTGGCCGACGACGAGCTGCCCGACATCCAGGTGTCGGGCCGCGGCCGCTGGATGATCGGCACGAGCGATCTTGCCTACGAGCTGATGGGGAACCTCGACGGGCGCCGCTTCCAGGACGTCTACGCGATCGACACCCACACGGGCGAGCGCAAGCTGGTGAAAAAGCACCTGCGGTGGGGCAACTCGGCCTCGCCCGATTCCACGAAGTACGTCTACTACGAGGATCGCCACTACCACGTCTACGACGCCGAGACCGGCCAGACGCGCAACATCACCGAGAAGGTGCCGACGTCGTTCATCAACACCGACGATGACCACAACATCGTGGATCCGCCGTCGGGGATGGTCGGCTGGAGCGCGGACAGCCGGTACGTGCTGCTGACGGACCGCTGGGACGTCTGGAAGGTGCCGGTGGCGACGGGCGAGGCCGCGGTCAACCTGACCGTCAACGGCAAGAAGGACCAGATCCGCTACCAGCAGCGCGTCCGCTACGACCCGGACGAGGACGGCATCGACCTGACGAAGCCGCAGTACTTCTCCGCGATGTCCGAGTGGACGAAGCGCGACGGCTACGGCATCCTCGACCCGGGCGCGACCGGCCTGCGGATGGTGCTCTGGGAGGACGCCTCGATCAACGGGCTGCGCCGCGCCGAGAAGGCCGACGTCTGGATCTACACGCGCGAGACGCCGACCGAAGCGCCGGCAGTCCTGGTGACCGACGGCACGCTCGGCACGCCGGCGACGATCGCCGACGCGTCGGCCGAGGCCGAGCCGTTCCGGTGGTCGTCCGGCGCGCGGCTGATCGAGTACAAGAACGCCAAGGGCGAGCGCCTGCAGGCGTCGCTGTACCTGCCGGCCGACTACGAACCCGGGAAGCAGTACCCGACGATCGTCTACATCTACGAGCGGCTCACGCAGGGGCACTACACCTACGGGCGGCCCACGGCCAACGGCTTCAGCCGGCAGGCCTACACGAGCAACGGCTACGCCGTACTCCAGCCCGACATCACCTACTACGTCAACGACCCCGGCATGTCGGCGGTGTGGGCGCTGGTGCCGGCGGTGCAGGCGGCCGTCAAGACCGGCATCGTGGACCCGAAGAAGGTCGGACTGCACGGCCACTCGTGGGGCGGCTACCAGACGGCGTTCACGATTACCCAGACCGACACGTTCGCCGCCGCGGTCGCCGGGGCGCCGCTGACCGACATGATCAGCATGTACTCGATCATCTACAAGAACAGCGGCGGCACGAACGGCGCGATCTTCGAGAGCAGCCAGGGCCGGTTCACCGGCGGGCCGTGGGAGGAGTGGGAGGCCTACACCCGCAACTCGCCCGTCGCGCACGCGACCGACGTCCATACACCGCTGATGATCCTCCACAACGACCAGGACGGCGCCGTCGACTTCACCCAGGGCATCGAGTATTTCAACACGCTGCGGCGACTCCAGAAGCCGGTCGTGCTGCTGGAGTACCCGGGCGAGAACCACGGCCTGGCCCGTCCCGCCAACCAGCAGGACTACACGGAGCGGATGAAGGAGTTCTTCGACCACTACCTGAAGGGCGCCGACGCGCCCGACTGGCTCGAGTACGGCGTGCCCCGCCTGAAGATGCAGGAGCACATCGACGAACGGCTGAAGGCGCGTGAGAAGGAGAAGGTGCCCCCGGCCGCGAGCGGCGGCGGCGGCGCCGGTGAGGGAGGCGCGCGATGAACGCCGCGCGGGTGCTGATCGGCGGGCTGGTGGCGGGCGTGGTGCTGAACCTCGGCGACTTCGTCATCAACGGGTTCCTGATGACCGCCGAGATGGACCTGCTGCGCCAGCGCCTGAACCTGAACCCCGACGTGCTCGCGGGCACCGGTGTGCTCGCCACGTGGGCGGTCGTGGACCTGCTGCTCGGCCTCCTGATCGTCTGGACCTACGCCGCCATCCGGCCGCGGTTCGGCCCGGGCCCGACGACCGCCATGCTCGCCGGCCTGGTGCCGTTCGCCTCGGTGACCCTGGTGATGATCGGCCTGACGCAGATGGGCATCTTCATCATGGCGTCCACGGTGAAGAACAGCGTCTTCTGGCTGGCCAACATGATGATCGCGAGCCTGGCGGGAGGCTACTTGTACAAGGAGTAGGGGGACCCGTCCCCCTCCACCAGGACCGCCGCCGCCCCCACCCAGTCCAGGCCCTTGTTGTGGTCGACGCCCATCATCAACCCACGGCCCATGCGGCCGAGGGGCAGCACGGCGCGGTAGGTCTGGCCGTCGCGGACGTACATCACGCGGATCTCGACCTGCGTCGGGCCGCACGGCGTGTCGATGACCGGCGTGAACGCGACGCGTTCCTGCAGCGCGTACAGCCGTCGCCGGTCGTCCGGGATCGCGGCCAGGTCACCGGCGGTCGGTGAGAAGACGATGCCGCCGCCGGCGAACGAGAAGAGCGGCTTGAGCACCCAGTCGTGCCCCGCCGGCGGGTCGCCCGTGATTTCATCCAGGAACATCGTGCGCGGCACCCACGGATGGCGGAGCCAGGGCAGGGCGAACTTGCTCAGGCGGAAGTACCAGTCCGGCCCGCCGGTCCACTCGACGTCGAGGGGCGCGTCCGACGGAAACGGCCAGGCCAGGCCGCGCCGCTCGAGCTCGTCTGGTATGACGCGGTTGTAGATGCGCGCGATCCGCGTACGGCGGCCGCCGGCCACCGCGAACAGCCGCCGGCCCTCGCGCACGACGTCCCGCAGGTCCACGGCGCGGACGCCCCAGCGGCGCTCGGTGGCCGTGAAGTCGGGCAGCGTCTTCTGGTGCGCCGGGTCGATCTCGAGCAGCACGACCTCCGACGGGTCGTGGTCGCCGACGAGCGCGCGCCGCATCAGCGCGTCGTAGCCCGTCGCGTCGAGCCCACCGAGGTACGGCGTGACGCCGTCGAGGTCCCAGGCCTCGATGGCGGTCTCGGCCAGCAGCGCCTGGAATCCGTAGAGCGACGGGAATGCCTGCAGTTCGACCAGCCGGCCTTCAATGCCCACGTCGGTCCGGACCAGGCCGAAGTCCACCTGGATGAAGGTCGGGGACGTCTCGCCGCCGGCGAGCCGGAAGGCCGGCGGCACCACCGCGTCGGCGGCGCGGCGGTAATCGGGATGGCCGAGCAGCTGATCGATCAGCGCGTGGCCCGCGGCGACGAGGTCGTGCGCGAGTGGCGCCGGCAGGAAGCACGGCGTCTCGGACAGCCGGAACTCGATGGGCGCGCCCGCGCGCGCGGCGACCGTCTTGCGGAACCTGGCGTAGCGCTCGGCCGTGAAGGCCGCGTTGAAGCGCGCGCGCAGGGCCGGGATCACCGCGGTCTCCTCGGCGACCGATCGCGCCCGTGCCAGGTCCCGATCGACGCGGCGCCCGGGGCGGTCATCGCGCGTCAGTCGATCAGGAACCGGCCGTCGCGCATGATCGGCTCGTCGTCGGCCCACACGCTGAAGCCCGCGCCGACGACGTCGATGTGCGTGGAGGACCACCAGTCCGCGCCGGTATGGTGGCCGTACGGATTGCCGAACGCGATGTGCACGCCGGGGACCTTCTCGTCCTGCAGGATCTCGCCGATCACCGACCGCACGGCGACGTTGGTGCCGAGCGCGAACTCGCCGACGCGGTCGGAGTTCTCGTCCGTGTGGGTGTAGGCCCAGAAGTCGTCCCGGAGCGCGCGGTTCTCCGACTCGGCGGAGACGAGGCGGCCGTGCTCGACGCGGATGGTCAGCGGCGCGTCGTGGAGCAGGCCGTACCGATCGCACAGCCAGTCGCCGACGACGCCGTCGATGACGTAGGTGCCGTTCACGTCGGCCGGCGTGGTGAAGACCTCTCCGCCTGGCAGGTTGCCCCACTTCTCGGGCGTGATGAGGCCGCTCGTCTTGATCCAGCGCAGCTCCGGGACGAAGGTCGCGTGGAGGTCGGTGCCCGCGGGGGTGGTGGCGTGGATGGTCCTGGCGCGCGCGAGGCGGTCGCGGACGTGCGTGCTGAGCCGGTCCACCTCGTGGAAGTCGGCGCGCATGCCCTCGCGCATGATGCGGTCGGTGATGTTGACCATGTGCGCGTGCCGCATCCGCCGGCGGTTGACGATGTCGGTCATCTGGATGCGCGAGCCCAGCTCGTTCGCCTGGACGTGCGCGGCGAAGATGCTGACCGCCGACTCTTCCATGTCGGCGGCGATGGCGCCGGGCAGCGCGGTGAGCGGCCGGGTCGCGACGTCCTCGAGGACGAACCGCCGGTACGGCGCGCCGACGTCGTCGAGCTCGCGGGCCAGGGCGGCCGCGATGTCGCGGCACGCGCGGTCGGTGATGAGCGTCACGCGCTCGGTGGGCTGCACGTTGAGGCAGGTGCGGATCGCGTTGCGCGCGCCCGGCGCCAGCCCGGCGTCAGTCGTCGTCATGAGGGCCCCTCCAGGCCGGCCTTGGTTTCCTCGATCATGTAGGCGACCACCGCCTTCAGGTCGCCGCCGCTGCGGTTCCACACCTCGAGCTGGCGGTCCGCGCCGGTGCCGTGATCCAGGATCCACCGGATCCCGTTGATCGCCTCGCGGCTGTCCAGCTCGTCCACCACGTCGTCCACGAAGTCGAGGTATTCGAGGATCAGGTCGCGCGCGGGGACCTCCTGCTCGAGGCCGAAGTCGATGAGCGCGCCCTCCAGGCCGTAGCGCGAGGCGCGCCACTTGTTCTCCATCAGGAGCGAACGGCCGTACATGCGCCACGCCTGGTTGCGGGCGTGGAGCTGGTGGAGCTTGACGACGGTCGCCTGGAGCAGCGCGGCGAGCGCGATCGTCTCGTCCGCGCGCATCGGGAGGTCGCAGATCCGGACTTCCAGCGTGTCGAAGAAGGCATGGGGCCGCACGTCCCACCAGATCTTCTTCGCGTTGTCGATGCAGTGGGTCTTGACGAGCAGCCTGACGAAGCCCTCGTAGGCGGCCCACGAGTCGAACCGCTCGGGGATGTTGGTCCGCGGAAAGCGGTCGAAGACCTTGCTGCGGTACGACTTCAGCCCGGTGTTCATGCCGAGCCAGAACGGCGAGTTGGCCGAGAGCGCCAGCAGGTGCGGCAGGAAGTAGCGCACCTGGTTCATGATCTGGATCAGGACCTCGCGGTCCTCGATGCCGACGTGGATGTGCAGGCCGAAGATCAGGTTGGCCCGCGCGACCATCTGCATGTCCTGGACGACCTGCTGGTAGCGCTCGTCCGGGTAGATGTCCTGGACGCGCCAGTCGGCGAAGGGATGGGTGGCCCCCGCGGCCAGCCGGAGCCCGGCCTCCTCGGTGAGCGCGATCATCCGCCGCCGGAGGTCCTTCAGGTCGGCGGCCGCCTCCTTCACGGTCCGGCACACGCCGGTGCCGACCTCGACGACGGCCTGGTGCATCTCCGCCTTCACCCGCTCGTCGAGCTGCCGCTTGCCCTTCGCGATGATCTCGGTCTGGATGTGCGAGCGGAGGTCGAACGTCTCCGGATCGACCGTCTGGTACTCCTCCTCGATCCCGAGCGTGAAGGAGGGCCGGGTCATCGCAGGAGCGCGTCCCAGCGGTAGCCGGGCGACTCGGCCGGCGCGAGCGCGGCGCGCACGGCCAGGTCGGCCATGCGGGAGACGATCCACTCGAAGTGATCCGGGCCCACCGAGCGGACGTCGGCGTCGGGCGCCGGGTTCATGAAGTCGATCGCGTACGGCACGCCGTCCTCGCACGCGAACTCGACCGTGTTCAGGTCGTAGCCGAGCGCGCGGCAGACCGTGATCGCGTCGCGCTCCACCCGCGCCAGGAGCGCCGGGTCGTAGGCCGGCGGCTGCTTCAGGTAGCGCTCGTGGAACGGCACGCGCGGGTCGTAGGGCATGATGCGCACGTCGCGCTGGCCGACGACGTAGCAGCGGAAGTACTCGCGGAAGTTCACCGCGCGCTGCAGCGTCATGCACAGGTCGCGCGACTGGTCGTAGGCGTGGAAGAACTCCTCCGGCGAGTGCACGTGGTAGACGTCCTTCCAGCCACCGCCGTCGAACGGCTTCAGGAACGCCGGGAACCCGACGTAGTCGAACACCGCGTCCCAGTCGAGCGGGTAGGTCAGGTTGCGCATCGATCGGTCCGTCGTGCCCGGCGGGTGCTGCTTGTGCGGCAGCAGGACCGTGCGCGGGATCGCGACGCCGAGCCGCGACGCGAGGGCGAAGTTGAAGAACTTGTCGTCGGCGCTCCACCAGAACGGGTTGTTGATGACCGTCGTGCCGGTGAGCACCGCGTTCTTCAGGTAGCCGCGGTAGAACGGGATGTCGTGGGAGATGCGATCGACGATGACCCGGTACCGGTTGGGCTCGTCCATCCGGATCGCGCCGACCGAGACGAGCTCGGCGGTGACCCCCGGCACGCCCATCGCGTTGACCCGGTCCACGAAGGCGGGAGGGAAGGTCTCCTCCATCCCGAAGAGGATGCCGATCCGGTGCATGGCCAGATTCTATGGCAGGTGGGCCGGGCCGGTTCGCGCCGGGGGGCGGTCGGCCGCGGCCCGGCCGCGTGGC
The DNA here is from genome assembly GCA_041394725.1 of Vicinamibacterales bacterium. Taxonomy (GTDB): domain Bacteria; phylum Acidobacteriota; class Vicinamibacteria; order Vicinamibacterales; family SCN-69-37; genus JAWKHR01. The sequence continues at coordinate 53,974 of JAWKHR010000009.1, read as the reverse complement.
CTGGCGTGGCGTGGCGGGCGCGACCGGCGGGCCGGCGGGCGGTCCGCGCGCCCGGGCCGGCCGGCAGTCGGTCGGCCCGCTAGGGCAGGTAGGCGGCCGCCATCTTGCGCCACTCGGGCCAGTCGTGGAGCGACGCGTCACCCCAGACGTGCAGGCTGTGCGGGATGCCGCGGGACGCGAGCAGGTGACCGCCGTACTCGGTGTCGCCGCGGCAGATGTCGTGCTCGCCCGTCGCCAGGACCCATTTGTTGCGGCGGAGCCGGTCCAGGAACCACGGGTCCGTCAGGTGCGGCAGGAACTGCGGCGGGGAGAGCAGGTAGGTGTCGCCGTCGGAGTAGCCGTCCAGGAACCGCGCCAGGTCGAACGCGCCGCCCATCGTCAGGCACCGGGTGAAGACGTCCGGATGCCGGAGCGCCATGAGGAACGCGTGGAACGCCCCGAAGCTGCACCCGGTCACGCCGATCGTCTCTGCGCCGGCCAGGCCGCGGGTGAAGGGCACGAGATCCTCCAGCAGGTAGCGCTCCCACGCGAGGTAGCGATCGACGCGGGCGCGCGGGTGGCGGTGGCGATCGTAGAAGCTCTCGGTGTCGACCGTGGAGGCGCAGACGAGCTGGAGGATGCCGGCCTCGAGCTTGTCGGCGACCGCCTTCACCATGCCGCAGTCCTCGAATTCGTAGAACGTGCCCATCGAGGAGGGGAACACGATGTAAGGCACGCCGGCGTGGCCGAAGACCAGCAGCTCCATGTCGCGGCCGAGCTGGTGCGCGTGCCACCGGTGGTAGGCTCGATGCATGGCGGCGCCTAGTATGCGCCAGGTGGAGGGCCGGAAGATCCGCGTCCACCTGCCGCCGGGATACGACGCCGGTCGTGCCGATCCGTATCCCGTCCTCGTCCTGCACGACGGCCAGAACCTGTTTGCATCGGAGCCAGAGGCCTGGGGCGGTTCGTGGCGCGCCGACGAGACGATCGACGCCCTCGTCGACGCCGGGACGATTCCGCCGGTGGTGCTCGTGGGCGTCGATCACCTGGGGCCGGGGCGCATCGAGGAGTTCGCGCCGGCGACGGGCCGGCGCGCGGCGGGCAGCCGCGTGGCGGCCTACGCGGCGCTGGTGTTCGACCGGGTGCTGCCGGCGCTGGGCGACGAGCTGCACCTCCGCACGGACGCCGAGGGCGTGGCGATCGGTGGGGCGTCGATGGGCGGGCTGGTCACGCTCTGGATGGCCGCCATGCGTCCGGAGCGGTGCGCGCGCCTGATGGTCATGTCGCCATCGGTCTGGTACGGCCGCCGCGCGATTCTCAAGCTCCTGCGTCGCCGGCCGGTGGCGCCGGGCGCGCGGGTCTGGGTGGACGCGGGGGTGCGGGAAGGGGAGCGCGTTTACCGCGACGCGCGCTCACTCGTGGACGTGCTGCGCGCGCAGGGCACGGAAGTCACGCACTACGTGGAGGATGCCGTGGGCGACCACAGCGAGTCCGCCTGGGCGCGCCGTCTGCCCGACGCCCTGCGTTTTCTCTTCAGTTAAGTTGATGTCGTCGCAGTAAAGGACACCGGGAGTCTTTTTACGAATTTCGTAAAAAGACTCCCGGTGTCTTTTTCAGCGGTCGCCGCCCCGGCCACCGCGGCCGGTGGCCGGGGCAGCGGCCGGCTGGATCTCGACCGGGCGGCCGGCGATGAACACCTGCCGGATGCGGCCGTTGTCGAACAAGTCGCCCTCGACGACGATGAGGTTGGCGATCTTGCCGGTCTCGATGGACCCGACGCGGTCGGCGGCGCCGGCCAGTCGGGCCGCGTCGATCGTCAGCGCGCGGAGCGCGACGTCGGCCGCGAGGCCGCCGTCGCGCACCGCGCGCCCGGCGTTGCGGACGAAGTCCGCCGCGGTCTGCATCCCGTCCGACGTGAACGCGAACGGGATGCCGGCCGCGGCCACGGCCGCGGCCGTCTTCGGCGCGTCACGCTGCGCCTCGAGGGCCGCGAGCGTCGGCTGACCGCCGCCCCCGCGCCCGCCGAACCCGCCGCCCCCGCCGCCGCGACCGCCCCCGCCGCCCGGGTAGTTCAGGCTCAGGATGACCTTCGCCCCGGCGGCCTTGAGCTCGGCCGTGCGCTCCGCCGCGCCCGAGGCGCCGACGACGATCGGATCCAGGTTGAACGTGGAGGCGATGGTCAGCACGCGATCGATCTCACGCGCCAGGTCGGCGTCGAAGGCCACCGGCAGCTGCCGCGCGAGCGCCGGCGCCAGCGCGTCGAGCGCGGGTTCGATCAGCGGTCGCGGCCCCTTCGCGCCCGTGCGCTGGTAGTACGCCTCGGCGTCACGCTGCCACTGGGCGTCGTAGAACCCCTGCCTGGCGAAGGCGATCGAGCCGAGGAGCGACTGCGGATACCCGGTGCCCCCGGCGCGGCCGGCGATGTTGACGTGCTGCGCGACGGGCGCCTTGATCACCGCCAGGCCCTTCCGGTAACCGGCGACGTCGCTGATCTGCGGGTCGTCGGGCGGCAGCAGCGTGTTCACGAGCGCGCTCGTGCCCTTGAAGATGCCGCTGTCGGACACGGCGAGCACCGCGGTCACGCCGGCGCTGGCGAGCTGCTCCTGCATCGCGCTCGTGCCCTGCAGGTGCTCCTCGGCCGAGTAGTCGGGCCGGAGCAGCGCCTCGCGCTTGGCGCGCTCGGCTTCCTCCTTGGTCTGCTGGGCGCCGCCGCCCCCGCCGCGGCCGCCGAACCCGCCGCCGCCCCCGCGGCCGCCGCCGGCCTGGGCCTGCTGGCCCTCCGGCGCCTCGATCGGCGCGCTGCTGCCCATGTCGATGAGGCCGGGATAGACGTTCTGCCCGGCGGCGTCGATGACGACCGCGTCGGCCGGCACCGTGACGGACGTGCCGACCGCGGCAATCACGCCGTCGCGGACGAGGACGGTCGCGTTGTCGATCGGCGCGCCCGCGGCGGTGTGGACGCGGGCGCCCGTGATGGCCCACGCCGGGGCCGCCTGCCGTGCGAGACCCGCGGGAGCGAGGAGCAGCGCGGCGGCCAGCGCCGCGGCCGACTGGATGAAGAGCGTCGTGGTTCGGGTGCGCATGACTCCTCCTACCGCCCCATGTACCGCGCGAACAGCTCGGTCTGCTTGCTCTCGAGCGGGATGTCGCGGCCGGCGATGATGACGTTGCGGATGCGCGACCGGATCTCCAGCGGGTCGCCGTTGACGACGATCAGGTTCGCGAGCTTGCCGGCCTCGATCGACCCGACGACCTTGTCGGCGCCGAAGATCTTCGCCGCGTCCAGCGTGAGCGCGCGAATCGCCGCGTCGTGATCCAGCCCCCACGCGACGGACATCGCCGCCTGGAACGGAATCAGGCGGACGTTGTCGTAGCCGCCGCTCGAGAACGCGAACGTGACGCCGGCCTTCTGCAGCTCGCCTGCCGCCTGGTAGTTGGCCGCGTGAAACGTGTCCTCGCCCTGCGGCATCGTGAGCACGTCGGTGAGGATGACCGGCACGCCCTTCGCCTTCAGCAGCGCGGCCGACTCGACCGCCGCGCCCGGGCTCGTCCGGATGACGATGTTCACGCCCTCCCGCTCGGCCCAGCCGATCGCGTCACGGATCGCGGTCGCGCTCCCGGCCGAGACGTACATCGGAATCTGGCCCTTGACGACGGGCACGAGCGGCTCGAGCTCCCAGTTCATCGCGCGGTCGGCGTCGGCGCCGTAGGCCTTCGCCGCGCGCACCAGCCGGTCGAGCTCGCGGATCTGCTCCTGCGCGCCGCCGCCCCCGCCGCCGCGGCCGCCCCGTCCGCCCCCGCCGCCCGGATACTGCATCGCGAGCCCGGCGTTGGCGCGGACCGTGTTCTCCTCCCACGTCCAGCCGTCGAGGTCCATCAGCGGCACGTCGCCCGTGATCACGCCGCCGCCCATGAAGATGGCCGCGCTCGTGATGCCCTCGACGCGCGCCACCGGAATGGCGTCGCTGTCCGACTGGTACGCGACGCGCGTGCGCAGCATCTGGTTGAAGTCCAGCATCTCGCTGACATCGTCCATGCCGCGGACGCCGGGCTCGTTCAGGCCGAGGTCGGTGGCCGCGTCGATGAACCCGGGATAGACGCTCGCGCCGTTCGCGTTGATCTGCCGCGTGCCGCCCGGGATCGACACGTTGGCGCCGACCGCCTGGATGCGATTGCCGCGGATGAGGACCGTGCCACGCTCGATGACGGGCCCGCTCACGGTCACGATGCGCGCGTTGGTGATCGCCAGCGCCGGGCCGTCGGCGTTGTACCGCACGTCCACAGGCTGGCTCGGGATGTTGAACAGGTTCGCCGGCTGGTCCGACGCGCCCGTCGCGCCGCCCTGGCCACCCCGGCCGCCGCGCCCGCCGCGGCCGCCCTGCAGCGCCGCCTTCTCCTCGGCGACGCGCGCGATCCGCGCCTCGTCCTGCTGGCGGTCGTACCGCACGACGCCGTCGATGTAGGTCCGCTCGACGATGGCGTAGGTGCTGAGCGGGTGGTGGTTCCAGATCACGACGTCCGCATCCTTGCCGACGTCGAGCGAGCCGACCCGGTCGTCGATCCGGAGCTGTTTCGCCGGGTTGAGCGTGACCATGGCGATCGCCTGGTCCTCGGTGACGTCGCCCCAGCGGATCGACTTGGCGGCCTCGGTGTTCAGCCGACGCGCGTGCTCGGCGCTGTCGGAGTTGACCGACACGTTGACGCCCTTGTGCGTCATCAGCCCGGCGTTGCCGGGAATCGCGTCCTCGGCCTCGATCTTGTAGCCCCACCAGTCGGAAAAGGTGGACGCGCCGGCGCCGTGCTCGGCGATCTCCTTCGCCACCTTGTAGCCCTCCAGCACGTGCTGGAAGGTCGCGACCTTGAAGCCCATCTCGTCGGCCAGGCGGATCATCATCAGGATCTCGTCCGCGCGATAGCAGTGGACGTGCACGAGCCGCTTGCCCTCGAGCACCTCCACGAGGGCGTCGAGCTGGAGGTCGCGCCGCGGCGGCAGCACGTCGCGGCCCGCCGCCTTCGCCGTGTCGTAGTCCTTCCACGCCTGCTGGTAGGCCTTCGCGCGCGTGAACGCGTCACGAATCGTGAACTCCACGCCCTGCCGCGTGCTCGGGTACCGGCGCGGGCCGTTGTTCGACGCCAGACCCTGGCGCTTGGGGTTCTCGCCCAGCGCGAACTTGATGCCCGGGAGCGCGCCCTGGAAGATCAGGTCATCCGCCCTGTCCACGCCCCACCGCAGCTTGATGACGATCGTCTGGCCGCCGATCGCGTTCGCGCTGCCATGCAGGATGTTCGCCACCGTCACGCCGCCCGCCACGTCGCGCTGGATCGCGATGTCGAGCGGGTCGAGCACCTCCTTCATGTTCGTCATCGAGCTCACCGACGTGCCGCCCTCGTTGATCGCGTCGTTGGCGATGTGCGAGTGCGCGTCGATGATGCCCGGCGAGACGAACTTGCCCGTGCCGTCGATCACCTCGGCGCCGGCGGGCACCTGCACGTTGCGCCCGAGCGCGGCGATCCTGCCGTCACGCAGGACGATCGTGCCGTTCTCGATCGTGCCGTGCGAGGCGGTGACGAGCGTGGCGTTGCGGATGGCGACGACGCCCGGCTGGCTGGCCTGGGCGCTGACACGGCCCGAGAACAGGTCGGCCGGCAGGAGCGCCGCCGCGGCCAGCATCAGCCCGAGCGACGCTGGACGGAGCAGTCTGCGGATCACTGGTGCCTCCAGAGGAAAAAACGGGACGGCCACTCTACCAGACCGCGCCCGCTACGACCACCGGCCGGGGGTTCGGCGCGCCGCCGAGGGGCGGCATGCGTGGGGCGCGGCGCCGCTCTCGCCGAATCGGCGACGCCGGCTGGCGATCAGCGCGACGAGCCCGACGCGTCGAGCAGCTGGGCCGTGTCGCGGTCGTAGTAGGCGCCGATGGACTCGAGCACCTGGCACGCCTGACCGTTCGGCGCGAAGTCGCCCATGACCATCGCGACGTGCACGAGGCCGTCGCCGGCCGTCCACGTCCGGCTGAGGATGGTGCCGCCGGGAATCGGCGCGCCGCAGCCCTGGAACTTCGACGCGGCCTGGTAGAAGAGCGCGTCGGCGGGCGGGTTCCGCGTCAGCCGCTTGAGCATGCTCCACCCGCGGTCGAGCGGCGCCGCCGTGCCCGTGCCCGCCAGGTGCTTCGGCGTGAAGAACGTGAAGACGTAGAGCGCGGATCGGTTGTTCGGCGTCGTGAACGCACGCACCAGGTGCCGGCCCTCGTCGTTCTGCCGGAAGTCCGACAGCGTCCAGTCGTCCGGGACGCACATCGCGACGTCCATCTCGCGCGACCGGTAGTTCCGGTAGCCCCTCATCTCGAACTCCTCCGGCGCGCCGTCACCCAGGGGGCGCCCGTTGAGGAAGAACTCGGCGCGGTACCGGCCCGGCGGCAGGCAGTAGGAGGGCGAGCTGTCGTAGACGGTCACGTCGCTGACGACGCCGCCGGCCTGGAGGCGGCGCGGATCGACCGTGCGGAACAGCGGCTGGACGACGCGCCAGACGCCCCAGTCGTCCGAGTAGGACGACCAGACGACGGCAAACGTGTCGCGGCGCGCGTCGAAGCCGGAGGCGCGCGCGCTCCAGCCGGCGCGCGAGGGGTGGATCCAGGCGGCCGCCTGCGTGACGGCCGTGCGCCCGCCGCCCTCGACCGGCGCGGACCGGCCGACGAGCAGCATGCGCCGCGCGTCGGCGATGCCGTCGGCGACGCTCGCACAGGTCTCCGCCGCCGCGTCGCCGTAGAGCGCGGCGCAGTGCCCGGCGAGGATGTTCAGGTCGCTCAGCGACGAGCCGACCAGCGGCTGGTTCTCGCCGGCGTGCAGGCCGTCCACCAGCGCCCGGTACGCCGCGGCCGCCGCCTGGCGCTCATTCCGCGCGAGCCGGGCGAGCGCGAGGTTCGTGAGCAGCAGGCGACTGTGGTCCACCTGGGTCGACGTCGCGTTGGTGAGCCGCACCGCGTCGACCGTGCCGTCCGGCGTCGCGATGCCGTCCACCGCGAGGCCGCGCTCGAGGATCGAGACGGCCTCGTCGAGTCGCGCCCGGTCGCCGTCGGCGAGCGCGGCGAGGATCGTGTTGAAGCCGTAGCTGTTGAGCAGGCGGGTGGTGGGCGTCCAGCCGCCGCGCTCCAGCACCGCGACCATCTCCGCATAGGAGGCCTGGATCTCGGCGACCCGCGCGCGCGTCGGGAAACTGGTGTAGTCGTTGCCCAGGTCGCCCTGGCTGATGAGCGACGCCGCCCGCGACCGGTCGTACTGCGCCCGCGCGAAGTCCGGCCGCACCGCCACCGCGCACGAGAGGAGGTCGGCGGCCTTCTGGTAGTCCTCGCCCGTCGCCGCGGCGTCGAAGATCCGCGTGGCGTCGCCGTAGAAGGCGGCGGCCAGTTCGACCGGCGTTCCGGTCCCGGCGCAGCCCTCCGGCAGCGTGCCGGCCGCCATGACGGGCTGACGGTAGAGATGGAGCGCGTACCCGAACGTGGCGGCGGCCAGCACCGTGCCGGAGGCGGCCAGCACGAAGCCCGGCAGGTTCTCGCCCATGCTCGTGGACTGGCTGAGCAGGTAGAGCGCAATCGCGAAGAGCGTGAGGCCGAACACGTAGATGACGGACTTGGTCTCCCAGGCCTCGGCCAGGCTGATGTAGCCGTCGGCCAGCGCGTACAGCTGCGACGGGTTGACCGGGCCGCGGTTGCGGATCTCCGCGAAGATCCGCGATCCCGGCTGGTCCCCGGAGTCGAAGTCCGCCTCGTCCACGAAGGTGGCCTGCTGGTCGTACGGCGGCTGGCCGAGCGCGCGGCACTCGCGGTCGCGGTCGGCCTCGAGGATCGCCTGGGCGCCGGGGCCGGTGCCCGACGGGGGCAGTGCCGCGGCCTGGGTGGCGAACGTGCACCGCGTCCGGGCGTTGAACAGCTCGAGCGCCGCCGTGATCGCGCCGCCGCTCGCGACGAGCCAGCGCTCACCCGTCAGGTTGTTGAGCTCGACCTCGCTCGCGAACGCCCGATGGGTGGCCTCGTTGGCCTGCGTCAGCGCGTCGGCATACCACCAGCCGACGACCGAGCTGAGCAGGACCGTGACCGCGGTGAGGGCGACCAGCGCCCGCTCGCGGAGATTGCGCGCGTGGTGCAGGACGACATGCGCGCCGGCGAACTGCCGCGGCTCGAGTTCGGGCGGGTGCGCCGGGTCGCCGTCGGTGTGCACCGAGAACGCGCCGAGCGCACGCAGGCCGAGGCCGATCCCCCCGCTGGCCACCGCGACGAGCGCCAGCGGGAGCCAGGTGGACGTGTCCCAGATGATCACCGCGATCAGGGCGCCCGCCATCGCCGCCGCGCCGGCCAGCAGCGCCACGTTGGCCGCCGCCGGGCGCGCGGCCAGCAGGTCGGCGAAGGTGAGCGCGACGAGCGCCGCGACGAACAGCACGACGCCGATCGCCAGCAGCGGGATGTGATGGTGCAGGTCCTCGATGGCGGCCATCAGCGGCGCCCAGAGCGGCAGCTGGCGCGCGTGGATGATGCCGTCGTAGCTCGTGTCGCGCGCCTCGGCCTGCCCGGTCGGCGGGGCGTCGCCGTCGGGCGCGCCCGTGCCCTCGGGCGCCGCCGGCGTCGCGGCCCCGGGCGCCTCGTGCGGCGCGGCGGGCGCCGGAGCGGTCGCGAAGCCGAGCCGCGACAGCTCCTCGGTCACCCGCGCGTCGATCTGCGCCTTCGCGTTGCCCGAGCCCCAGTCCCGGAACGCCGCGAGCAGCGTGCCCGTGAGGCGCGACAGCTGCAATTCCTGCTGGGCGCGGATCTCGAGCTGGCCGGCCTGCTCCGGATCGGCGGCGCGGATCCGATCCGCGTCTTCCTGGAAGGCCGCCGCGCGGCCGCGGTTCGCGCGCTGGTACGACTCGAAGTTGGCCCGGAAGCCGAGGTCGCCGACGATGGCCTGGCGGAGCGAGATCTCGACCATCTGGGCCCGCGTGAGCTGGCGATGCCGGCGGGCCGCGCCCTGCTCGGTGCGGGCGATCCAGAACGCGACGGTCGCGCCGAGCGCGGCCGCGACGATCATCAGGTACGCGAGTCCCGCCCGCGAGACCAGAGGTTTCCCTGGCTGGCCGCGGGGAGCGGGCGGGGTGCCGGGCGTGGCGGCCGGGTCCACGACCGGGGAGATTACACCAGACCGGCGTTCAGGATCCCGCGCCGATCGTCATCGTCAGCGTGAAGCCGTCGGCGGCGCGCCGGGGGCCGATCTTCACGTGGACGACGCCGCGGCGGTCGGCCGGATCGAAGTACCAGCCCTCGGTCGCGGCCGCGAAGTCGTCGCGGACCGTCTGCATCGCGTTGCGGCCGGTGCCGGCCGGCGCGAAGACGGGCAGCGCGCGGTCGCCGACCCGCACGTCGGCGGGGCGGGCGGTGACGTGGGCCTCGACGACCCACGCGCGCGAGGCGGGCATGCCGGCGTACGTCCCGCGCGCCGCGCCCACCCGCACGGTGATCCGATCGCCCGGCGCGTCGGGCACCGCCGGCGCGTCCATCTCGATCAACGTCCGCGCGAACGCGTCCTTCCGGTACGCCTGCGTCGTGCCGTCGTCCTCGTACAGGTCGAAGCTCGACCGGCCGGAGGGATAGACGTCGAGCGTGACCGGGTCGGCGGGCTTCTCGCCGTCGTAGAGCATCTCCGGGTACATCGGGATGATCGCGCCGCCGCGGACGAACATCGGCAGCGTGTCGAGCGGCGCGGCGTAGCCGTTCAGCGTGGTGGGGCCGTCGAGTTCGGCGCCGTTCCAGTAGTCGATCCAGCGGCCCGCCGGCAGGTAGATGTCGTTGCGCACGGGCGAGTCCTCGTAGACCGGCGCGACCAGCAGCGACGCGCCGGACATGAACTGGTACTGCGTGCGCTTCGACCAGGTGACGGGGTCGTCGGGGAACTCGAGGACCATCGCGCGGACGGCGGGGACGCCCGTGTCGTACGCCTCGCGCGCCGCGGTGTAGAGGTAGGGCGTCAGGCGCATCTTCAGCTTCAGGTACTTGCGGTTGATCGACGTGTAGGGCTCGCCGAAGATCCACGGCTGCTTCATGTTGTTGGTCTGCTTCGACCAGCCGCTGATGATCATCCAGGCGGGCGTGAGCGCCTTCCACTGCAGGTCGCGCACCTGCGTCTGTGCGCTGCCGCCGAAGATGCCGTCCACGTCGCCCGTGGCCGCGTTGAAGCCCGAGAGCCCGGCGCCGAGCACGGTCGGAATGTGGAAGCGGATGTACTCCCAGTTGCCGGACTGATCGCCCGACCAGATCGTCGCGTAGCGCTGGCCGCCGGCCCACGCGCACGTGGTCCAGACGAAGCCGCGGCTGTCGGCGTTGGACTCGATGCCCTGATACGCGTCGCGCATGCCGTTCAGCGCGAACTGGTAGCCGCGGCCGACCCACGCGACGTCGAGCTTCATCACGCGCGACCCGTAGTCGCGGACCTCCGTGGCGATGCGCTCGAGGCCGTTCTCGGTCCAGAGCCCGGTGTGGAAGCCGAGCGTCTTCAGCGCCGCGATCGTCTCGGGCAGCTCCTGGTAGCCACACCCGTAGCCGTCGTTGGGCAGGATCCAGCCGCCGGGCATGTCGTGCTCGCGGTACTGCCGCGCGACGCGATCGACGACGTCGATCGTCTTCCCGGTCTTGTTGTAGCAGTCGGCGTCGCCGAACTCGAGGCCCCAGCGCGGGAGCATGAACGGGCGGCCGGTGACCAGCGTGTACTCGTCGAGGATGGTCTTCAGGGACGGACCGTAGAAGTAGTACGCGTCGAACCGCGGCTCGTCGTGCGAGAGGACGAGCGGCGAGAGGAAGTCGTAGCGGCCGGGCCGCATCGTGTTGCGGAAGACGCCGTAGCCGGCCGTGCTCATGTAGAACGGCGCCGGGTTGGGCGTGGCGCCGTCGTTCCAGCCGCGGGTGTTGAGGCGGATGTTCACCGACGTGTCGCGGTGCGAGAAGTAGCCGTTCTGCATGCCGCCGCCGTAGAAATGCTCGCTCTCGCCGCGCCGCAGCGTCTGGACCGTGGACGGCCCGTAGGTGAGCGGCTTCGTCTCCTGCCAGACGACCGTCGTGTTGGTCCGGTCGAAGAGCGCGAACCGCAGCGGGCGCTTGTAGGCGCGCAGCACGAGCCGGTCGCTGGCGATGCGCCAGTAGTCGCCCGCGTCGCGCGTGTCCACCGCGACGGGCGCGCCGTCGAAGACGACCATCTGCGCGTCGGCCGGATCCGGCTGGGCCTCGGTGAACGTCCCGTCGGGACCGAGCCAGAGGCGGAAGATGTCGTCGCGGTAGAAGATCACCCGGACCTGGTCCGGGCCGGCGCTGATCGTGACGACCCGGTCGGTGACGTCGAAGGCCGTCACGTCGCCGAGCGTCACGCTGCGCCCGCGCGGCGCGGGCGGACCGCCGCCGCGACGGCCCTGGCCCTGAGCATCGTCCGGCCCCGTCCGGGCCAGCAGGAACGGCGTTGACGCCAGGGCGAGCGCGAGGGTGAGGGCGGCGGCTGGGCGGATCATGCGGCCAGTTGTAACGCCGCGCCGCGGCCGGAGCAAGTGCGCCGCCGGCGCCGGAGTCAGGCCGGCGCGTCGGCCGGCCGTCGGGCGTCAGGCGTCGGCCGGCCGTCGGGCGTCAGGCGTCAGGCGTCGGCCGGGGCGCTGACCGGTCGGCGCGATCAGGCCGCGCGATCAAGCCGGTGCGTCGACGACGACGACCGGCTCGCCCAGCACGTCCATCCGCGGCTCGATCCCGAGCCCGGGCGCGGTCGAGGCGGCCATCCGGCCGTGCCGCCGCTGCGGCGCGCCCTCGGCGGTCGAGACGGTCACGTAGCTGTTGAAGTCGGTCGCCGTGAAGAGCAGCTCCGGCGGTGTGCTGTGAGCGAGGTGCGCGATCGCCGCGGTCGTCACGTCGCCGCCCCACGAGTCCTCGAGCGTCATCGCGATGCCGAGCGAGACGCACAGGTCGCGCGCCTGACGCGTCTTCGTCAGGCCGCCGAACTTGCTGATCTTGAGGTTGACCACGTCCATCGCGAGATCGGCCTGGCCGCGCAGCAGCGGCCCGAGGCCGTCGATGCACTCGTCGAGGACGAACGGGTGGCTGGTGCCGCGACGCACCGACAGGCACTCCTCGTACTCGAGGCAGGGCTGCTCGATGTAGACGTCCACGTCGCGCACGCCGCGCACGACGCGCATCGCCTGGTGGCGCAGCCAGCCGGTGTTCGCGTCGGCCACGAGCACGTCGCCCCGCTGGAGCTCGGCCGAGACCGCGCGGATGCGATCGATGTCCTCGTCCGGGTCGGCGCCGACCTTGAGCTGGAAGCGCCGGTAGCCCTCGGCGCGATAGCCGGCCACGCGGCTCGCCATCGCGGCCGGCGACTCCTGCGAGATCGCGCGGTAGAGCACGAAGTCCTCGCCGTAGCGGCCGCCGAGCAGCGTGCAGACCGGCTGACCGGTGACCTTGCCCAGCAGGTCCCAGCACGCGATGTCGATCGGCGACTTCACGTAGGGATGGCCCTTGAGCGCCGCGTCCATCCGCCGGTTCAGGCGCGCCAGGTCGAGCGGATTCTCGCCGATGAGGTGCGGCCCCAGCTCGCGAAGGCCGGCGCGCACGCCGCCGCCGTAGGCCGCCAGGTAGAACGGCCCCAGCGGGCAGACCTCGCCCCAGCCGCTGACGCCCGCGTCGGTGTCCACGCGCACGAGCGTGCTGTCGAACACCGACACCGACTTGCCGCCGGACCACTTGTAGCTGCCCTCGTGCAGCGGGAGATCGACCTGGTACGCGGAGAGACGGGTGATCTTCATGCCGCGGGCATTCTATCCGCGGTCGCCCCCGGCTCCCCGCGGTCCGCCGCCGCGCCCCGCGCCGGGCCGGCGCGGTTTTCGTTGACCCGGCCGAAACTTTGTATTACAAAGTTTCATGCTCGTCCGCGTCCACCGCCGGACCAGGCCGCTGCGGGTCGCGTTCTTCCTGCCCGCGCTGGCCGAGGCCACCAGCCCGGCCTGGCGGCCCATCAAGTACTCGCTGTTTCCGCCGCTCGGCCTGGCCACGCTCGCGGCCTGCCTGGCGCCCGACGACGAGGCGTCCATCGCCGACGAGCACGTCGGGCCGATCCGCGTTCCGGCCGCGGCGGATCTCGTCGTCATCCAGGTCTACATCACCAACGCGAAGCGGGCCTACCGGCTGGCCGACGCGTGCCGCGCGCGCGGCATGTTCGTCGCGCTCGGCGGCCTGCACGTCACGGCGCTGCCGGCCGAGGCCGCGCCGCATGCCGACGCGATCTTCCTCGGGCCCGGCGAGCAGACGTTCCCGCGGTTCCTCGCCGACTTCCGGGCCGGCACGCCCGCGCGGGTGTACCGCTCGACCGCCGGGCGCACGCTGGAGCGCCTGCCGCCGGTGCGTCGCGACCTCATCGACCGCCGCCGCTACCTGGTCCCGAACTCGATCGTCGTCAGCCGCGGGTGCCCGCAGCACTGCGACTTCTGCTACAAGGACGCGTTCTTCGACGGCGGCCGCGGCTTCTACACGCAGCGGGTCGACGACGCGCTCGCCGAGATCGACCGGTTGCCCGGCCGCCATCTGTACTTCCTCGACGACCACCTCCTCGGCAACCCGCGGTTCGCCGCCGCGCTCTTCGACGGCATGCGGGGCATGCGACGCCTGTTCCAGGGCGCGGCCACCGTGGACTCGATCCTGCGCGGTGACCTCATCGAGCGCGCCGCGGCCGCCGGGCTCCGCAGCCTGTTCGTCGGCTTCGAGAGCCTGGCGCCGGAAAACCTCCGGCGGAGCAACAAGCGCCAGAACCTGGGCCGCGACTACCGCGCCGTCGCCGACCGCCTGCACGCGCTGGGCATCATGATCAACGGCAGCTTCGTCTTCGGGATGGACGACGACGACGAGGACGTGTTCGCGCGGACGGTGGACTGGGCGATCGCCCACGGGATCACGACCGCGACGTTCCACGTCCAGACGCCGTACCCGGGGACGCGGCTGTACGCGCGGATGGAGGCCGAGGGCCGGATCCTGACGCGGGACTGGGACGTGTACGACACGCGGCACGCGGTCTTCCGGCCCGCGCGGCTCACGCCCGCCGCGCTCGAGGCCGGCTACGCGTGGGCCTACCGGACGTTCTATCAGTGGGGCTCGATCGCTCGCGCGTCGCTGGCGCACGGGACCCGCCGGCACCAGGCCAGGCACTTCTTCTATGCAGCGGGGTGGAAGAAGTTCGAGCCGCTCTGGGACCTCGTCATCCGCGCCCGCCAGCTCCGGGCGATGACGCCGCTGCTCGAGGCCGTGCTGTCGCGGGTGACGCGCGGGCGCGAGGCCGCGGCGCCGGTGCGGGAACACGAGGGGCCGGTCCCTCCCGGGGAGGAACCGGCCCCGACGCCGGCGTGGATGGCCCGCCGGATGCGCTATCGACCGAACGAGTAGGTCACGTTGAACCGGATGATCCGCGGCCCGAGGAAGCCCGTCGGCGAGAGGAACGACGGGATCTGCGTGACCGGCTGGCTCGGATCGCCCGCGAAGCGGACGTTGGTCGTGCCCGTCAGCGTCCGCACGTCATAGACGGTGTTGGCGTTGGTCAGGTTGTAGACGTCCATGCTCACCTCGATCCGGTTCGTGCCGATGTCGAAGAACTTGCCGGCGCGAACGTCCAGGGTGAACAGCTTCGGGAGGGTGACGCTGCCGCGCGGCTCCGCGTTGACGCGGACCGTGCCCTGGGTCAGGCCGGTGATGTCCACCTGGCGCGTGATCGGCAGACCCGACTGCACGCGCATGTTGGCGCCGAACAGGATCTGGTACGGCAGCTCGTACGATCCGCTGGCCTTGAACACGTGCCGTCGTCCGTCGCTCGTCTCGCCGCCCGAGTTCACGTAGAAGTCGTTCGGGTCGGCGAGGCTGACGATGTCCTGGCGCGTGCGCGAGAAGGTGTACCCGCCGAGGAACGTCCACTTGTCCTTGAATCGCCGGGTCAGGGTGATCTCCACCCCGTTGTACTTCGTGCCCAGCCGGTCGTCGTTGCGGTTGACGGTCGAGACGACGGTCGCCGGGTCGTTGAGCTGGTAGACGCCGATGGTCTGGTCGTCGGACGTCCCGGAGAGGCCGTCCCGCCCCGGCTCCGTCACGTTGACGAGCGAGTACAGCTGGCCCCAGCGGTCGAGGTCCACGTCCACCTCGCCGTAGACGTTCTTGCCGGTCCGGTGGATGTAGCTGGCGCTCAGGCGGACGCCGGGCACGAGCTCGTGGTCCACGCCGAAGGTGACCTCGGTGCTGTAGGACCGCTCGCGGGCGGAGTCGAATGCCGTGAGGACGCCGGGCACCGACGTCTGCTGGAGCGCGCCGAACTCGCCCCCGACGTAGCGGGCGGTGACGGGGTCCCAGACCGCGTCGCCGCGCTGGAACTGCAGGTCGTTGTTCAGGTCGTTCCAGCCGTAGCGCTGGGTGACGATGCCGTTCGGATTGGGGCCTGGCGTGCCCGTGCCGATCTGGTCCAGGTACTTGCCGGCGGCGAACTTGAGCGCCGTCCGGCCGTCGCCGAAGAGATCGTAGGCGGCGCTGACCCGCGGCGCCCAGTTGTGCCAGAGCGGGGCGTCCCGGACCTCATCGAAGTTCGCGGCCGCCACGTAGTCCGCGCGCTGGCCCCCGCCGAGGTTGATGGCGTTCGGGATGACCGTGCCGACCGGGAAGTACTCCGTGTCCTGGTGGGTCTGCTGCGGCAGGTAGCCCTCGATGCGTTCCCACCGGATGCCGGCGGTGACCGTCAGCCGGTCGAACGAGAGCGAGTCCTGCGCGTAGATGGCCGTGTTCATGACGCGCATCTCGCGCACCAGCGGATAGGCGTAGATGTCCACGCGGACCGGCCTCGGCGTCGGCAGCGAGTTGTAGCGGAGCTGCAGGCCGTCGATCCGGCTGTCGGTCCTCGTCTCGGCCGTGTAGGCGTTGTCGAAGCCCACCTTCAGCTCGTGGCGGGCGCCGAACGCCTGCGGGATGAAGTACTGCCAGTTCGACGTGAACTGCAGGCGCCGCCGGAACGTGAGGAAGTCCGCGTTCCGGTTGAGCTGCTGCACGCCCGTGGACGCGTCGAAGAGCGGCTGCAGGTCCGTCTTCTGCGACAGCGGGAAGTGCGTGTTGTTGGAGCTGAGCTTCGTGTCGAGGAACGACCGATCGCCCAGCACCGTGTTCCAGTTCAGCTGCGCGATCGGGAACGTGTCGTGCTCCTTCGACGCCGAGTCCTCCGTGGTGGACGCGTTGGCGCCGCGGTTCGGCTTGTCGTACCACTGGTAGTTGCCGTAGCCCTCGAGCCGGTTGGCGTTGTTGAGGGTGTAGTTGAGCTTGCCGGTGATGCTGACGATGTCGGTCGTGTCCTGGTCGCTGTTGGAGAGGACCCGCGGCAGCTCGGCCGGGATGATCGCCGGGAAGCCCGGCACGTTCACGTGGGTCTGCTGGTTGTTGTAGGAGGCGAAGTAGAAGAGCTTGTTGGCGATCAGGGGCCCGCCGGCCTGGCCGTTGAAGTTCGAGATGTAGGCCACCGCGTTGGCGTCGGAGCGGAACCCGAAGTCCTGCAGCTCCGCGTCCACGTTCTCCCACTGCGTGCCCGACCCCTGGTAGGTGAACAGCGTCTTCCCGCTGAAGCGGTTCGTGCCGCTGCGGGTGACCATGTTGATGAGCGTGCCCGACGTGCCCATCGAGATGTCCTGGGCGCCGGTGGTCACCTGGATGTTCTCGAAGGTGGACGGCTCGTAGTAGTTCATCGAGAAGCCGATGGCGGCCGGGTCGCCGACGTTGACGCCGTTCAGCAGCTGGACGTTCTGGCTGTTCGACGTGCCGCGCGAGGTGAAGCCGCGCTGCAGGCCGCCCTGGTTGCCGCCGACGTCGGGCGTGTTGAAGACGAGGCCCGGGATCTTGTACTCGAGGATGTTCCAGATGTCCTTGCCGCCCGGCGTCGTGTCGAGCAGCTTGGCGTCGAGGTTGGTGTTGACGGCGGCCGTCCGGGTATCGACCACGGGCGCCTCGCCGACGACGGTGACCTCTTCGGCCATCGCACTGACCGGCATCGTGATCTCGAGGCTCACGGTCTCGTTCTGCACGACCGCGACGCCCTCGCGGATGATCGTCCGGAATCCGGACAGCGACAGGCGCACCGTGTAGGTGCCGAACGAGAGCGCCGGGAAGCGGTAGACGCCGGTCGAGTCGGTCGTCGCCACGAGGGGCTGCGGCAGGACCGGACCCGAGACGGTGATCGTGACACCGGGCATCGCCGTGCCCTGCTCATCGAGCGCACGGACGAAGATGCTGCCGGTCTGCACCTGCGCCGCCGCGGCGGTCGACAGGGAGAGGGCGAGCAGAAGGTAGATCCCGACTTGACAGGCACGCTGGACCATAGGGCGACTCCTTGCGCAACTGCGCTCCGAGCGGGCGGCTGGGGGCGTCGCCCGGCGACGGAGATGGAACCTCTGGCTACTGGGGAGTTGGAGTATATGAGTGACGTCGCTGCGTTGCAAATTCGTTACACCGGCGGTGCCCATAAGTCATGGACATACTCATGGCGAGTATCTGGCCGATGCCCGATTGCGGTCGGCCCGTGTGCCGGGACCGGGAGCCGGATCGCCTGAGCCGGATCGCCTAAGATGGAGAGGCCACGCGTCGCCGGTCCGGACGGTGCCTGAACCCGTCCCTGGAAGGAGCCCTCCGTGGTCCTGTCCCCGCACGCCCTTCGTGCCGGCGTCCTGACGCTCATCGTCGCGGCGCCGGTCCTCCAGGCCTCCGGCGATCCCGTCTACGCGGTCGTGGCCACCGTGCCCGCGGCCGTCAACGGCCGCTTCGTGCACAGCTTCGTGTTCGATCCCGATCAGCAGGTGCTCTACGCCGCGTCCGACGACGGGCTGCTCCACGTGGACCTCCGGGCCGAGCGGCCGCGGCTGGAGGGACCGGTCTTCGACCGGAAGATGTACCAGCTCGAGTTCGCGCCCGACCTCGGCCGCCTGTTCTTCCTCGCGCGCGATCCCGACCTGGTCGGCTACGTGGACGTCCGGCGTCCCGGGGCCCGGCCCGTGGTCCTCGCCTCCGGCGTGCGCGGGAGCGACCTGGCCTACGAGCCGGAACGCCAGGAAGTCTACGTGGCGTTCGCTCGCCGGCCGACGGTCCTCGTCTTCGACGCGCGATCCGCGGCGCCGAACGCGGTCGTCGAGCTGCCCGGCTGGTTCGCGACCGGGCTCGAAGCCACGCGCGGAACGGTCTTCGCGATGCTGGGCGACGTGCCGGGGCTCTTCGCGATCGACGCGGCGACGCACCAGGCGGCCGCGTGGCCCGTCAAGGGCCGCGTGAGCACGCCGGCGCAGATCGAGGCGGACCCGACGGGCCGGTATCTCTTCCTCGCCTGGAACCGGGAATTCGCGGCCATCGACATCGCCACGGCCACCGTGCTCGGCCGCGTCGTCACGGCGACGCGGCCCACGATCGCGTTCGACGTGGATACGGGGCAGCTGATTGCGTCGTGGACCGACGAGTCACCCGGCCCGACGCAGCACCTGGTCACCTACGACGTCGGACCCGACGGGCTGCGCGAGCGCGCGCGGCTCGACGAGGGCCGGAATCACGGCATCGGCGAGTCGTTCGACCACGGCTTCGTGCAGCGCGGGTCGGACTGGTCGATCTGGCGGGGGGTGACCCCTATCCCATCAGCAGCGACAGCAGCGCCTTCTGCGCGTGCAGGCGGTTCTCGGCCTGGTCGAACACGACCGAGTTCGGCGCGTCCATCACCTCGTCGGTGACTTCCAGCCCGCGGTGGGCGGGCAGGCAGTGCATGAAGAGCGCGTCGCCGTCCGCCGCGTCCATCAGCGCGGCGTTGACCTGGTACGGCGCGAAGATCGCCGCGCGCGTGTCGGCCTGATCCTCCTGGCCCATCGACGCCCACACGTCCGTGTAGATCGCGTCGGCGCCCGCGACCGCCGCGGCGGCGTCGGTGGTGACCGTCACCGATCCGCCCGGCCGGGCCACCGCCTCGGCCGCCTCGACGACCGCGGCCGGCAGCTCGAAGCCGGCGGGGGACGCGACGCGGACATGCATTCCGAGCATGGCGCCGGCATGCGCCAGCGACGCGGCGACGTTGTTGCCGTCGCCGACGAACGTCAGCGTCCGCCCCGTGAGCGTGCCGAGCCGCTCGCGCAGCGTGAGCATGTCGGCCAGCGCCTGGCACGGGTGTTCCTCGTCGGTCAGCGCGTTGACGACGTGCAGGCGGGATCCGGCGGCGGCAAACGCCTCGAGCCCCGTCTGTGAGTAAGTGCGGACGACGGCGCCGGTGACCCAGCGTTCGAGGTTGCGCGCCACGTCGGCCGGCGTCTCGCGGCCGCCGAGCGCGACGTCGGCCGGGGGTTCCATTACCTCGCCGCCCAGCTCGCGCACCGCGATCGTGAACGTCGTCCGCGTGCGCAGCGATGGCTTCTCGAACAGCAGCGCGACGTGCCGGTGCGCCAGCGGCCTGGGGCCGACCCGGCCCGCGGCGCGGTCGCGCTTCATCGACGCGGCCAGGTCGAGCACGTGGTCCAGCTCGGCATGGCTCAGGTCGAGGACCGACAGGAAGTCCTTGGCCCGGAGCCGCGGCACGGCGGCCGCGGCGGCCCGGGGGAACGCGGCGGATTTCTTGGCTGGTTTCACGTTCGGTACTCCGCGTTGATGCGCACGTACTCGGCGCTGAAGTCGCAGGTCCACATGGTCGCCTCGTGGCCGCCGCCGGTGCCGAGGTCGACGGCGACGGTGACCTCGGCGCCCTCGAGCACGCGCTCGGCGTCCGGCGCGCGGTCGTCGTGCGGCACGCCGTCGACGAAGAGCGGCACCGGGCCGATCGCGACCGACGCCCGCTCGAGGACGAAGGCCGCGCCGGACCGGCCGGCGGCCGCGACGAGCCGCCCCCAGTTCGGGTCGCCGCCGTGGATGGCGGTCTTGACGAGCGGCGAGTTGGCGATCGTCCTCGCCGCGAGCCGCGCGTCGTCGATCGAGGCCGCGCCGGTCACCCGCACGGTCACGAGCTTCGTCGCGCCCTCGCCGCCGCGCACGATCTCGCGGGCGAGGTGCCCGCAGACGGCGGTCAGCGCCTCGACGAGCGCCGGGTCGTCCGGGCGCGTGATCCGGACGCCGGAGGCGCCCGACGCGAGCGCGAAGACGCAGTCGTTGGTGGAGCACTCGCCGTCCACCGTGATCGCGTTGAACGTGTCGTCGACCACGCGGCGCAGCGCGGCGTCGAGGACGCCCGGCTCGATCGCCGCGTCCGTCGTCACGACGGCGAGCATGGTCGCCATGCGCGGCTCGATCATGCCCGAGCCCTTGGCCATGCCGCCGACCGTGAAGGCGCCGCGCGGGTCCTCGACGGTCACCGCGTGCGACTTCGGGAACGGGTCGGTCGTCATGATCGCCCGCATCGCGGCGTCGCCGCCCCGGGCGTCGAGCGCGGCATGGGCCGCAGCGATTCCCGCGGTCACCTTGCCCATGGGCAGCGCCACGCCGATGACGCCGGTCGAGGCGACGAGCACCTCGTCCGGCCGGCAGCCCGTCGTGCGGGCGGTCACCGCCGCCATCTGGCTGGCGGCGACCAAGCCGGCCTCGCCCGTGCAGGCATTCGCGCAGCCGCTGTTGATGACGACGGCCGCGGCCCGGCCGCCCGACCGGGCCAGGTGCGCGCGCGAGAGGTGGACCGGCGCGGCCGCGGCCTTGTTCACGGTGAACACGGCGGCGGCCGGCACGGGCCCGCCGGTCGTGACGAGCGCCAGGTCGAGCGGCGCCTCGGCCGCGGTGCCGCGCTTCTTGATCCCGCACGCGACGCCGGCGGCGCGGAAGCCGGCGGGCGCCGTGACGCCGCCGGGCACGACCCGGATCGGCGCCGCCGCGTCCGCGGCGGGCTGGCGGGGCGACGGGGTCCCGCGCATCAGGCCACCGCGGCGACCGTGCGGTCGGCCGCGCCGTAGCGGGGAAGGTGATCGAGCGGCAGCAGCATCGCGTACTGCTGGCACCGGCGGAACAGCGGACACGCCAGGCAGTCGGTCGAGATCTTCTCGGGCAGCCACACGTGCGGGACGATCGAGAAGTCCTGCCGCACGAAGAACCGCGGGTCGTGCGTGAACGCGCAGAGCGACTGATAGCCGGCCGCCGCGGCCCGCCGGCGGATCTCGGCCACGACCTTCCCGGCCAGGCCGGCCCGCCGCGTGTCGCGCGCGACGACGAGCGACCGGACCTCGGCCACCGACGGCGAGAGCGGCGCCAGCTCGCCGCACGCCATCACGCGGTCGCCGATCTCGCAGACCGTGAAGCGCGCGGCGTGGCCGCGCAGGTCGTCGATCGGTCGCGGCAGCAGGTGCCCCTCGTCCAGGTGGGCCTGGATCAGCGCGTGCATCGCCTCGGCATCCGCCGGGGTCGCCTGTCGAATCACCAGATCGTTCACGATCCGATCCTCCAGTCCTTCACCACCCGTTCGAGCACGGCCACGGCCCGATCCACGTCCGCCTCGGTGATCACGAACGGCGGCAGCAGCCGGATGACGGTCGTCGACGTCCGGTTGATGAGCAGGCCCTGCTCGAGCGCGGCGCCCACGAGCGGCGTCGCGTCGGCCTTCATGTCGAGGCCGAGGATGAGGCCCGCGCCGCGGACCTCCGCCACCTTGTCGGCCTGCGTCGCCGCGAGCGCCTCGAGGCGGCCGCGCAGGCAGGCGCCGATGGCGGTGACGTGCGACTGCAGGCCGCCCTCGAGCGCGTCGAGGAAGACCAGCGCCGCCCGGCACGCGAGCAGGTTGCCGCCGTAGGTCGTGCCGTGGTCGCCCGCGGCAATCGTCCCGGCGACGCGGCCGCTCACCATGGCCGCGCCAACCGGCACGCCCGCGCCGAGCGCCTTGCCGAGCGCGACCAGATCCGGCTCGAGGCCGAGCGCGCGGCTGTGAAGGAACGTGCCCGTCCGGCCGCTCCCGCTCTGCACCTCGTCGGCGACGAGCAGCGCGCCCGTGCGACGGCAGGCGGCCCGAATCGCCTCGGCCAGCGCCGGCGACACCGGCCGCACGCCGCCCTCGCCCTGGATCGGCTCGACGACGATCGCGGCCGTCTCGTGGTCCACGAGCGCGTCGAGCGCCGACGGGTCGTCGGTCGGCGCGAACGTCACGCCCGGCACGAGCGGGCCGAACGGCGCGCGGTAGTGCTCGTCCCACGTGAGCGACAGCGAACCCATCGTCCGGCCATGGAACGCATGCGTGAACGCGACGAACTTCGTGCGCGTCGTCTCACCCTTCGTGTGCCAGTAGCGCCGGGCGAACTTCAGGCAGGCCTCGTTGGCCTCGGTGCCGCTGTTGCAGATGAACGCGCGCTCGAGGCCGGTGAGCGCGGTGAGCCGCGCGGCCAGCCGGCTCTGCAGCGGGTGGTAGTAGAGGTTCGAGGTGTGGAGCAGCGTCGCGGCCTGGTCGGCGATCGCGTGCGCCAGATCCGGATGCGCGTGGCCGAGCGAGGCGACGCCGATGCCCGACAGGAAGTCGAGGTACTCCCGCCCCTGGTCGTCGTACAGGCGGACGCCGCTGCCGCGCTCGAAGACGATCGGCAGGCGCTTGTAGGTCTGGAGGACGTGCTGCGCGTCGAGCGCACGCGTGTCGGTCGATGGCGTCGAGGTCGTGGGTGTCATGACTCCTGCATCCGGAATTCCGGCCCCGTCAGGCGCGGCCGGCGGCCGATGCCGCCCGGTCGTCCGGGGCTCCCTGCGCCGGCCGGACGACCAGCGTCGTGCCGGGCGCCTCGTCCGGTCCGTGCGCCGCATCGACGGCGCGCCCGTCGACGATCCGCACCTCCGGCGCGCCGTGCACGAGCGCGGTCCGGCAGGCGGTCAGCTTCGCGATCATCCCCGCCGTCGCCGTGCCCCGCGCGATCAGGTCGTCGATGCCGGCGAGGTCGAGCGACGCGATCGTCGCCCCGCCGGCGTCCAGCACGCCGGCCGTCGCGCCCGCGATCACGAGCGTCGCGCCGAGCGCGGCCGCCACCCGGCCGGCCATCACGTCGGCGTTGACGTTCAGCAGCGCGCGCGCGGTCCCGGGCGTGGCGCGACGCTCGAACCCGATGCTCGCGATGACCGGCACGTAGGCGTGGCCGAGCAGCATCGCCAGCAGCCGCGGGTCTGCCTCGGCCGGGTCGCCCACGAAGCCGAGATCGGCGACCTCGCCCGTGGACGTGCGGTGCGCCTGCTGGCGGGTGGCCAGGCCCAGCCCGGCGTCCACGCCGGTCAGGCCGACCGCCGCGACGCCGGCCTCGACGAGCGCCGCCACGAGCGCCGTGTTGGCCGACCCGGCCAGCACCGACACCACCACGTCGAGCGTCGCGGCGTCGGTGATCCGCAGGCCGTCGATCTTGCGCGGCGTCAGGCCGCGGCGATCCATCTCCGCGTCCACCGAGCGCCCGCCGCCGTGCACGACGACCAGTGGCCGGCGCGCGGCGACCGCGCGGCACGCCGCCGCGATCCGCGCGCGGTCCGCCGGCGCCTCGACCAGCTCGCCGCCCAGCTTGAAGACCAGCGGCGTCGTCATCGCAGCGCCGTCCGCTCGTCGAAGCCCGCCGCGACGTTGAAGTTCTGGAGCGCCTGGCCGGCCGCGCCCTTCACCAGGTTGTCCAGGCAGGCGACCAGCACCAGCCGCCGCGTGCCCGGATCGAGCCGCCAGCCCACGTCGCAGAAGTTCGTCCACGCGACGTGCTTGATCTCCGGCAGCGCATCGCCCGTGATCCGCACGAACGGCGTCGCGCCGTAGGCCGTGGTCAGCGCGTCGGCAATCTGCTCGTCGGTCGTGCCGGGCGCGACCGTCGCGTAGATCGTCTCGAGGATGCCGCGATCGAGCGGGACCAGGTGCGGCACGAACGTGACCGTCGCGCCGAGCTCCTGCTCCATCTCGGCGACGTGCCGGTGGTTGAACAGGCCGTACGCCGACACCGACCCGTGGTTCTCCGAGAAGTGCGTCCGGTCGGTCGCCGCGCGGCCCGCGCCCGAGATGCCGGACTTCGCGTCCACGATCACGCCGGCGGCCGTGTCGAGCAGGCCGGCGCGCCCGAGTGGCAACAGGGCGAGGAGCGCCGCGGTCGGGTAGCAGCCGGGATTGGCGACGAGCGACGCCTTCGCCACCGCGTCGCGATAGTGCTCGGTCAGCCCGTACACCGCGCCGTCGGGCAGCGTCGTCGTCGCCGGGTACCACCGGGCGCGCTGGCCCGCGTCGCGGATGCGGAAGGCGCCCGAGAGATCGATCACGCGCACGCCCGCGGCGACGAGCGGCGGCGCCAGCTCGGCCGCGGCCTTCTCCGGCACGGCCAGGAACGCGACGTCCACCGATCGGGCCAGCTTCGCCGAATCGAGCGGCTCGAGCTGTCCGTCCCAGACGCGGGCGAGCCGCGGCATCGGCCGGGCGGCCGAGTCGGCCGACGAGGACATGGCCAGATCGAGGCTCACGCCCGGGTGCCGGGCCAGCAGCCCGACCAGTTCCTGGCCCGCGTATCCCGTCGCTCCCGCGACCCCGACCTTGACCTTCGACAGAGAGGTGACCATGGACGAATAAGTATTCACCGAAAGAACTAGATATACATGTCGGCCGGAGCCGCGTCAACGTACATGGCGTAACGAAATTCGATGGCCAATCGCATATGCAGCGGCTGTATAATCACGCTGGCCGACTGGATAGTTATGAAGACCTGGCGTCAGTCCCAGATTCTCGAGGTGGTGGATCGCGAGGCAGTGACCTCGCAGGAGGCGCTGCGCCAGCGGCTCAGGGAGCGGGGCATCGATGCCACGCAGGCCACGATCTCTCGTGATCTCAAGGAGTTAGGGCTGGTCAAGCGGGCTGGCGATGGCGCGTACGTCCGGCCGGGGGACAGCCGCGACAGCCCGGCCGTGGGCGAGCAGCTCCGGCGGTCGCTGGTCTCGCTGGTCCGGTCGGTGGAGCGTGTGGATGCGCTGCTGGTGGTCAGGACCGACCGCGGGCAGGCCCAGGGGCTGGCCGAGTGGATCGACCGGGCACACGTGCCGGAGGTGGCCGGGACGATTGGCGGGGACGACACGATCCTGCTGGTGTGCCGCGGCGCGGAGGCGGCCTCGACGCTCGAGGCGCGCATTCGTGAGATCGTGATGGGGCACACATGAACCGCATCGTTCTCGCGTATTCGGGATCGCTCGACGGCTCGGCCGCCATCTCGTGGCTCACCGAGCAGTACGGCGCGCAGGTGGCGACGGTGTCGCTCGACGTCGGCCAGGGCCGGCGGCTCGAGGACGTGCGCGACCGCGCGCTCGCCCTCGGCGCGGTGCGCGCGCACGTGATCGACGCGCGCGACGAGTTCGCGAGCGGGTTCATCCTGCCCGCGCTCCAGGCCGGGGCGCTCTACGAGGGCCGCTATCCGCTCGCCACCGCGCTCAGCCTGCCGCTCGTCGCGCGCCGGCTCGTCGAGGTCGGCCGGATCGAGAAGGCCGACGCGATCGCGCACGGCAGCCGGCATGCGAACGACAGCGTACGTATCGAGACCGCGGCGCGGGCGCTCGAGCCCGGCGTCCGCATCCTGGCGCCGGCGCGCGAGTGGGGCATGACGCGCGACCAGGTGCTGGCCTACGCGAAGGTCCGCGGCATCCCGCTGCCCGCGGCCGACAGCCACTACAGCATCGACATGAACCTGTGGGGCCGGTCGATCGAGTTCGGCGACATCGAGGATCCCTGGCGCGAGCCGCCCGAGGAGATCTACGAGCTGACGAAGTCCCCGCTCGAGGCGCCCGACACGCCGGCCTACGTCGAGATCGGCTTCGAGCAGGGCGTGCCGGTGTCGATCAACGGCGTGGCCATGGCGCCGGTGGAGCTCATCCAGAGCCTCGAGACGATTGCCGGCGCGCACGCGGTGGGCCGCATCGACATGGTCGAGAACTGGATGGTCGGGATCAAGTCGCGCGAGGTGTACGAGGCGCCGTCGGCCGTGGTGCTGCACCTGGCGCACCGCGAGCTGCAGTCGCTGGTGGCGCCGCGCGACCTCGAGCGGCTGACGCACGACCTGTCGGTCCGCTACGCCGACCTGGTGTACAACGGCCTCTGGTACACGCCGACCCGCGAGGCCATCGACGGCCTCGTGGCGACCGTGCAGAAGCGCGTGACCGGCACGGTGCGGCTCAAGTTCTTCAAGGGCGACTGCCGCGCGGTCGGTCGCAAGTCGCCCTACGCGCTGCATGCGCCCCCGCCGCGCGACGGCGTGTCGCAGGACCCGTCGGCCGCCGAGGGCTACATGCGCAACTGGGGCCTGCCGCTCGAGACCGCCACGCGGCTCGCGAGCCAGATCGACCCCCTCGACCACGACTGAGCCCGCGCGGCCCGGTTCCGGAGGACTCCCGTGTCAGACACCCAGACGCTCTGGTCCGGGCGCTTCAGCGGCGCGCCGGACGCGCAGGTCTTCGAGTTCGGCAAGTCGCTCGCCATCGACCGCCGCCTGTTCGACGATGACGTCACCGGCAGCGAGGCGTGGGCCGAGGCGCTCGGCCGGGCGGGCGTCCTGTCGGACGCCGACGTCGGCGCGATCACGGGCGGCCTGCGCGCGATCCGCGCGGCCGTCTACGGCGACCCGGCGCGCCTCACCACGGCCGCCGACGAGGACGTCCACTCGTTCGTCGAGCGCGAGCTCATCGCGCGCATCGGCGACACCGGCAAGCGCCTGCACACCGGCCGGTCGCGCAACGAGCAGGTGTCGCTCGACTTCCGCCTCTACCTGCGCCGGCGCATTCCGGTCCTCCAGCACGGGCTGGCCGCGGTCGTGGCCGCGATGGTCCACCAGGCCGAGCTGGCCGGCCGCGCGGTGATGCCGTCCTACACGCACCTGCGCCGCGCGCAGCCGGTGCTCGTGGCCCACGTCTGGCTGGCGCACGCCGCCGCGCTCCGCCGCGACGTGGACCGGCTCGACGTCGCGCGCGACGAAGCCGACGCGATGCCGCTCGGATCGGGCGCCATCGCCGGCACGAGCTACCCGGTGGACACCGCGTGGCTCGCCGAGCGCCTGGGCTTCTCGCGCGTGGTGCGCAACAGCATCGACACGTCCGGCGACCGCGACTTCGCCGCCTCCTTCCTGTTCGCCGCCGCGCTGGCGATGACGCACCTGTCGCGGCTCGCCGAGGACGTGATCCTGTTCACGTCCGAGGAATTCGGCTTCTTCGAGCTGGCCGACGCGGTCGCCACCGGGTCGAGCCTGATGCCGCAGAAGAAGAACCCGGACCCGATGGAGCTCGTGCGCGGCAAGGCCGGCCGCGCGATCGGCACGCTGACCGGGTGGCTGGCGGCGATGAAGGGCACGCCGCTCGGCTACAACAAGGACTTCCAGGAGGACAAGGCGGCGGTCTTCGAGGCCGAGGACGCGCTGGCCGGCTGCGCGATGACCGCCGCGGCCGTCGTCCGGTCCCTCACGCCGAAGATCGACGTCATGCGACGCGCGGCGTCCGGGCTGCTGCTCGCGACCGAGGTCGCCGACTACCTCGTCGGCCGCGGCCTGCCGTTCCGGACCGCGCACGAGATCTCCGGACGGATCGCGCGCGACCTCTACGAGTCCGGTCGCGACTACGACAGCCTGTCGCTGGACGACTGGCGCCGCTACGACACGCACTTCGACGAGAGCGTGCGGCAGGCGATCACCCCCGACGCCGCCGTCGCCGCCCGGCGCACGCCGCAGTCCACCAACCCGGACGCGGTGGCCGCCGCCCTCGCCGAAACCCGCACCTGGCTCGCCGCCCGCGCCACCTGACGGCGGCGCCATCGGACGTGCGTGGCGCCCGCGCCACCTGACGGCCGCGACACCGGGCGGCGCGTTCGGTAGCATGGACGGAAGGAGTCATCGTCCATGAGCGACCAGAAGACCATCGTCATCACCGGCGCGACGGGCCAGCAGGGCGGCGCCGTCCTCCGTCACCTCGAGGGGCAGGGCTTCCGCCTGCGCGCGATGACGCGCAAGCCCGACGGCGCCGCGGCCCGGGCCCTCGCCGCGCGCGGCATCGAAGTCGTCCAGGGCGACCTGGACGATGCCGCGTCGATCGAGCGGGCGCTCGCCGGGGCGTGGGGCGTCTTCGCCGTCCAGAACACCTGGGAAGCCGGGGTGGAGCGCGAGGAGGAGCAGGGCAAGCGGATCGCCACCGTCGCGCGGAAGGCCGGCATCCAGCACTACGTCTACACCTCGGTCGGGTCCGCGCACCGGCAGACCGGCATCCCGCACTTCGAGAACAAGTGGCGCGTCGAAGAGACGGTGCGCGCGGCGGGGTTCCCGTCCCACGTCATCATCCGGCCCGTGTTCTTCATGGAGAACCTGATTTCGCCGTGGTTCCTGAACGGCGACGCCCTGGTCACCGCCATGCCGCCGACCACGCCGCTGCAGATGATCGCGGTCGAGGACATCGGCCGCTTCGGCGCGAGGGCATTCACCGAGGCCGGACGGCTCAACGGCCGGGAGATCGACCTCGCCGGCGACGCCGCGACGATGCAGGACGTGGCGCGCGTGCTGAGCGGCGCGCTCGGCCGGACGATCACGTTCACCGAGATTCCCATCGCCGAGGTCCGGAAGAACAGCGAGGACTTCGCTTTGATGCTCGAGTGGTTCGTCCGCGTGGGCTACGACGCGGACGTTCCGGGCCTCGTGAAGGAGTTCGGGTTCACGCCGCTCACGCTCGCGCGGTGGGCCGCGACGCTCCCGAAGTCGTAGGCGCGACGCGCGCGCGCCGTGGGACGCGCCGGATCGACCCCGTCTGTCCTATAACTGATCCATGCGGCGTGGCGGTCCGGTTTTTGTCCTCATCGTCCTCGTTGGCGCGCTGGTTTTTCTTCCCACGACAACGGCCGCGCAGGACACCGCCGGCGTGGGGACGATCGCGGGCACCGTCGTCACCGCGGCCGGCGAGCCGGCGATCGCGGTGACCGTGTGCCTCGTCGGGACGATCCGGTGCGCGATCACCGGCGCGGACGGGCGATTCCGGCTGGGCGAGCTGCGGCCCGGCGGCTACGAGCTCGAGATCACGCCGCCCGGCGAGCCGCGGTTGACCGGGACGCGGGTGGCGGTCCGCGCGGGCGTGGAAGCCGTCGTCCAGGTGACGCTGCCGCGCCACGCGGCGGTGGCCGAGACGGTCACCGTCACGGCCCCGGCGTTCATCGCGCCCGAGGAGGTGAAGACGTCCGCCTTCCTCGTCACGCGCGCGGCGATCCAGTCCAGCGCCGGCGCCCTCCAGGACGTCTCCCGCTACGTGCAGGCGCTGCCCGGCGTGGTCATCGGCGCCAACGACTTCCGCAACGACATCATCGTGCGCGGCGGCAGCCCGCTCGAGAACCTGTTCGTCGTGGACAACGTCGAGATTCCGAACATCAACGCGTTCGCGAACTTCACCTCCGCCGGCGGCACCGTGAGCCTGCTCGACGCGGGGTTGATCCAGGACGTGACGTTCCTGACCGGCGGCTATCCGGCCCCGTTCACCAACCGGGTCTCGAGCGTGCTGCAGGTCAGCCAGCGCGAGGGCCGCCGCGACGGGTTCCACGGCCAGGCCACGCTCGGCTTCGCCGGCGCCGGAGCCATCCTCGAGGGGCCGGTGGCCCGTGGTCGCGGGTCGTGGATCGTCTCGCTCCGCCGGAGCTTCCTCGACCTGGTCACCGACGACATCGGCGTCGGCGGCGTGCCGGTCCTCTACACGTTCAACGGCAAGCTCGTGTTCGACGTCACGCCGCGCGACCGGGTGTGGGCGGTGAACGTGTCCGGCGTGGATCGCATCCGGCTCGGCCTCGCGCCGGACACCGATCTCGAGGAGGAGCTGGCCGACTTCGACATCCGGTATCGGGGCCGGCGCAGCGCGACCGGCGTGAACTGGCAGCGGCTGTTCTCGCGCGGCGTGGGCCTGCTGGGCGTCTCGCACTCGGTCGCGACGGTGGACTCGACCGTCAAGGACCTGGTCCGCGATGGCGTGCCGCCGCCGGAGGTCCCCGTGGACGAGGTCATCGCCCGGGGGCCGGTCGTCTTCCGCGAGGGCAGCACCGAGCACGAGACGACGGTGAAGTACGACCTCACGATCGCCGCCGGGCGACTGGGCAAGGTGCAGGCCGGTGGCGCGTTCAAGGTGTTCCGGCTGCGGTATGACACCGGCGCGCCCCTCGGCAACGACAGCCCGTACTCGCTCGAGCCGGGCGTGAACCCGTTCGCGCTGGACCGGGTGTTCACGACGACGCAGACGGGCGCGTACGTGCAGGTCACGCGCGACCTGACGCCGCGGCTCAACCTCACGACCGGCCTCCGGATCGACGACTACCGGCTGCTCGGGCGCACGACCTGGAGCCCGCGCGCCGGCGTCAGCTATCGCCTGACGGATCGCGTCTCGTGGCGCGCGAGCGCCGGGCGGTATCACCAGCAGCCGCCGTTCCTGTTCGTCACCGCGTTTCCGTCGAACGCGTCGCTCGCGCCGATCCGGGCCGACCATCTCGTCACGGGTCTCTCGGTCCAGCTGACGGACGACACGCGGGTCGGTGTCGAGGCCTACGTCAAGCGCTACGCCGACTACCCGGTCTCGAGCCAGTTCCCGACGCTGTCGCTCGCCAACGTCGGCGACACGTTCAACGTGCGCGAGGTGCTGTTTCCGCTGGTCAGTGCCGGCAGCGGTCGTGCGGAGGGCGTCGAGCTGATCGTCGAGAACGCGACCGCCGGCCGGTGGTTCGGCCAGGCCAATCTCGCGATCGCGCGGGCGCGGCACGCGGCGGCCGACGGCGTGCGGCGGCCCGGCGCGTACGACTACCCGGTCGTCCTCAACCTCGACGGCGGCGTCCGGCCGGCGGCGGCGTGGACGGTCTCGGCCAGGCTGGCCTGGCTCGGCGGCCGGCCGTACACGCCGTACGACGAGGGGCTGTCGGCGGCGGCCGGGCGCGGGATCTACGACCTGGCCCGCGTGAGCGCGCGGCGCGCGCCCGACTACTTCCGCCTGGATCTGCGCGCCGAGCGCCGGTTCCGGTCCGAAGGCCGGCCCTTCGTCGTGTTCGCGGGCGTCCAGAACGTGACCAATCGCCGCAACGTCGCCGGCTACACCTGGAATCGCCGGCTCGGGCGCGTCCGGGTCCAGGAGCAGATGGGGGTCTTCCCCATCGCCGGGTTCGAGTACCATTTCTGACGCGTGTTCATCGGCCACTACGCCGTCGGCTTCGGCGCCAAGCGCGTGGCGCCGGCCGTGTCGCTCGGCACGCTGTTCCTGGCGTGCCAGCTCGCGGATCTCATCTGGCCCACCCTGGTGCTGGCCGGGGTGGAGGTGGTCCAGATCGATCCGGGCAACACCGTGGTCACCCCGTTGCGCTTCGTCTCGTATCCCTGGTCGCACAGCCTCCTCGCGCTGGCTGTCTGGGGCGCCGCGCTGGCGGGGCTCTACCGCCTGCTGCGCCCGGCGGCCGCGTCCACGACGGTGCTGGTGACGCTGGCGGGCGTGGTGCTGAGTCACTGGGTGCTCGACGTCGCCTCGCACGGGCCGGACATGCCGGTGACGCCGTGGGACGCGACCCGGCTCGGGCTCGGACTCTGGAATTCGCTGCCGGCGACCGCCGCGGTCGAGGGCGGGATGTTCGCGGCGGGGGTCTGGATCTACGCGCGGGCGACGGCCGCGCGTGACCGCACGGGCCGCGTCGCGTTCTGGTCGCTCGTCGCGTTCCTCTCGCTGGTCTACGTCGCCAACCTGCTCGGGCCCCCGCCGCCGAGCGCGTCCGCGGTGGCCTGGTCGGCCGAGGCCCTGTGGCTGGTCGTCGCCTGGGGCTACTGGATCGACCGGCACCGGCAGCCCGCCGCCTGACGTCGATGGCCTACGCCTTCCCCACGCACCTCGCCGGTCAGGTCACCGAGCGGTGGAACACGTTCGTCTCGCGCCACGACCGGCCCGCGCCCCCGCTCCCGGCGCCCGACGACCTGCGGCACATTCTCGAGACGGCGTTCTTCGCCAGCCTGGAGCGCGAAGAGGACCGGGAGCTGCGGTTCGTGCTGTGCTGCGCGCCGGACCTCGAGGTGCCGCGCGACGGGCAGGACGAGCCGGTCGCGGTGGTGCCGTTCCAGGAGCCGCGTCCGCTGACCGTGGAGACCCTGCGCGCGCTGGCGCCCGCGGTGAGCCCGTCGAATGCCGCGATCCTGGTGCGCTTTCCGTCGGCGGGGTCGGGCCTCGAGCACTGCGAAATTGCCGGCGTGCTGAACGTGGGCAGCAACCTCGCGCGGGCGCGCAGCGGCCGGTCGTTCTATCACCGGCCGGCGCCGTACGCGCTGACGGTGGACGTTCGCGACACGGGCGAGCTGCACATCTACCGCGGCGGCATCAAGCTCGCGTCGCTGCGCGCGGGCGAGCTGCACGACCAGCTCGCGTTCTCGGGCCTCGAGTTCCTGCCGGTGAGCGACATCCTCGCGAAGGGCGAGCAGTCGCTGCAGCCGCGGCTGCGTCCCCCGACGCACGAGCCGATCCGCGAGACGTCGGACTTCCTCTGGACCGCGCACCTCAACACGATCCTCTGCATCGTCAACGGCATGCGCGAGCGCGGACACGGCGGCGCGCTGCTGCTGGTCGCGCCCGACGACGTCGGGACGCTGCCGGTGCGCGTCAAGTTCGACGTCAGCGACCGCGGGTCGGCACTGGCCGACCGGTTCGTCAGCTTCATGAACGCCCGGCAGGAGCTCGCGGACGCCCGCTGGGCCCTGCGCGCGAGCGGGACCAGCGCGGAGCGCGCCGGACTCTCGCACCTGCAGAACGCCGCGCTCATCGCCGAGGAGGACCTCGCCGACGCCGCCGACCTGGTCGCGCGCCTCGGGTCGGTCGACGGCGCCATCGTGCTGCAGTCGGACCTGCGACTAGTGGGCTTCGGCACGGAGATCGTGCTCGACGCCGCCCGGCCGGTCACGGCGTACGAGGTGGTGGGCCGCCCGCGCCGCATCCAGGACTGGCCGCCGGTCGACAGCGAGAACTTCGGCATGCGGCACCGGTCCGCCCTCCGCTGCGTGGCCGTCGCCCGCAGCGCCGCCGCGTTCGTCGTCTCCCAGGACGCGACGGTGAGCTTTTTCTGGAAGCAGGAGGACAAGGTGCTCCTGAAGCGGAACGTGAACACGGCGAACCCGAACCTGATCGGCGCCTAGTGTCCCAGGCAAGCGCCAATCACCAATCTCCCAATCTCCCAATCACCAATCACCAATCACCAATCGCGCAATCCGCAATTGGCTTCCAATCTCCCAATCTCCCAATCCCAAATCCCCAATCAATCCTCAATCACCGATCTTCAATCCTTCAATGCGCGTGTGATATGTATCCCCTCTCCCCGGCACTACAGGTGTACTCGCGCCGCCTCCCCGGCGCGGATCGAGGTGTGTCGTGCCCAAGCGATCACTGATTCTGGCCGGCGGGGGGCTCAAGGTGGCCTTCCAGGCTGGCGTGCTGCAGGTCTGGCTGGACGAGGCGGGGCTGACGTTCGATCACGCCGATGGCGCGAGCGGCGGCTGCCTGAACCTGGCGATGTACTGCCAGGGCTACACGGGGACCCGGATCGCGGACGCCTGGCGGGCGTACGACCCGTTCCTGCCGACCGACCTCAACCTGGACGGGCCGGGTGAGTTCAGCCACCGGCAGTCGTTCTTCACCTACGACGCCTTCCGCGCGAACGTGCTGCCGGCGTGGGGGATCGACTGGCCGACGATTCGGGCCGGCGCCAGACTCGGGACGTTCAACCTCTACAACTACTCGAAGAAGCGCCTGGAGGTGGTCACCCAGGACGCGATGGACGAGGATCGGCTCATCAGCGCGATCTCGCTGCCGATGTGGTTCCCGCCCGTCCGGATCAACGGCGATACCTACTTCGACGCGGTCTACGCGTGCGACGCGAACCTCGAGGAGGCGGTGCGGCGCGGCGCCGACGAGATCTGGGCCATCTGGACGGTCAGCACCCGCGACGAATACCGGCCGGGGTTCCTGGCGCAGTACTTCCACATCATCGAGACCGTCGCCGACACGAACTTCTTCGCGTTCTGGCGACGGCTGGAGCAGAACAACGCCGAGATTGCCGCCGGGCGTGCCGGCGAGTTCGGCCGGCCGATCGCGCTGAAACTCATCCAGGCCGAGGTGCCGGTCCACTACCTCTTCAACTTCTCGCGCGACCGGATGGCGGAGGCCGTCAACCAGGGCGTGGAGACCGCGCGGGCCTGGTGCGCGGCGCAGGGCATCCCGCTCGCCGCGCCCGCGCCGCTGCCAGCGCCGGCGCCGGCCGCGGTCACCAGCCTTCAGTTCACCGAGCACATGCGCGGCTTCGTCGGACCGGTCGGCGACTTCCAGGGCGGCTATGACGCCGGCAAGGCCGCCGGGACGTCGCTCGACGTCACCCTGACCGTCCAGGTGGCCGACGTCGACCAGTTCGTCGTCGACCCGAATCACCAGGCCGCGATCACGGGCGACGTGGACTCGCCGATCCTCGGCGGCAAGGTACCCGTGGACGCGGGGCATTTCCAGCTCCTGGTCCATGCCGCCGACCCGCGCCAGAAGGAGATGCGGTACCGCCTGTTCGTCCGCCACGCCAACGGCGCGAAGCACACGATCGTCGGCGTCAAGTCCGTCGCCGACGACCGCCCGACGCCCGAGGTCTGGGACGACACGACCACGCTCTTCACCGCGATCTACACGGGCCACCTGGCGCCCGGCACCGAGACCCCGGCGGCGCGCGTGGCCACCGGCATCATCCGAATCGGCTTCCTGGACTTCCTGAAACAGCTCACGACGTTCCGCGTGCAGGGGCCGACGCCGCTGGCGCAGCTCCAGGGCCTGGCCCGGTTCGGCGAGCTGTTCCTCGGCAAGCTGCGCGAGGTGTATGGAGGAATGCTTGGGATCTGAGAACTCCTGCGAAACTTTGAAGTTCGAACTGCGAACTTGGAACCGTGGTGGGTCTTCGCTTCGCTCGACCGACCTTGGTTTGAAGTTCGCACGCTGAAGCTGCGAGTCTCGCAGAAGTTCCCGAAGGTCGGCGACCCGCAGGGGCGCCCACCGAAGTTCGAACTTCGAACTTCGAACTTCAAAGTTTCGCAAGGAGTTCCCCCAGTGCCTGATGCTGACGTGATCGTCATCGGATCGGGATTCGGCGGGGCGGTGACGGCCTGCCGGCTGGCGGAGGCCGGCGCCAGCGTCATCGTGCTCGAGCGCGGCCGCGAGTGGCATCCGGGCAACTTCCCGAGGCAGCTCGACGACCCGTGGATCTGGGACGACACGGCGCCGACCGAACGCTCGGGCTGGTTCGACGTGCGGATGTTCCCGCACATGACCGTCATCCAGGGCGCCGGCGTCGGCGGCGGATCGCTGGTCTACGCGAACATCTCCGTCGAAGCGAAGCCCGACACGTTCACGGTAGGCTGGCCGCCCGGCGTGACCTACGACATGCTCGCCCCGCACTACGCCGAGGTGGGCCGGATGATGGAGGTGCGCCCGGTCCCACAGGCGCAGTGGCCGGAACGGACGCGGCTGCTCCGCGACGCCGCGACCCAGGCGGGCTGGCAGCACCGGTTCCGGCCGCTCGACCTCGCGGTGCGGTTCGACCCGGCGTGGACGTACGACCAGCCGAATCCGCACGACCATGCCAAGTCCGTGGCCGAGCCCAACCTGCATGGCGTGACCCAGGGGACGTGCGTGCATCTGGGCGAGTGCGACATCGGCTGCCCGGTGAAGGCGCGCAACTCGCTCGACTTCAACTACCTCGCCGTCGCGCGCCAGCGTGGCGCGGTCATCCGGCCGGGGCACATCGTCCGCGAGATCCGCACGACGGCCGGCGGGCTCTTCGAAGTGGACGCGCGCGAGATCGTCGGCCCCGCGCTCCAGGCACGGCTCCTGACGGCCCGGCGGGTGATCGTCGCGGCCGGCTCGCTCGGGTCCACCGAGATCCTGCTGCGCTCCCGCGCGAACGGCGGGCTGCCGGCGGTGAGCCAGCGCCTCGGCCAGCGGTGGAGCAGCAACGGCGACTTCCTCACGCCGGCCGTGCACCCGCTGCGCGAGGTCGAGCCGTCGCGCGGGCCCACGATCACCGCGGCCATCGACCTGCTCGACGGCGAGTACATGGGCCAGCCGATCTTCGTCGAGGACGGCGGCTTCCCCGGCCTCGCGCCGGACGCGCTCGAGCGCCACGCCGCCGACCCGACCGCGTCGCCGACGATGCGGCAGATCACGGCGTCGCTGCTGCCCGTCCTCGGCCGCATCAACATCATCCGGCGGGTCATGCCGTGGTTCGCGCAGTCGCGCGACGCGGCCGACGGGACGCTGTCGCTGCAGAACAACCGGCTCGCACTCGCCTGGAACGTCGCCGGGTCCGAGGCCACGATCAACGCGGTGGCGTCGGTGCACCGCAAGCTGGCCATGCACACGGCGGGCCTCGCGCTGACGCCGCTGCCGTGGACGATCGCGCGCGACCTGATCACTCCGCACCCGCTCGGCGGCTGCGCGATGGGCGCGACGCCGGCGCAGGGCGTGGTGGACGCGCGCGGCGAGGTCTTCGGCCATCCGGGCCTGTTCGTCGCCGACGGCGCGATCGTGCCGAAGGCCATCGGGCTCAACCCGTCGCGGACGATCGCCGCGCTCGCCGAGCACATCGCCGGCCACGTGATCGCCGGACTCTGAACCGGCCATCGAGATCGAGGAGGACCGCGCCATGCCGCCCGCCCCCACCGTCCGCCTGCACCTGCTCGACGCGTTCAGCGACCCGATCGACGAGGAAGCCCTCGTGATGTTCCGCAACCTGACCAACGGCCTCGTCTGGTCGGTGCGGAGCGCGCCGCGCGAGCCGCTCGTCATCACCGGCCTGCCGGGCGCGCCGAACGGCTGGTACCGCATGGAGGCCGACCCGGCCGGCTACCTCGCGTCCGGCGGGTTCCTCCAGGTCGCCGGATCGGGCGAGACCGAGGCGTTCCTCTGGTTCGCGGTCGATCCCTCGCGCGTGACCTCGGTGCACTTCCCGGACTACGACGAACTGGTGCCGGACCTGCGGCGGCTGCTCGAGGCCAGCCCGCACGTGGCCGGGTTCGAGGGCTTCGCCGGCTACGAGCTGTACCGCCGCCTCGACGACATCCGCGGCGCCGGCCTGCTGAACATCGCCGCGAAGTGCCGCGTGACGCCGCTGTCGGACGGCACCGTCGTGCTCGCCCACCTGCGCGAGCTGCGCGACCTGCGGGGCGACCGCTTCTTCGTGGTCGTGCCGCAGGCGCTGCGCGACGAGGTCAAGAACGCGGCGGCCAACGGGTTCTTCGAGGCGGTCTCCGGGTCGCTGCACCATCCGCCGCCCGGCTACACGCACGCCGGCAGCTTCAAGACGCGCGACCACTACGGCAACCTGCAGCTGACGTTCTTCGCGGGGCCGGCCGACTGGGTCGCCGACGTGGACATCGACGACGCGGGCGGCCTGGCGCACGTCTACCAGGTGCTCCGGAACGAGCTGACCGGCCGGCCCACCCATCCCTTCGACATTCATGAGATTCTGGTCCTGCACCAGCAGGTCGACCCGGGCTACCGGTTCGAACTCTGACGGACCCGAATCCCAGGATGCCCCTGACCCCGTGCCACGCGGCGGCCGCCTGGCCGGTGCGGCGGATGCTGCCGGCGCTGCCGCTCGCGCCGCTCGTCGTCGGGATGATGTCGCCCGACGTCGAGTACCTGATCCGCCTCGCGCCGGCGGGCCGCAACTTCCACACGCCGCTCGGCATCGTCGTGTTCTGCCTGCCCGTCTCGCTGCTCATCGTGGCGGTGCTGGACCGGTGGATCGTCCCGCCCTGCTGCGCCGCGCGCCGGGCGTGCTCCAGCCGATGCTGGCCGGTCCCCGGCCCTCGGCGGGCGCCGTCGTCCTCGCGATCGTGATCGGCGCGATGACGCACGTGGCGTGGGACGGCTTCACGCACGCCGGGGACTGGGGCGTGCGGCTCGTGCCGTTCCTGCGCGACCACGGCCTGGTGCTGGGCGGCCGCGTGGTGGCCTGGTACCGCGTCGTCCAGCACCTGAGCACGGCGGTTGGCGGGGCGGTCGTGGCGGCGTGGCTGGCGTCGTGGTGGCGGTCGCTCGACGTCAGCGTCCGCCGCGCCGCGATCGCCGACGCCGGTCCGATCGTCCGTGCGGCGGTGGTGGTGCTGCTGGCGGCGGCGTGCGGCGCCGTGCTCAACGGCGCGCGCGGCCTGGCGGCCGGGCCGACCTACGTGCTCGGGCTCGCGGCCGTGGGGGCGATGGACGGCGCGATCGCCGGCGTCCTCGGCCTGGCCTGGTTCGACCGCCGGCGCGCCGCCGCGACCGTCGCCATAGAATGATCGGAGACCCATGGCCGAGCTCAAGACCCGTCCGGGCCGCGCGAGCGTCGCGGCCTTCCTGAACGCCATCCCCGATCCTGATCGCCGGCGCGAGTGCCAGTCGCTCGCGCGTCTGATGACGCGCCTGACCGGCGAGAAGCCGCGGCTCTGGGGCGACGCCATCGTCGGCTTCGGCGAGTTCCACTACCGGTACGACAGCGGACACGAAGGGTCCTGGTTCCTCACCGGGTTCTCGCCCCGCAAGCGGGACCTGACGGTCTACGTGATGGCCGGGCTCGACCATCCGGACCTGATGCCGAAGCTCGGGCGCTACAAGGCCGGGCGGTCGTGCCTGTACCTCAAGTCGCTCGACGACGTGCGCCTGCCGGTGCTGACGCAGCTCGTGCGGCGGTCGATCGCGGACCTCGCGCGCCGCCAACGGGCGGCGGCCGCGCCCCGCAAGACGGCCGCGCCCCGCAAGACGGCCGCGCGCGCCGAGGCGGCCGCGCGCCCCAAGCCGGCCGCGCAACCCAGGCCGGCCGCACGGCGGAAGGCACGGTAACCCTGATGCTTCACGGAACCCGATCGATCATGAGACTCGCATCCCGTCCGTTCCGCCGCCTGCCGGCGGCCACCGTCGTCTTCGCGTCCGTGCTGGCCCTGTCCGGGTCGGCTCCGCCGCTCGCCGCGCCTGCCGGGTCGGCGCGTCCGCCGCTCGCCGCGCCGGCAGGCGCGGGTCAGTCAGGGCTCACGGCGGCCGAGCGCGCGATGGCGGCGTGGGTGGACGAGCACGCCGAGGAGGGCATCGCCCTGCTCGAGCGGGTCGTCAACATCAACAGCGGCACGCAGAACCTGGCTGGCGTGCGGCGGGTGGGCGACGTGTTCCGGGCCGAGTTCGAGGCGCTCGGGTTCGAGACCGAGTGGGCGGACGGCGCCTCGGTGCACCGCGCCGGGCACCTGATCGCGCGGCATCGCGCGAACGGCCCGAAGCTGCTGCTCATCGGGCACCTGGACACGGTCTTCGAGCCCGACAGCCCGTTCCAGACGTTCGAGCGGCTGCCGGGCGACAAGGCGCGGGGCCCGGGCGTGATCGACATGAAGGGCGGCGACGTGGTCATCCTGCAGGCGCTCAAGGCCCTGCGGGCCGCCGGCCGGCTCGACGCGCTCAACATCGTCGTCGTGATGACCGGCGACGAGGAGGCCGCGGGCCGGCCGCTGGCGCAGGCGCGCGCGGCGCTCGTCGCCGAGGCGCAGGGCGCGGCGGCGGCCATCGGGTTCGAGGACGGCGACGGGCAGCGTGACCACGCGGTGATCGCGCGCCGCGGCACCACCGGCTGGGCGCTGGAGGTGACGGGCACGCCGGGTCACTCGTCGCAGATCTTCAAGCCGGAGCTCGGGGCCGGCGCGATCTTCGAGGCCGCGCGCATCCTCGACGCGTTCCGCACGAAGCTCTCGAGCGAGGAGTACCTCACCTTCAACCCCGGCGTCATCGTCGGCGGCACGACCGCGGATCTCGACCCGGCCACGTCGCGCGGCGAGGCGTTCGGCAAGACGAACGTGATCGCCGAGCACGCGCGCGTCCTGGGCGACCTGCGCGCGCTCTCGCCGGCGCAGTTCGCGCGCGCCCGCGAGGCGATGGCCGCGATCGTCCGCGAGTCGCTGCCGCGCACGTCGGCCACGATCACGTTCGACGAGGGCTACCCGCCGATGGCGCCGACCGAGGGCAACGAGCGGCTGCTCGCGGAGTTCGACCGCGCGAGCCGCGACCTGGGGCTGGGCGCGGTGACGCCGGTGAGCCCGGACCGCGCCGGCGCGGCCGACGTGTCGTTCATCGCC
Source organism: Vicinamibacterales bacterium (assembly GCA_041394725.1). Taxonomy (GTDB): domain Bacteria; phylum Acidobacteriota; class Vicinamibacteria; order Vicinamibacterales; family SCN-69-37; genus JAWKHR01. Next base: position 13,890 of record JAWKHR010000009.1, on the reverse strand, counting down.
GAGCACGTGCCGATGGTGATGGACGCCGCGGGCCTCAAGGGCACCGGCGGCCACACGGTGGAGGAGACCGCGGACCTCACGGTGCTCGCCGTGCAGGCGAAGCGCACCGCGGTCATGCTGTCGCGGCTGGGTCAGGGCCCGGGACGCTGAGCGCGGCCGGGCCGCGCGTCGCGCGCCAGCCGAGCGCGACCGCGGCCACGAGCAGGAGCGAGGCGAGCAGGAACGCGCCACCCGGCAGGTGCCAGTCGCGGTAGCGGCCGATCGTCGCCGCGAACGTCACCGAGAACAGGCCGGGGCCGACGATGCCGGTGAGGCCGGAGATGCTGCTGAGCGCGCCCTGCAGCCGGCCCTGCTCGGCGGGCGTCACCCGCTGCGTCATCAGGCCCTGCGCCGCCGGACCGTAGAGGCCCCAGAGCGACATGATCGGAATGCCGGCCGCGAACCACAGGCCGGTCGGCGCGAGGCCGTAGATCGCGAAGCCGATGGCGCCGAGCGAGAGGCCGGTGACGAGCGTCAGCCGTTCGCCGAAGCGCTTCACGATCGGGCCCACCAGTCCGCCCTGCACGAGCGCCGAGACGACGCCGACCGCGGCGAGCGACCAGCCGACCTCGGTCGTGGTCCAGTCGTACCGGTAGCCGGCGTAGAGCACGAACACCGTGGGCAGCGCCTGGTGGGCGACGTAATAGAGGAAGTGCACGACCGCCAGGCCGCGCAGCTGCGGTTCCGCGCGCAGGAACCGGAGCGACCCGAGGGGATTGGCGCGCCGCCACGAGAACGCGCTGCGGCGCTCGGGCGGCAGTGATTCGGGCAGGACGAACAGGCCGTACAGGGCATTGGTCAGGCTGAACGCCCCCGCCGCCCAGAAGGGCATCCGCGGGTGCACGGCGGCCAGCATGCCGCCGAGCGCGGGCCCGACGATGAAGCCGACGCCGAAGGCCGCGCCCACGAGGCCGAACGATCGCGCGCGCCGATCCGGCGTCGTCACGTCGGCGATGTACGCGAACCCGGTGACGACGCTGGCGGAGGTGATGCCCGAGATCACGCGGCCGACGAACAGCCACCCGAGCGTCGGCGCCAGCGCCATCAGCACGTAGTCGAGTCCGAGCCCGACGTTCGACAGCAGGACGACGGGCCGCCGGCCGAAGCGATCGGACAGCGCGCCCAGCACCGGCGACGCGACGAACTGCATGAGCGCCCAGACGGTGCCGAACACGCCGACCAGCTCGGCCGCCCGCGCCGTGTTGCCGCCCTCGAAGTCCTCGATCAGCCGCGGCAGCACCGGGATGATCATCCCGAGCGCGAGCATGTCGAGCAGGATCGTGACGAAGATGAAGATGACGGCGGCGCGCCGCACGCCGGTCACGGCCGCGGACCGTCGCCGGCGGCCGCGAGGCGGGCCCAGTCGCGCCGGTCGTCGGTGACCGGCGCGAGGATCCGCATGCTGACGACGATCATCCCGAGCAGCGTCGCGATCGCGAGGCCCTGGCCGGTCAGCACCGCCAGCCCGAGCCATTTCACCGACACGGTCATCACCGCCACCCAGAGCACCGGGCCGGTGACGGCCGAGAACCGGCCGACCATGCCGTAGAGGCCGTAGAACTCGCCGACCCGGTGGGGCGGCGTGAGCCGCAGCATGTAGGGCCGATCCGCCGCCCACGTGCCGCCGAGCGCGATGCCCGCGAGGATGCCGACCAGGTAGAGCATCGCGATCGGCAGGCGGAGCAGGCCCGTGAGCGAGGCGAGCGTGAAGGTGACCAGCCAGAGCCGCAGGACCCACGTCAGCGTGCGCTTCGGGCCGAGGCGATCCGCGAGCCGGCCCCACACGAAGCCGCCGACCACCGCGAAGGAGATGGCCGCGAGCATCACGAGCCGCGCCTGGTTCTGTCCCTCGGCTTCCGTCAGGCCGCCGGCCATCGACACGCCGGTCGCGTAGAGCGCCATGTAGGCGATCACCGTGTTGATCGCGTCGGTGTAGAACACGCGGCCGACCAGGAACCGGAGCAGCCCGGGGTAGCCCCGGCTCGACCGGAGCGTGGCCAGCGTCTCGCGCGTGGACTCGCGAACCACGCGCCAGCCGAACACCGGGCGCGGGTTCGGGTTGCCGCGCTCGCGGACGAAGTAGAAGCAGGGCAGCGCGAACAGCAGGAAGGCCACCGCGATGCTGGTGAAGATCGCCGCGTGCGCGTCGGCCGGGAAGAAGAAGCCCAGCGCCACGGCGAGGTAGGACCCGAGGTAGCCGACGCCGACGCCGATGCCGCCGACGTAGCCGCGGTTCTCCTCCGTGCTCACTTCCGGCAGCAGCGCGTCGTAGAACTGCAGGCCCGCCTGGTAGGCCGCGTTCGCCAGGATGAAGAGCGCGGCCGAGACCGCGAAGCCGCCGCGTGCCATGAGCGCCGTGCACGCGCAGCAGATGAGCGTGCTCCACACGAGGAACGGCATCCGTCGCCGCGCGCGGTCGGTCATCGCGCCGAGCAGCGGCGAGAGGACGAAGATCAGGCCCATCGACACGGCCTGGATCGCGCCGTAGACGATGTCGGTGTCGGTGGCCGACACCGCGTCGCCGACGTAGAACGAGAAGTAGAGCGAGACGACCCCCATCGAGAAGATCGTGTTCGCCAGGTCGTAGAGCACCCAGGACGCCACGGCACGGCGCGGAATCGGCGAGGCCGGCACGGAGGGCACTACACTAGCAAACGCCGATGGCGCGTGTGTATCTGCTTCACCATGCCGAGGCGCTCGGGCCGGACGTGGACCCGCAGCGCCCGCTCTCGTCGCGCGGCCTGGAACAGGCCGCGTGGGTCGCGGCCGAGGCGCGCGCCCGGGGCGTCCTGCCCGCGGCGATCTGGCACAGCGGCAAGCTCCGCGCGCGCCAGACCGCCGAGGCCGTGCTCCGCGCGTGCCAGCCGATGGCCGAGTTCCGCATGATTCGCGGCCTCCGGCCCGACGACCCGCCGGCCTGGCTGCTGGCCGAGCTCGGACCGGAGACGCGCGACGTCGTGCTCGCCGGCCACCGCCCGCACCTGCCCGCGCTCGCGCGCGCGATGGCCGGGCCCGGCGCGGACGTCCCGCTGCACGGGCTGACCGCGCTCGAGCGGCGGGAGGACGGGCACGCCGGCGGCGGGTGGGTGGAGCTGTGGCGGATCGCGCCGCCGGACGCCTGAGCCGGGCCGGCGCGCCGGGTGATGAGGCCTACGACCCGTACGTGCGACGGGCGCGAACCGTGTATCCGGGGTGGCCCTTCACGCGCACGCTCACCTCGTGCGTCCCGGCCCGTTCCGTGCCCGTGAGGAAGTAGGTGATCAGGTAGCTGGCCCTGAAGTCGTCGAGCATCCGTCGGAAGAGCTCCGGCGCCGGGGTCCGCGTCGAGTCGGTCTCGACCACGCCGCCCGTCGCCGCCGCCGCGGCGCGAAGGGCCGGCAGCGCGGGGCCACCCGCGAACGGCCCGGCGCTGCGGGAGACCGACAGCGTCATCGACGTCGGCCCCGAGATCACCGGCAGGGTTCCGCCCGCGACCGCCGACATCGCCGAGGACGCCGGGACGTCCACGACGCTCCGCTCGCCGGCCAGCGGATCCTCCGTCCCGGCCGCGCCGCCCTCGCGCACGAGCGGGTTGCTCGACCGCACCAGCGTGATGCACAGCACCGCGCCCGACCGCGCCGCCACGGCCGCCACGTGCGAGGCCGTGGTGAAGCTGGACGTGTCGCGGCCGTCGGTCAGCGCGAACACCATCTGGGGACGACCGTTGCCGGTGGTGCCCGCCAGCACCGCGACGAGCGCGTCGTAGAAGGACGTCGTGCCGCCGGGGGCCATTCGGGCGAAGTCGAGCGTCGCCCCGCCCGGCACCAGGCCGAAGAGGTCCACCGCGTCGCGGGCGAACGTGACGATCCGCACGCGATCGTTCGGCGCCGCGAGCCGCGCCATCTCCTGCAGATCCTGCCTGATGCGCTCCAGCGCGCGGCCGTTGACGCTGCCGCTGACGTCCACGAGGAACGTGATGTCGGTCGGCAGGTGCTCGACCCGTTCGACGGCGACGTCCTGGATGGCGCCGTTGTCCGTGACCTCGAAGTCGGCCGCGCTCAGGCCGGCGACGGGACGGTTGCCGTCGGTGACCGAGACCGGAATCGACACCGCGTCCACCGCCGTTCGAAAGACCTGTCCCTGCGCGGCCACGACGGCCGAGATCGACGTGACCAGCGGAATGAGGATGGCCCGCCGCGGCATCATCGTCATCGCGTGACGGCCTCGCGCAGGCGGTCCGCGATCGCGGCCCAGAAGCGCATGTCGGGTTCGACGTAGATGGTCCACGGGTCGATCGCGGCGCCCGGCGTCAGCAGGGTCTCGCGGGCCAGCCGGGTGGCTTCGGGACCCCGACCCGCGGCCGACAGCGCGGCGATGAGCGCGCTGCGCGCCGACGTGGCCGCGGGCACATCGTCGAGCGCCAGCCGGTACGACTCGATGGCGTCCTCCAGCCGGCCGGCCTGCTCCAGGGCACGGCCGTTGAGCAGGTGCACCCAGAACCGCAGCGTGACGTCGCCGGCGACGAGGGCGCGGTCGATCGTGCCGAACCGCTCGAGCGCCGCGTCCACCCGGCCACGGCGGAGATCGAAGTACGCCAGCCGCAAGGTCGCCTCGGCCGCGACGGACGTGAGAGCGGCGGCTTCCTCGTAGCGCGCGATGAGCCGGGCCGTGACGTCCGATGCGGGGCGGAAAGCCCGCACGTCGCGTTCCTCGGGCCAGGTCCGCAGGTCCTCCGCGATGGCGCGCGCGAGGACGAATCGCGCCTCGTCCGGGAATCGCCCGGCGGCGCGACGAGCCGTACGCTCGAGGAGCGACGCGGCGCCGCCACGTTCGCACAGCGCCAGCACGCCGAAGTACCAGAGCCGCTCCTCGGGCGACGGCGGCATGGCCTGAAGGGTCCTCGCGCCCCAGTCCACCAGGTCGGGTGCCGGCTGCCGATCCAGCCAGGCGACGGGATCGTTCTGCGAATAGAGCAGGTCGAGGACGAAGCCGGCGGCGGCGACGCGCCGGCCGTCCCGGCCGGATGGCGGCGCGGCCGCGATCCAGGCGTCGCCACCTTGGCGCAGGCCGTTCACCATCCCGCGGAGCTGGTCGGCCGTCATCCGCGGCGCCTCGCCCGAGTGCCAGGTGCTCGACGCGAAGGCGTCGAGCATGTCCCACACCGGCGAGCGCACCGCGGCGGGTGCGGGCGCCTCCGCGGCGACGACGGCCGGGCGCGCCGACCGGCCGTCGAAGGACGCCGGCAGCGGGGCGTCCACGGGCGCGCCGGGCTCCCGCTGCGTCGCCCTCGCATCGGCCGTCGCCGCCGACAGCGCGGCCGGCGCGCCGAGCGTCACCCGCCGGAACCGCGTGCGGGATCCCGGAACGTTCGCGCGGACGACGAGCTCATGCGGCCCGTCCAGCGCGCCGGTCGGGGTGACGCCGAGGACGTACTGGTGTCGCAGTTCGTCGCCGATCCGCCGAAAGGTCCCGGCGACGTCGTCCCCGCCCGTGAGGAAGAAGTAGCCGCCGCCGGTGGACTCCGCGAGCTGCCGGAGATCGCCTCCGGCCATTCCGTAGCCGCCCATCAGGGAGACGGCGTAGATCATCACGCCGAACCGCGTGGCGCGCTCCACGACCTGGGGCAGCGTGCTGAAGCTCATCGTGTCCATGCCGTCGGTGACGAGGATCACGATGCGTCGCGGCGTCTCGCCGTCGCTCGCCGCGGCGTTCACGCCGCAGGCGGCGCCGTCCCAGATCGCCGATCCGCCGTGGATGGCCATGCGCCGCGCGAACTCGGTGCGGGCGCCGAAGTCGGAGCCCGTGTTGCGGGTGGACAGGGACGACCGATCGATCCAGTCGCCATCGCACAGCCCCAGCGTGCCGGAGAGCGCCGTCCCGCTCAGCGCGACGGCCAGGTCCTGCTGGATGACCTCGGGCCGGGCGGAGAAACGCGGGCTGATCCAGGGCAACGCGTCGAAGGCGCCGATCACGGCGCGGTCGCCCGGTTCGAAGTGCGACGTGAGCGCGCTCACCGCGCGCCGCACCAGGCCGTAGTTCGCCTCCATGCTCGCGCTGACGTCCACCATGATCGACACCGCGATCGGGATCGGATCGTTCCGGAAGACGGCGACCTCCTGCGGCTCGCCGTGATCCTCGACGACGAAGTCTCCCGCGGTCAGGTCGGCGAGCAGCCGGCCGTCCGGTCCGACCGTGCTGACGGCGAGCCAGAGCACGCCCGCCTGGCCCGCCTGGCCGCGGGCCACGGCAGCCAGCGCGGTCGCCGCGGCGATGGCCATCACGGCGGCGATGCGCACCGGGAGTCGTGTCACCGAGGCGAGCCCTCCGGGCGGCCCGCGAAGTACAGCCGCGTCGTGCGCACCGTCACGCCGTCGCGCCGGACCTTCACCTTCAGGCGGTGCCAGCGGTCGTCGAGCGCCCGTGGCGTGAACCCGATCACGTACTGGTTGTGCAGCTCGTCGGCCACGCGGCGCATGGCGTCGGGAACGTCGGCCGGGGAGGCCAGTTCCAACGCCCGCCCGCCGGTCGAGTTGGCCAGCGCGCCGAGGTCGGTCATGTCCAGCCCGAAGCGGCCGCGGACGCCGACGGCGAAGACGAGCATGCCGCTCTGCTGCAGGGCGGTCCGGATCGCGTCCGGGTCCGATCGACTGGCGTTGTCGGCGCCGTCGGTCAGCAGGAGAATGACCCGCCGGCCGCCTTCGGTCTCGAGCGCGCGGCGACCCGCCTCGACGGCGTCCCAGACCGCCGTGCCCGCGGGCCACGGCGCGGCGCCGTCGCCGAGGTGCCCGACGAGCACGTCTTCGCGATCCGTGAAGCGAGGGTCGAGGGAGACGGACTGATTGAAGGTGCCGAGGCACGCGCGGTCGCCGGGAATCAGCCGTCCCGCGAACGCGGCCACGGCCGCGGCCGCCAGCGGACGCTCCGCAAACAGGCTCGGACTGGCGTCAACCAGGACGGCGATCGTGATCGGCTGGATGCCGTTCTCGAAGACCGTGATGGCCTGCTTCCGGCCGTCGTCCTCGATCTCGAAGTCCGCGGCGGTCAGGTCCCTCACCGGTGCGCCGGCCCGGTCGCTGGCGCTCGCGTAGATCGCGACGGTGTTGGTGGCGCTGCGAAACTGCTGGACGGCCTCCGCGCGCGGCGGCCCGGCGACGGCGCTGCCCAGCAGCACGAAGGGGAGAAGCCGGAGCGGCTTCTGCCATCCAGCCGCCTGCCATCCAGCCTCGGGTCCGGACATGGCCACGGTGGATGGCAATCGCCTACTGCTGCTCGCGTTCGACCAGGATCGAGACCGGCTTCGACAGGCGCACCGTGAGCGGCGCGCCCGCGGCGAAGACGACGTCCTTGCCGTCGCCCTTCATCACGACCGCCGTGCCGCCGGCCGCGCCGGCCGCGCCGCCGATCGCGGCGCCCTTCTTGCCGCCGATGACGGCGCCGAGGATCGATCCGACGACCGCGCTCGCGCCGATCTTCGCCGTGGCGTCTCCCGCGGGCGACTCGCCGTCGCGGTAGATCGCGTCCGTGTCGATGCGGACGCGCGTCGTGCCGCCGAGCACCAGCGTCGTGAAGCGGATGCCGAGGCGCGCGCGCTCGCGGAACTTGCCGCCGCGCTCGACGCTGATGACGTTGCCCTCGAGCCGCGCGTCCGCCGGAATCGCAATCCGGTCGTCCACGAGGACGTCACGCGTGACGTGCGCCACGACCGGGTCCTCGACCTCGGCGGTCTCCGTGGAAATCTGCGAGTCGAGCCGCAGGCCGATCACCGCGTCCTCGGGGACGACGAGCTCGACGAAGCGCGGCGGCTCGGGCGCGGCCGGCGGCAGGGGCGGCGGCAGCGGGACGTTTGTGGCCGCGGCGGCATCGGGATCGAGCGTCACCGCCGGCGGCAGCGCGGGCACGGAGACCGGCGGCGCCGTCGCGGCGGCCGGCCGGGGAGCCTCGGGCCGGCGCGCCGGCGCGCCAGCCGGTTCGGCCTGCGCTGCCGGGCGGTTGGACGAGGGACGCGGCGCCACCTGGGGCGGGGCCGGTTCGGGTTCCTGAGGCCGGGGCGTCGTCCGCGCGGGCGGCGCGGTGGCGGCCGCCGGCGCGGCTTCCACGGATTCGCCGCTCGCCGCGGCGGCCGCACGGGCATCGGTGGTGGCCGATTCCGCGCCAGCGGTGGACGCCGGCTGAGCCTGGGCCAGGTCCATGAATTCCGAGTCGGCGGGCCGCGGGGCGCTCGCGAGGCGGACCGCATAGAAGCCGCCTGCTCCGGCGGCGGCGATGCAACCGGCGGCGACGGCTGAAATGACGGCAGTCCGTGAAGTCATGGCACCCCGGTTCAGAGCAAGGCGCGTACCGTCGGGTCCCGGCCCGGGCCGGGCCGATTTCCGGCCCGAAGGCGGCCCCTGAGGACATCGGCGTCCCCTCGAGGTCACACCGGGCGGCCGGACCGTCCCCTTCCTTCTACCGCGAAATCCCGCCCCGCGCGCCGGCTTCCTCGGCCCGCATCCTGCAAGTCGTGCAGCCATGCGCACAGTCCTCCGGTCGATTCCGGCCCTGGCACTGGCGCTGGCCCTCGCCGGGGCCAGCGTTTCCGGGGCGACCCAGACGACGATCCGCGACCTCCTGCAACTGAAGGCCGCCGGCGTCTCGGACGACATCCTCGTCGCGCTCATCGAGAGCGACGGATCGGTCTTTCACCTGACGGCCCAGGACGTGCTGGACCTGCGTCGCCAGGGACTCAGCGAGCGCGTGATCCTCGCCATGCTCGCGACCGCCCGCCGCGCGCTGCCTCCGCCGCCGCCGCGCATCGGCGTGCGGGACCCGGTGGGGCAGCCCTCCCGGATCGTGCCGCCACCGGGCGCCGCGCCGGCCGCGCCCGAGGCATCGCCACCCGTTGGCGCACCGGCGGCGGGGCTTCCGGACGCGATGCCGCCAGGCGTCGCGGCACAGCCGGAGCAACCGGACCCGAACGCGCCGCTGAATCCGATCGACGATGTGCGCCGCCTCGAACAGGGCCTGACGACTGTGTCGGAGGTCGTGGACGAACCGCCGATCGAGATCAACGTGTCGCAGCAGGTCGAGCAACGCGTCGAGGTGCCGCGCGAACGCACGCGCTACGTGGAGGTGCCGGTGGTCGTCCCCGTCGCGGTGCCGGTGCATCGCGGGCGGGCCGACGTGGGGCCGGCCGCGCGACCCGCGGCGCGCGCGCCGTCGCCGACCTACTGGGGCTGGGGCGGCCAGAAGGCTCCAGGTTCCTGGGACACGCCGTCGTCGTCGCGGCGGGAGGCGGAGAAGCCCGCGTCGAAGCCGGACGGACCGAAGCCGGGGGCGTCCGGCGGGTCGGGGTCGGGTGGATCGGGCGGAGACGGACGGTCGGGCGGCGGATCGGGCCGATCCGGCGGCTCCGGTCGCTCGGGGCGCGGCGGGGGCGGGATCAGCTGAGGCGGGATCCGGCCGTGTCCGCGACGAACGCGCGAACCGCCGCGCCGGGCACCAGGCGTCCCGCCCAGGCCCAGCCGACGAGGCGATGGAAGCCGTCGAGGTGGAAGAGCGTACCCTCGGGCGGCCGTGTCTTCGCGGCGCCGGCCGGATCCGCGGGTTCGCGGCACAGGGCGATCGGCGAGAACGGCTCGCCGGCCGCGCGGGTGATGCGCGACCAGCAACTGCGGTTGTCCTCCGCGTAGGCGGCCTCGATGCGCGCGAACGCGGCGGCCGCGTCGGCCACCGTGGCGCCCGGCTCGGTCACGAGCGTCAGCCGGTCGCCCTGGCAGGGCTCCCCGGCGTGTGACGGCAGCCACACGGACAGCGCGCGGGCGGCGTCGATCGTCACGACGCGCCAGTGTCCGGCGGCGCGACGGTCGGCCGCGTCGAGCAGCCGCACGGTCCAGGGCCACGACCCCGTCGGCCCGCCGCGCCCGGCGAGCAGTTCGGCCTTCACGGCGGCGAGGGTAGTCCTACCCGGAATCGTAGACCTCCACTGGAAATGACGCGGGTTTCAGGGCGATCGGCGTCCTGACGATTGTGCTATAACCGGCCACGTCATCCTTCTGGGTACGTCAATTTCGACATCTCCAGGGGTCTCCGGTGGAGGGATCCATGAAACGAACGACAGTGTCGCGGCGGCTTCCGGCCGTCGTCGTCCTGGCCATCGCGCTCGGCGCGAGCAGCCTTTCGGCGGGCCAGGCGGGGCGCGCGGCGTCGCAGCGCCTCGACGAGGCTTACACGAAGAAGATCCTGGACGAGACGCCCGATCCGCGCATGGAGATTGACCTCGTCAATCACATGCCGCTGCCGGCGGACTCCAACGTGCCGTCGCCGCTCAAGGTCCTGGGGTACATCCCGGGTGAGAACGGCAACCTCACCTACAGCAAGGACGTCTACGCGTATCTCGACGCGCTCGCCAAGGCGTCGCCGCGGGTCACGTGCTGGTCGATCGGCCAGACGGAGGAGGGCCGGGACACGCGGGCGTGCGCGGTGGCCGACGAGGCGACGATCCGCGACCTCGACAAGTTCAAGCAGATGTCGGCGCAGCTGACCGACCCGCGGAAGCTGACCGACGCGCAGGCGCGCACGCTCATCCAGACGGCGAAGCCGATCTACTGGGCGACGGGCAGCATCCATTCCGGCGAGACGGGCAGCGTCGAGATGCTGATGGAACTCGGCTACCGCCTCGCGATCGAGGAGACGCCGTTCATCCAGCAGATCCGCAACAACGTCATCTTCGTCTTCACGCCGACGACCGAGGTGGACGGGCACGACCGGCAGGTGGACAACCAGCGCGCGGCGCGCGCCGGGCAGCCGCAGCCGTCGATGGTCTACTGGGGCAAGTACGTCCAGCACGACAACAACCGCGACGGCATCGGCAAGGGCCTGAAGCTCTCGCAGAACGTGCTCGCGGCGTTCCTGGACATGCACCCGCAGGTGCTGCACGACCTGCACGAGTCGGTGAACCTGCTCTACACCTCGACCGGCACCGGGCCGTACAACCCGATCGTGGATCCCATCCAGGTGGGCGAGTGGTGGCAGCTCGCGCAGAACGACATCGTCGAGCTGACGAAGAAGGGCGTGCCGGGCGTCTGGACCTACAACTACTACGACGGCTGGGTCCCGAACTACATGTTCTGGATCGGCGTCTCGCACAACGCGATCGGCCGGTTCTACGAGACGCAGAGCGGCGGCAACACCGGCGCGAACGGCGACAACATCAGCACGCCGGGCGCGCAGAGCCGCGAGTGGTACCGGCCGAACCCGAACCCGGGCGACGTGCAGTGGAACATGCGGTCGAACGTCAACATGCAGCAGTCGGGCGTGCTGACGTCGCTCAACTACGTCGCGCGGAACCGGGAGACGTTCCTCGAGAACTACTACAAGAAGATGCAGAACCAGGTGAACCTCGGCAAGACGCAGGCGCCCTACGCCTACGTCATCCCGAAGGACCAGCGGAAGCGCGCCGACGTGACCGAGCTGGTGAACCTGATCCGGCGCGAAGGCGCCGAGGTGAGCGTCGCGTCGTCGGCCTTCAAGGTCGGCGACACGCAGGTCAACGCGGGCGACTACGTCGCGCGCATGGACCAGCCCTACCGCGGCATCATCGAGATGTACCTCGGCCTGCAGTGGTATCCGGCCGAGAACCCGCGCCCCTACGACGACACGGGCTGGTCGATCCCGCTGCTGCACAACATCACGGTGAACCGCGTGGACGAGTCGTCGATCCTCGACCAGCCGATGACCGTGCTGGCCGCCGACGCGAAGTTCGCCGGGTCGATCACCGGGACGGGTTCGACGATCGTCATCGACCACACGACCGACAACACGCTGGCGACGTTCCGGTGGAAGAACGCGTCGGTGAAGATGTCCGCGGCCGAGGCGCCGTTCCAGATGGGCGGCCACTCGTTCGCCGCCGGCGCGGTGATCATCGCGAACGCGAACCGCGCGGCGCTCGAGCCGCAGATCGCCGACCTGGGTCTGCAGGCGTGGGCGACCGACACGGCGCCGTCGGTGGCGATGCACGACCTGGACGTGCCGCGCATCGGCTACATCCACTCGTGGCAGAGCACGCAGGACGAGGGCTGGGTCCGCATGGGCCTGGACATGTACGGGATCCCGTACACGTACTTCGGCGACAACGAGGTGCGGAAGGGCAACCTGCGCCAGCGGTTCGACGTGATCCTGTACCCGAGCGCCGGCGTGCAGGTCGATGGCGCGGGCCCGCCCCAGGGCGGGGCGCCGCAGCCGTACCGCGCGACCGACCTGACGCCGTCGATCGCCACGGCGCCCGACCAGACCGACGACCGCCGCGGCGGCCTCGGCCGGGACGGCCTGCGCGAGCTGCAGCAGTTCGTGTGGCAGGGCGGCGTGCTCATCACCGAGGGCCAGTCCACGGCCGCGTTCGTCGAGAACGGCTTCGCGCCCGGCATCAGCGTCGCGGACACGTCCGGCCTCGCGGTGCCCGGCTCGGTGATCAAGACGCTGCTCGGCGACAAGACGAGCCCGATTCTCTACGGCTACGACCAGAACGCGCTCGCCGTGCTGATCAAGAACGGGCCCGTGCTCGCGATGGGCGGCGGCGGTGGCGGCCGCGGTGGTCGTGGCGGCCGCGGCGGCGGTGACCTGCCGCCCGGCGTCGGCGGCGGCAACCTGCAGCCGATGTCCGAGCCGGCACAGTTGACGACGCTGGCCGGCGGCGCGGCGCCCGCGCCGCCCGGGACGATCGACGCGGCGGGCCGCGGGGGTCGCGGCGGCGGCCGTGGCGGCTTCGGCGGCGGCGGCCGTGGTGGTGGTGGCCGCGGCGGCTTCGGCGGCCGCGGGGGCGGCGGCGCCGGCGCGGCGCCGGCCGTGGATCCCTCGACGCCGCGCGTGATCCTGTCCTACCCGGACGACCCGAACGACCTGCTGCTCTCGGGCATGCTCGTCGGCGGCGACAACCTCGCCGGCAACGTCGTCCTCGTGGACTCGCCGTTCGGCCAGGGCCACGTGGTGCTCTTCGCCAACCGGCCGTTCTGGCGCAACGAGCCGCACGGGAACTACTTCCTGTGGTTCAACGCGATGCTGAACTGGAACGATCTCGGCGCCGGAAGGTAGGACGGTACGGCTCGGACGACAGTGATGTCGGTGACGGCGGGTGCGGCGCGACGGCCGCACCCGCCGTCGTCGTTTTGGGTGGCCGGGGTGGCCTGTCTGCTTGCGGTGCTCCTGCTGCCACGTGTCGCCCGGGCGCAGTCACCGCCGGCCGGTGGCTGGTTCGTCCAGGCGGGAGCGATTGCCGACGTCGATCACAGCTTCTTCAGGTCCGTGCCCGGTGATCCTCCGGAGCCGCCCAGCGCCCGGACCCAGCCGGGCCTGCGCCTGGCGGGTGGCCGCTGGCTGTCGAGGCGATCGACGGCACGGATCGGCGTGGATGTGCCGCGGGCCCAGCACTGGAGAGACTTCCTCGCGCGCTACACCCATCGATCATCGATGATGTGGGGCGAACTGGGTTTCCACCCCGTGTTTCCGCGTGCCGCGCGGCTGGGCTTCCTCGTCGGGGCCGGCTACTCCCGCGGCATCACGGTCGTGAGGCGGGACCCGACGTCGCGTGATCCCGCTCCGCGGCCGGAACGGCGCGTCGACGGCCGATCGATGTTCATGCTCGGCGCAGAGTCGCGATGGCCGGTCTCAGCCCGACTCGACGTCGTCGCCGATATTCGAATGCACCTGCTCCTGGGACCTGGCGCGCCCAGCCATGTGATCGCGCGCCCCGGCGTGAGCGGCCGATGGCGATTCTGATGCGTGGCCCTGGTCTCGCCCTGGTCGTCCTGGTGGCACCCCTCGTGGCCGGCGTCGGACCGGCGCTGGCCCAGGGCGCGCCGGCGCGCGCGTGGTTCGTCGATGCGGCGGTCTTCGGCAACG
>JAWKHR010000008.1:0-194086 GCA_041394725.1 Vicinamibacterales bacterium | reverse complement strand
CCCCAGGGGGTCGCTCCCCCTCTGCCTGCGCGTGTCTTCCGGCCGAGCCTCGAACGATGTCGGGCCGGTGCACGGCCCGTGCCCGAGTCGTGGTCGCGTCCGTGCCGCGAACGGCGTCATCGCGCGCTCGATGGTCGGGCGGGCGCCCGTGCCGGTCAAGACTCTCCGCTGCGCTCCGACCCCGCGGCGATCGCGGCGGGGCTCCGGTCTTGACCGGCACGCGCGCCCGCCCGGAACGGCTTCTGCGCGATGACGCCGGCGAGTGCTCGAACAGCGACAACCGCAGGACACGACGGGGTACCAAAGAGGGGAAGGACGATGGTATGAATGACGAACGCCACGAAGTCTGGCACCGAACCAACACGGGTGAGGCGGTGTGGCTCACGCTTCGCCAGGCCGCCTCACGCGCCGCGGTCTCCGAAGGCACGCTGAAGCGTGAAGTTCATCGTGGTCGCGTCCGCGTCGCTCGCGTCGGCGGCCGCCGGTGCCTGAGGTTTCGCCCAGAGTGGATCGACGCCTGGCTCGAGTCGAGCACGACGCCGATGGAACCATCGTCGCGTCCATGACGCCGCCCTTGGACTCCTGCCCGACGGAATCGGAGGTTCGACGTGCCGAAGCGCGTCGATGACGGAATCAGGAAGCGCTGCACCTGCGGGCGACGCCGATGGTCGAAGTGCGCGCACCCCTGGCACTTCAGCTTCCACCACGGCCATCACGAGTACCGCTACTCGCTGACGGTCATCGCGCGGGCCCGCGGCGAGCATCCGCCCGCCGGCAGGACGGAGGCCAGGGCGTGGGGTAACCGCCTCAGGGCCGAGATCGGAGCCGGCACGTTCGCTGCGCCCGGCGCGCCGAGGGCCGCCCGCCCGTCGGATCAACTGACGTTCGCCGACGTGTCAGACCGCTACATCGACGTGTACCTCGGGAAATCCACCGCCGCGGACGGGCGCGTGCAATGGAGCGGCCGTCATGTGCGCCCGAGAACGGCCGAGCAGGCGGAGTACCACTTGCGCACGCTGCGCCTGATCGAAGTGCCCGGCCCGCACGGCAGCCTGGTCCGCCTGGGTGACAAGCCAATTGCGACCGTGACCAAAGCCGACGTCGAAGCCGTGCGTGAAGCGCGACGGCCGTACGGGACGATCGGATGCAACCGGCTGCTCGCGCGGCTGCGTCATCTCCTCAACTGGGCCATCGCCGAGGGCGTCCTGGCCGAGAGCCCCTTCCGGCGAGGTGGCGTGACCGTGGTCAGGCTCGACATGCGCGCGGAGCGGCCCCGGCAGCGGCGCCTGGAACCCGGCGAGGAGCAGGCGCTGCTCGAGCACGCCGGACAACATCTTCGGGCGCTCATCGTGGCGGCGCTGTCGATAGGTTGTCGTCGCGGCGAACTGCTGTCCCTGCAGTGGTCGCAGATCCGGCGAGACGGCACGGGCGAGCCGAGGTGGATCCTGCTGCCAGCCGCAAACACGAAGACGAACGAAGCACGCGTCGTCCCGATCGGCCCCCGCCTCAGAGCCGAGCTCGCGATGCGACAGCACGCGCCGGACGGCACGATCCATCCTCCGACCGCCTACGTCTTCGGCAACGAGTGCGGCGAGCGAATCACCTCGAGCAAGACCGCCTGGAACGCCACCTGCCGACGGGCCGGGATCACCGGCCTTCGGTTCCACGACCTCCGGCGCGAGTTCGCGTGTCGACTGCTCGAGTCGGGAGCCGAGACGCATGACGTCCGCGACTTCCTCGGCCACGCCAACATCACGACCACCAGCCGCTACCTGGCCAGCACGCCCCTCCGGCTCGAGCAGGCGCTGGCCCGGATGGAGGGCGCGATTCGCACAGGATTCGCACAAACGCCGGAAACGCCCCGAGGCGGGAATCCGAGTGGCGGCGGTAAGTTATTGAAGAGAGAGAAGGAGGTTGGTGAGCCCGGAAGGAATCGAACCTTCAACCAACAGATTAAGAGTCTGCTGCTCTGCCAGTTGAGCTACGGGCCCACGATCCCGCCATCGGTGCGGCGGGGTGCGGTCATTCCGCCGGGGACGATGGCGGAACTTCGAACTCTGAACTTCGAACTTCGAATCCTGGTGGGCGGCTTCGCCGCCGTTGGGGATTCTATCAATCCTCACCCGATCGATCCTCAATCACCCGATCGACCAATCAGACCGGAACCGATCCGAAGTCGCCGGCGGAGCCGGCCACCGCGGTTCGAACTTCGAACTGCCCCGTTCGAAGTTCCGCGAGCGGCCCTCGGTCATGCCGCGCGGCATCTTGGCGCGCCCGGCAGGATTCGAACCTGCGACCTTTGGCTCCGGAGGCCAACGCTCTATCCAGCTGAGCTACGGGCGCGCATTTCACCGCCCGCGGGCGAATCCCGGCCGCGGGCGGAACTTCGAACTCAAAACTTCGAACTTCGAACCTCGGTGGCCGGCGTCGCCGGCGACCGATCTCTCACTCGCCGCCGCGGAACCCACGCGGCGCGAAATCTGGCGCGCCCGGAGGGACTTGAACCCCCGACCTACGGGTTCGAAGCCCGGCGCTCTATCCAGCTGAGCTACGGGCGCACAAACGCAGAGCGTATCACAACCCACCAGGGAAAACCTGCCTCCCGTGCCGGCGGAATTCCCCCGCGCCAGCCCGTTTCCACGCCCCGCCGGGCCCGCCCCGGCCCGGTCGGCGCACGGCTCGCGGAGGATCGCATCCTGCATTCCCTCTTGACGCAGTCGTGACGACACGCCGGCCCGATCGCCGGCGTCCGCTGGAGGACAGCCATGCAGCAGGTCGAGAACCTCCTCAAGACGTCGCTCGCGGAAATCGAGAAGATGCTCACCACCAAGACCGTCGTGGGCGAGCCCATCGAGGTCGCCGGCCACACCCTGATCCCGCTCGTCGCCGTGGGCTTCGGCTTCGGCGGCGGAGGCGGCGAGGGCGAAGATCCGCGGAAGGCCGGCGCGAAGGGCACCGGCGGCGGCACCGGGGGCGGCGGCGGCGTGAAGCCCGTGGCCCTCGTGATCATCGACAAGGCCGGCGCCGTGCGCGTGGAGCCGATCCGCGCCACCGCCTCCACCGTCGAGAAGCTCGGCGAGGCCATCGCCCGGGTCGTCCAGACCGGGAAGAAGCCCAAGGCCGACGATACCGGCGACCAGACGACGCACTGACCCGCCGTGACCACGGTCCTGCTCGTCGCCCTCGCGATCGTCGCGGCGGCGGTGGTGACCGGCCTCGTGGCGCCGCTCCACGTGCGCGTGCACCTCGCGACGGACCCGGCCGCCGGCGAACCGGCGGTCCGCGTCCGCCTGCGATGGCTGTTCCTCGGCTGGGACACGGCGCGGCCGCCACGCCGGGCCGCACCGGCGCCGCCCGCCACCGGTGCCCGGGCCGCCCGGGTCGCCCGGCACCAGGCGACGCGGGCGCCGCGCCGCGCGCGCCGGCCGCCGCGTGCTCGCCGCTCGCGCGCGCCGACTTCCGCGCGCCGTCTTCCGGCTCCTCGGCGACCTGCTCCGGGTCGTCCGCCCGACGCACGCGCGCCTGCGCGCGCGCGTCGGCCTCGACGACCCCGCGTCGACGGGCGCCCTGGCCGGGATGCTGTACGGACTCTCGGCGGCCCTGCCCCACGCCGCGCCCGCGTGGAACGTGCACGTGGACCTCGCTCCGGAGTTCCTCGAGCCCACGGTCGAGGCGCGCGCGGAGGTGGAATGGTCGGTGTCGGCCGGCGCGGCGCTGTGGCCGCTCGTGAGGTTCCTCGCCTCGCCCGTTACGTGGCGGGCGTTCCTGGCGACCCGGCCTGGGCGGCCGGCGCCGCGGGCGGCGTGAGGCTGCCGCCGCGCAGGAACCGCACGCCGTCCCCCACGCGCAGCGACGCGTCGAAGATCGTCTTCACCGGGACGACGTTCCCCAGCTTGTAGCGGCCCACCGCGTCGAGGCCGACCGACGCCATGCACCCGCACTGCGTGCAGTCGGGGTCGCCGCCGAACTGGCAGGGCGTGATCGGCTGGCGCAGGTCCGCCGAGACGCACGCGGTCGTCTTCGCGAAGATGCACTCCTCGGGCGTCTGCGGCGGATGCAGGTAGCCCGCGACCACGCTCGGCCGCATGTCCATCAGCTTCGGGTGCTTCCGGTAGAGCTCGGTGATCTCGGCCACCACGCGCGCGCGGTCCTCGGGCCGCAGCATCTCCTCGGACTGCTCGCCCTTCTGCGGCGTGTAGAGGCTGAACCAGATGCGCTTGACGTCGGGCAGCGCCGCCCAGAACTCGGTGAACTCGGTCAGGTAGCCCGGCCGCGTCTGCTGCCGCGTGACCGTGCAGTGCACCGTGACGTGCTGTCCCTTGATGTGCTTCAGGATGCGCTCGTACGTCGCCGGCGTCCGCCGCACGTCGTGCTCCGGCTGCAGGCCGTCGATCGAGACGCACACCTGCAGCTTCTCCATCTCCGCCCAGCGCTCCGGGATCGGCCGCACCGCGCTCGTGACCACCTGCGTGTGCACGCCCAGCTCGCCGGTCAGCCGCGGCAGCAGCACCTCCAGCTCGCGGAACCGCACCAGCGGCTCGCCGCCGACGATGCTCAGGTGCACGGGCCGGTAGTGGCGCACGAGGTCCAGCACGCCGTCGATGAGCGCCTGGCCCTTGAAGTCGGAGAGCTGTCGCAGCACGACGTCACCGCCGAGGTGATCGTCGCCATAGGCGTAGCAGCCGGGGCACCGGAGCGGACACTCGCGCGTGATCTCGATCGAGAGGTTGGGACGGTACCCGGACAGAATGCGTCCCCAGGCCTGGACGACGTGGCCGTGCTTCATGGAACCAGCTTATCCGGTTCGCCGGAGTCCGCAAACAGCGGGTTTCGGGCGAAGCACAGGTCCTCGACCACGCGCCCGCCGATCACGTGCTCCTGGATGATGCGCTCGGCGTTCTCCGGCGTGACGTTCCGGTACCACGCCCCCTCGGGATAGACGACGGCGATCGGGCCGCCGGTGCAGATGCGCAGGCAGTGCACCTTGGTCCGGTACGCCGGGCCGTCGGGGCCGGCGATCTGGAGTTCCTTCATCCGCTGCTTGACGTACTTCCACGTCTCGTCGCCCTGCTCGGCCGTGCAGCAGTCCTCGCCGGCGCAGATGAACAGGTGACGCCGCAGTCGTCCGATCCCGAACGACGCGGCGGCGGCCTCGGGTGTCGTGCGTGTCTTCGACACGTCGCGCTCCGATCAGGCCCGGCCGGCGGTCGCCGGCTCCGGCGTCTCGACCGGCAGCCCGGCCGCGCGCCACGCGCCGATGCCGCCCTCGAGGTTGATGACGCGATCGACGCCGCGCGCCTTGAGCAGGCTGGCCGCGATGGCCGACCGTGCGCCGGCGGCGCACTGCATGACGACGGGCTTGTCGGTCGGAATCTCGGCGACACGTCCCGGCAGGTAGCCCAGCGTCACGTGCCGCGCACCGGCGATGTACCCGGCGTCCCACTCGGCCTGGTTGCGGACGTCCACGAGCGTCACCGCGCCGTGCGCAAGCGACTCGCGCAGGTCGGCGGCGGTGATCTGCGGCACGTGGCCCAGCGGCCGGCCGGCCGACGCCCAGTCCTCCACCACCGACTCGGGCGCCGCGCCCGCGATGCGGTCGAGGCCGATGAGCGCCAGGTCGCGCACCACCGCGTCGAGTGCCGCGCCGTCGGCGATCAGAAAGAAGTCGCCGTCGTACGGCAGGAACCACCCGGCCCAGTTGGTGAAGCTGCGGTTGAGCGGGATGCTGATCGTGCCCGGAATGTGCCCCGCCGCGTAGTCGGGGGCCGGCCGCGTGTCCACGACGATCGCGCCCGACCGGAGGGCCGACGCCACGCCGGCGACGTCCAGCACGGGCGGATGCCGGAAACCGCCGAGGATCGCCGGCCCCTCGCGATTGAGCGTCTTCATCATCGCGAAGTACCGGGGCGGCTCGGGCTGCCCCGCCAGCACCCCGGCGACGAAGTCCGCCTCGCTCTTCGCGCGGAACGCCCAGTTGAAGCGCTTCTCGTAGCCGAGCGTGGTGTGCGGCACCGCGCTGATGCCCTTCCCGCACGCCGACCCGGCGCCGTGCCCCGGCCAGATCTGCAGCCAGTCGGGCCGCGCCGCGAACCGCTGCAGGCTCGCCCAGAGCTGCCGCGCGCCGACCTCCATCGTGCCCGCCATGTTCGCCGCGCGCTCGAGCAGGTCCGGCCGGCCGACGTCGCCCGCGAAGATGAAGTCGCCCGTCGCCGCCCCAATCGGCTCGTCGGCTGCGGCCCCGTCCGTGACGAGGAACGAGATGTGCTCGGGCGTGTGGCCCGGCGTGTGGATGACCTCGAGGCGGATGTTCCCGACCTGGATGACGTGCCCGTCCTTCACCCGCACGACGTTCGTGTCGCCCTCGAAGCCGTAGCGCCAGTCCGGCCCGCCCTCGTCGGAAAGGTACAACCGCGCGCCGGTCAGGCGCGCCAGCTCCCGGCTGCCCGAGAGGTAGTCGGCGTGGATGTGCGTCTCGGTGACGTGCGCGATGCGCGCGCCCTCCGCCTCGGCCGCCTCCAGGTACGGCCGGAGGTCGCGGTTCGGGTCGATGACGATGGCTTCCTTCGCCTGGACGCAGCCGATGAGGTAGCTGGCCTGGGCGAGCTGCGGCTCGAAGAATCGTCGGAGGAACATGATGACTCCATTCTAAAGTGAGGCGGTGCGGTACCGCCTCCTCATCGAATACGCCGGCACCCGGTATTCCGGGTGGCAGATCCAGAAGAACGCCCGGACCGTCCAGGGCGAGCTGAACCAGGCCCTGGCGAAGGCGGCGGGCGGCCGGGTCGAGACCTACGGGTCCGGCCGGACCGACGCCGGCGTCCACGCGCTCGGCCAGGTCGCGCACGCCGACGTCGCCCGGGCGCTGCCGCCCGCCACCCTCGTCGCGCGGACCAACGACGCCTTGCCGCCCGACATCAACGTGCTGTCGGCCGACCGCGTCCCGGCGCGCTTCCACGCCCGCCACCAGGCCGTCGCGCGCAGCTACGTCTACCAGGTCACGCTGCGCCGGACCGCGTTCTTCAAGCCGTTCGTCTGGTGGGTGCGCGAGCCGCTGGACGCGGACCGGCTCGAGGCCGCCGCGCGCCGCCTCTCCGGCTTCCAGGACTACCGCGCGTTCACCGACGACGACCCGGACGAGAAGTCCACGCGCGTGCTCGTCGAGGGCATCACCGTGCGCGTCCACGGCGCGCTCGTCCTCATCCGCGTCGTCGGGTCGCACTTCCTGTGGAAGATGGTGCGCCGGCTGGTCGGCGTGATGGTCGAGTGCGGCCGCGGCGGCCTCGCGCCCGACGCGATTCCCGGGCTGCTCGCCGGCGGAGGCGACCTGCCGGCGCGCCTCACCGCGCCGGCATCCGGCCTGTTCCTCGAGCGCGTGTTCTACGACCCTCCGCCCGCCGACTGGCCCCTCGACCCGCCGCTCCTGCGCCTGCCGGCACCCGAAAAGTCGGTGCCACCCGGCCGAACCTGATACCGGATCCGATTACGGTACTGGCCGGCCGCGTTTCGAAAACCGGTGCTTCTTACCGGGTCGCTTGCGCGGGCCGCCGCCGTGACGCCGTACCGAGGGGGCCGTCGGCCGGCCTCGTACAGGTACACGGTTTGCCTCTGTGAACCCGCGTGAAGCCGGCCCGCGCCACTCTCGGGACGCCCGTCTGCCACTGGGGCCGCATCCCCGGTCCGCAGCGATCGGGCCCGCAGCCGCTCGTCTGGATCTGCGAGTACCCGTACCGGACCGTCCGCGCCTCGGGGCCGGACCGGAACTGCGAGGGCTGCCCCATCTGGGCGCAGGTCGAGCAGGGACGGGCGTGCGGCATCGCGACGAGCCCGGCCGAGCAGATTCGCCGGCTCCAGGCGATGCTCGCGTCCTGACGCGGCTGCCCCTCGCACGACCCCGCCCGCGCGTCTTCCCGTTCACGGCCCGGCGGCCGTTCGCACGATCTATTGTTCGCGGTGACAGAGTTCGCAGTCCTGCCGGACGATCCGTCCGTCGGACGCGGTGTGTCCGTCGTCGTGGCAGCGGAAGCATCCCGGCAGCTGGGAATGGCCGAGCTGCGTCGTGTACGTCCCCCACGTCACGTTCATCGCGGGGAACACGTTGGTGCGGTAGAGCCGCTGAGCGGCCTCGATGGCGGCCGCGGTGTCGGGATTCGCGCCGAAGGCCTCGGAGAGCTTCTGGCGGATGCCGGCCTCGGCGGCCTGCGCGTCGGGGTAGGTCTCGGAGATGGCGGCCACCACGTCGCGCTTCGCGAACGGCAGCGATCGGCTGATCTCGCCGCGCGCGATCGCCTGATCGACGGCCTGCGACGCGTCGAGCGTCATGCCGTGCGCCGGGCGGTTGTGGCAGTCGAGGCAGTCCATGGTGCGGAGCGTGCCCGCGGGCCGCGACGTCGTGCCCTCGGCGAAGTACTCGGTCGCCCGGCCCGCGGGATCGACCACGCGGATGTAGGGGATGTTCTCGCCGGCCTCGTCGGTGGCGACGTACTCGATCTGCACGTCGGGCCGTGCGTGCCAGTGGATGGCCGCGACGAGCATCGTCATCGTCGAGACGGTCTCGGTGCTCTCCTCGTCGTCGGCGTAGGTGCGGTAGGTCCGGAGGACCTCGCGGTCGGGGCGACCCGGCGTGTGGCACTCGGCGCAGGTCTCGGCCGCGCGCGGCATGCGGTCACGGGGCGACGGAATCGGCCGGCTGTAGCCGCCGGTGGCGACCAGGAAGAGCTGGCGGGTGCCGTTGAGCTTGGCGGTGACGAACCCGGCGGCGCCGGGCGCCACGTGGCAGGCGACGCACTCCACGCGCGCGTGGGGCGACACCTGGTGCGAGGCGAACTCGGGCTGCATCGGCGTGTGGCACACCTGGCCGCAGAACTGGTTCGACTCCATGTAATGCGCGGCGCCGGTGCCGGCGATGGCGACGATGCCGAGGTTGACGAGCGTGAGCAGCAGGATGACGGCCGCGACGCGCCGCGTGCCGGCCAGGCCGAGGTTGACGGCGGGCCACTCCCAGGGGGCCTTCCCCGCCCGGCGCCGGCGCCCCTCCCGCCACATGCCGAGCGGGATGAGCGCCAGCCCGAACAGGAAGCAGGCCGGCAGGAAGACGAACCCGAAGATCCCGGCGTACGGACTGCCGATGAGTCCGAACGCGCTCAGTCCCAGGTAGGTGAGAAACGAGAACGCGCTGAGCGTCGTGAGCCACGCGCCGGCGAGCGAGAGAGGGTTGCGGGACAGGCGGGCGTCGGGCATCACGGGCTCCACGTCGACGAGGGGAGGTCGTCGGACGACGTCGCTACTTGAGACTGAGCATGTAGGCGACGAGGTTGTCCACGTCGGCGTCGGTCAGCTTCTTGTTGCGCATGCCGGTGGACATCTTCAGGGACGGCGGTTTCTCGAGCTTGGCCTCCATCTCGGCGGGCGAGACGAGCCACTTGCGGATGTCGTCGGCGGAGACCTTGGCGCCGACGCCATCGAGCGGGAACCGCTTGTTGCCCTTGCCGTCGATCATGTGACAGGTGGAACACCGGAACGTGTCGTAGGCGGTCTTGCCCGCGGCGACCTTCTGGGGATCGGGGTTCTGGGCGTAGGTGACGGCCGCCGCCATGACGGCGCCGACCACGGTGACGACGAAAGCACGCATGATGCTGCTCCTAGCAAGGTCGCGGCCCGACCCCGGAGGACTCCGGCGCCGGGCCGCGACCGGAACCGGCGCTCAGAACCTGTAGATCACCCGGCCCCAGACCGTGTTGGCGGTGTAGGGCAGGTAGTAGTACCCCAGCAGCACGACGTTGCCGCGCACCAGATCCTGGTTCGCCTGCGCGTCGAGCGTGAAGTCCTCCACGTCATATCGCTCATACCAGTAGCTGACGTCAAGCCCCAGCTTCGGCGTGGCCCAGTAGGTCATGTTGGCCACGGCGCGATGGAGCTCGCTCAGCGTCGGCGGGAGCTGCGTCGGCGTGGGCAGCGTGGTCGTGACGACGACCTCCTCGGGGAGCGTGCGGTTCGCCACGGCGCCGGTGATGTACTCGTAGGTCGCGCGCGCGCGGCTGTAGTCGTAGCTGAACTGCAGGTCCACCTTCTCGTGGACGTGCAGCACCTCGGCGTTGACGAAGAACGAGTGCGCGCGGTCGCTCGAGTCGGTCGCCCAGTTGCGCGACGGGTCGTCGAACTGCACGCCCGGGTTGGCCTGGCGCGACCGGGACAGCGCGTTGTACTTCTCGTAGGAGTACGACGCGTGCACGCTGGCGTTGTTCGTCGGGACGACGTCGAAGCCGGCGCTGTAGACGCGGT
The DNA here is from genome assembly GCA_041394725.1 of Vicinamibacterales bacterium. Classification (GTDB taxonomy): domain Bacteria; phylum Acidobacteriota; class Vicinamibacteria; order Vicinamibacterales; family SCN-69-37; genus JAWKHR01. The sequence goes on along the minus strand of JAWKHR010000008.1, from coordinate 183,808 downwards.
GGCTGTTGTCGCGGAGGCCGAAGACGCTCTGGATGTAGTCGTCCTTGCCCGCGGCCACCGACCCGTTCAGCGACAGCATGTCGGTCGCGACGATCGTGCCGATCATCGTCACCCGGTCGCGGTCACGCGGCGCGATGTCGAAGTGCCGCATGCCGGTCTGCTCGCCGACCTCCTCGAGCAGCTCGATGTCCAGCCCCTGGCCGCGCTTCTGCGAGTGCTCGTACTTCGTGCGCAGCGTGAGCCACTGGGTGCCGACCGAGTCGAACGTCAGGCGGAAGATGTTCTCGCTCGTGGACTCGTAGATCCGGTGCGTCCGGTCCTCGCCGAGGTGGGTGTAGCCGACGCCGGCCGTCACCGCGTGCGCGGGGGTCAGCCGGAAGTCCGCGTCGAACGACCGCCGCGTGACGCCGAACGGCTCGGTGTACACCGCCGGGTTCACCGTCGAGGGCGAGTTGTCGTACGCCACCCGCTGCACCATCGCGAACTCGGGCGTGCGGTTGTCGTAGTCGTACGACCGGAACTTCAGGTTCACGTCCACCTGGCGGGTGGGCCGCGACGTGAAGCCGAGGTTGTACGACGTCGTCCGCGCCTCGCCCTCGACCGTCGTCCGGTCGAGCGGCAGCAGGCCGGTCGTCGCCGTGTTGGCCGTCTGCGGCATGATCGGGTCGCCGGCGTCCTTGAGCGATCCCACCGAGAGGTAGGCCGTCGCCCGCGAGCGATACGGCAGCTTCACCGAGGCCAGGCCGTTGACCGCGAAGTAGGTGCTGCTCGGCGCGAGCGAGAGCCGCCCGCGCGACGACGCCGACGAGGTGTCGTCGAGCCGGAACGGGCTGTCGAACGTGAGCGTCGTGATCTCGTTGTGGAACACCGAGGCCAGGTAGCCGCCACGGAACAGCCAGTCGCCGGCCTGGTACTCGGCGCCGGCGTTGACGTCGGTCAGCCGGTGGTTGACCGGCGCCGGCGTCTCGACCAGGCTGCTGTGCCCGAACGAGCCGCCGTACGGAATCACGCCCTCGCGGTCCGTGTGCTTGACGCGGAAGTTCAACGCCAGCTCCGGCGTCGCCAGGTACTGCGCGCCGGTCTCGAAGATGTGCCGGCGCGACTTCGTGTCGAACTGCGTCGCGTTGGCCGCGAACAGCCCCGGCAGCGCGCTCGAGCTGGCCTGCACCTGCGCCTGGATCGAGTCGTCGATCTCGATCACGCCGGGCGCCGTCGTCCGGAACAGGCTCCGCGTCTCGCGGCTCATGAGCATCGGGATCTGGTCCCACTGGACGTAGCTCTTGAACGTCCCGGGCCGGTCGAACCGGCCGGTGAGCCGCTGGTCGCGCCGCCCGACGTGATCGCCGAAGAAGCTGAACAGCCAGTCGCCGCGGTCCTGCGTGGCGCGGACCGTCTCGAGGAACAGCCCGTCGCCCATGTCGCGATAGCGCTCGTAGCGCGCCCCGTCACCGTCGAGGCTGGTGCCGCGGACGCCGAAGTCGATCCAGCCCGTCGTCGTGGGCGTGGTCGACTGGGTCGGGGTCTGGGCCGACGCCACCGCCGGCGCCAGGATCAGACTGAGAATCGCTGCTGCACGTGAGATGCGCATGATGACCCTCACCGGATGAAGCGCTGCCCCGACGGGTGGTTCGACCCGTGGATGGCCGCATGGCACGTCACGCACGACCGCGCGTAGGTGCGCGCGCTCGTGTTGATCAGCGCCTCGTCGTAGATGGTGCTCGGGTGGCGCGTCGCCACGTGGCACCGCTGGCAGAGGATCGGCAGACGCGTCACCAGCATCCGCTCGTTCGAGGACCCGTGCGGGTCGTGGCACGTGACGCAGCCGTCACGGCTCGGCGCGTGCTCCCAGAGATACGGCCCGCGCTTGTCGGCGTGGCACGACGTGCAGAGCTCGGCGATCGAGTCGCCCGTCCGCAGCATCTTCGTGTTCGTGCTGCCGTGCGTGTTGTGGCACGTGCTGCACTGCATCTTGCCCTCGCGCACGGGCATGTGGCCCGACCGGTCCAGCTTCGCGACCTTGTCGCGGTGGCAGGTCGCGCAGAGGTCCGCCTGGCCGCGCGCCTTGAGCTGGCCCGTCTCCGACTTCGGCGAGTGCACGCTGTGGCACGTCACGCAGGAGAGGTCGCGGCTCTGGTGCGCGCTGCCGTCCCACAGGGCGTGCTCACCCCGGTTGTGGCAGCTCGTGCACGTGTCGTTGACCTCGTCGGCCGAGACCTTCGGGAAGATCCGGACATGGTTGGCCTGCGGGTCCTCCATGTGGAGACTGCCCGGGCCGTGGCACGACTCGCACCCCTGCTTCGCCGCCGGCGTCCGCGGATCGGCCGCCCGCGCGTGCGGCGTCCCCTTGTTGTCGTACTTCGGGTCGTCGTGGCAGGTCAGGCACGCGTCCTGGCCGACGTAGGTCGCACCGCTCTGTGCTCCAGACTGCTGCGCGGCCTGAGGCTGCGGAATATCCCCCACGGCCGAGGATTCATCCTCGGGCGCGGGTACCGCAGCACGGGGTGTCGTCTGGGCCTGCACCGTCGCAAACGCTGCGAGCCATGCCGCTAACCCGCAGGCCATCCACAACTTCGGCCCTGAACCTCTGAGTGCTCGTCCCATCTTCCGCCTCCCGGCGGCGCCGGAATCATCCGGCGCCGACGCCTTGATACAGCAAGGCTCATGCCTGCGGGTGGGCTCTAGGCCGGAACGTCTCTCTGGCATCAGCCCGAACCGCCGCCGGGCGTGCCAATCCGGGCACGCGACGGACTCGAGCGACACGCGGCGGAAGTTGCATAGACTGTCTCGCGATGGATCGGACTCCGGTGATCTGCGGCGTGGATTTCTCGACGCGGTCCGCCCCGGTCGTCCGCGTGGCCGCCACGCTCGCCTCGCGGCTCGACGCGCCACTGACCGTCGCCGCCGCAGTGGACGCCCTGCTCGCCCGGGCCGCGGACCTGCGGCTGTCGCCCGGCACGCTCGTGGCGGCGACACGCCGGGATCTCGACGCACTCGTGACCGCGGCGCTCGAGCCACTGGCCGCTCGCCCGACGGTGTCCACGCGCGTCGAGATCGGCGCGCCGGCCGACGTCCTCGAGCAGGTGGCCTCGTCCTCCCGCGCCCGCCTCATCGTCGTCGGCACCCGCGGCCACGGACCCGCGCGCCGCCTGTGGCTCGGATCGACCACCGCGCGGCTGCTGGCGACGACGACGCACGCGGTGATCGCGGTGCCGGACGCGTGGTCCGCGGACGGCGAGGCCCGCGTGCCGGATCCGCAGCGCATCGTGTGTGGCGTGGACTTCCAGGCGCCCTCGATCGCGGCCGCGCGCGCCGCCGCCCGGCTGGGCGCGACACTCGGCATCCCGGTGACGCTCGTGCACGCGGTCCCGCGTCCGGACGCCGACGAAGCCTGGCGCGAGGTGATCGACGAAGCCGTCGCGGCGCAACAGCACGACGCCGCCGCCCGCCTCGAGGCGCTCGCCCGCGACCTGCCGGGACCGCCGGCGTCGGAGGTGCTCCCCGGCCGCGCCGCCGACGTGCTGCTCGGCGCCGCCGCGGCCGTGGGGCGGACGCTGCTCGCCGTCGGGCTGGGTGGGGGCCTCACGCACCGCCCCGGCAGCACCGCGATGGAGCTGCTCACGAGGACCGACACGCTGGTGATGGCGGGGCCGCGCGAGGCGTAGGCGCCCCGATCGGGCGCGCGACTAGCTGCTCTTCTTCGGCTGCCCCTCGAACAGCCACCACCGTGGCCGGTCGGCGCGGACGCGCTTGAGCCCGAAGCGCTTCACCGAGTGCTCCTGCAGGTGCGCCATCGCCTCGTCGAGGTCGTCGGTGACGAGGAACAGGTCGAGATCCGTGGCCGCGATCGTGCCGTGCGTGATCATCTCCCGCAGCAGGTCCACGAACGGCTTCCAGTAGGCGGTGCCGATCAGCACGACCGGGAAGTTGCGGATCTTGCCCGTCTGGATCAGCGTGAGCGCCTCGGCCATCTCGTCCAGCGTGCCCAGGCCGCCCGGCAGCACGACGAACGCGTAGGAGTACTTGAACAGGAGCACCTTGCGGACGAAGAAGTAGTGGCAGGTGATCCAGTGGTCGAGGTAGGGGTTGGGCTTCTGCTCGAACGGCAACTCGATGTTGCAGGCGACCGACAGCCCGCCGGCGTCCTTCGCACCGCGGTTGGCGGCCTCCATCAGGCCAGGCCCGCCGCCGGTCATCACGGTGAAGCCGAGCCCGCTCACGCGCCGGCCGACCTCGCGCGCGAGCGCGTAGTGCGGGTTGGCCTCGGTGAAGCGCGCCGAGCCGAAGATCGTCACGCACGGCCCCACGAAGTGCAGGGTGCGAAAGCCGCGGATGAAGTCGCGCATCGCGCGGACGAGGATCAGGAACTCGCCGAGGCGGGAATGCGGGCCTTCGAGGAAATACCGGTCGGCCTCGCCGTCACCGGGCGGGGGCGGCGATGAGCGCGGTGGCGCGCCGGGCTTGCCGCGGAACGAGTCGAGACGCAGCGACGGACTCGCGGCGCCGTGCCCCGGCGTGTCCACGGCCGGGGATTCGGGAGGCGCGGCCGCGTCCTCACGGCTGTCGGGCTGGTCGCTCACGGCCGGTCGCTCACGGATAGAGCAGACGGCCGCGCCAGCCGCCGTCCACGAGGTCGAACCGCTCGCGGTCGTGGAGGCGTCCGACGCCCGCCGTCCAGAACTCGATCGTCCGCGGCACGAGCCGGTAGCCGGACCAGAAGGGCGGCCGGGGCACGTCCCGCCCGTCGAACCGGCCCGTCATCTCGGCCACGCGCGCGTCGAGGACCTCGCGCGACGCGAGGGCCTCGCTCTGCCGCGAGGCCCACGCGCCGATCTGGCTCTCGCGGGGACGGCTCGCGAAGTAGGCGTCGGCCTCGGCGAGGGGCACCGGCTCGGCCAGCCCCTCGACGCGCACCTGCCGGTCGATCGACGGCCAGTAGACGCAGAGCGACGCGGCCGGTCGGGCGGCCAGCGCCCGCGCCTTGTGACTGCCCAGATTGGTGAAGAACGTGAACCCGCGCTCATCCGCGTACTGGACGAGCACCATCCTTCCGGACGGACACCCCGTCTCGTCCACCGTCGAGAGACACGCCGCCTTCGGATCCATGCCGCCCTTCGCGGCGGCCGCGGCGAACCACTCGAGGTAGCGGGAGACGGGGTGGTGCACTACTTCTTCTTCACGCCCAGTTCGGCGAGCCGGTTGGCCAGGTCGCGGCCGGCGTTGGCCGTGCTGATGGCCTTGTCGATGTAGAGGATCTTCCGGTCGGGCCCGATGTAGAACGTCCACCGGTTGGCGAACCCGCTGCGTCCCAGGACGCCGTAGGCGTTCGCCGTCGTCTTCTCCGGGTCGGACAGCATCGGGAAGTTCGCCTCTTCCTGTTCCGCGAACCGCTTGTTGGTCTCGGCGTCGTCCACGCTGATCATGAAATACGCCACGTCGTACTGCTGAATCACGTCGCCGCTCTCACGGAGCGACCGGCACTCGGCCGTTCAACCACCGGTGAAGGCCTTCGGGAACCAGGCGAGGACGACGGTTCTGCCGGCGTAGTCGGACAGCTTGTGCGTCCGGCCGTCGGTGCCGGGCAGCGAGAAGTCCGGGGCCGTGTCGCCCACCTTGAGTTCCACCGAGGCCTGCCGGCCGGAAACCACGGCGGCCACCATGGCGGCGCACGCGGCAGTCAGCGCAAGCAGCTTTCGCATTCGGGCACCTCGCCGTCCATTCTAGCAGGCCCCCTATAATCGGGCCGCGCCGTGTCCGCCAACTTTGCCGCCCGTATCGCCCAGACCGCGGAACGCGGGCCGGACCGGATCGCCATCGAGGTGGCCCGCGCGACGGGCGACGAACGGGTGCGGTATGCCGAGCTTCTGGAACGGTCCACCCGCGTCGCCGGGTGGCTGTCGGGCCGGGGCCTCGCGGCGGGCGACCGGGTCGCCATCCTCTCGGAAAACGACGCGGCCTGGATTGCCGCCTACCTGGGCATCCTGCGCCTGGGGGCGGTGGCGGTGCCGCTCGACACGGCCTACTCGGCCGGCCAGGTGCGGACGGTGGTCGAGAACGCCGGCGCGCGCCTGATCTTCGCCTCGACCCGTCACCTCGCGACCGCGCGCGAAGGCACGGCCGGCACGCCGGCCGCCGTGGCGCGCCTCTCGGGCGGGGGCGACGGCGGTGACGAACCGGGGGAAGCGGCCATCCGGGAGGCACGGCCGCTCACGGCGATCGCCGAGGTGGGCGCGGACGCGCCGGCCGTCATGCTCTACACCTCCGGCACCACCGCCGACCCGAAGGGCGTCGTCCTGACGCACGCCAACCTCGAGGCCGAGCGCGCCTCCGCGCTCGCCGTCGTGACGGTGACGGAGGACGACGCGGTGCTCGGCGTGCTGCCGCTGTTCCACGCGCTCGCGCAGATGGCCAACCTGCTGCTGCCGCTCGCGGTCGGCGCGCGCGTGGTCTTCCTCGAGACGGTCAGCTCGACGTCGCTGCTCGAGGCGCTGGCGGCGCGGGGCATCAGCGTGTTCGCCTGCGTGCCGCAGTTCTTCTACCTGATTCACCAGCGGGTGTCGGCCGAGGTCGCGCGCGGCGGCGCGGGGCGACGGGCGCTCTTCCGCGCGCTCGTCGGGGCCAACGTGTGGCTGCGCGACCACGTCGGCTGGAATCCCGGGCGCCTGGCGTTCGCGCGGGTCCACCGGGTGCTGGGGCCCCGGATGCGGATCCTCGTCACCGGCGGCTCCCGGTTCGATCCGGCCATCGGTCGCGACCTCTACGGCATGGGCTTCACGCTGCTCAACGCCTACGGCCTGACGGAGACCTCGGGCGGCGCGACGATCGTGCGGCCGGGCGACCGGTTCACCACGTCGGTCGGCCAGCCCTTCCCCGGCGTCGAGGTCCGCATCGGCCCGGCGGAGTCCGGCGAGGACGGCGACCCGCACGGCGAAGTCCAGATCCGGGGCGCGATCGTGATGCGCGAGTACTACCGGCGCCCCGACGCGACGGCCGAGGCGCTCGAGGACGGCTGGCTGCACACGGGCGATCTCGGCTACCTGGACGCCGAGGGCCGCGTCTACATCACCGGGCGCCGCAAGGAAGTGATCGTGCTGGCGTCGGGCAAGAACCTCTACCCGGAGGAGATCGAGGCGCACTACCGGCAGGCGCCGACGATCCGCGAGCTGTGCATCCTCGGCCTCACGCGCCCCGGCGAGCCCGCCGCCGAGCGCCTGCACGCGCTCATCGTGCCCGACGAGGAGGCGATGCGCAGCCGCGGCATCGTCAACCTGCGCGAGCTGCTGCGGTTCGAGATCGAGACGCGCTCGGTGCAGCTGCCCGCGCACAAGCGCATCCTGAGCTACGACATCAGCCTCGAGCCGCTGCCGCGGACCACCACCGGCAAGATCCGGCGGCACGAGGTCGAGCGCCGCGTGAAGCGGCTCGCGGAGACGGCACGCGTCGACGCGGCCACGCGTCCGCTGAGCGAGGCCGAACGCGAGTGGCTGTCGGAGGCGGACCGCGGCGGCCTGGTCGAGGCGATCGCGGCGCGCCTGTCGCGGCCCGGGCTGCCGCCGGACGCGAACCTCGAGCTGGACCTCGGCCTGGATTCGATGGAACGCATCGAGCTGCTGACTTTCGTGGAACAGCAGCGCGGCACCCGCGTGGATGCCGCCACGCGTCAGACGATCTTCACGGTGCGCCAGCTCGTGGATGCCGCGATGGCCGCCGCGCCCGCGGCGGAGGCGGCGGGCGGCGAGGCCGGCGCGGGCGAGGCCGCGGGAGCGGCGGCGGCCGCCGACCCGGCGGCCACCTGGGACGCGGTGCTGGACCAGGCGCCCGATTCGGCGCTCATCGAGCCGCTCCGCCATCCGAAGACGGCTTTTGCCGCGTTCGCCTTCGTCCTGATCGGCGCCGTCCGGCTGGCCGCGACGGTGCTCTGCGGCGTCCGGGTCGCGGGGCGCGAACACCTGCCGCGCGAGGGCCCGTGCCTCATCTGCCCGAACCACCAGGCCTACCTGGACGGCTTCCTGCTCGCGGGCGCCCTGCCGTTCCGGCTCCTCCGGCGGCTCTTCTTCGTCGGCGCGGCCGAGTACTTCGAGACGCCGCTCATGCGCCGCCTCGCGCGGCTCGTCAACATCATCCCGGTGGATCCGGACGCCAACCTGGTCAGCGCGATGCGCGCCGGCGCGGCGGGACTGCGGCTCGGCCGGGTCCTCATCCTGTTCCCGGAGGGCGAGCGGTCGATTGACGGCGAGCTCAAGGCGTTCCGCAAGGGCGCGGCCATCCTCTCCGCCCACCTCGGCGCGCCGATCGTGCCCGTCGCCATCGACGGGCTGTTCGAAATCTGGCCGCGCGGGCGGCCGTTCCAGTGGCGCGCGCTCGCCTCGGCGTGGCGGCGGGGCATCACGCTGCGCTTCGGGCCGCCGATGAGGGTGGCGCGGGGCGAATACGAGCGCGGCACGACGGCGCTCCGCGACGCGGTCGCCGGGCTCCAGGCCGAGGACCGGCGCCGCCGGGCCCCGCGGCCGTAGCCGTCACGCCGGCGCGCCCCGCACCGGCAAGGCGACGTCGGCGCCCGCCGCCACGCGCCCTGCACGGCCCCGCGCGATTCCTCGCGCCGCTTCCCGATTCGGCGCGCGGGACCGCCGGGTTTCCGGCAGGTGCCGCGGCGCCGGCGTTGGCGGCCTCCGGATCTTTCGCGATCTTTCGCGGATTCGGCCCGGGGAATTGCCCGGCGTTGCACGCGGGACGTGGCAGAATTGTCGAGCCGCCGGGCACGGCCCGGCCGGGAGGATCACGGCATGTCGCACGTCGAAAGCAGCATGTTCGATTTCGTCAATCAGTACTTCGATCGCGCGGCCGAGGGCAGCAAGCATCCGAAGGGTCTGCTCGAGGCCATCAAGGCGTGCAACAGCGTCTATCGGATGCGGTTCCCGATCCGTCGTCCGGACGGCACGCTGGACGTCATCAGCGCGTGGCGCGTCGAGCACAGCCATCACAAGATGCCCACCAAGGGCGGCATCCGCTACGCGCCGTTCGTGGATCAGGAGGAAGTCAAGGCGCTCGCCGCGCTGATGACCTACAAGTGCGCGATCGTCGACGTGCCGTTCGGCGGCGCGAAGGGCGCGGTGCAGATCGATCCGAAGCAGTACTCGGTCGAGGAGCTCGAGCGCATCACGCGCCGCTACGCCTACGAGCTGGTGAAGAAGAACTTCATCGGCCCCGGCGTGGACGTGCCGGCGCCCGACTACGGCACGGGCGAGCGCGAGATGGCCTGGATTGCCGACACCTACCAGGCGATGCGCGCCGGCGAGCTCGAGGGGCTCGCGTGCGTCACGGGCAAGCCGGTCACGCAGGGCGGCGTCCGCGGACGTCGCGAGGCGACGGGACGCGGCCTGTTCTTCGCGGTCCGCGAGGCCTGCTCGGTGGCGGAGGACATGAAGGCCCTCGGCCTGACCGCCGGCCTCGAGGGCAAGCGTGTCGTCGTCCAGGGCCTCGGCAACGTGGGCTACCACGCCGCGCTGTTCTGCCAGGAGGGCGGCGCCACCATCGTCGCCATCGCCGAGTGGGAGGGCGCGATCACCAACCCCAGGGGGCTCGACGTCGACGCCGTCTTCCGGCACCGCCGCGAGACCAAGTCGATCCTCGACTTCCCCGGCGCGACCAACCTGGCCAAGAGCGGCGACGCGCTGGAACTGGATTGCGACATCCTGATTCCGGCGGCGCTCGAGAACGTCCTCACCGGCGCGAACGCCGGGCGCGTCAAGGCCAGGATCATCGCCGAGGGCGCCAACGGCCCGACCACGCCCGACGCCGAGGCGATCTTCCGGCAGAAGGGCGTGATGGTGATCCCGGACCTCTACGCCAACGCCGGCGGCGTCACCGTGTCCTACTTCGAGTGGCTGAAGAACCTGTCACACGTCCGGTTCGGCCGGATGCAGAAGCGACTCGAGGAACGCGGCGAGGCGAGCATGGTGCGCGCGCTGGAGTCGCTCACCGGCAAGACGCTGACCGACGAGGAGAAGAAGATCCTCGTGCACGGATCCGAAGAGCAGGACATCGTCAACTCCGGGCTGGAGGAGACGATGGTGGTGGCGTACCACAACATCCGGAACGAGATGAAGCGGAACCCGTCGCTCGGCGACCTGCGCGCGGCCGCGTTCCGCAACGCGATCGACAAGATCGCGATGGCCTACCAGGAACTGGGCGTCTTCCCCTAGGGGGACGAGCCTCAGTCGTTCGTGCGGTCGAGCAGATGCCGCGCCTGAATCTGGGCGCGGCGTCGCCGCCGCTCCAGCTCCGCATAGACGTCCCGGCGCAGCAGCTGCAGGCGCACGCGCCGGCGGGGCTGCCGCGACCGCGGGACGGTCACGTCGTCGATCAGGTCGAGCTGGCGGGCGGCGGTTCCATCGAAGCGATCCATGTGAATCCCCCTCGAAACCGAGCGTAGCCGGCGGGTGTGACAGCCGGGGTCACGTTGCCCCCGATGTCCCGGTAAGTGCAAGAAGCCTTCCAAACCCCGCACTCACACTGATGCCGCCCGGCGCCACGGGGTGTCACCGGCCGGAGGCGGGACTCCTGTACAATCCGCCCGATGCCGGGGAGAACTCACGAAGTCACGCGTCTGGAGGGGTTTAGCGACGCCGTCTTCGGATTCGCGCTGACCCTGCTCGTCGTCAGCCTCGAAACGCCGCGATCGGTGGCCGAGCTGCGGGTCCTCGCCCAGGGGTTCGTCCCCTTCGCGGTGACGTTCGCGATGGTGTGCTGGATCTGGTACCAGCACAACTTCTACTTCCGCCGCTACGGCCTGCAGGACCCGTGGACGGTGTTCCTCAACGCGGTGCTGCTGTTCGTCGTGCTGTTCTACGTCTACCCGCTCAAGTTCATCACCACCGCGCTCTTCGGGCAGTTCGTCTTCCACGACGCGCCGACCGATACGTTCGGCACGATCGCGGACGCGCGGATGGTGATGCTGCTCTACAGCTCGGGCGTCGTGCTGATCTTCGGGACGTTCCTCCTACTCTACCGGCACGCCTGGCGGCGGCGGGCGCGCCTCGCGCTCGATCCGGAGGACGAGGTCATCCTGCGGTACGAGGCGCGCGCGCACCTGATCAGCCTGAGCCTCGGCCTGGCGTCGATCGCCGTCGTGCTCGTCGACCCGATGCGCGCGCCGATCGCCGGCATGCTGTACATCCTGATGGGCCCCCTGCACGGCCTCAACGGCTACCAGCAGGGCCGCGCCGTTCACGCGCTGCGCGCGGCGACGGCGGAGGCGCCGGATCCGGGCACGGCGGATGGATCGCGCTCGGCCGGGCTGGCGGAACCTACGGCGGCCGCCGTCGCCGGCGGTGCCGACCCGAGCCCGCCCGCCGCGCCGCCCGGTCCGCCAGACGCGGCCACACGCACGGGCGCCGGGACGAGGCAGGCCACGGATGCGTAACGCCGAAGTCATCCGCCAGTGGCAGATCCTGCGGGAGATCGAATCCCGCCGGACGGGCGTCACGATCCACGACCTCGCGGGAAGCGCGGGCGTCTCCACGCGGACGATCCGCCGCGACCTGCAGGCGCTGCAGGAAGCCGGCTTCGCGATCTACGACGAGGGCGAGGGACACGAGACCAAGCGGTGGAAGCTCGACGGCAGCCCGTTCCAGAGCGTGCGCGAGGGCCTCTCGGTCGCCGACGTGGCCGCGCTGTACCTCAGCCGCGCGCTGGTGGACGCGCTGTCGGGCTGGCCGCTGGCCGCCGAGCTCTCCGCGGCGTTCGAGAAGATCGAGCGGTCGCTCAACCCGCGGATGAAGGAGTTCCTGTCGACGCTGCCGCAGGTCATCTCCGCCAAGGCCGGTCCCCGCGCCCGCCAGGACTCCGGCCGCCTCGTCGAGATCACCCGCCAGCTGCTCGACGCGGTCCGCGACCGTCGCGAGATCCAGATGAAGTACTTCTCGGCGCGCAGCAACCGCGCCAAGGGCTACGACGTCCAGCCGTACCGCCTGGCGCTGGCGCACGGCGGCGTGTACCTGGTGGCGTGGGTCCCGGCCTACGACGAGTTCCGCACCTTCGCGGTCGATCGGATCGAGCGCCTGACCCTCGGCGCGGCGACGTTCCGGCGGTCGCGCGAGCTGCCGGCGGATCTGTTCGGCCAGTCGATGGGCGTCTTCTGGGCGGCGCCCGAGCACGTCGAGCTGGAGTTCGAGGCGCGCCTCGCGCCCTACGTGCGCAACCGCGTGTGGCACGACTCCCAGCGGATCGAGGAACGGCCGGACGGCGCGCTGCGGATGACCCTCGAGGTGTCGAACGACTGGGCCCTGCGGAGCTGGATCCTCGGCTTCGGCGCCAGTGTGCGCGTCCTCGCGCCGACGAGCCTCGCCGACGCGATCCTCGACGAGTTCAAGCGCGGCTGCGCCGTCTACGAGCCCGCCCTGACCTTCGACCCCGACGACCGGCGCACCGACGAGCGGGTGCCGCCCGTCTCCCTCGGGCGTGGAGGCCGTGGGGAGTAGTGGAGGACGCGGGGCGAGAGGAAGACAGGGGAAGGCCTCCGTTTTGGGGACATGGGGACATGGGGAGGGCGGCGGGCCATGGGGACGTGGGGCGACGGGGGACCTGGGGAGAGCGGACCGGCGACCGATCTGGCTCGCGCTTCGCAACATCACGCGCGACTGGGCCCGGCCCGTGTTCCAGTGGTGCGCCGCCATGACCCGTTTGCGATCCCCTCTACGAGGATGGCTTCGCGAGCCAGGTCTGATGCCCTGCGATGCCCCGCCGGCGGCCTTCTGGAATCCAAAGCTCTCCACGTCCCCGTCGCCCCACGTCCCCATGGCCCGCCGCGTCCCCCCACGTCCTCCAATGTCCCCATGTCCCCGAGGTCCCCATGTCCCCATCGCCCCCACGTCCCCCAGGCACTAGAATGGGGCGCCATGAAGCCCGCAGACTGCATCCTCTTCAGTGGTGGCGCCCCGGGCGCCGAGACGGCCTTCGGCGAGTGCGCCGAGCGGCACGGCGTGGAGGAAGTGCACTTCACGTTCGACGGCCACAAGATGGGCCGGAGCCGCGGCATCCGCATGCTCAACCACGAGGAGCTCGGGGCGGGCGACGTGAGCCTCGAGTACGTCTCGCGGCTGATGCACCGCCGCTACACCGACGCGGCCACCATCCGGAAGATCCTCCAGACACTCTGGTACCAGGTGAACCACGGTCAGGAGGTCTACGTCATCGGCGTCGTGCTCGAGGACGGCACCGTGCGCGGCGGGACGGGGTGGGGCGCCGAGTTCGCGAAGCTCTGCAACAAGCCGCTCCACGTCTTCGACCAGAACAAGGGCGTCTGGGAGCGCTGGACCGGGACGGGCTGGGTCGTCTGCGGCGACGCCGATCAGCCGGTCATCACGCACCCGCACTTCACGGGCACGGGCACGCGCACGCTCCAGGCGAACGGCCGGAAGGCCATCGAGGACCTCTTCGCCCGCTCCTTCCCGTCCTGACGACGAGCCGCGTCAGCGCGATCCGCCCGATCGCGCGGGGCGCGCCGGTGCCGGGGCCTCGGCGCGTCCGAGCTGCGCGACGAGCGTCTTGATTGCCGCGTCGAGCTGGCTGTCGGCGCCGACCAGCGACTCGCCCAGCGCGTTCTGCGCCTCGACGTCCACCGGGCGCGGGTGGTGCTCCATGTCCCCGCCGTCCGCGCCGCGGATCCGCATGCGCGGCAGGCGGAACGTCGTGCCGTCGAAGAGCGAGACGTTCCACGTGTAGATGATCCACCCGGCCGTCGGCTCCCCCACCACCGATCCGAGCTTCAGCGCGCGGTAGCCCTCGGTGAAGTCCTCGGCGTCCGACAGGGAATGACGATTCGTCACGAGCACGGTCGGCCGCTCGAGCGCGCGCTGGCCGAGGATCGTGCGCGCCGGCGATTCGGGAATCACGCGCGTGGACATCCGCAGGTACGGCCGGCGCGCGAAGACGTCGAGCGCGTAGGCGTTGACGAACCCGCCGTTGTTGTTGCGGAGGTCCACCACCACGCCGTCCGCCGCGTGGTTGCGGGTGTCGAGGTCGATGACGAGCTGGTCCATCGCCGCGGCGCTCATGTTGATCATGTGCACGTAGCCCAGCCGGCCGCCGCTCTTCTTGCGCACCGCCTCGCGGTTCGTCTCCACCCACCAGCGGTAGCGCAGGTTCTTCTCCGTGGACGCGGACACCGGCCGCACCACGACGTCCCGGGTCCCGTCCCCCGTACGCGCGGCGAACGTCAGGACGACGCGCTTGTCGATCGTGCCGTCGAGCCGCTCGTCCAGGTTGTCGGCCGGCCCGATCGGCCGGCCGTCGACGGCCGCCAGCACGTCGCCCGGCACAATCTCGCGGGTGAGCGCGGCGGGGCCGAGCGGCACCACGCCCGTCACCTGCAGCCGGCCCGAGGCCTCGCGGGCCGCCCGATCGAAGTCGAGCCCCAGGTGTCCGATGGCCGCCGGCGTGCTGCCGCCCGAGACGCCGAGGTGCGACGCGTCGAGGTCGCCGATCATCAGGCTGATGATGCGCCGCAGCTCGTCGGCGGTCGCGGCCGCGGCGGCGTAGGGCGCATAGTGCGCCCGCGACGCCGTCCAGTCCACGCCGTTGAAGCCGGGATCGAAGAAGTTGTCGCGCATCAGCGTCCAGGCCTGCGTGAAGAGCGGCAGGCGGTCGCGCGCGAAGTCCTCCGTCAGCTCGGCCGTGACGGCCAGCGGCCGTGACTCGCGGCGCTCGACCGACGCGATCTGGATCCGGCCGGCATCGAGGTAGTAGACCTCCTTGCCGTCCGGGCTGAACTGCGGATCCGCCTTCCCACCCGCGGTGGTCGTGAGCTGCCGCGCGACCGGCCGTGACGTGGCCAGCTCGTCGAGCGACCACGCGTAGAGGTTCGCCTGGCCGGCGGCCTGCGCGACCACGACCGCCGTCTTCCCGTCGGGACTGACGACGACCTCGCCGACGTCCAGGCCGAGTGGCAGGAGCGACAGCCGCTCGTGGATGTTTTCGAACACCGGCTCCACCGGCTCGGACGTCTTCGCCGCACCCGCCGCCGGCGCGCCGGGCTTCTCGCCCGTCGTGGCCGTCGGAGCCGGCGGCTCGGCAGGCTTCGTCGCGGGCGTCGCGGGCGTGGCCGGAGGCGGATTCTGCGTCGGCGCCGTGAACAGGTCGCGGAACAGGTCCTCGCGGAACTTCGGCGTCCGCAGCGTCAGGTCCACCCGCGCGAGCTGGCCGGACTCGGTGCGCTGCCCGGTGTCGAAGAAGACGGCGGTGCCGTCGGGACTCCACGCGAGCCGGTTCGTGAAGACGTTGGCGAGGTAGCTGATCGGGCGCGCCACGCCGCCCCCGGCCGGCACGAGCTCCACGTTGGTGAAGCCCTTGTCGCCGATGAAGAACGTCGCGATCCAGCGCCCGTCGGGCGACCACGCGGGCCGCGGGCTGTCGATCGTGTCGGCGAACGTGCCGGTCGCGAGCCGGGTCTCCGCATGCGACGCGAGATCGATCACGCGCAGTTCGCGGCGATCGCGCAGGAACGCCAGCGTCTTCCCGTCCGGCGAGAAGACCGGCGACAGGTCCACCGCGTCGCCCGGGGTGAGCGAGACGGTCTCGCCGCTGCCGAAGTCGTGCAGCCTGATCTGCTGGCCCTCGTCGTGCGCGGCGACGAAGGCGAGCCGACGCGAGTCGGGCGCCCAGACCGGCTGCGATTCGATCGCCGCCGTGTCGGTCACCCGCGCAGCCTCGCCGCCGTCCTTCGCCGACGCCGCGAACACGTCACCGCGCACGACGAAGGCGACCTTCTTCCCGTCGGGCGAGAGCGCGAGGTCACGGAACTGCGACGTGCGCCGCACGCGTTCCGGCACCGGGCTCGACGCGGCGCCGCGCCGGACGATTGGCACGGCCGATGCGCGACCGGTGGCGGTGTCGAGCGTCCAGACGCCGAAGTCACGCTCGAACGCGATCGTGCCGGCGTCGCGCGTGGCCGACGGCCACAGGAGGCGGCCACTGGTGAACGCCGTCACGCGACGCGGCGCGCCCGCGCCCGAATCGGTCACCGGCAGCGCCCACAGGTTCTCCGGGCCGCCGGCGTCGGAGACGAAGAAGAGCGAGCGCCCGTCGCCGGCCCACATCGGCCAGCCGTGCCGCGCCGCGCGCGAGAGGAGCGGCGCGTACGCCCGGTCGGGCGGCGCCTCGAGGTCGAGCATCCACAGCTCCGACTGGTCGATGTGGCTGCTCCCCGCCGCCACCATTGCGACGACGAGATGCCGCGCGCGACGAGCGCGACGTGGCGGCCGTCGGGCGCCGGCGCGGCGCCGAACTCGTTCACGTAGCGGTCCGCGCTGACCGGCATCGGCGTGCCTCCCGCCGCCGGCACCCGCCACACGTCGTTCATGCCGGCGATGTCGTGAATGTTCGAGCTGAAGTAGATCCAGCGCCCGTCCCTCGACCAGCCGTCCAGCTGCTCGAGGCCGTCGTCCCACGTCACCCGATGGACGACGCCGGAGGCGAACGTCAGGACGTAGATGTCGCCGCCGCCGGTGCGATCGGAGACGAACGCGAGTGCCGTGCCGTCGGGCGCGTAGAGCGGCCGCCGATCGTTCGCGGCATCGGCGACGAGCAGGTGCGCGTCGCCGCCGGCGGCGGGCACGACCCAGATGTCGCCGCCCGACACGAACGCGATCTCGCGGCCGTCGGGCGAGATGCCCGGCTCGGCGAAGGCATACGCGGGGGCCGCGGCCCCCTGGACGGCGGCGTCCCCGGGCGCGGCCGCGCGCGAATCGACGCGCGACGTCGCGACGACGAGCGCCAGGCCGGCGAAAACCGTGCAAGAGAGGCGAACGACGCGGAAGGCGCGGATCATGGCGCCCTCACGTTACCACCGCCGCGGGGTCGTCCCGCGGGCCCGGCGCGTCACGGATCGTGCCGAACTTTTTCCATCCTGCCGCGTCACCCGCTCGCGCGGCCGGCCCGTCGTTCCGTCCCGCCGGGCGGGTGTTTCGTCAGCGGCGGACACGGCGGGCGCATCAACTTCGCCACCGCCTCCGTCGTCTAAGCCGCCGAATGTCATCCATCGCGTCCGTCCGCCGCGCGAACATCGTGTGCTCCGCGATCGTGTGCCTGTCCCTGGGTGTCTCGATGCGGACACCGGCCCTGGCCGCGCCGTCCGACGATGACGCGCGGGGCGGGAGCGGAGGGCGCGCGACGACACCGTCCGGTGGTGTCATCGACGCGGTCGCGGTGCCCGCGGGTGTCATCGACGCGGTCGCGGTGCCCGCGGGTGCGGGACCGATGCGCATCGACGGCGAGTTGACCGAGACGGCGTGGGGCACGGCGCCGTCGGTCACCGGCTTCCTGCAGCGCGAGCCGCGCGAGGGCGCGCCGGCCACCCACGAGACCGACGTGCGCGTGCTCTACGACCGCGCCGCGCTCTACGTCGCGGTGACCGCGATGGAACCCGACGCGGGCGCGATCGCCGCGCACCTCACGCGCCGCGACGAGGCCTCGCCCTCCGACTGGCTGCGGGTCGTGATCGATTCGTATCACGACCGGCGCACCGCGTACGAGTTCGGCGTCAACGCGGCCGGCGTGAAGGCCGACACCTACCGCTTCAACGACACGAACCAGGACACGAGCTGGGACGCGGTGTGGGACGTCGCCGTCGCGCGCACGCCCGGCGGCTGGCGGGCGGAGTTCCGCATCCCCTTCTCGCAGCTGCGCTTCGACCCGTCGCGGACGGAGACGTTCGGCTTCGCGGTGGTGCGGACCGTGGCGCACGTCAACGAGACGTCGAGCTGGCCCCTGCTGCCGCGCAGCGCGAGCGGCTACGTCTCGTCGCTCGGCGAACTGCGCGGCCTGACCGTCGCGCCGGCGCAGAAGCGCGTGGAACTGGCGCCCTACGTCCTCACCGAGACCGCGACGCAGCCGGTGGCCCCGGGCGACCCGCTCACGCGGTCGCCCGACGCCTCGCTCACGGGCGGCGTGGACGTGCGGTACCAGGTCGCGTCCGGGCTGACGCTGACCGGCACGGTGAACCCCGACTTCGGGCAGGTCGAGGCCGATCCGGCGGTGGTCAACCTCGGCGCGTTCGAGACCTTCTTCGCCGAGCGCCGCCCGTTCTTCGTCGAGGGGTCGGGCAACCTCTCGTTCAACCTGGACTGCAGCGACGGACAGTGCACGGGGCTGTTCTACTCGCGCCGCATCGGCCGCGCCCCGCAGCGCGTCGCCGACCCGGGCGAGGGCTTCGCCGCCCAGCCGACGAGCACGACGATCCTCGGGGCGGCCAAGCTCACCGGGCGGGTCGGCGGGTTCACCGTCGGCGCGGTCAACGCGATCACCAGCCGCGAGGACGCGCGGCTCGCCGGGCCGGGCGCCACGACGTCCTCCACGCCGGTGGAACCCGCGACGAGCTACACGGCCGTGCGCGTCGGCCGGGAATTCGCCAACCAGTCCCGCCTCGGCGTCATGGTGACCAGCACGAACCGGCGCCTGGCCGACGAACTGCGGTTCCTGCCGGGATCGGCGACCACCGGCGGCGTGGACGGCGACCTCCGCTTCGGCGGCGGCCGGTTCTCGCTCAACGGCTACTGGGCCGGCAGCCTGGTCCGCGGGGACGCCGCCGCGATCGACCGGCTGCAGCGCAACACCGTGCACAGCTTCCAGCGGCCCGACGCCGGCCACCTCGACTACGACCCCACGCGCACGTCGCTCGGCGGGCACGCCGGCTCGATCTCGCTCTCCAAAATCGCGGGCCGTCGCACGCGGTTCCAGTCGTACGTCGGCTACAAGACGCCCGGCTTCGACGTCAACGACCTCGGGTTCCTCTCGCGCGCCGACGAGATCGCGACCAGCCAGTGGTTCCAGGTCCGCGACGACACGCCGGGCCGGTTCGTGCGGTCGCTCAACCTGAACGTCAACCACTGGGCGGGCTGGAACTGGGACGGCGACCGCCGCTACGCCGGCGGCAACGTGAACGCGCACTGGACCTTCACGAACAACTGGACGCTCGGCACGGGCGTCAACTACAACGCCCGCGGCTTCAACGATCGCCTGACGCGCGGGGGCCCGGGCGGGTTCCAGCCGGCGAACTGGAACGGCTGGGGCTACGTCACGACCGACGAACGGCGGCTGGCGAGCGGGACGCTGAACTACTCGTGGCTCACCGACCCGCACGGATCGTGGACGTGGAGCCTGTCGCCGTCGCTCACGCTCCGGCCCGGGACGGCGCTCGTCGTCAACACCGGCGTGTCCGTGACGCGCAACCGCCGCGACGCGCAGTGGATCACGAACCTGACCGAGGCGGCCGACACGCACTACCTGTTCGGCCGCCTCGACCAGACGACGGTCGGCGTCAACCTGCGGGTGAACTACACCCTCCGGCCGACGCTCACGCTCCAGGTCTACGCGCGCCCGTTCGTCTCCTCGGGCGCGTACGACCAGTTCAAGGAGCTGGCCGACGGCCGCGCCGGAGCCTACGGGGACCGCTATCGGCCCTACGCCTGGGACGGCGACCCGGACTTCACCTATCTCTCCTTCCGCACGACGAACGTCCTGCGCTGGGAATACCGCCCGGGCTCGGCGCTGTTCCTCGTCTGGCAGCAGGGCCGCGAGGACGTCGCCGCGCGGGGCGACTTCCGGTTCGGGCGCGACGTGGGCGCCGCGTTCGACGCGCCGGCCACGAACGTGTTCCTGGTCAAGATCAGCCGCTGGTTCAACTTCTGAGCCCGACGTCCCGCCCCGCGGGACCGTGGCATCCACCTCCCGCCTGCCTGTGGGAGCCGGGACGACGCCGGGCCGGTGCCCCGCCGGCCCGCGTCGCCGCCGGACGGCCCGCTCGGGCGCCCGCGTCGCCGCCGGACGGCCCGCTCGGGCGCCCGCGTCGCCGCCGGACGGCCCGCGCCAGGGCCGCGTCGCCGCCCGGGCGGTTCGTTGCTAGAATCGGTCAGTGGTTCCGTCCTCCCGACGCTGCCTTCCGCTGATCCTGGCCGGCGCGCTCTGCCTCGCCTGGACCGGGAATCCGGTGCGCGCGCAGCAGCGGAGCTGGGTGCTCGACTGGCTGAACGAGTACGCGAGCGGGCAGTACGAGGACGTGGCCCAGCGGTTCAGGACCGTCGCGGATCCGGGCACGCTCGAGAAGGACCTCGACGATCTCATCGGCGACTGGCTGAAGCAGGGCGGCGCGAACCAGGACGACCGCCGGCGGATCGCCGCGGCGTTCGCGCTCGAGGCGGCCTACGCGCGCGTCGAGACCGGCGAGCGCGCGACGAAGCTGCTCGAGTGGGGTTGCCGGCAGATCCGCCGCATCCCCCGGGCGCGGGCCGGGGAGTTCGAGCACACCTGGCATCTGGCCGCGTTCGCGGTGATGGCCGGCGCGGTCGATCCGGATGCGATCGAGTCGCACATCGGCCACATGAAGTTTCAGTTCCCCGACGAGGCGCGCCTGCCGTTCGAGCGCGCGGTCGCGGCGGAGCTGCGAGCGGCGCCGTTCTTCGAGGACGGCAAGGCCTCGGCCGACACGATCCGCAAGCGCTACGAGGAGGCCGCGAAGCGCTACCGCGCGGTGACCGGCGAAGGGTCGGCGCACGTGGAGGCCAACATCCGCCTGGCGCACGTCGAGCTGGAGCTCGGCCACCCCGACGCCGCGCTCGCCGCGCTCGACGAGCTGCCCGAGGACGCGATCGCCGAGCCGACGCTCGGCTACCTGTCCAAGCTGCTCCGCGGCCGCGCGCTCGACCGGCTCGGCCGGCCGGATGACGCCATCGTGCCGCTGACCGAGGCGCTGCTGATTCAGCCCGGCGCGCAGTCGGCCACGATCGCGCTGGCCTCGGTCCACTTCCGCCAGGGCCGCGGCGGCGTGGCCGACCGGCTGATGGCGCAGCTGCTGGCGCGGCCGACGCCCGCGCAGGATCCGTGGTGGTTCTACTGGCCCGCCGACTTCCGCTACATCACCGGCCTGGTACCCGCGATGCGCACCGGCCTCACCCACGTCTCATGACGCGCGCCCTGGTCCCGGCCGTCGCCGTCGCCCTCGCCGCCGCCCTGATGACCGCCGGCCCGTCGGCCGCTCCCCAGGCATCGGGATCCGGGCCCGCGCAGGGCCAGGCGCAGACGCCGTCGCAGTCGATCTTCCGCGCGAGCATCGAGGGCGTGAGCGTGAGCGTCTCGGTGCGCAAGGGCGGCCAGGCGGTCCAGGACCTGACCGCGGCCGACTTCCAGCTCGAGGACAACGGCGTCGCGCAGCGGATCCAGGCGGTGTCGGTCGAGACGCTGCCGATCGACGTCACGCTGATGCTGGACGTCAGCGCGAGCGTCGAGGGACGCCGGCTCGAACGGCTGAAGCGGAGCGTGACGGAAACGGCGCAGTACATCCGGCCCGACGACCAGTTCCGGCTGATCGCCGTGCAGCACAGCCTGCAGCAGATCTTCGGCTTCCAGCCGGGTGGCACCGTGCCGGCCGTCGACGCCCTCCAGGCCCGCGGCGGCACGTCGCTCCTCGACGGCCTCGCCGCGACCCTGATGCGGGCAGCCGAACCCGAGCGCCGGCAGCTCATCATCTCCTACACGGACGGACAGGACACGATCAGCATCCTCGACCGCGAGAGCGTGGCGAACGTCGCCGGCTTCGCCGACGCCGTCCTCTACTTCGTCGTGCCCACGAGCGGCGCGCGCAACCGGACCACCAGCACCGCGGCCACACTCGCCGATCTGGCGGTGCGGACCGGCGGCGAGGTGTTCTGGGTGGACTACGACGCCCCGATCAGCGACGCCTTCCAGCGCGCGCTCGAGGCCTTCCGCAAGAGCTACGTCCTGCGCTACACGCCCGCGGGCGTGAAGGAGGGCGGCTGGCACGAGGTCACCGTCCGCGTGCCGAAGGACCCGACCTACGAGATCCGCGCCCGCCGAGGCTACGGCGGCTGAACGAGCCCGCCGGACGCCGCCCCGGAGCATCGAGCGCCGAACGCCGAGCGCCGAGCGCCGAGCGCCGAGCGCCGACGAAATCATCTACGCCCGCCGGAGCGTCTCCACCGGATCCACCCGCGCCGCCCGCCGCGCCGGCACCCACGCCGCCACCATCGTCACCGCCGAGACGAGGAGCACGACCCCGGCATAGGGCCCCGGTGACGTGCGCGTGATGCCGACCAGCCAGCCGCCGAGCGCGCCGCCGGCAAGCCACGCCCCGGCCAGGCCCACCGCGGCGCCGCCGAGCGCGAGCCCGACGGCCTCGCGCATCACGGCCCGCGCGACGTCGCCGGGTTGCGCGCCGAGCGCGAGCCGGACGCCGATCTCGCGCGTCCGTTGCGTCACCGACGCCGTCGCCACGCCGTAGAGTCCGATCGCCGTCAGGCCGAGCGCGAGCAGACCGAAGGCCGTGGCCGCCGCCGCCAGCGCCCGGGCCGGGAAGAGCGGGACGCGACGCAGGTCCTCGAACGTCACCACCGGCGACGGCGCGAGCCGCCCGTCGGCCGCGGCCAGGCCGCGCGCCAGCGGCCCCAGGACGACCGCCGGCGGCACCGACGTCCGGACATGGAGCTGGAACACGGCCGGGGGCTGGCTCTCGGCCGAGAGGAAGACGAACGGCAGCGGCGCTTCGTCGATGGAGTAGTACGCGGTGTCGGCGACCACGCCGCTGACGGGAATCGGTCCGAGGCCGACCAGCTCGATCGTGCGGCCGACGGGGCTGACCCCGGCGAAGTACCGGCGCACCAGCGTCTCGTTCACGACGGCGAACGGGCGTGTCCGCGCGGCGGTCGCGTTCCACGCACCGCCCGCGACGAACGGATCGCCCAGGGTGTCGAAGTAGCCCGACGTCACGGCCGTGAAGTCGATCGACGCGCGGTCGGTGCCTTCGGGATTGGTGTAGCCCGGGATGCCGAACGCCATCCGATCCTGGCCCATGTCGAGCGGCGCGCGCATGGCGGCGTCCGCGCCGACCACGCCCGGGACGCCGCGAGCCGCCGCGATCGCGCGGTCCATCAGCGGCCCGACCGCGGCCTCGGGCACGCGCTGCCGGCGGAGGTCGATCGTCGCGACGGCCAGGTGCGCGGTCTCGAAGCCGGGGTTCGCGCGCAGCTGGAACGGACGCTGGCCAGGAGCCACGCGGCCGCGACCAGCAGCATCGCCGAGAGCGCGACACCGTCGCGACCGCGAGGCGGCGCCCGCGCGCCGGCGCCGGCCGCCGACCGTCGTCGTGACGTCCTCGCGCAGCGCGTCATCCGTCGCGCGACCGAGCCGCCAGGCCGGCAGCGCGCCGAAGAGCATCGTCGCCAGCACGGCGAGCGCGACGGCGTATCCGCCGGCGCGGGCGCCGACAGGCGTCGAACGCGAAGCCGCCGACGACGCCGCCCGGCGGCTGGAGGCGGCCGACGACGGCGGCCGTCAGGCGGGCGACGAGCAGGCTCGCGGCCCCGCCGGCGGTCGCGAGCACGAGGCACTCGACGATCCACTCGCGCACGAGTCGGCCGCGGCCCGCGCCGAGCGACAGGCGGATCGCGACGTCCCGCCGGCGCGATGCCAGTCGCGCCTGCATCACCCCCGCCAGGTTCGCGCAGGTCACGAGGAACAGCAGCAGCGTGAAGGCGTAGACCGTGCCGAGCGAGGCGCCGAGCGCCTGCCGGTCGCGGTCGGCGACGCCCGAGGCGGGCACGGCCGTCAGGCCGAAGTCGCGGCCGTTGCCGGGATACGCGTCCGCCAGCCGCGCGGCCGCGCGTCCCAGCTCGGCCCGCGCCGTCGCGATCGTCTCGCCCGGGCGCAGGCGGCCGATCATCGAGAGCCAGCCCCAGCCGCGTCGATCCAGCGTGAGCCCCGTCGGCCGCGCGACCTGCTGCATGTGGACCGGCACCCAGAGGTCCACCGCGTGGCCG
The DNA here is from genome assembly GCA_041394725.1 of Vicinamibacterales bacterium. GTDB lineage: Bacteria > Acidobacteriota > Vicinamibacteria > Vicinamibacterales > SCN-69-37 > JAWKHR01. The sequence goes on along the minus strand of JAWKHR010000008.1, from coordinate 159,989 downwards.
TTGTAGGTGCCGCGGAAGCCGCGCGGCGCGACGCCGATGATCGTGAAGCGCCCGCCATTCAGCACGATCTCGTGCCCGACGATGTCGGGCGCGGCGCCGAAGGCCGCGCGCCAGTAGGCCTCGCTCAGCACGGCAACCGGGCTCTCGAGCTCCACGCGGTCGTCGCGATCATCGATGAGGCGGCCGAGCAGCGGCCGCAGCATCAGCGCGCGGAAGAAGTTCCCGGTGACGAGCTCGACCGTGCGCGTCTCGAGGGCGTCCGCGGTCCCGACGCTGACGGTCGCCTGCTGGTGCGCCGCGAGATCGACGGCCGGCGCGAGGTCGCGCGCGTCCGCGTAGTTCGGGTACGACACGACGCGGGAGTCGCCGTCGGCCGAGGGAAACACGCGGACCAGATCGGCGGGCGCCTCGGCCCGGATGGGCGCGAGCAGGAGCGCGTCCACGAAGGCGAAGAGGGTCACGTTGGCCCCCGTGCCGAGGCCGAGCGTGAGCCCGCCGCGACCAGCGCGGAACCATCGGCTGCCGCGCGAGGCGCCGGAGCGCGAAGCGCACGTCGCGCGCGAGCGCGGCCGGCGACAGCGCGGCCCTGAGCGGGGATCCGGACTCGGGCGGGAGGGCGCCGGCGCTGGCCGGCCCCGGGGAGCGCATCACGGCCCCCCTGGCGAGCGTGCCGACGCGCCGCGATTCGAGGGCGAGCGCCAGCAGCTCGGCGGCCCGCGCCAGGCGCGCGCCCCACCCCGGCCTTCCGCGCTCGGCCCAGTCGTGCTCGAGATCGGCCGCGGCCGGATCGAAGACGTCCTCGCGGAGCATCGGGGGCACCAGGCAGCGACAGAAGCGGCGCCAGCGGTCAGGCATGGGAGGCCTCCCCGTGCGCGCGCGCGGCGGCTTCGCGCTCGCGGTAGAAGTGCCGGGTCTCGCCGAGCGCGCGCGCGCCGCCTTTCGTGAGGGTGTAGCGGCGTTCCTTCACGTGCTGGCCGTCGACGACCTTCTGGTCGTACCGGCCGTCCACGAGGCGGGCCTGCTCGAGGCGGGCCATCATCTGGTAGAAAGCCGGCGCGCTGCTCCTGACCCCGAACGCCGCCAGCAGGGCCCGGAGGTCACGTCCGGCCCGCTCGTCATGTTCGAGGGCATCGAGGACCAGGTACTGAAGGTGGGTGATGGCGGGCAGGGCCTTCGACATAATGCGACATTATATTACGTGGAATTAGTCTGCAAAGTTGCTGAGGGACCCTGGGCCCTGGGACCCCGGGACCCCAAGGGTGTACCCTTCCGCTGGGCGAAGGTGGCGGAACTGGCAGACGCGCCGGACTTAGGATCCGGTGGCCGAAAGGCCGTGGGGGTTCGACTCCCCCCTTTCGCACCATGAAGGTCCCAGGGGTCCCCCAGGGTCCCAGGGGCCCAGGGTTCGGAGGGTCCTCGGAGGCGGCCCACGCGCCGGACCGGCGGCGAACGCCGGACCCGCGGCCCCAGCGCCGGACCCTGGGCCCCTGGGACCTTCGGCTGTCATAATGGTGGGCTGATGAAGACCGAGTTCACCGACGTCTCAGAGACCCGCAAGCATCTGACCTTCGAAGTGCCCTCCGACGCCGTCGAGGCCGAGATCGGCCGCGTCGCGCACGTGCTCGCGGCAGGCCCGCGTCCCAGGCTTCCGGCCGGGAAAGGCTGCGGCCGCGGTGGTGCGGCAGCGCTATCGCGAGCAGATCCTCAGGACGCCGCCCAGAGCTGCTGATCCCGCGGCTGGTCGATGAGGCGCTGCGCGAGCGCGACCTGCGCCCGGTGGCGAGGCGCGCCGGACATCCGCGACGTCGTGCCGGAGGGCAAGCCGCTGACGTTCGTGGCCGACTTCGAGACGCTGCCGCCCATCGAGCCGGGCGAGGATGCACGGGCATCCCGCTGCAGCGGCCGCCGGCGGTCCTCGACGTCGGCGCGGTGGATCAGGCGCTCGACCACCTGCAGCAGCGCGCCGCGCGCTGGCAGCCGGTCGAGGATCGGACGTCGGAGCCGGGCGACACGCTGCTGCTCGATCTCACCCGCACGCGCCGGACGCGCCTCGTCGAGCTGGCCTCGGGCGAGACGCCGCTGGCCGACGACGAGAAGCCGGAGGACCTGCAGAACGTCTCGATCGAGCTGGGCAACGCGGCGAATCCGCCGGGCTTCGACGAGCACCTGACCGGCACGCGCGCGGGCGACGCGCGGACGTTCCGGACCCAGTACCCGGCCGACTACGGCGTCGAGGAACTGAGGGGCGCGACGGTGGACTACGCCGCCACGGTGAAGGGCATCCGGCGGCGCGAGCTGCTGCCGCTCGACGACGACTTCGCGAAGGAAGTGTCGGACGTGGACACGCTGCAGGCGCTGCGCGAGAAGATCCGCGAAGATCTGCAGCAGGGCAAGCAGGACGAGGCGGACCATCACGTCCGGCACGAGCTGCTCAAGGTGCTGGCCGGGCGGATGCGGACGGCGCCCGAGGTGATGGTCGAGCACGAGATCGACCGGCGGCTGGAGGAGTTCGTGCGCCGGCTGATGGAACAGGGCATGGACCCGAACCAGGCGGGCATCGACTGGCGTGAGTTCCGCGAGCGGCAGCGCGCGCCGGCCGAGGAGACCGTCAAGAGCACGCTGGTCCTCGACGAGATCGCACGGCGCGAGTCGATCGAGGCGTCCGAGGAGGACGTGGCCGGCGAGGTCCAGAAGTTCGCCGATCGGTCGGGCCGGACACCGGCGGCGGTGCGGGCGCGGCTCGAGCAGGAGGGCGCGCTCGACCGGATCCGCGCGGGGATCCAGCGCGAGAAGACGATGAGCTGGCTGCTCGAGCGGGCGCAGGTGGCGCAGGGCTAGCGGCCGGGACGTCGCGCGCGCCGGGTGCGCGCGCGCGGCGACGCGGGCCGGGCGGCCCGCCCGAATGGGCGATGGCGCGGCGCGCGGCGCGTGGTGGAATCGGGCTTGCGCAGTTCCGGCACCGATTTCCCACGACCTGCCGCGGGCGGCGCCGGAACCCGTCATTAAGGATTGCGCCGGACCCGCCACCCATATCAGGATCAGGACATGCCAGATCCCCGCGCCCAACTCATCCCGATGGTCGTCGAGCAGACGAACCGGGGCGAACGCGCCTACGACATCTTCTCGCGCCTGCTCAAGGACAGCATCATCTTCATCGGGACGCCGATCGACGACCAGATCGCGAACCTGGTGATCGCGCAGATGCTCTTCCTGGAGGCCGAGGATCCGGAGCGCGACATCCTGCTGTACATCAACAGCCCGGGCGGGTCGATCACGGCCGGCCTGGCGATCTACGACACGATGCAGTTCATCAAGCCGGACGTGCAGACGTACTGCATCGGGCAGGCGGCGTCGATGGCGGCGGTGCTGCTGACGGCGGGCGCCAAGGACAAGCGGTTCTCGCTGCCGAACTCGCGGATCCTGCTGCACCAGCCGCACATGTCGGGGCTGGCCGGCCAGGCGAGCGACATCGACATCCACGCCCGGGAAATCCTGCGCATGCGCGAGCGCCTCAATGAAATCCTGGCGTCGCACACGGGCCAGTCGCTCGACCGTATCAAAGACGATACGGACCGTGACTACATCATGGGCGCAGAGCAGGCGAAGGAATACGGTATCATTGATGCGGTGCTCGACCGCAGAGCGTAGCGTACGCCAGTCCCCGGCTAAGGGCGGGTCTTCTGGTGCCGATAACAGGGGACGCGGGAAGGGGCAATGACGACAAAGAAGACCGGGGAGACCGACGTCCTGCGCTGCTCGTTCTGCAACAAGGATCAGAACGACGTTCGCAAGCTCATCGCGGGGCCGACGGTCTTCATCTGCGACGAGTGCGTCGAGGTCTGCAACGACATCATCGCGGACGACAACAAGTTCGACCGGAGCGCGCGCTCGTCGCTGCCGATGCCGGTCGAGATCAAGAAGTTCCTGGACGAGTACGTCATCGGCCAGGAGCAGACGAAGAAGAAGCTCGCCGTCGCCGTCTACAACCACTACAAGCGGCTGGAGATCCAGAAGCAGTCGCGCGGGCGGCACGACGTCGAGCTGACCAAGTCGAACATCCTGCTCATCGGGCCGACCGGCACGGGCAAGACGCTCCTCGCCCAGACGCTGGCGCGCCTCCTCTCGGTCCCCTTCACCATCGTCGACGCGACCACGCTGACCGAGGCGGGCTACGTCGGCGAGGACGTGGAGAACATCATCCTCAAGCTGCTCCAGGCGGCCGGGGGTGACATCGAGAAGGCGCAGCAGGGCATCATCTACATCGACGAGGTCGACAAGATCTGCCGCAAGGACGAGAACCCGTCGATCACGCGCGACGTGTCGGGCGAGGGCGTCCAGCAGGCGCTGCTGAAGATCCTCGAGGGCACGGTCGCGAACGTCCCGCCCCAGGGCGGCCGGAAGCACCCGCACCAGGAGTTCTTCCAGGTCGACACGACGAACATCCTGTTCATCTGCGGGGGCGCGTTCGTCGGGCTCGACAAGGCGATTGCCCGGCGGCTCGGCAAGAAGACGATGGGCTTCAAGGCCGACGTCCGCGCAGCCAAGGACGACGCGCTCATCGAGCACATCGAGCCGGAGGACCTCATCCGCTACGGACTCATCCCCGAGTTCGTCGGCCGCCTCCCGGTGGTCGGCGCGCTCCACGAGCTCGACGCGCCGGCGCTCATCCAGATCCTGACCCAGCCGCGCAACGCCATCACGCGGCAGTACCAGCGGCTGTTCGAGTACGAGAACGTGAAGCTGCGGTTCACCGACGACGCCCTCCAGGCGATCGCCGAGTCCGCGCTGCGCCGGAAGATCGGGGCGCGCGGGCTGCGCATGATCATCGAGGAACTGATGCTGGACCTGATGTACACGCTGCCGGGCCAGAAGAAGATCCGCGAGTGCGTGATCACGCGCGAGGTGGTAGAGTCGAAGGAAAAGCCGATCACCGTCATCGAAAAGGCCGGGTGAGGCAGCGCGGGCAGTCTGGAATCCGGGATCGTCCCGCACCATTGCCGATTGCCGAGCCCCCGATTTCAGATACATGGACCACTACGAGACACTCCCCGTCGTTCCGCTCCGCGACGTCGTCGTCTTTCCGCACATGATGATGCCGTTCGTGATCGGGCGGCCGTCGTCGACCCGCGCGCTCGAGCACGCGCTCGCCACCGACAAGAAGATCTTCCTCGCCGCCCAGCACGACGCGGCCGTGGACGACCCGCAGCCCGCCGACATCTACACGATGGGCTGCGTCGCGAACATCGTCCAGTCGCTCAAGCTGCCCGACGGCAACATCAAGGTGCTCGTCGAGGGTGTGGACCGCGCGCGCGCGGTCGAGTGGAAGGAAGACAAGGGCTTCTTCCGCGTCACGATCAAGCTGCTGCCGCGCAAGGCCGAGCCCTCGCCCGACGCCGAAAGCGTGATGAGCCGCGTGGTCACGCTCTTCGAGCAGTACATCAAGCTCTCGAACAACCTCCAGTACGACGCGATGATCGCCGCCGTCCGGGTCGATGACCCGTCGCGGCTGGCCGACACCATCGCCGCGCACCTCCAGGTGGGCGTCGAGGAGAAGCAGAACCTGCTCGAGATCGTCGCGCCGGTCGAGCGGCTGTCGCGGATCATCACCGTGCTCGAGGCCGAGGTCGACAAGCTCCAGGTGGACCGCCGCATCCAGTCTCGCGTCAAGAAGCAGATGGAGAAGGCGCAGAAGGAGTACTACCTCAACGAGAAGATGAAGGCGATCCAGCGCGAGCTGGGCCGCAAGGACGAGAAGGGCAACGAGGTCGACGACCTGAAGAAGAAGATCGAACAGGCACGGATGCCGAAGGAGGTCGCGCGCAAGGCCCTCGACGAGCTCAAGCGGCTCGAGGCCATGCCGCCGATGTCGGCCGAGGCCACCGTCTCGCGCAACTACCTCGACTGGCTCATCGCCGTGCCGTGGCACAAGAAGAGCCGCGAGAGCCGCGACCTGAAGCGCGCCGAGGCGATCCTCAACGAGGACCACTTCGGGCTCGAGAAGATCAAGGAGCGCATCATGGAATTCCTGGCGGTGCGCGCCCTGGTCAAGAAGCCCAAGGCCACGATCCTCACCTTCGCCGGGCCGCCCGGCGTCGGCAAGACGTCGCTCGCCAAGTCGATCGCGCGCGCGATGAACCGCCAGTTCGTCCGCCTGTCGCTCGGGGGCGTCCGGGACGAGGCCGAGATCCGCGGCCACCGCCGGACCTACATCGGCGCGTTCCCCGGCCAGATCATCCAGATGATGAAGAAGGCCGGCACGATGAACCCGGTCTTCCTGCTCGATGAAGTCGACAAGATGTCGATGGACTTCCGCGGCGACCCGTCGGCCGCGCTGCTCGAGGTCCTCGACCCCGAGCAGAACCACACGTTCCTCGACCACTACCTCGACGTCGAGTACGACCTGTCGAGCGTGATGTTCATCTGCACGGCCAACGTGCTCCACACGATCCCGCAGGCGCTGCGCGACCGCATGGAGGTGCTGCAGCTGGCCGGCTACACCGAGCTCGAGAAGGTCGAGATCGCCCGCCGGTTCCTCGCGCCGAAGGCCATCGAAGGCGCGGGCCTGACGGAGAAGAACATCCGGTTCACCGACGAGGCGCTCCAGACGGTCATCCAGCGCTACACGCGCGAGGCCGGCGTCCGCAACCTCGAGCGCGAGGTGTCGTCGATCTGCCGCAAGGTCGCGCGCAAGGTCGTCGTCGAGGGACCCGAGTTCGGCGAGGACATCACGCCGGAGAAGGTCACCGAGTACCTGGGTGTCCCCCGCTTCCGGCCCACCGTCGCGGAGGAGAAGAACGAGATCGGCATCGCGACCGGCCTGGCCTGGACCGAGGTCGGCGGCGAACTGCTCGTGACCGAGGCGACGCTGATGCCGGGCCGCGGCAAGCTGACGCTGACCGGCAAGCTCGGCGACGTCATGCAGGAATCCGCGCAGGCGGCGATGAGCTGGGTCCGGTCCAAGACCGACGAGCTCGGCATCCCGCGCGACTTCAACCGGCGGACGGACGTGCACGTGCACATTCCCGAGGGCGCGATTCCGAAGGACGGGCCGTCGGCCGGCATCACGCTGGCGACGGCGATGGTCTCGGCGCTGGCGAAGGTGCCGACGCGCCGCGACGTCGCGATGACGGGCGAAATCACGCTGCGCGGCAAGGTGCTGCCCATCGGCGGCGTGAAGGAGAAGGTCCTGGCCGCGCACCGGGCGGGCCTGACGAACATCATCCTGCCGAAGGACAACGAGAAGGACCTCGCCGACATTCCGAAGAGCGTGCTCGACTCGATGAAGCTCTACATGGTCGAGACGATGGACGAGGTCCTCAAGACGGCCCTGGCCGGCGACCTCCCGGTCGCCCCGCCCCCCGACGGCGACCAGCTCGGCAACCGCCCCGCCTCGACGCGTCACTGACGGAAAAGGCACCGGGAGTCTTTTTACGAAATTCGTAAAAAGACTCCCGGTGTCTTTTTCGGGAGCGGTCAGGACCGCCGGGGCCGGCCCCGGCGCGACAACGCGGCGGTCATCTCGAGGCGCTCGGCGGCCTCCGCCTGCCAGGTCTCGCTGCCGAACGGCGCGCTCCTGGCAACAGCCCCGCGGATGCGCTCCAATTCGCTGCCAGTTTCCTCCAGCTTCAGCAGCTCGACCCAGTTGACGGGTTGCGGAATCGGCCATGGATCCATGACGGGCGCATTGAGGATTCTGCAACGTCCTCCCACCGTGCCCCAAGGCCACTGAGCCGCCGCCGGCGCCAGGCGGGCCCGCACGGCGTTCCGCTCGACATAGCGACAGACCGCGAGGAAATGCCGGTCGGTCTGGACGGGAAAAGCCTTATCCGGCCCTGATACACGTGTCCCGTGCCCGCCGTCTGCCTGAAGGCGTGCCATCGCTTGCTGTGGCTGACCGTCAGAAGTCTCATGAATTCAGGCAGTTGGCCGTCGGCCGTCGGCCACACGACCAGGTGAAAGTGGTTCGGCATGACGCAGAAGGCCAGCAGGCGCAGCGGAACCCGCGCTTTGGCCTCCACGAGACACGAGAGGAACGCCGCGTAGTCTCCCGGTCTCTCGAACAGGCGCCAACGACGTACGCCGCGGTTCAGAACATGGAAGACGATACCGGCGGTCCCCGCCAACCCACGCCGAGGCATGGAAGGCACACCAGCAAAGTTCCTGCCAGAAACGACACCGGGAGTCTTTTCGCCAGATCGGCGAAAAGACTCCCGGTGTCGTTTCTGGCTGCCGGTGTCGTTTCTGGATTACTGCGGCAGGGCGAAGGCGACCAGGGCGGCGTCGGAGCCGCCGCCCGTTGCCATGACGATGAACTGGCGGCCGGAGCTCGCGCGGTAGGTCATCGGCGTGCCCGACGCGCGCCGCGGCAGCGGCAGCCGGAAGAGCTCGCGGCCCGTGGCCTTGTCGAACGCGTACAGCGCCGAGTCACCCCCGCCGCCGATCACCAGACCGCCGCTCGTGATGATGACCCCCGGGGCACCCGGCGCCCCCAGGCGCTCGGGCAGCTTCACCCCGTGCAGCGCCGGATGCTGCCGCAGCGACGGACTGTCGCCGAACGGCACCCGCCAGACGATGGCGCCCGTGTGCAGGTTGATCGCCACCAGTTCGCCGTACGGCGGCTTGAGCAGCGGCAGGGACGGCCGGCGTCCGCCCGGGGCCCCGCCCTCGCCGGGCCCGACCGGCGGCACGAACGTCGCCGGACGCGAGAGATCCCCCACCCGGTCGGCATCGACCTCGGCCGCGCGCGGGTTGGACGCCGACCGGTCCGGTTGCCGGATGCCGACGATGGTCGGCTGGAGACTCGTCTTGACGATGAGCAACCCCGACTCCGGATCGAACGCGCCGCCCCCCCAGTTCGCCCCACCGATGACCCCCGGACGCATCACCGTGCCGTTCTCGGACGGCGGGGTGTAGAGCGGCCCCAGCTCGTACTTCGACAGCTCGGCCCTTGCCGCCGCCCGCAACTCCGGCGTCAGGTCGAATGCGTCGTCGAGCGTCACGCCCTGCGGGCTGATCGCCGGCGGGCGCGTGGGAAACGGCTGGGTCGGCCACGCGCGCTCGCCCTCGATCTCGCTCGGCGGCACGAGGCGCTCCTCGATCGGCCAGACGGGCTCGCCCGTCTCCCGGTCGAACACGAACGCGAACCCCTGCTTCGTCAGCTGGACCACCGCGTCCACCCGCCGGCCGGACACCGTCATCGTCACGAGGTTCGGCGCCGACGCCGGGTCGTAGTCCCACAGCCCGTGATGCACGAGCTGGTAGTGCCAGCGCCGCGTCCCGGTCGCCGCGTCGAGGCACACGAGCGACTCGGCGAACAGGTTCTGCCCCGGCCGCCGGCCGCCATAGAAATCGTTGCTCGGCGTGCTCACCGGCAGGTACAGCAGCCCGCGGTCCTCGTCGAGCGACATCGGCGCCCACACGTTCGTGTGCCCCGTGATCGCCGCCGAGTCCTCGCCCCACGTCTCGTACCCCTTCTCGCCCGGCGCCGGCACCGTGTGGAACGTCCAGACGAGCCGGCCCGTCCTGGCGTCGAACGCCCGCACGTCGCCGGGCGGGTCCTGCCGGTACGTCAGACGATCGCCGACGCCGTTGCCGACGATCACCAGGTCCTTGTAGACGATCGGCGGCGAGGTGTTCGTGTAGTGCCGCCGATCGAACTCCCAGCGCAGGCCCTCCGACAGATCGACGACGCCGTGCGTCCCGAACGAATCGACGGGGCGCCCGGTCTTCGCGTCGAGGGCGATCAGCCGATACCGGCTGTTCAGGAAGATGCGCAGCGCCTCGCCATCGCGCCACGCCGCGACCCCGCGATGGACGAAGCCGGTCCCGTTGGGCGGCTGGCCGTCCTCGTACGCGTGCGGGTCGTACTCCCAGATCGACCGGCCCGACACGGCGTCGAGCGCCACGACGCGGTTGTACGGCGTGCTCACGTAGAGCACGTCGTCGATCATCAGCGGCGTGTTCTGGAAGTTGCCCGGCCGCGTGCCCCAGGGCTGGAGCGCCGTCTCTCCGGTCTTCCATTCCCAGGCCACCTGGAGCGTGCTCACGTTCGAGACGTCGATGTCGGATGCCCGGGAGTAGTGCGTGGCGGCCGCGTCCGCCGCGTACACCGGCCACTCGACCGGGCCGGCCGCCGGGGCCTGCGCGGCCACGAGCGCCATCAGGGTCCCGCGGGCCAGGCCGGACAGCGCCGTGGCGAGGACGAAACAGGAGACGGCCGCCAGGGAGACTCGACGCATCGCTGACAGCCTCGGCGACCCCGGAGCCGGTGTCAAGCCCGCGCGGATACAATCTCCGGACATGACCTACCGGTTCGGTCCGTTCGAGGCCGATCGGACGACCTACCGGGTCACGCGCGACGGCGAGCCCGTCCCGCTGACGCCCAAGCTGCTCGACCTGCTGTTCCACCTGGTCGAGCATGCCGGCTCGCTCGCGAGCAAGGAGGAGCTGCTCGAGAGCGTCTGGCCCGGCGCCAACGTCACCGACAACGCCCTCGCCCAGGCGGTCTCCGAGCTGCGCGAGGCCCTGGGCGACCGCCCGGCCGCGCCGACCTACATCAAGACGGTGGCCCGGCGCGGCTATCGCTTCGTCAGCCCGGTCGAGATGCGGTCTCCCGCCTCGCCGGCCGGCGGATCCGCCGCGGCGGGCCCCGACACACCGGGAGTCGCCCTCGACGCCGGCCACGGCCGTCAGGTGGGGCCGGCCACCGGGTCGCCCGACGCGGCCGTCGGCGCGTCGGGCGGGACGGGCGCGGAGGGATCCGATGGCGGTCTGGCCGGCACGGCTGGGCGCACGATCGCGGCGCCGGCCACCGGGGACCCCATCGCGGGCACGGGCCGGGGCCAGGCGTCGGCCTCCGGCGTGGAGCCCGTGCCGGACCCGGCCCGCACCGTCGTCGTCCTGGACTTCGACAACCTGACGGGCGACGTGGACATCGCGTGGCTCTCGGCCGGCATCGCCGAGACCGTGACGGGCGACCTCGCCGCGCTGGGACACTTCCGCGTCATCGATCGGTGGAGCGTGGTGCAGACGAGCCGGCGGACAGGGCCGTCCGCGCGAGCGGTGGGCGGCGCGCTCGGGGCGCGGCTCGCGGTGACGGGCGGCTTCCAGCGGCGCGGCGCCGCGCTGCGGATCAACGCGCGGGTGGCCGACCTCGTGTCCGGCGAGACGCTGGCGGACGCGAAGGTCGACGGCACGCTCGACGACGTGTTCGCGCTGCAGGACGCGATCGTCGCCTCGCTCGCGCGCGCGCTCGGCGTCACGACGACCGGCGCGCGACGGCGCGCGGGTCGCGACACCGCCAGCCTCGAGGCCTACCGCGCGTACACGGAGGGCTGGCTCAAGATCGAGTCGCTCGACACGGATCTCGTCGCGGCGTCGATCCGGGACTTCGAGCGGGCGGTCGCCATCGACCGCGATTACGCGCTCGCGCACACGGGCCTGGCCAACGCGGCATTCGTCGCCTACGAGATGACGCGCGCGTGGCGTCGCCCGGACCTCGGCGCGCTCGCGGCGGGCGTCGATCACGCCCGGCACGCGATCGAGCTCGACGCCGACCTCGCCGAGGCGCACGCCACGCTGTCGTTCCTGCTCGTCTCGCGCGGCGAGTTCACGCCGGCCCGCGAGGCCGCGCGGCGCGCGGTGTCCCTCGAGCCGGACAGCTGGCGCCACCAGTACCGGCTCGGCCACGCGAGCTGGGGTGCGGAGCGCCTCCGCGCGCTCGACCGCGCCACCGCGCTCTACCCGCGGTTCCCCTACGCACACTTCGAAGCGGCCATGGTGCACGTCGCGCGCGGCGACCTGACGGCGGCCGAGGCGATCGCGCGGCAGGGCGTGGCCGATCAGGATCGCCAGGCGGGGTCCGGCCCGCGCTTCCCCGCCATCGGCTTCCACTGGCTGCTCGGCGCGCTCGCCCTGCACGAGGGCCGGCACGAAGAAGCCCTCGCGCAGTTCGACCGCGAACTCGAGCAGGTGGATCCCCGGCGCCTGTACGGGGCCGAGTACGGCGCGCTGGCGCACATCGCCCGCGGCCAGGTGGAGCTCGCCCGCCACCGCACCGTCGCCGCGGTCTCGGCGTTCCGCGACGCCCGGATGCACATCCCGGGGCACGGGCGCGCGCACCTCGGCGAGGCCGTCGGCCTCACGCGGCTCGGCGAGAGCGCGGCCGCCGACGCCGCATGGCGGGAAGTCGACGCGGCCGCGGCGGACTTCGAACTCACGGGCCGGCAGCACGAAGCCCAATACCTCCGCGCATGCGCCGCCGCCATGCGCGGCGACCCGGACCGCGCAGTGGCTCACCTCCTGCCCCTCGTCTCGGCGAGCCAGCGCAGCTTCCACGGCTGGACCCTGCCCCTCGAGCCCTTCCTGCGGCCCCTGGCGGCCGATGCCGGCTTCCAGGACGTGCTGGCACGCCTGGAGCGCCTGGCCGACTGACGCGTTCCGGCCCGGCGTCGCGCGTTCCGGCCCGAAATCCCGGGCTCCGGCGCCCGTCAGCCTTTCTCACGATTCCTGAGGCCGCGGCTCAGGACACGGGACCACGCCGGCCTCTATCGTCGTGCGGCAGGGAGGACGTCTTCCATGACCGCCGGCAGCTACCGCTCGACCCTCGCGCGTCCCGGACTCCAGGCGTTCCTGTGGACGCAGTTCCTCGGCGCGTTCAACGACAACGTGTTCCGGATCGCCGTGTCGCTCGTGGCCGTGGACGCGCTCGGCCTCGAACGCGGCGCGGCCGCGGTGGGCGCCGTGTTCGTCCTGCCGTTCCTGCTGTTCTCGGGGTGGGCGGGACACCTGGCGGACCGCCACGGCAAGCACCGCGTGCTGGTCGTCACCAAGGGCCTGGAGGTCGTCGCGATGGCGCTCGCGGTGCCGGCGCTCGTGACGTCGCGGCTCGACCTGCTCCTCGTCGTCCTCTTCCTGATGGCGGCACAGTCGACGTTCTTCAGCCCGGCAAAGTACGGGATCGTGCCCGAACTGCTGCCGGCGCGCGACCTCTCACGCGCGAACGGCCTGCTGGAGATGAGCACGTTCGCGGCGATCGTGCTGGGCACGGGCGCCGGCGGCGCGCTGTTCGACGCCTGGCGGGACACGCCGTGGCGACTGGCTGCCGTGCTGGTCGCGATCGCGGTCGCGGGGCTGCTGACCAGCCTGCGCATTCCGGCCGTGCCCGCCGCGAGACCGGACCGGCGCTTCGCGCTCGACCCCTGGCACGAGATCGGACGCGGCGTGCGCCGCGTGTGGCCCGACCGCACGCTGCGCCTGACCATCGTGGGCCTCTCGTACTTCTGGTTCCTGGGCGCGCTGCTGCAGATGGCGCTGATTCCGTTCGGACGCGAGGCGCTCGGCGTCGGCGATGCGGCGTCCACGCGGCTCTACACGCCGCTCGCCATCGGCATCGCGGCCGGCAGCCTGCTGGCCGGGCGGCTCTCGGGCCGGAAGATCGAGCTCGGGCTCGTGCCCCTCGGCTCGTTCGGCCTGGGCGTGTTCAGCCTGGCCTTCGCCGGAGCCGCGTCGTACGGGGGCGCGGCGCTCGTGCTCGGCGCGCTGGGCGTGGCCGGCGGGTTCTTCGCGGTGCCCCTGAACGCGCTCGTGCAGCACCGGCCCGCCGAGGACGAGAAGGGCCGGGTGCTCGGCACGACCGGCTTCCTGAACACGATCGGCATCCTGCTCGCGTCGGCGGTGCTCTGGGCGTCGGACGCGGCCGGTCTGTCGATTCGCCAGCTGCTCGCGGTCGTGGCGGCGTTCACGCTCGCGTCGAACGTCTACGTGCTCGCGAAGGTGCCGGACTTCTTCGTGCGGTTCGTGCTCTGGGGGCTGACCCACACGATCTACCGCATCCGGATCGTCGGGCGGCCGAACGTGCCGGAGCGCGGACCGGCGCTCATCGTCGCGAACCACGTCTCGCTCGTCGACGGCGCGCTGGTGGGCGCGACCATCCAGCGGTTCGTGCGCTTCCTGGTGTTCGGGCCGTACTTCCGCAGACCCGGACTGCACGCGCTGCTGACGCGGATGCACGCGATTCCGGTCGAGACGGGCCGCCGCCGCGGCGTCGCCGACGCCATCGCGCGGGCCCGCGCCGAGCTCGAGGCGGGCCACGTGGTCTGCATCTTCGCCGAGGGCGCGGTCAGCCGGACGGGCAACCTGCTCCCCTTCAAGCGCGGCTTCGAGCGCATCGTCGCGGGGCTCGACGTGCCGATCGTGCCCGTCTACCTGGACCGCGTCTGGGGCAGCATCTTCAGTTTCAAGCGCGAGCGGTTCCTGTGGAAACGGCCGGAGCGTCTGCCCTACCCTGTCACGGTCGCGTGGGGCGCGCCGCTGCCGTCCACCGCCACGGCCCTCGAGGTGCGACAGGCCATCATGGAACTGGGATCCGACACGGTCGCCGGGCGTCGCCCGCCGACGGCCCGGCTGCACACCGAGTTCTACCGCATGGCCCGCCGGCGCTGGGGCGCGCCGGCGATGGCCGACAGCACCGGCCAGCGGCTGACCTACGGACGCGCGATGGCCGCGTCGCTCCTCATGGGCGAGGCGATCGCGCGCCGGGCGCCCGGGGAGCCCCGCATCGGGCTGCTGCTGCCGGCGTCGGTGGGCGGTGCGCTCGCCAACATCGCGGTGCTCGGCGCGGGTCGCGTGCCGGTGAACCTGAACTTCACGGTGGGTCCCGAGGCGCTCGACGCCGCCATCGCGCAGGCCGGGTTGCGCACGATCGTCACGTCACGGACATTTCTGGACAAGGCGGGCGTGTCGGCGCGGCCCGGCTTCGTGTACCTCGAGGATCTTCGACGCCAGTTCGGCGCCGCCGCGCGGCTGCGCGCGATCGCGCTCGCGCGCCTCGCGCCGCTGTCCTGGCTCGGCCGACGCCATCGCGTGGACGCGGGCGCCGATCCGGCCGTGCCTTCCGACCGGGCGGTCGCCACCATCGTGTTCTCGAGCGGCAGCACGGGCCAGCCGAAGGGCGTGATGATCTCGCACGCCGGCATCCTCGCCAACACGGACGCGCTGGCGCAGATCTTCCCGATGACGACCGCGGACGGCTTCATCGGCGTCCTGCCGTTCTTCCACTCGTTCGGCCTGACGGGCACGCTGTGGTTCCCCCTGCTCCAGGGCGCGCGCGTCATCTATCACCCGAACCCGATGGACGCGAAGCGCATCGGCGAACTCGCCGCCGAGCACCGCGCGACCATGCTGATCAGCACGCCGACGTTCTGCCAGGCGTACGTCCGGCGCATCACGCCGGAGCAGTTCGGGACGCTGAAGTACGCCATCGTCGGCGCGGAGAAGCTGCGCGAGCCCGTGGCCGCCGCGTTCCGGCAGGCCTTCGGCGTGTCCCTGATGGAAGGCTACGGGTGCACCGAGATGTCGCCGGTCGTGGCCGTCAACCGGCCGGACGTCGCGGATCCGGAGGCGCCGCAGACCGGGACGAAGGCCGGATCGGTGGGCCATCCGGTCCCGGGCGTATCGGCGATGGTCGTGGATCGCGAGACCGGAGAGGGGCCGATCGTCGGGCAGGAGGGCCTGCTGCTCGTGCGCGGGCCGAACCTGATGCTCGGGTACCTGGACGACCCCGGTCGCACCGCGGAGGTGATCCGGGACGGCTGGTACGTGACAGGCGACCTGGCGCGGATCGACGAGGACGGCTTCATCTTCATCACGGACCGTCTCTCGCGGTTCAGCAAGATCGGCGGCGAGATGGTGCCGCACCTGCGGGTCGAGGACGCCATCAACGAGGTGTTGGGCGAGGCGTGCAGCGCGGTGACCGCGGTGTCGGACGACGCGCGCGGGGAGCGGCTCGTGGCGTTCTACGCGTGTCCCGGAGTCACGCCGGCGGAGTTGTGGGACCGGCTCAACGCGACGTCGCTGCCGAAGCTGTGGCTTCCGCGCCGAGACAGCCTGGTGCCGATCGCCACGATCCCGACACTCGGCACCGGCAAGGTGGACCTGCGGAGGCTGCGGGAGATGGGGTCAGGTCTTGGATCGCAGCCTCGACGGGCGGCCGCTGACGAAATTGTCGGTCACCGACCCGACGCAACCTACATTTTCGTCAGCGCGCGCCCGTCAAGGCTGCGATCCAAGACCTGACCCCATGTCCGGCGCCCTGACCGCCGCGACCGCGAACGAGATCGCCATCATCGCGATGCACACGCTGGGCACGATGAACCAGTCGGTGAGCGAGATGACCAGGAGGATGACCGCGGCGCCGGCCATGGTGCGGGCGACGGCGTACATCAGCGGGCCGTCGTGGCGGGCCCGGCGCGCCAGCATCAGGCCGAGGCCGCCCCAGAACGCCAGGAAGAGCGCGAGCGCCAGGCTGAAACCCGAGAACAGGTCCATCAGCGAGCGGGAGGCGCCGGGCAGCTGCAGGACGACGTTCGATGCCACCTGGAGCACCGTCGCCTCGGCCGGCGTCGTCGGCTGAGGCCCGATGATGTGACCGGCCAGGTGCACGGCGGCGGACACGAGCGCCGCCCAGCACCCGATCTGGAACGCGAGCAGCTGGCGCGACGGCATCGACGCCTCGGCGTCCCCGGCCTACGGCCGGCCGCCGCCGGCCGGGGCCGGCTTGCGCGGCAGCATCTGGTCGCGGTTGGCGGCCTCCCACGCGAACACCGCCGCGACGGTCGCGGTGAGCTTCATGTCGTCGGGCTGGACGCGGTCGAGGAAGTCCATGTTCGTGTGGTGCGTGCGCGAGTTGTACTCGTAGCGCTCCTGCACGAACTGGAAGCCCGGGACGCCGACCGAGTCGAACGACGCATGGTCGGTGCTGCCGACCGACCGCGGGCCGAGGATGGTCACGTCGAGGTCCTTGAGCGGCGCGATCCACGCGGCGAAGATCGGGCGCACCGCGTCGTTCTCCTGCATCCAGATCCCGCGGATCGGGCCCGTGCCGTTGTCGATGTTGAAGTAGGCCGAGACCTTCGCGTACTCGGGCTTCGGCTCGTCGCGCGTGCCGAGGTGCTCCCGGACGTAGGTGCGCGACCCGACGAGGCCGCCCTCCTCCGCGCCCCAGAGCGCAATGCGGATCGTGCGGCGCGGCCGGAGGCCGGTCGCCTGGATGATGCGCAGGGCCTCCATCATCGCGGCCGAGCCGGACGCGTTGTCGGTGGCGCCGGTCGCGCCCTGCCACGAGTCGAAGTGCGCGCCGATGATGACCAGCTCGTCGGCCTTGTCGGTGCCGGGAATCTCGCCGAGGATGTTGAACCCGTTCGGCTGGGTCTCGGGACGGAACTCGGTCTCGACCTGGAGCTCGACCTTCACGGGCTGGTCGTGGTCGAGCAGCCGCACCATGCGGTTGTAGTGCTCGACGGCGAGCGTGACCTGCGGCAGGCCGCTGCCGGGCTCGTCGCTCGCGCGGCCGCCCGACTGCACGGCGAACGTGCCGCCGTCGGTGTGCTGCTGCTGCCAGGTCAGGTCGCTGCCGCCGCTGGCCATGTCGCTGTTGCTGCCGCGGTCGAAGAGCGCGAGCACGCCCTCGCTCTTGTAGAACTCGTTGACGTTGAATCCCGAGCCGCGCCCGCCACGCCCGGCGCCGCCGCACTCCGCGGCGCCGCCACGGCCCGCCGCCCCCGGCCCGGCCGCCACCGCCACGCGCCGCACCGCCTCCCCGCCGCCGCGCGCGCCGCGCGGCGCGGGCATCGAGAGCGCTTCCTCGCGCCACTTGCCGTTGTCGTTGTCGTAGCGGAGCACGGTGCCGTCGCCGTACTCGAGCATCCGCACCTCACGCGCCGGCTGGGTGAGGACGATCTTGCCCCTGAGCTGGCCGCGGTACTTCGCCGCGTCCGCCTCGTTCGTGATCTCGGGTCGCACCACATCGGCGGTGAACGTGCCGTTCGTGCCGGGTGTCCACGCCTTCACCGCGCCGATGATCGGCATCACCCGCGGTTCCACCATCGTCGCGTGGAACTTCTGCAGCGACCAGCCGTTGCCGAACTCGAAGCGCTCCTTGCGGACGTTCTGGACGCCGTAGGACTTCAGCCGCTCGACGGCCCAGTCGCCCGCCTCCTCGAATTCCTTCGACCCGGTGAGGCGCGGCCCGTAGCGGTCCGTCAGCCAGAACATCGTATCCATCACCTGCGAGCGGTTCAGGCCCTCGTCGCGGATCTTCGCGATGGCGGCCGTGTCCACGCGTTCGGCCGACTGCGCGGCGATCGATCCGGACATCGCGGCGGCCACGAGCGCGACGATGGCCGCGGTGCTCGTGAGGGTGAGGGTGGCAAAGCGCTTCATTTCGGGGATCCTCCGGGAGACGGGGGGATCATAGCAGGCACTGGGCGTTGGGCACTGGGCACTGGGCGGGGCGATCGCGTCGGCGCTCGGCCCGGGGGGCGATCGCGTCGGCGCTCGGCCGGCGGGCGATCACGTCGGCGCTCGGCCGGCGGGCGATCGCGTCGGCGCTCGGCGTTCGGGGCTCGGCGGGTTCGGCCTTGCGGACCGGCGGCCGGAGCGCGCCGGCCCTCGGCGCTCGGCTGGGCGGTTACTTCGGCTCTCGGCGTTCGGCTCCCGGCGGAACAGGGCCGGCGGGCGGGCGGCTGGGGCGGATTCGGCGCTTCAGGATCCAGGGTTTCGGGACAAAAGAATCTACCCACCACGGCACCATCGCCTGCGGCGCGAAGACCACGCCGAAGATACTCAGCAGCGACTCGGCCTGGGGAATCGACTCGTCGGTGGTGAAGAACAGCGTCGCGGTCAGGAACGCCAGTGCTCTCCACCAGGCGACCTGGTGACGCGGAATCCAGCCTTCGCGCATGCGCGCCTCGACGTCCTCCACGCTCTGCCCCCTCGTCCACCAGAAAATCCTGGCGGCGCAGGCAACGAACAGCCACTGGCTGACCTCAGCCAAGGTCGCACCGCCGGCGAGTCCGAAGCTCCGCGCGACGCGCCCCAGCACGAACGCCGGTCCGACCAGCACGACAATCGCCGTGACCAGGCGGACCATCCACTTGACCGTTTCACCCAGTTCCGTGCGGTGCAGCCACGCCCCGGCGCAGCCGATCGCGAGGTCGACGAGATCCCGCGCGCGCGGCGGGACGTCCTCGAGCAGGACGGCCATCTCCGCGCCGTAGCGCTCACGCCAGGAGCGCGGGTAGAGACGGAGGAGGATGCGGGCCCAGGCGATCATGATTGGCTCGGCGTTCGGCGCTCGGCGTCAGGCGCTCGGCGTCCGGGGGCACGGCGGAGGCAGTCGAACGCCGCCCGAACAGGAACCAGCCGCCGACGAAGGCGCCGCCGAGATACGGCGATACCGACAGCCACTCGTTGGCGGCCTGGATCAGGGTCGGGCCGTGGCGCCAGAAATCCGTCCAGGCCATGTCGTGGAGCCACCACGCGGCCGAGGCCGCGCAGACGAGTCCGCCCCAGAGTCGCAGCGGCCGGCCTGACCAGAGCCTGACGCCCGCGAGCACGGCGAGCACCGGCGCCGCGGTGATCAGGATCAGCGTGAACCCCAGGACGCCGACCACGGGCAGCGCGCGGGCGAGCGGACCCGAATCGATGCGCGAGAGATCGGCCGACAGGCGGCCGATGTCGATCCAGACCCCGGCCAGCCCCGCGCGCACGAGCCCGCGGCCGATGAAGACGACAAGCCACCCGCCCGCCATCGTCAGCGCGCAGGCGAGATACGCCGCGCCGACCCGGCGAACGACGGCCATCGGCCATCGCCACACACCCCGCTCGCCGAGCGCGCCCCGCAGCAGATCGAGGAGATCGGCGGCGCGGACGCGATCCTGCTCGAGCATCGCCAGCATCGCCGCCGCATGCCGGTCGCGCCACTCCGCCGGATACAGCCGAACGATCAGCCGCGCGATTCTCGACATCAACGGCTCCCTGCACGTCCCCTCCGGCCCTCCGAACTCCTGGGCCCCCAGGCCCCTCCGAACCCTGGGGACCCGGGGGACCTTGGGGACCCTCAGGACCCTTCACGCCCTCTGCAACCGTTCCCGCCCGATCCGCGTCACCGTCCGCAGGGCCTCGAGACGCGCCTCGAGGACTCGCTGTCCGGCACCCGTCAGCCGATACGGCCGGCGGCGGTCCTCGGCGGGCAACGGCTCGATCCACTTCCGCTCCTCGAGGCGCGCAATCGCGCCGTAGAGCGTCCCCGGCCCCAGCCGCTGCCCCGTCATGACCTCGATGTCCCGCGTCATCGCGTAGCCATGCTTCGGCTCGTCGGCCAGCGAGATGAGGATGTACAACGCCGGCTCCGAAAAGCGGCCGAGGTCGTTGAGCGAAGGGGCCGGCGATTGTCGCTTGCGCGTCATGGGGAGAACCGCTCCATGCTTCGCCGAACGTAATACTACGCAATACGTAATAGCGTCAAGCCCGGCCGAACGCCAGCCCGTTACCCGAACGCCGAACGCCCAGAGCCGAAAGCCGACCTAATCACCCTCGCCGAGAGCCGACCCGATCCCACCTCGCCGAAAGCCGAGCGCCGACGCGATCTCCCCAGGGCCCAGTGCCCAGTGCCCAACGCCCGATCTCTGTACAATCGCCGAATGCGCACACGGACCTTCGGCCGCCTCGCCTGGCCCGTCTCCGAGATCGGCCACGGCCTCTGGGGCATGGGCGGCTGGACCGAGTCGGACGACGACGAGTCGCAGAGGGCGATCGAGCGATCGATCACCCTCGGCTGCACCTTCTTCGACACGGCCCTCGCCTACGGGGACGGCAAGAGCGAACAGCTCCTGGGCGCGGTGCTCGCGCGGCATCGCGACGCGCCACTCCGCATCGCGACCAAGATCCCGCCGAAGAACCGCAAGTGGCCCGCCGACCCGGCCGACCCGCTCGACGAGGCGTTTCCGCCCGATCACATCCGCGCCGCCACCGAGCAGAGCCTGGAACACCTGGGCCTGTCCTCCGTCGATCTGCAGCAGTTCCACGTCTGGACCGACGCCTGGACCGACGACGACCGGTGGGTACGCGCGGTGGAGGATCTCAAGCGCGAGGGACTCATCCGCGCGTTCGGGATCAGCGTCGGCCGGCGGCGGCCCTACGGCGTCGAGCGCGCGCTCCGCACCGGCGTCGTGGACGCCGTCCAGGTCGTCTACAACGTCTTCGACCAGGGCGCCGCCGACGACCTGTTCCCGCTCTGCCGCGAGCTCGACGTCGCGGTCATCGCGCGCGTGCCGTTCGACGAGGGCTCGCTCACCGGCACGCTGCGGCGCGGCCAGACGTGGCCCGAGGGCGACTTCCGCAACAGCTATTTCGCGGCGCCGAAGCTCGACGAGGCGCTCGACCGCGTGGACGCGCTCGCCCGCGACGTCCCCGCCGGCATGACGATGCCGGAGCTCGCGCTGCGGTTCGTGCTCGCCAGCCCGGACGTGACGACCGTCATCCCGGGCATGCGTCGTCCGCGCCACGTCGAGGCCAATCTCGCGGTGAGCGACGGGCGGTCGCTCCCGGCCGCGTTGCTGGATCGGCTTCGCGTCCACCGGAGGGACGCGTAGCCATCAAGGCCTTCTCCATCAACGACTTGCAAGGACGCCAACAGACGAGCCGTACCCCCGATTGCCGCTCGGGCATCCAAGTTTCGAGGGTCTTCCCTTATACTGGTGTTTTGGCAGGCCCCTGAAGGAGCACAGAGTGAAGCCCGGCATTCATCCCAAGTACGAAGAAGTCGAAGTGCGCTGCGCGTGCGGCAACACCTTCAAGACGCGCTCGACCAAGAACGAACTGCACCTCGAGATCTGCAGCGCGTGCCATCCCTTCTTCACCGGCCGCCAGAAGCTGATCGACACCGAGGGCCGCGTCGAGCGGTTCACGAAGCGCTTCGGCGCGCAGACCGCCGCGAGCGTGCGCGAGACCGCGAAGGCCAACAAGGCGGCCAAGGCCGCGAAGCGCAAGGACCACGCGGGCGCCTGAGGCGCCCCTACGACTCGAACAGCTGGGCGGCCGACGGGCCGCCCTTCGTGTCTCCGGCCGACTTGATCTTGCGATCGAGCCGGGCGAGGCGATGGCGCGCGTCCTCGGCGGCGCGCCCCGACGCGTCGCGCCGGAGCGCCTCGGCGTAGCCGCGTGCCGTGTCCGGATCGCCGGCGCGGTGCTCGTGATGGATGGCGAGCGCCTCGGCCGCGCGGCGCGCGAGCGGGCGCAGCCACAGGCGCCGCTCGGCCAGCCGCAGCACCCGCTGCCACGCCCCGGCCGCCTCGCCGTGACGCCCGGCTCGCCGCCACAGCACGCCCAGCCGCGCCAGGGCGTGCGCCGCCACCTCCACGTCGTCCGATTCGGCCGCGAGCACGAAGGCACGCTCCGCGCGCGCGAGGTCTCCCGCGCGCTCGTAGAGGCGCCCGAGGCCGCCCTGCTCGATGGCCTCGCGGCAGGTCTCCGGGCCGTCGGCGGCCATCTGCAACGCGTGCGCGGTGACCGCGGCGAGCGAGACCAGGTCGTACTGGTTGTGCTCGAGCACGCCGCGCACGGCCTCGGCGTGGCCGGTCCGCAGGAACTGGAAATAGCGGACCGGAATCTCGAAGCCGGGCACGTCGCCGACACGGTGGAACCGGAGCACGGATCGCTCGAGCGCGGTGAGGCTGCAGCCGGCCTCGTCGCCGCCACTGCCGCCGCCATCACGCAGCCCCGACGAGGCGCCGGCGCCGCGCGGCGCGCGGCGGCCCCACAGACGCCTGGCGGCCGGCAGCATGTCGAAGTGCGGCAGCTCGTCGGCCGGGCTGGGGCGACGATGGAATGCCCAGCGCGTCTCCATCGTCGGCACGTCGAACGTGCGGCCGTTGTACGTCACGAGGAGCGAGGCCTCGTCGAAGAGCTCGCCGAGCGCGTCGAGCATCGCCGGTTCGCTGGCCGGCCCGGTGAGCAGGAACTGCCGGACGCGGAAGCCGTCGTCCTCGAACCACCCGCAGCCCACCAGAAACGCGACCGTGCCGGCGCCGCCGCTCAGGCCCGTGGTCTCGATGTCGAAGAAGACAGGCCGGCGCGGCCAGTCCGCCACCTCCGCGAGGCGAGGATCGAACAGACCGACCGGCGCGTCCCGGGCGATCGCGAACGACGACACGCGACGCGACCCGTGAAAGTCGGTCGCGTCCCAGGTGCGGTCGACCTGGATGAAGGCGCCGCTCCGTTCCTGCCGGACCTCCCCGCCGAGCGCCCGGGCGACCGCCTCGGCGTCGAGCGGCAGCGCGCCGCCAATGTCCTCCGCGGAGGACAAAAGACACCGGGAGTCTTTTTCGGGGTCGTCCGGCGAAAAAGACTCCCGGTGTCTTTTTCCTTCCCTGACGATGGCGCGGAGCCGCGAGGCCAGGTCGCGCATGGTCAGGCGGGCACCTCGGGCGCGGCGAGCAGTTCGAGCAGGTGCGAGGCCACCGACTTGGCCAGCGGGCCCGTCGCGCCTTCCGGGCCCACGCACGACGGGCACCCGGACTGGCACGGGCAGCCGTCGATCAGCTCGCGTGTGCGATCGATCAGCGCCTCGTGCATGCCGTACAGCGGCTCGCTGAACCCGATGCCGCCGGGATAGTTGTCGTAGAGGAAGACGACCGGCTCGGCCGAGAGCTCCGGCGCCTCGCCTCGCGCGACGCCGCCCATCCGGCTGCCGCCCTCGAGGCTCACGCCATCCACGGACAGTCCCAGATCATGGGCGTCGCACATCAGGAGCAGCGGCGCGACGTTGCGCATCGCGTGCGCGAGGCCGATCACCCCGTCGCGCTTGTCCGCGGTGCCGTACGGCAGCCCCGCGAGGATCTCCCGCGGGATGGTCAGCCAGTACGACGTCGTGTGCATCTGCTGCTCGGGCAGGTCCAGCTCACCCGAGCCGACGTTCTCGTTCGTGTAGAACTTGATCTTCTTGAATCCGACCACGCGCGAGACGACGTGCACCTCGCCGTGCGCCTTGAGAGCCGGCACCGGGCGTTGGGCACTGGGCACTGGGGGGACGTGCGCGTCGGCGTTCGGCGTTCGGCGTTGGGTGCCCAGGGCACGCTCGTCGGCGCCCGGCGCCCGGCCTTCGGCCCTCGCGTCCTCCTCGAGCCCCGCCGCCAGCGCCCCGACGTCCCGACCAATCCCGCTCCCCGCACCCTGGTTCGCCGAACCCTGGGACCCCGAACCCTGGGACCCTGGGCCCCTGGGACCCTCAGGACCTTCCTCGAAGGTTTCCAGGATCGTCACCTTCGTGTAGGTGATCGCATCCGTGTAGTAGTCGCACTCGACGCTGCTGACGTAGGCCTTGCGGCCCTCGAAGTCGAAGCGGTCCACCTGGAACAGCCGGCCCTCGACGATGTAGATCGCCTTCTCGTGCAGCGTGGACGGGCCACTCGTGAAGTCGGTCTCGCCGATCACGCGCTCGCCGTCTGTCGTGTCCACGACGACGAAGTTGTCGGAGGTCACCGACCGGAGGCTCACCGCGTCGGCCGGGTACGACTCGTGGGTCCACTGCCACTGGCCATCCACCGGCTGCACGAAACCGTCCTCGGCGAGCACGGCCAGCACCTCCTGCACGTTGATCGTGCCGAACCCCTCCTCGTCGGTGAACGGCAGCTCGAAGGCCGCGCACTTCACGTGGTCGAGCAGGATGTGCAGGTTGTCCGGGTTGACCAGCGCGTGTTCGGGCGAGGCGTCAAAGAAGTACTCGGGGTGCCGGACGACGAACTGGTCGATGGGCGCCGACGAGGCGACGAAGACCGCGGCGGACCGGCCCGAACGCCGCCCCGCGCGTCCGGCGCGCTGCCAGGTCGCGGCAATCGTGCCGGGGTACCCGGCCATCACCGCGACGTCGAGCGCGCCGATGTCGATGCCGAGTTCGAGCGCGCTCGTCGAGACCACGCAGCGCACTTCCCCGCTGCGCAGGCCGCGCTCGATCTCGCGCCGGCGCAGCGGCAGGTAGCCGCCGCGGTAGCCGCGGATCACGTCGGCGGCGCCGGGTGGGCCGTGGAACGCGTCCTTGAGGTAGGTCGTCAGGATCTCGGTGGACAGCCGGCTCTGCGCGAAGACGATGAGCTGCAGGCCGCGCTTGAGGAACTCGATCGCGACCCGGCGTGTCTCGGCGAGATACGACCGCCGGATGCCGAGCTGCGGCACCACGACCGGCGGGTTGACGAACAGGAAGTACTTCTCGCCGCGCGGCGCGCCGTTGCGGTCCACCAGCGCGAACTCGCGCCCGATGAGCCGCTCCGCCAGGTCCCGCGGGTTCGCGATGGTCGCCGACGAGCAGATGAACGTCGGCGACGAGCCGTAGTGCCGGCAGATGCGGTGCAGCCGCCGGATGATGTTCGCCAGGTGGCTGCCGAACACGCCGCGATAGGCGTGCAGCTCGTCGATGACGACGAACTTCAGGTTCTCGAACAGCTTCGCCCAGCGCGGATGGTGCGGCAGGATGCCCGAGTGCACCATGTCCGGGTTGCTGAGCACGACGTGCGCGCGGGTGCGGATCGCGCGGCGCGCGTCCTGCGGCGTGTCGCCGTCGTAGGTGAACACGCCGATGTCGCCGCCGCCCTCGGCACCGACGAGCGACGCCATCTGGTGCAGCTCGGCCAGCTGGTCCTGTGCGAGCGCCTTGGTCGGAAACAGGTAGAGCGCGCGCGACGAGGGGTCGCGGAGGATCTCCTGCAGCACCGGCACGTTGTAGCAGAGCGTCTTGCCCGACGCGGTCGGCGTGACGATGACGACGTCGCGCCCGCCGAGCGCGTGATCGATCGCCTCGGCCTGATGCGTGTAGGGCTGCGCGATCCCGCGCGCGCCGAACGCCTGCACGAGCCGCGGGTCGAGCGAGGCCGGGAACGGCGCGAACTCCGCCGCCACCGCCGGCAGCTTCCGCACCGCGGTGACGTGCGGGTCCTCGTCCCCCTCGCGCGCCGCCGCGTCGTGCTGGGCCTCGAGCCGGGCGAGCAGGGCCGCCAGCGACTGGTCCTTGTCGCCGGTCAGCGCGGGCAGCGAAGACATGGCGGCCATCGTAGCGCCGGCATCAGGGGGCGATCAAGGGGCGAAGGATCTGAACCGCCGCTCGGAGCCGCCGCTCGGGACCGACGTGCCGTGGGCGGCGAGGGCGGCGGCTCGCGAAACTTTGAAGTTGGAAGTTCGAACTTCGAACTTCAAAGTTTGCGAGTGTTCTTGCTCCAAGCGTATGTCGCGACGATGCCGCTGAGGCCGAACAGGCCGATGAGGTTCGGGAAGACCTGGAAGGCGTTCATCATGTCGCCCCAGGCCCAGACGAGTTCGGGACGGAGCACGGCGCCGAACGGGATCAGCAGGCAGTAGATCCAGCGGTACGGCAGGGTCACCTGGCGCCCGAAGATGTACTCCAGGAACTGCTCGCCGTAGTACGCCCAGCCCGTGAGCGTGGTGAAGCCGAACAGGAACGCGCAGAACGCGACGACCCAGCCGCCCACCACCGGGACCGCCGCGTTGAACGCGTCGGCCACCGCGGCCGTGCTCGTGACGTAGTCGGCGCCGGCCGCCCGCGCGGCAATCGACGTCTCGGCCACCCCGCTCACGAGGATCGTCATCGCGCTGATCGTCGCCGTGACGAACGAGACGATGAAGACCTCCATCACGGCCTGCAGCCCCTGCTGCGTCGGGTCCACCGACTTCGCGGTGCCGTAGGCCACCGCGGCCGTGCCGTAGCCGGCCTCGTTCGCGTAGATGCCGCGCGCGATGCCGTAGCGCATCGCGATGAACATCCCGAACCCGAGGCCGGACTGCAGCGAGAGCGCCTCGGAGAACACCAGGCCGAAGACGTGCGGCAGCTGGTCGGCGAACGTGAGGATCACCACCAGCCCGCCCACGAGGTACAGCCCGACCTTCAACGGCCCCACGCTCGCCGCGGCGCGGCCGATCGACCGGATGCCGCCGATGATCACCGCCCACGTGAGCGTCGCGACGACGAGGCCCGTGATGAGCGACGTGCGGTCCACCTGGCCGAGGACCGGCAGCACCAGGCTGCCGCTCGGCCAGACGTAGTTGACCGCCACCGCGATCGAGTTCGGCTGCGTGAACGGCGTCGTCGTCAGCGCGGCCACGCCCGCGACCAGCGCGTAGGTCCAGGCGAGGCCCGGCGACGTCAGGCCGTTCCGCAGGTAATACATCGGCCCTGACTGCACCGTCCGGTCGGGATTGACCTGGCGGAACCGGACGCCGAGCACCGCCTCGCTGAACTTGATCGAGGTCGCGACGAAGCCGTAGACCCAGATCCAGAAGAGCGCGCCCGGCCCGCCCGTGATGATCGCCGTCGCCACGCCCGCGATGTTCCCCGTGCCGACCGACGCGGCCAGCGCCGTCATGAACGCCTGGAACGGCGACAGCGCGCCCGAGGCCTCGCCGGTCTGCGGCGCGACCATCGCCCGGAACGCCTCGGGCAGCCGGCGGATCTGCACGACGCCGGTCCGCAGCGTCAGGAACAGGCCGCCCCCCAGCAGGATCGGGACGACGGCCCAGAGGAACAGGGCGCTCGTGAAGGTGTCGATGGCTCCGGCCACGTGGGCTCCTTCCGATGCGGGACCGGCCTCGGTCCTTCGAGGTCGGACGTCCGGGTGTCAGGTGCTCGTTGTCAGATGTTGGACCGGCTCTGCCCGCCGTCCACGGTGATCGACGCGCCGGTGACCCAGCTCGCGCGCGGCGAGGCGAGGAACGCGACGACGTCGCCGACCTCCTCGGGCCGGCCGAACCGCCCCGACGGGATCTCGCGCTCGACGAACCGCGCGATGCCGTCCGGGTCTTCCTGCTGCCGCTTCCACCAGGACCCGCCCTCGAACAGGATCGACCCCGGCGCGATGCTGTTGACGCGGATGCCGTCCTTCGCGAGCTGCCCCGCCATCGCCTTGGCGAGGCTGATCTCGGCGGCCTTGACCGCGTTGTAGGTCATGCGGCCGCCCGTCTCGCGGCCGAAGATCGACGCGATGATCAGGATCACGCCGCCGCCGGCACGGCGCATGTGCGGCACCGCGAGACGCGAGACGCGAATGGCGGGAAACAGCGTCTGGTCCAGCGCGGCCTGCCAGTCCTCGTCGCTCGTACCCACGATGTCGGCCCCGCCGGCCTTCCCGACGTTGTTGACCAGCACGTCGATCCGGCCGAACCGCTCGATCGTGCGGTCCACGACCTCGGCGGCGCCGTCGGGCGTCGAGACGTCCGCGGGGACGGCGATCAGCGCGTCGTCGCGCCCCGTCTCCCGCGCGATCGACTCGCGCGCGGCGGCGAGGGCCTCGAGGCCGCGCGCGCACAACGTGACGCGACAGCCCTCGCGGGCGAGCGCCCGGGCGGCGGCCAGCCCCAGGCCGCGGCTCGATCCGGTGACGATGGCGACCTTGTCGTCGAGGTGCAGGTTCATCGGGCGGCGGGCCTCCGCGGATCCGCGCCGCCCCGCCCGCGTCCCGTGAGGTCGTTCAGCCGCCAGTCGAAGTCCCCGAAGCGCAGGCGGAAGGTGTCGCGGGCGAGGAAGGCCTGTTCGCCCTGGAAGAGATGCGGCAGGATCATCGCGATCACCGCGCGTTCGATGGGGCTGCGCTGGTTCCACCTGGCCGAGTCGTCCATCTGGAACGTGCGCACGAACAGCGACTCGCGCCAGCTGACCAGCGGCGTCACCGTCACCTGCCCCGCGGCCTCGTCGATCGCGACGCACGCCTGGTGCGTCGCGCACTCGCGGACCGCGTCGCCGAGCTGGGTCTCGAGCTTCGCCGCCGTGTACGCCTCGCTGCGCAGCCGCGCGCTGCCGATCGCACCCCGGCCGAGCGCGAGCACGACGCGCGCGTCGCCGAACCCGGCCAGCACGTCGGTCTCGATCTGGTCGAGCGTCAGGCGCCGGCCCGCGACGCGGTGCGCGACCCGGTCGAACGCGCCCGGCACCTGCCGGATGCTGTCGGCCGGGTAGTCGGGCGTGGTGCCGCGGATCGGGTAGGCATCGACGACCGTCCGCAGCACGAGCGCGTTGTACGCGTTGATCCAGAACGCGACCTGCTGCGGCGTCGACCAGGCCTCCACGGTCGCGGGCGCGACGTCGAGCGACGCGACGTACGCGTCGAGCGGGCCGCGCTCCGCCTTCAGCGCGCGGTAGTAGACGAGGCCGTCGCGCACGTACGTGTCGAGGATGCGGTCCAGCGCGGTGGCTGGAGCCGCCTGCGCCGACGCGGGCCGCGCGACCATCGGCGCGGCGCCGGCCATCCGCGCGGCGCCGGCCGGCCCCGCCGGCGGGATGGCGACCGCGATCACGACTGCCAGCGACCAGAGGCGCATCGGGGCATTCTACGGCACCACGGCGAGCGCGGCCTCGATCGCGGCGTTGAAGGCGCGCGGCGCCTCGAGGTTGGACAGGTGGCCGGCACCCGGAATCCGGACGAGCCGCGCCCCCGGGATCGCCCGCTGCATCGCCTCGCTCTCGGCCATCGGCGTCAGTGTGTCCTCCTCGCCGCACACGATCGTCGTCGGCACCGCGATCGACGGCAGCCAGCCCGTCTGGTCCGGCCGGTCCTTCATCGCGAGCGAGGCGGCGACGATGGCCTCGACCGTGTTGAGCTGGACGGCACCGGTGAGCACGTCGAGCAGCTCGGGCTGATCGCGCCGGGTCGTCTCCCCCACGAGCCGCGGCACGAGCTGGCGCGCGACGGCGCCCACGCCTTCGCGCCGCGCCACGTCGACGAGCGCGTCGCGGCCCGCGCGCCCCTCCGGCGAATCGGCGCCCGGCCGGGTGTCGGCGAGGATCAGCCCGGCGATCCGTCGCGGCGCGCGGCGCGCCAGCGCCAGCGCAACGTAGCCGCCCATCGACAGGCCGAGCACGACGCTCCGATCGGCCTCGACGTGCGTCATGAACTCGAGCACGTCGCGCGCGTAGTCGTCGATCGTCAGCCCGTCGAGGCCGGGATCCTCGTAGGCGACGCTCCCGCCCCGGAACCCGCGCAGGTCCGGCGCCACGGCACGCCAGCCCGGCGGCACGCGCTGGAGCTGGCCGAACCACTGGTCCGCGCTGAGCGGAAACGCGTGGAGCAGCACGAGCGGACGCCCGCTGCCCGATTCGAGATAGCGCACGGAGCGCGAGAGGAGGTGCGCGACCTTCGTGACCACGGCCCTCAGTCTATCGCCCGACATCCCGTCCACGGGTCGTCGCGCGGCGCTCCCGGCGGCGCGGGGCCCCGGGGAGGCCGCTGTCGCCCGGCGCGGGTGGCCCGACCTTGATCTGGCCGGTCGGACTCGCCGAGGATGGAGGCATGCTGAGACGCGCGTTCGCGCTGATCGTCTGCGCCGCCCTGGCCTCGTGCACGCTGAAGGACGAATGGGCCGGCCCGCCGCCGGACGTGGCCGCGCCCCCGGCCGACGCCATTCGCACGGAGTCCGGCCTCGCATCGAAGGTGCTGCGGGTCGGCCTGGGATCGATGCACCCGACGCCGAGGTCCACGGTCGTCGTGATGTACTCCGGATGGACGACCGACGGCCAGCTGTTCGACACCTGGTCGCGTCATGGCGGGCCGCAGGCGATGCCGCTGGATCAGGTCATCCCGGGATGGACCGAAGGCGTCCAGCTGATGGTCAAGGGCGAGAAGCGCCGCTTCTGGGTTCCCGGCCACCTCGCCTACGACGGCATGCCCGGACGCCCGCAGGGCACGCTCGTCTTCGACATCGAGCTGGTCGACATCCGGTAGGCGGGTCCGGAGACCCGCCGCCGGACGCCGCTCAGTACTTCGCCAGCGCCGCCATCAGGCCCGCCGCCGCGGCCGGCGGCGGCACGCGGCCGGTGACGAGTTCCTTGTTGGTGATCGCGCGGCCGTACAGCTCCTCGTTCTCGCCGGCGTCCTCGCGCAGGGTGGAGCCCTGGAGCGAGATGCCCGCGAACACGCCGCGCGACCTGGACCACGCCAGGATCTCCGCCATCATCGTCGCGTCGGTCTGCGCGGAGGCCTGGCGGCCCACCGGACCGGCGGCCACCGACGCGTCGGCGCCCACGGTGAAGCGGCTCGACAGCAGGCGGTCCTTGCCGCGACCGGGCATGACGAGCAGGATGACGTCGGTGTCCGACCCGCCGATCTGCAGCCCGACGCTGCCGCCCTCGATCCGGATGCCGGCGGGCGCCGACCAGCCCTTGCGGTCGTCGACCCGGCAGGAAATGTAGCCGCGCCCGTACTGGCCGCCGATGCCGAGCGCGGCCTTCTTGACGCCGGGGATGATCACCGCGCACTCGGCCTTGCGGAAGAGGTCGAGGGGAATGCCCGCGTCGCTGCTGCCCGCCATCTCGGTGAGCACGGCTTCCGCGTTCTTCAGCCGTTCCGTATCCGCGCCGACGGCCCGGCCAGCCAGGGTGACGGCCACCGCCACGAGCGGCACAAGCACAGATGTCCTCATGTGATCCTCGATGTCCTCGTCCGTGGGAGGGCGCCTCGACCGGGCGGGGCTGGCCCCGGGCGTCGCCTCCACGGGCAGTATGATGCAGAGAGGTGACATTGTGAACCGGTTGGTGCCGATCCTCGCGGCCGTGCTGGCCATGACCGCGCGACCGGCCCCCCAGGACAGCCGGCCGTCGCGGGACGACCAGGTGCAGCGCTTCGTGCGCTCGCAGATGGGCTTCTCGGATCGCGACTGGCGCAACCTGCGCAACGGCCGGTCCGTCGCGCGGCTGCTCGACGCCGAGGACGGCCGCGACGTGGCGGTCTTTGGCGCCGTCCAGCTGCGCACGTCCGCCGAGCGCGTGCTCGAGCACGTGCGGCGGATCGAGGCCCTGGAGCGCGCGCTCGGAGTCGAGGCCGTCGGTCGGATCGGCGACCCGGCGTCCAGCCAGGACCTCGCCACCCTCGCCTTCAACGACCAGGACCTCCATGATGCCGCGCGGTGCCGGCCCGGGGACTGCGAGCTCCAGCTGACCGCGGCGGGCCTCTCGGCCCTGTCGGCGACCGACTGGCAGGCGCCCGACGCCGCCACGCACGCGAACCATCGCTACCGCGAGATGATCCTGCGGCAGCTGCACGCGTACCGCGCCGGCGGGCTGCCCGCGCTCGCGCCATACGTCGATCGCGACGAACCCACGGACCTCGCGGCCGAAGCGCGCCGGATCACCCACGCCGGCGACGTGCCGGTGCCGGTGCCCGAACTGATGCTGGCGCTCGACGCGTATCCGCGCGGGCCGACGCGTGCGATCGACGACTTCTTCTACTGGAACACCGGCGACTTCGGCATGAAGCCGACCACGCGGGTGAACCACGTGCTGATCCTGCGGATCGAGGACGGCCCGCGGCGCGCGCGCGGCGTCTACGCCGTCGTCGCCACCCGGCAGGTCTACGCGAACCACTACTTCAGTGCCACGCTGGAATGGCGGACGGTGGTCGAGAGCGACGATCCGAACCGCTGCTACCTGCTCTACACGACCCGGTCGCGCGTGCCGGGCCTGTCCGGGTTCATCGGGACGCTGATCCGGCCGATCGTGCGGAGCCGCACGCGCTCCGGGATGGAACGCTACCTTGGCCTGACCCGCGACATGGTCGAGAACGGTCGCGCGCTGCCGGGCTCCGGCGGCGGCCCGGGGCCGTCGTCAGCTGGCGGGCTGCCCACCGCCGGCGTACAGGGCCTGCTGGAAGTCCTCGGGATGAATCGCCCGTAGCGCCGCCTCGCCCTGATCCACGACGCCGGCCCTGACGAGGCTCGCGAGGCACTCCTCCAGCGAGAAGGATCCGTGCTTCCGCGTGATCGCGATCTCCTGGTGCAGGTGATGGAGGGCGTTCCGGCGGATGTGCTGGCGCGCGCCGTAGCCGACGAGCAGCATCTCGGCCGCCGCCGCCCGCCCCCCGGCGGGCCGGGGCAGCAGCGTCTGCACCAGGACGGCGGCGAGCGCGCTCGCCAGCTCCTGGCGGATGGTCGGCTGCCGTTCGACCGGAAAGGAGTCGCTGATCCGCGCGATGGTGGACGCGACGTCGGTCGTGTGCAGCGTCGAGAAGACCAGGTGCCCCGTCTCCCCCGCCGCCAGTGCGATGCGCATCGTCTCCGGATCGCGCATCTCGCCGATGACGATGACGTCGGGCGACTGCCGCAGCGCGGAGCGCAGCGCCGTCGGGAAGTCCGGCGCGTCGATGCCGATCTCCACCTGCTGGATCACGCTGCGCTGGCTGGTGTGCTCGTACTCGATCGGATCCTCGATCGTCACGATGTGCCTCGCCTCGTGCTGGTTGATCTCCTCGACCAGCGCGGCGATCGTCGTCGTCTTGCCGGACCCGGTGGCGCCGCCCACGAGCACGAGGCCGCGCGGCAGCGTCGCCAGGCGCGCGGTGCCCGCGGGCAGGTCGAGCGTGGCCAGGCGGGGCACGCGGCCGGGCAGCATCCGGATGGCCGCCGCGGCGCGGCCCCGCTCGCGGTGCAGGTTGATCCGGAAGCGGCCGGCGCCGGCCAGCCGGCAGGCGCCGTCCGCGATGCCCGTGGCGCGGTAGGCGCGCCGCGCATGGGGCGGAAGCGCGGGCAGCACCGCCGCCTCGATCTCGTTGCCGTCGAGGCGCGCGCCCTGGGTCCGGACGATGCGGCCCTCGTGGCGCAGCGTCGGCGGCTCGCCCGCGAGCAACAGCAGGTCCGAGGCGGCGCGCTCCGCGACGAGCCGCAACCAGCGCTCGAGCGTGGCGGCGATCGACGCCGCCGGTTCGGGCGCGATCGGCCGCGCCGACCCGCCCGCCGCGTCGTCCAGCGCGCGGGCCAGCTCGTCGAGATCGTCGTGATCGTCGCGCGGGTCGCTCATCGAAGCCGGTCTCCTTCCCTCGGCCCGGCCCTCACCGCGGGCCGCCGACTACAGCCATCGCCGGACGTCGCGGCAGTAGGCCGCGTAGGCGTCGCCGAACTCGCCATGCAGGTAGCGCTCCTCGCGCCGGATGACCGCGAGGACGAGCAGCAGGAGCACGAACGGCAGCAGCATCAGCGGCCAGGCGAGGTTCGTGACCAGCACGCCGCCGAGGTAGGCCGTGGTGAGGCCGACGTACATCGGGTTGCGCGAGAACCGATAGGGTCCCGACCGCACCAGGTCGCGGGCCGGCCGCGTCGGCATGACGGCCGTCCTGGCGCGGAGAAACGTCACGATGCCCCACGCCATCAGGGTCAGGCCGAGCGCCAGGGCCGCCAGGCCCACGGTGGTCTGGATCGGGCCGGCTCCGCTGCCGGTCACGAGGAACTCCAGCCGCCGGTTCAGCAGCACACCGAGGCCGAAGCCGCCCACGAACAGCAGCGGCGGGGGAAACCGAACGCCGGGGCCCCGCCCGGTCGCAGTCACGCCGTCGGCCACGGCTATGATTGTCCGACACCCGCCGGGAGGACGCCACCGCCATGTGCCGCAACATCAGGACGCTGTTCAACTTCGACCCGCCCGCGACGGACGAGGAAGTGCGGGCCGCCGCCGTGCAGTTCGTGCGCAAGGTCAGCGGATTCACCCGGCCGTCGCGCGCCAACGAGGCGGCGTTCGACCGGGCCGTGGACGAGGTGACGGCCACGGCCCGGCGGCTGGTGGATTCGCTCGTGACACCGGCGGCGCCGCGCGACCGCGAGGTGGAAGCCGCGCGGGCCCGCGCGCGATTCGCGAAACGCCGGAGCGCCTGACCCTCTAGCGCAGCGTGTTGCGGACGAGGCGGAGCAGCACGTCCACCTGGCCGGACTGGCCGAGCGCGGTGACGACGAGCATGCCGCTCATCGGGTCGCCGCCGGTGGAGGCCGTGCTGAAGCGCGTCACGGACATGGCGCCGTTCTCGGTCGCCTCGCCCTCCACCCGCCAGCCCGACGAGGTGAGCTGATCCCGGTAGTGCGCGGCGATCTGGTCCACCGGTCGGGTGGTCGCGAGGCGCACGGTCGTGTAGGTCGCATCGGGCGTGCCGCCGATGGCCGCGCCCGAGGACTCGGTGCCCGCCGGCGGTCGGAGCGACGGCAGCGGGAGGTCGCTGAAGTCCGACATGTGCGGCGCGGCGCACGTCCGCGAGGCGTCGGTCGCGACCGAGGCCCGCACGAACATCCCGGACGGCATCCGTGGCGCGAACGAGACGGTCGCGAACTCGGCGCCGCGGCAGAGCGTCAGCGGCACCCCCTGGACGATCGCGGTGAAGCCCTTCGGCCGCGAGACCATCTCGATCCAGCCGGCGGACGTGAGCATCGCCTCGAACGCGGGCTGATCCGCCGCGACGTAGCTCGTCAGGGTGCCGACGACCGTGGTCGCCTGCGGGCCGACCGCGGTGGCGTTGACGCGGGTGCCGGCCGGCAGCAGGTCGGCGGGAAACGCCGCGGGCGCGGATCCGATGCGCAGGTCGAAGGCGCGGCCGGAGCCGACGTCCGATCCCTGCAGCAGCACGGCCATCACGTCGCTCGGCACGGTGCCGCCGGAAGTGAGCGTGGAGGTCTGCGCGATCGCGCCGGTCGCACCGGCGCACGTCAACAGCACGGCCAGGATCGACGAACAGGCCAGGCGGTTCATGGAGACTCCTCGATTGTCGCTGGTCCGGGCCGACGCGCGCTCGCCGGCCGGAGTACGGAGTCATTCTGGACGACGCGCACCAACGCCGCAAGCGGTTTCCGCGCGCGGCGCCTGCGATATCCTCTCGTCCGTGACCGACGCCACGCCCGCCGACGCGCGCGCCGCCGCCCCCGGTGCGCGCCGCCGCACCATCGTCATCACCGGCGGCAGCCGCGGGATTGGCGCCGCCACGGCCCGCCTCGCCGCGGCCGGCGGGTGGGACGTCGCGTTCCTGTACCGGCGCCCGTCGCCCGACGCCGACGCCACGACGCGCGCGGTCGAGGCGGCCGGCGGCCGCGCGCTGGCGATCGTGGCCGACGTGTCGGTGGACGCGGACGTCGGCCGCGCGTTCGCCGCCGTCGACGCGACCTTCGGCCGGATGGACGCGCTCGTCAACAACGCGGGCGTACTCGAGCGGCAGACACGGCTGGAAGCGATCGACGCGGCCCGCCTGCACCGGGTGTTCGACACGAACGTCATCGGCGCGTTCCTCTGCGCCCGCGAGGCGGTGCGGCGGATGTCGACGCGCCACGGCGGCCCGGGCGGCGCCATCGTCAACGTGTCGTCGATGGCGTCACGGATCGGATCCGCGAACGAGTACGTGGACTACGCGGCCTCGAAGGGCGCCATCGACACGATGACGCTGGGCCTGGCGCGCGAGGTGGCCGGCGAAGGCATCCGCGTCAACGCGGTGCGGCCGGGCTTCACCTACACCGACATCCACGCCAGCGGCGGCGAGCCGGCGCGCGTGGACCGGCTCGGGCCGACCGTGCCGCTCGGGCGCGGGGCGCAGCCCGAGGAGGTCGCGCGCGCCATCCTCTGGCTGCTCTCGGACGAGGCGTCCTACGTGACCGGCGCGATCCTCGACGTCACCGGCGGCCGCTAGGCGGCGGACGGGGCTCGTGAGTTTTCCACAGCCGAGACCCGTCCCCCTTACCAGCGCAGGCCCGGCTCGGGAGGGCCGACCACCGGGTTGAACGTGGCGGTGCAGGTGCGCGAGGTCGTCATCGAGACGACGGGGCCGCAGCCCGCGCCCGACCAGCCGGCGAAGACGAAGCCCGGCGAGGCTACCGCGTCCAGGCCGACCGTCGCGCCCGTGGGCAGCTGCACCGAACACGACGCACCGGCATCACCGCAGCTGATGGCCGGACCGAAGACGCTGCCGCCCGTCGTCGGCACGATCGTCAGCTGCACCAGGGCGCTCGCCGGCGGCGGGGGCGGCGGCGGCGTGCTGCCCGTGAACGTCGGGCTGCACGTCAGGTCGGACGACAGCACCACGACGCCGCCCGGGCACGAGGCGGACCACGCGCTGAAGGCACTGCCCGCGTCGGGCACCGCGTCGAGCCCCAGCGTGATTCCGGCCGGCATGTCCACCGCGCAGGTCGAACCCTGCGTGCCGCACACGATCCCGGCGCCGAAGATCGTTCCGCCGGACGGCGCGACCACCGTCAGCCGGAAGAGACCCGACGATGGGGGCGGGGGCGGCGGCGGAGGCGGCGGCGACCCGGACCCGCTGAACGTCGCCGTGCAGGTCAGGTCGCTCGTGAGGCTCACCAGGCCGCCGGGGCAT
This sequence comes from Vicinamibacterales bacterium, assembly GCA_041394725.1. Classification (GTDB taxonomy): domain Bacteria; phylum Acidobacteriota; class Vicinamibacteria; order Vicinamibacterales; family SCN-69-37; genus JAWKHR01. The sequence goes on along the minus strand of JAWKHR010000008.1, from coordinate 123,051 downwards.
GACGAGGACCAGCCGCTGAGCGAATTGCCGCTGTCGGGCACCGCGTCGAACCCGAGCACGATCCCCGCCGGGAAGTCGACCGCGCACGTCGAGCCCTGCGTGCCGCAGACGATCCCGGCGCCGACGACCGTGCCGTTCCCGGTGACGGAGAACGTGAGGCGCAGCAGGCCGGACGGCGGGGGTGGCGGGGGCGGTGGGGGCGGCGAGCCGCCACCGCTCGAGAACGTCGCGGTGCACGTCAGGTCCGCCGTGAGCGTCACCAGCCCGCCGGGACACGACGAGGACCAGCCGCTGAACGTGTTCCCGCTGTCGGGCACCGCGTCGAATCCGAGGACGATCCCGGCCGGAAAGTCGACCGTGCACGCGGCGCCCTGCGTGCCGCAGGTGATCCCGGCGCCGACGACGGTGCCGTTGCCCGTCGCGACGACCGTCAGCCGAAGCAGGCCAGACGGCGGCGGAGGCGGAGGCGGCGGGGGCGTGCCGCCGCCACCTGAAGCCACGAAGGTCGCCGAGCACGTCCGGCTCGCGCTCATCGTCAACAGGCCGTCGGCGCAGTCCGCGTCGCCGGTGAACGCCGAGAAGACGAAGCCGGCCGCCGCCTGCGCGTCGAGGCCGACCGTCGTGCCCTGCGGCAGCTCCACCACGCAGCTGCCACCGGCGACGCCGCACTGCAGGCCCGGACCGAGGACCGATCCGCCCGACGGGGCGACGATCGTGAGCGTCACGGTCGGCACCGGCGAAGGCGGCGGCGTGGAATCGAGCACGATCTTCAGGACCGACCCCTGATAGCTCACCAGGTAGAGCTCACCCGCCGCGTCGATGCCGAACGAGCTGATGTTGCCGAGCGCGGCCTCGAGATCATCGGTGTGCTCGACCGGCGTCCCCGGCACCGCCTCGCCGCTGCCGTTGATGCTGAAGCCGACCGACCACACGCGTCCGAAGATGAAGTCCGCGTAGAAGTAGCGGCCCTGATAGGCGCCGCCGAGCGCCGTGCCGCGGTAGACGTAGCCCCCCGTGATCGAGTGCCCGACCGAATGGTCGTACTCGAGGATCGGGAACGTGAGCGCCGTGTACGCCGCATCCGCGCACGTGCCGTCGGTGTTCTGGAACGCGTGGTTGCCCTCGAACGGGCACCAGCCGTAGTTGCGTCCGCCGGCGCCGGCCGGCTCGAAGTTCACTTCCTCCCAGGCGCCCTGGCCGACGTCGCCCATGAACATGCCGTTCGTGCCGGGCCCGGACGGCCCGCCGAGGTCGAACGTGAACTGCCAGGGATTGCGGACGCCGAAGGCCCAGATCTCCGGCAGGCCGCCGCCGCCCACGAAGGGATTGTCGCCCGGCACCGCGTAACCCTCGGGGTCGCTGTCGGCGACGTTGACGTCGATCCGCAGCATCTTGCCGAGCCACGTGTTCGGGTTCTGGGCGTTGTTGCTGGGATCGCCACCGCCGCCGCCATCGCCCATCCCGATGTACAGGTAGCCATCGGCGCCGAACGCCATGTGGCCGCCGTTGTGATTGGCGATCGGCTGCACGATGAACCGGTCGCCGGACGGCCCGCCCCAGCGCAGGTCGAACCGCGAGCCGGCGTCGGCCCTCAGCGGGTCACCCGTCGATCGAAGGTAGCGCGCGACGACGGTGTGGCCGTCGAGGTTGGTGAAGTTGACGAAGAACCGCCCGCTCGTCGCGTAGTCGGTCGCGAAGACCATGCCGAGCAGGCCGCGTTCGCTGTCGGTCGATACCTGGCCCGACAGGTCGAGGAAGTCGAACGACTGGAGCGTGCCGTCCACCAGCACGCGAATCCGCCCTTCCTTCTCCAGCACGTACTGCACGTTGGCCATCGTCGGGTCCTGGACGAACCCGAGCGGAAAGTTGAACCCGCTGGCCACGACCACGGCCTTGAGCTGCGCCTGGGCCGGGACGGCGGAGGCCGCCAGCAGGACGCCGGAACAGAGGAGTGCGATCAGGCGCGAACGGACGGACGCATGGCGCGTCCAGCGCAGGGGCGAACGGCTCATCATCGTGACCTCACGCAGCGGTGCTGACCCTTGGACCGATGGAACCCTGCGCAGGTTGCAAACGGCGCGCCACGGACCACGTGTTCACGGGTACGGCGATTCATCATGCCGTAAGTCGAACCGGCATCGTGAGTACTGAAAGATGGACAGGCCGATCCGACCCAAAGTTACCGGTCGAGGTCGGACGAGGGATTCGGCCGACCGCGCGAAACGACGCAGGCGGGATCGGCCCGAAGGAACTCCAGCGGACTCCAGCGCAATCCGCGGTCACCGTCACAGGCCCGTCATGGCTGCCACCCCGCCCCCGATCGAGCCGCCCCCGATCGTGTAGGCTGTCGCCACGTCGTGCCTCGGGTTGCGGATGCCGACCCCCCGGTGACGGCGCACGACTTCCTGGAGGATTCGATGTTCTCACGCCGCGCCTTCCTGTCCCTGACCTCCCTGTCCGGCCTCGGCCTGGCGGCCTCCTGCGCGCCGGCTCCCGCGCCCTCATCCGACGCCGCCGGGAGCGATGCGGCGCTCCCGCCGTCCATCGCCGCGCTGGCGTCGATGCGCGACCGGGCGCGCCCGATCACCGCCGACGAACGCCGCGGCCGCGCCGAGCGCGCGCGCCAGCTCATGCGAGACAGCCGGATCGACGCGCTGATGCTCACCGGCGGCACGTCGATGGTCTACTTCGCCAACGTCAACTGGAGCGGCGGCGAACGCCTGTTCACCGTCGTCATCCCGGTGTCGGGCGAGCCGTTCGCGGTGTGCCCCGCCTTCGAGGAGGAGCGCGCGCGCGAGCAGCTCGCGCTCGGCCCGTTCACCGGCGACTTCGACGTCCGCACCTGGCAGGAGCACGAGAACCCGTACGCACTCGTCGCCGCGGGCCTCAAGGACCGCGGGCTGGCCACGGGCCGCATCGGCATCGAGGAGACCGTGAAATACGTCTTCTCGGACGGCGTGGCCGCCGCGGCGCCGGGACTCACGCTCACGAGCGGCACGCCGATCACGGCCGGCTGCCGGGCGGTGAAGGACGCGCACGAGCTGGAGCTGATGCGGCTCGCCTCGCAGGTGACGATCACGGCCTACGAGGCCGCCTGGAAGGCGCTCCGCGAGGGCATGACCCAGAACGAGTTCGCCGGCCTCGTCTCGGCCGCGCATTCTCGGCTGGGCTTCGAGGGCGGCGCGGGCGTCCAGGTCGGCGAGTACTCGGCCCTGCCCCACGGCTCGATCCAGCCGCAGGTGGTGCGCGAGGGCACGATCCTGCTGATCGACGGCGGCTGCAAGGTCGAGGGCTACTCGTCCGACATCAGCCGGACGTTCGTGCTCGGCGCGCCGACGCAGAAGATGAAGGACGTCTTCGAGATCGAGCGCCGCGCGCAGGACGCCGCGCTCGCCACCGCGAGGCCGGGCGTCGAGTGCCAGGCCGTGGACGCCGCCGCGCGCAAGGTGATCGTCGACGCCGGCTACGGGCCCGACTACACGTACTTCACGCACCGCGTCGGCCACGGCATGGGCATGGACGGCCACGAGTGGCCGTACCTCGTCCGCGACAACACGCTGAAGCTGCAGCCCGGGATGACCTTCAGCGACGAACCGGGGATCTACATCCGCGGCGAGTTCGGCGTCCGGCTCGAGGACGACATGCACATCACCGACACCGGCGCCGAGCTGTTCACGAAGCAGTCCGACAGCCTCGAGAAGCCGTTCTGAGCCGCGCAGCCGGCCGGGCTCACTCCGACCGGAGCAGTTCGGCCGGCCGGACGCGCGACGCCCGCGCCGCCGGCACGACCACCGCCGCGAGCGCCAGCAACGCGAGCCCGCCAGCCACCACGCCGAACGTGAGCGGGTCGGTCGGCGTGACACCGTAGAGCAGCGACGCCAGGCTCCGGCCGGTCGCCACGGCCAGGCCCAGCCCGGCCACCACGCCGACCAGCGTGAGCAGGAGCGCGTCGCGCAGCACCAGGGCGACGGCGCGGATCGGCGTCGCGCCGAGCACCGCGCGGATCGCGATCTCGCGCCGTCGCTCGGTCACCGATCGACCCAGCACGCCGGAGAGGCCGGCCAGCGACAGCAGGCAGGCGAGGACCGCGAACGCGCCGACGAGCGCGAGCCGCATCTCGCGGCCGAGGATCGTCCGGTGCACCTCCTGCGAGAGCGTGCGCACCTCGGGCAGCGGCAGCGTCGGATCCAGGTCCCGCATCGTCCGCAGTACCGCGGGCGCGAGCGTCGCGGCGGGCGTCCGGCCGCGCACCGTGAGGTACGTGAGGCCGGTCGGCAGCTCGGACCAGAGCACGTAGATGCTGCCGTTGGCCGGCGTCTCGAGGCCGGCGTACCGCACGTCCTGGATGATGCCGACCACGCGGGGCTTCACGCGGTCGCCCGTGGCGCGCGGCAGCGGGTAGAACAGCTCACGCCCGACCGGATCGCCCAGCGACGCGGTGTGCCGCTCGGCCGACTCGCTCAGTACCGCGACCGGCGGCCCGCCGACGTCGGAAGGCTCGAACAGCCGGCCGCGCACGAGGCGCGCCCCGATGGCCTCGAAGTAGCCGGGCGAGGCCGACCCGAACTCGAAGGTCTTCGTCTGCGAGTCCTCGCCGTTGACCACCCGGATCATCATGCGCAGCTGCGCGGTGCCGGGCGGCAGGTTGCTGCCGACGCCCGCCGCCTCGACGCCGGGCAGCGCCCGCACCCGGCGCAGCAGCTCCTCGATGAACGGCCCCTGCGACGTCGCGTCGAACCGCGTCGTCTCGGTCAGGTGGAGGCGGAACGTGAGGGCGTCGCCCGGATCGATGCCGAGGTCGGTCGAAAGGAGGCTCGTGACCGAGCGCGCGAAGAGGCCGGCGCCGACGAGCAGCACCACCGCCATCGCGAGCTGGACGACGACGAGCGCCTGGCGGACGCGGCGGCCGCCGCGCGAGCCGGCGATCGTCGCCGTGCGGAACGCCGCGCCGAAGTCGGCGCGGGCGGCCGCGACCGCGGGGGCCGCACCGGCCAGCACCGTGGTCAGCGTCGCGAGCGCGGCCCCGGCGAGGAGCGCCGGCAGGTCGAGCGAGGCGAGCGCCACGCGCGGCAGCTCGTCCGACGTCAGCGGCAGCAGCAGGCCGCCGCCGAGGCGCGCCAGCAGGAGGCCCAGCACGGCGCCGGCCGACGCGATGATCAGGCTCTCGACGAGCGCGACCCGCACGAGCCGCGCGGGACTCGCCCCGAGCGCCAGCCGCACCGCGAACTCACGCTGGCGGCGGACGGAGCGGCTGACGAGCAGCGTCGCCACGTTCGCGCACGCGACCAGCAGGAGCAGGACCGCCGCGCCGATGAACGCGAGCAGCACCGGACGCGCCTCGCCGACGAGCAGGTCGCGCAGCGGGCGCACCACCACCCGGCGCTCCCCGCCGGTGATCCCGCGCACCTCGTTCACCTCCCGCAGGACGCGCGAGGCATCCTCCTGCGCCTGGGCCGGCGTCGCGCCGGGCGCCAGCCGGCCTACCATCCGGAACGACCGGAAGTCCGCCGCGTTGCCGAGCCGTACGGCTTCCACGGCGTCCTCGCGGACCCAGAGTTCCGCCTGGTTCGGCAGCGCGAACGCCGCGGGCAGGATGCCCGCGGCCTGGAGCGTCGACGCGCCGATCGTCAGGGGCCGGCCGAACGGGTCGACGCCGCGGCGTCGCGTGCGCGCAGCGAACTCGGCCCCGAGCACCGCGAGACCACGATCGCCGCCGGCAGTGAAGACCCGGCCCTCCCGCGGCGTCGCGCCGACCACGTCGAAGAAGTCGGGCGTGACGACCGCCGCCTGGACGACCTCCGGAACGTCCAGGCCACGGACGGTGAACTCGGCGGGCGACCAGCCCGCCACGCCCTCGATGGCGCGGAAGCGCTCGCGCCACTGGTCCAGCTCGTCGCGCCGGACCGTGTCACCGGGCCGGGCGTCGCCGGGATCGCCGAGGTCGATGGCGACGAGCCGGTCGGCGTCGGCCATGGGCAGGGGCCGCCAGAGCGCCCCGTAGGCGACGGCCAGCACGGCCACGTTCGCGCCGGTCCCGAGCGCCATGGTGAGCACGGCCGCCACGGTGGTCCAGGCGGCGCCACGGAGGGCCTTCACGGCCGCGGCAAGATCGGAGGGGAATCCCGGCATGGGCTTGTTGGACACCGGCTGGCGCCGGGGGTTCGCCGGAGCGGGGCGTGGCCGACTCAGCGGCGGCCGGTCTGGTCGCGGAGCGAGGCCAGGCGGCGCTCGAGCTGGGTGCGGTCGGCGGCGGCCTGCGCGAGCTCGCGTTCGCGACGGCGGATCTCCTCGACCAGGTCCTGGATCTGCTTGCCGAGGAACTTGATCTGGTCCTCGAGCCGGTCGCGGTCGCGCTCCGCGCGGGCGAGGGCCGTGCGCGCGCGGGTGAACGCCGCCTCCGCGAGGCGCTCGCCGGCCCGTGCCGCGCGCACCTGCTTCTCCACCTTCGCGGCCTCGCGCGCGCGGGCCTGCGCCTGACGGCGCGCGTGCTCCGCCGCGCGGCGGGCCGCCACGACCGCCGCGCGCTTCTCGGCTTTCGTGGCCGCACTGGCCGCCGGCGGGCTCGTCGTCCGGCCCGCCCCGCCGCGCGCGGCCGTCGCCGGCCCCGCGACGCGCGCCGCCGCCGTCCACGCGCCGCCGGAGACGAGGCCGGCCAGTGCCTCGAACCCCTGCGGCTTGAGCGGCCGCACGAGGCGCCCTGGCGGATCGTCTCCCGGCAGCGCCTGCAGTGTGTCGGTGACCTGGTTGATCGTCGCGCTGGTCTCCGCCTCGCCCGCGTCCCGCAGGAGCGCGCGGACGCTGGCCACCGCGTCACGCAGCGCCGCCTGGTGCGCCTGCTCGAGCGCGTCGAGATCGACGTCGCGCCCGGCCAGGCGCGCGCCGTGCGCCTCGCGGCGTCGCGTGGCCGCCTGGATCAGCGCGTCGTACACCCGGCGTCGATGCCAGTACAGCTGGTTGACGGCCCAGGCGGGAACGCTGGGCTTCTGGAGCTTCCGGATCGGCGCGCCGGCCGCCCCGCGAGCCTTGGCGAGGGCGTTCCGTTCGGCCGTAAACTCCTGCAACGAAAGCTGATAGAGGCGATCGACCTCGGTGTCAGTGGGCGGCATGGGCACGGGGACGGCGGCGCGGACTCCCCCGTTACTATGCCCGAAACGCCGCCGCCCGCGGTCAGAGCCCGCCTTCGCCCTTCTCCATCAGCTGCATGTGCTGCAGTGCCTGGTCCAGGCCGCCCTCGGGCGCGTCCCAGTTCACCCGGCCATCACCGTTGACGTCGGCGCCGGTCGTGAGCTGCTGGCAGAGCGTGCTCATCTGGGCGGCGAGCGGCGCGGCCTCGGCGGCCGTGGATGCCGCGCGGATCTTCTGGGCGATCGCGATGATCTGGTCGGCGCGCTGGACGGTCGAGTTCGCCGCGGCCGCCACGTGCACCGCGTGCGTCTTGACGTTCTGCGACGCGCCCTCGGCCTTGGCGGCGAGCTCGATGTGCTGCGCCACGCCCTGCGCCGCGCGCTTGACGCCGTAGCCCAGGCCGGGTCCGTTCGCCTCCACGCTCGGGTCGATCGCGTGCAGCACGTGACCGGCGTGGAGCTTCATGGCGTTCAGGTCGGTCGGCGACTTGGCCGCGAGCGCCGCGTGCTGCGCGGCGGTGGCGGCCTCCGCGCGCGCGACCGGCAGCAGGCCCTGCTTGTCGGGCGTGTTCATGAAGCTCGTCATCACGTGCCCCATGTGCACGTGGGACGGATTCGCCTGGGTCTGCGCCCGCGCGCCGGCGGACAGGACGCCCGCAACCAGCCAGGCCAGCGCCAGCGTCAGGGACAGCTTTCGCACGTCTCACCTTCCTTCCGGGTGCCGAGGAAAGGGGCCAGCATAGCACGCGGGTCCGCGGCGCCCGGAAACGACGAAGGGCGGGAGCCCGGCTCCCGCCCTTCGTGTGTCACGTGCGCCAGCCGCGCCGGCTCCCGGCCACCGGCCGGCGGCGGACCCGCAACCCCCGCCTACGCGCAGCCGCTGGTCGTGCCGCAGTTGGCGCACTTGTAGCAGGCGCCGGCGCGGATCATGATCGAGCCGCAGGTCGAGCAGGGCGGCGCGTCCTCCTGGTTCTGGATCGCGGCGAAGGTGGAGGCCTTCGCGGCGCCGGTCGTGCCGGTCCCCGAGGCGGGCTCCTTCCGGCCGGCGGTCTCCGCCTTCCCGGCTGCCATCGCCTGCACGTCCAGCGTGAGCTGCTCGGGCGTCGTCACCTCCTCGCGGTTGTTGACGCCGGCCACGTACTGGGCCTCGGGCGAGAGGAACTTCGCGGCGAGCCACCGGAAGATGTAGTCCACGATCGACTTGGCGAACCGGATGTCCGGGTTGCGCGTCATGCCGGACGGCTCGAAGCGGACGTGGCTGAACTTGTCCACCAGGTCCTGCAGCGGCACGCCGTACTGGAGCGCGTAGCTGATGGCCTGGGCGAACGCGTCGGCGAACCCGGAGATCGTCGACCCTTCCTTCGCCATGGTCAGGAAGAGTTCCCCCGGCAGGCCGTCCTCGTAGAGGCCGACGGTGATGTAGCCCTCGTGCCCGGCGATGTCGAACTTGTGGGTGATCGACTGGCGCTCGTCGGGCAGCTTGCGGCGCCGGGGCGCGTCGGTCGGCGACGCGCCCGCGGCCTCGGTGGCCGCCTGCTTGTCCTTGGACGTGTTGAGCGGCTGGGTGCGCTTGCTGCCGTCGCGATAGATCGAGACGGCCTTGGCGCCGAGCCGCCACGCGTCGATGTAGGCCTTCTCGATGTCCTCGACCGAGGCGTCCTTCGGCACGTTGACGGTCTTGCTGATGGCGCCGGAGATGAACGGCTGGACGGCGCCGATCATGCGGATGTGGCCCATGTAGTGGATGGACCGGACGCCCCGGGCCGGCTTGAACGCGCAGTCGAAGACCGCCAGGTGGTGGTCCTTGAGGTGCGGCGCGCCCTCGATCGTCTCGTGTTCGTCGATGTAGCCGACGATGTCCTTGATCTCGGCGGCGGTGTAGCCGAGCTTCTCGAGGGCCATCGGGACGGTGTTGTTGACGATCTTCATCAGGCCGCCGCCGACGAGCTTCTTGTACTTGACGAGCGCGATGTCCGGCTCGACGCCGGTCGTGTCGCAGTCCATCATGAAGCCGATGGTGCCGGTCGGCGCGAGGACGGTCGCCTGCGCGTTGCGGTAGCCGTGGGCCTCGCCGAGCTCGATGCACTCGTCCCAGATGTCGCGCGCGGCCTGGAACAGGTCGCTCGGCACGTGGGTGCGGTCGATGTCCTTGAGCGCGGCGCGGTGCTTCCGCATGACGCGCAGCATCGGCTCGCGGTTCTTCTCGTAGCCCGGGAACGGCCCGCCGTGGTCGCGCGCGACGCGCGACGACTGCGCGTAGGCCGCGCCGTGCATGACGGCCGTGATGGCCGCGGCGTAGTCCCGGCCGGCGTCGCTGTCGTACGGCAGGCCGCGCGACATCAGCAGCGCGCCCAGGTTCGCGTAGCCCAGGCCGAGCGGCCGGTAGTCGTGGCTGTTGCGCCCGATCGACGTGGTCGGGTAGCTCGCGTTGTCGACCAGGATCTCCTGCGCGGTGATGAACGTCTCGCACGCCTTCGCGAACGCCGGCGCGTCGAACTCGCCGTCCTCGCGCACGAACTTCATCAGGTTGATCGACGCCAGGTTGCACGCCGAGTCGTCCAGGAACATGTACTCCGAGCACGGGTTGCTCGCGTTGATGCGGGCCGTGTTCGGGCACGTGTGCCAGTCGTTGATCGTCGTGTCGAACTGCATGCCGGGGTCGCCGCACACCCACGTCGCGTCGGCGATCTGGTGCATCAGGTCGCGCGCCCGGTAGGTGTCCATGACGTCGTGCGGCGCGAGCACCGCCCGCGTCTGCCACTCGCCGTCGTCGACCACCGCCCGCATGAACTCGTCGGTCGCGCGGACCGAGTTGTTCGAGTTCTGGAAGAACACCGACGCGTAGGCCGGGCCCGTGAACGAGCCGTCGTAGCCCGCGTCGATGAGCGCCCACGCCTTGCGCTCCTCGTCCACCTTGCAGTTGATGAACTCGACGACGTCCGGATGCTCGGCGTTGAGGATGACCATCTTCGCCGCGCGACGCGTCTTGCCGCCCGACTTGATCACGCCGGCGAACGCGTCGAAGCCCTTCATGAACGACACCGGCCCCGACGCCGTGCCGCCGCCCGCGAGCAGCTCGCGCGCCGACCGGATCGGCGAGAGGTTGGACCCGGTGCCCGACCCGAACTTGAACAGCATGCCCTCGGTCCGCGCCAGGGTGAGGATCGAGTCCATCGTGTCCTGGACCGAATTGATGAAGCACGCCGAGCACTGCGGCGACTTCTCGAAGCCGCAGTTGAACCAGACCGGGCTGTTGAACGACCCCTTCTGGTACACCAGCAGGTGCTTCAGGTCGTCCGAGAACGCCTGCAGGTCGTCCTCCGACGCGAAATATTCCTGCTCGCGCGCCCACTGCGTGATCGTGTCCACGACCCGCCCGATGAGCTGCCGCACCGACCGCTCCCGCTCCGGCGTGCCAATCTGCCCGCGGAAGTACTTCGAGACGACGATGTTGGTGGCCTGCTGGGACCAGAACTTCGGAAACTCCACGTCGCGCTGCTCGAAGACGAGCTCGCCGCGTTCGTTGGCGATGACGGCCGCGCGCAACTCCCAGTCGATCTCGTCGAACGGATCGACCCCGTCGCGGCTGAAGTAGCGATCGAACTCGAGACCGCTCACCTCACGCCCGGGACCGAACGTCCGTCCGACCGCCGGCGCGGTGGTCGTCGTGGTCGCCGTGGTTTCCGTGTGCTGAACCCTCTGCATGCCCTGCCTCCAACTTCCCGTACACGACAGCCCGTTTGCCCCTGAACGCGGCCGTCGCCGTCGATGCCTCTGCGGCCGGATTTTGCCGACGCCGCAACCGTGGGGGTACCACCCCCACCCCGCACCCGGACCCTCCGGGCGCGGTGTCTTCCGACGAAATCCTGGGATGATTCCGCCGATCGGCTGTTGCGCTGCCGGCGAACGAATATGCTCCCCGGGCTTCGCGATGTCAATACTGAAACTACCAAGTATTGTGTCTGTGACGACCGGCGGACGCCACATATGGAGCTCGGGGCCGTCAGTACTGTGGTTCCTGCAACTGCCCTATTTTACCGCCCGCTGCAAAACGACACCGGGAGTCTTTTTCCGCCCGCGCCACTCGCCGCCCGGGGCACGAACCGGCCGACGGGATAGAGTCAGTAGCCGTGGAACCCACGGTCGACGGGGCGCCCCTCGACGAGCCAGCGCCAGAGGCGGTGGTGCCGGATCCGGACGCCGCCGCCGGCGCGGCCCCTGCCCCGGCCGACCCCGGTCCACCCGTCTCGCGCCTGGCCGCCCTCGCCCAGGTCGTACTCGTCAGCGGCGTGCCGACCCAGATCGTGCTGGCCATCGCGGCGCTCGCCGCCGGCCTGCGCCCCTCCCAGGATGGCGCGCTCTCGCTCGAGTTCTTCGCCATCGTCGCCTTCGTCGACACCGCCCTGATTGCCGCGTTGATCCTCTGGTTCCTCACGGTCAGCCGCGAGTCGGCCCGCGACGTGTTCCTCGGCCGCCAGCCGTTCGGCCGGCAGATCGCCCTCGGCCTCGCCCTCGTGCCGGTCGTCTTCCTCGGCGTCGGCGCAATCGTGCTCACGCTGCGCGCCGTCTTCCCCGGCCTCCACACCGTCGAGCAGAGCCCGCTCGACGCGTTCATGCAGACCCCCGTCGACACCGCCGTCTTCTTCGTCGTCGCGGTGCTCGCCGGCGGGGTGCGAGAGGAGCTGCAGCGCGCGTTCATCCTCCACCGGTTCGACCAGCGGCTCGGTGGCATCCGCGTGGGCCTCGCACTCTTCACGGTGCTCTTCGGGGCCCTGCACGTGGACCAGGGCGTGGACGTCGCGATCGCGATTGGCACGCTCGGCCTGTTCTGGGGCCTCGTCTACGCGCGCCGGCGCTCGCTCGTGATCCCGATGGTCAACCACGCCGGCTTCAACGGCGCGCAGGTCCTGCAGGCCGCGCTGGCGCGCGCGCTCGGCGCGGGATGAGGCCGCGATGCTGACCCGACGGGAGATCCTCGTCCTCGCGCTCGCGTTCCTCGTGACGCTGCCGGCCGTCACGAAGCGGCTCTACGCGTCCGACGAGGTGCAGTACTTCTCGTGGCTGCGGTCGCTCGCCTTCGACCACGACGCGGACTTCGAGAACGAGTTCCGCCACTTCCACGACACGGTCGTCCCCGACCCGGGCTTCGCCGAGACGTTCCTCGCGCCGGACCGGCGGACCGCGACGGGCCGGCCCGTGACGTTCGCGCCGCTCGGCAGCGCGCTGCTCTGGGCGCCGTTCTACGCGGTCGGCCACCTGGTCGCGCTCACGACGGGGGCGCCGGCCGACGGCTACAGCCAGCCCTACGTCTCGGCCGTCGCGATTGGATCGGCCTGCTACGGCTTCCTGGCCGTCCTGCTCTCGGCGGCGATCGCGCGCCAGGTCGTCGGCCGCGGCCTCTCGGCCAGCCTGCTGGTGGCGGCCGGCACGCCGCTGCTGTTCTACGTCTACGTCGCGCCCCCCTTCTCGCACGCCGCGTCGGCCTTCGCCGTGTCGCTCTTCGTGTGGCTGTGGCTGCGCGCGCGCCGGCGCTGGGCCCTCCGGGACGTCGTCTGGCTCGGCCTGTCGGCGGGGCTCATGGCGATGGTGCGCGAGCAGGACGTGTTCTTCGCCGCCGGTCCCGCGCTGGACTTCGCGCTGTGGGCGACCGGCCTCCGGCGTGCGGCCGCCGCCGGCGGTCCCCCGGTGTCCGCGCGGCCGGTGCCCGCGTCGGCGGCCTCAGCCGCCCCGTCGCCCGCGGCCGCGCTCACGGCGGCGCTCGCCGGCACGGTCGCCACGCTCGTCGCCTTCGCGCCGCAGCTGGCCGGCTACTGGGCGGTCAACGGCCGGCTCGGCCCGGCCACCTACGTGGCGCGGAAGATGACCTGGACGTCGCCGCACGCCGGCGGCGTGCTCGTCGATCCGCACTTCGGCTTCCTGGCCTGGACGCCCCTCGGCCTCGTGGCCCTGGCGGGCCTCGCCGGCCTGGCCGCGCGCCGCATCGCGCGCGACCGGCCCGAGGCGGCCTGGATCGGCGCGGTCGCCCTGTTCATGTTCGCCTGCCAGGTCTACGTCTCCGGGAGCGTCGAGTCGTGGACCGTGGCCGGCGCGTTCGGCCAGCGCCGCTTCGTCGGCACGACGCCGCTGCTCGTCATCGGCGTGGCGGCCGCACTCGAGGCGGCGCGCACCCGTCGCGCCCGCGTCGCCCTCGGCGTGGTCCTCGGCATCTGCGTGTGGTGGAATCTCGGCCTGATGGCGCTCTTCGGCCTGAACCGGATGGACCGGCAGCGGCTCTCGATCCCGGATCAGGCGCGCGACGTGTTTCTCGAACTGCCCGTCGAGGCGCCCGGCATCGCCTGGCGCTACCTGGCCCACCGGTCGTCGTTCTTCCGGCAGCCGCCGCAGCGATGACCTTCCAGCCGGCGCCCCCGTCCGCGCGACGCCTGGCCCTCGGCGTCTTCGCACTGCTCCTCGTCGTCTACAACCTGAACGGGCGCGAGACGGGCACCACCGATTCGCAGCCGGCGAAGTTCACCGCGCGCGAGGTCGCGGTGCGGGGCACGCTCACCCTGGACGCGGTCGTCGCACAGTTCCCGGGCCTCGGCGAGCGGCCCGCGTTCGCGCGCGACCGCCAGGGACACGTCCGCTCGGCCTACCCGCTGCTGCCGGCGCTCATCGCCGCGGTGCCCGCGACGATCCTCCAACGCACCGGCGTCGTGGACATGGACGCCCCGCTCGCGCCCAACCTGATCGCGGCGCTCACCGCGTCCACCCTGACGGCGGCGGCGTGCGCCCTGCTCTGCCTGGCGCTGTTGCGCCTCGTGACGCCGCGCGCGGCGGTCGCGACGACGATGGTGCTCGGCCTCGGCACGAACTACTGGGCGCTCGTCAGCCAGACGCTGTGGCAGCACGAGACGGTGGCCTTCGGCCTGGCCCTGGCCCTCTGGGCCTGGTTACGGCCGGCCGACGAGCTCCGCGGCGCGACGCCGTGGCTCGGGGGACTGGGCCTCGCGATGGCCGGCGCCGCGCGCCCGCAGGTGACGCCCCTCGTCGTCGTCCTGCTGGCCTGGTTCGCCGCGCGCACCAGCCCGCGCGCCGTCCTCCGTCCCGCGCTCGTCGTCGGGCTCGCCGGCGCGACGGTCGTCGCGACCAACCTCTGGTGGTTCGGCCACCCGCTCGGCGCGACGCCACGGCTCGAGGCGCTGCATCCGGTCGTGCACGGCGTCGCCGGGTCGCTCTCGCGCACGCCGTGGATCGGCGCGCTCGGCCTGCTCGTCTCGCCCAGCCGCGGGCTGCTCGTCTTCAGCCCGGTCGTCCTCGTGGCGCTGGCCGGCGTCGGGCCGCTGCGCGGATCGGACTGGCAGCCGCGGTGGCTGCTCATCGCGCTCGGGGTCCAGTTCGCGGCCTACGCGGCCTACACGGTCTGGTGGGCGGGCCACACGTGGGGGCCGCGCTACCTGCTCGACCTGCTGCCGCTCGCGACGCCGTTTGCCGCGGCGGGCGGCGCGCGCCTCTGGCGGGCACCGACGGGTCGCGCGGTGATTGGGCTGCTGACCGCGTGGTCGGTGGTCGTCGCGGGCCTCGGCGCGTTCGTCTACCCGAACGAGAACTGGAACAGCGCGCCGGCCGGCGTGGATCTGCACCACGAACGACTGTGGGACGTCGGCGATTCGCAGATTCTGCGCGCGATGCGGAGTGCCCCGAGCCCGCAGAACTTCTCGCTGTGGGATCGCGCCGCGATCCGGCGCCCCTGACGGCGGCCCCGGTTTTGAAGGACAATCGGACGCGCGCCGCCGTGACCGTCATCTACTTCGCCGACACCCGCTTCCCGATCGAACGCGCCAACGGACTGCAGTCGATGGCGACCTGCCAGGCCCTGGCGGCCGCCGGGCATGCCGTCCACCTGGTCACGCGGCCCGATGCGGCGCCGATGCCGCGCGATCCGTTCGAGTTCTACGGCCTGCCCCCGACCGACCAGTTGACCTTCGAGACCATCGGCACGTCGCGGCGGCCGGCGGTCCGGCGGCTGAAGTTCCTGCTGGGCGCCACGCGGCGCGCGATGGGCGCGCGCGACGCGATCGTCTACACGCGCGACCTGGGCGTGGCGGCGCTCCTGCTCGTCCTGCCCCGCTCGCGCCGTCCGCGCGTGGTGTACGAGTCGCATGGCGTCTCGTCGGTGGTCGCCGCCGAGATGCCGCGGCTGCTCGGCAAGCCGCAGCTGGCCCCGTCGCGGCTGAAGCTGGCCCGACTCGAACGCCAGGACCGTCGCGTCTGGCGGCGGGCCGCGGCCTACGTGACCATCACGAGCGCGCTGGCCGACGACCTGGCCGGCCGCTTCGGCCCGCGCGACGAGGTCTTCGTCGTGCCCGACGGCGCGGCCATGCCGGCCGCGCCAGGCGCCGCGCCAGGCGCCGCGCCAGCCGCGGACTCGGCGACCGCCGGCCCGCCGGTGGCCGCCGGCGCGACGGCCGCCGCGGGACCGCCAGTCGCCGCCTACGCCGGCCACCTGTACCCGTGGAAGGGCGTGGACGTCTTCGTGCGCGCGCTGGCCGAGGCCCCCGGCGTGCGTGGCCTGATCGTCGGCGGGCACCCCGGCGAGGCGGATCTCGACCGCGTCCAGGGACTCGTCGGCGAGCTGGGCCTCGAGGACCGAGTCGACATCACCGGCCTGGTACGACCGGCCGAGGTCGCGAACCGCCTGGCCGCGGCGTCGATCCTCGTCCTGCCCAACACGGCATCGGCGATCTCCCTGCGCTACACGTCGCCGCTCAAGCTGTTCGAGTACCTCGCGCTCGGCCGCGCGATCGTGGCGTCCGACCTGCCCGCGATCCGCGAGGTGCTGACCGACGACGAGACGGCGCTGCTCGTGGCGCCGGGCGACAGCGCGGCCCTGGCGGCCGCGCTCGAACGTCTCGCGGCGGACCCGGCGCTGCTCGCCCGGCTCTCCCGGGCCGCCGCCGCGCTCGCGCCCGCCTATTCCTGGGACGAGCGCGCACGCCGCCTCGACGCCGTGCTGGAGGCGGCCGCCGCCGCGTGACTCGTCCCGCCGACGGCAGCCGCCGCACCACTCCCGCCGACGGCGACCGCCGCATGATCCCCGCCGGCCTGCTCGACGTCGTCCAGTGCCCGGACTGCGGCGGCACGCTGGCACCCGAGGGCGACGGCGCGCGCTGCGGCGGCTGCGGCCGCGCGTTTTCCGCGGAGCGCGGCTACCTGGACCTGCGGCCGAGCGCGACCTTCGACGAGCAGACGAAGTACCTCGACGAGGCACTCCACGTGGACGCGCGCCACGAGTCGATCTCGCCGCCGCTGCTCGGCTCGCGCATCCGCAACGACATGCTCCGCACGTTCCTCCGGCTCGGTCCCGGCGACCGCGTGATCGACCTGGGCTGCGGCAGCGGGCGCGCGCTCGCCTGGAACACCGACACCGGCGCGACGCTCACCGGCATCGACATCAGCCCGTTCTTCGCGCACGACGCGATCGGCCGGTTCGGCCTGCTGCTCGGTGACCTCCGCCGGCTGCCGCTGCGCGACGGCGCCTTCACCAAGGCCTGGACGCTCGACGTGCTCGAGCACCTCTCGCCCCAGGCCCTCCGCGACGTGCTGGGCGAGGCCAACCGCGTCCTGGCCGACGACGGCGCCCTGTTCATCTACACGCACGTCCGCAGGAACGGCTGGATCTCGGGCGGCCTGCGGCTGGTCAACCGGCTCGCGCACGCGCTCGAACGACGGGGCCTGCTCGACCTCAGCCAGGAGCGGCTCCGCAAGTCGGACCACCTGAACCCGATCGCCGACCACGAGGAGCTGGCGCGCGTGCTCGACGAGTGCGGGTTCCGGATCGAACGGCTCACCTACTACACGCCGATCATCGGCGCGCTCGTCGAGAACGTGCTGGTCCGGGTCGTCGAGAAGACGCTGACCCGCCGGGCGGCCCGGCGCCTGTCGGCCGCTTCGGCGTCGGACCCGGCGGCGGTGCGGGAGGTGCGGACGTCGGCGAAGGCGCGAATCGGACGGAAGGGGATCACCTACGGGGCGCTCCTCGTCCTGTCGGCGGTCATGAAACTCGACGTCTGGCTCTTCGGGCGCCTGCGATCCGGGCCATTCTTTGCACTCGTGCGCCGGAAGGGGACGTCCCGGCACGTGTAAAGTTGGAGGGATGCGACTCCTGTACGTCGCGCTCGACCAGCGGTACCTGGCACGCTGGGCGGATCGGTCCACGTCCAGGCGGTCGCCGAAGGGCTCGCGGCGCTGGGTCACGACGTGCACGTCGCGACGCAGCGTGGCGGCGAACCGGCGGCGCCGTCACGTGGCACGAGATGGCGCCGCCCTTCGGCCGGTCCAAGCTCGCTGGGCGCGGTCCTGGGCCGTGGCGGACCTCGCCCGCCGGGTCGGCGCGACCCTCATCATGGAGCGCTACTACAACTTCGGCGGCGAGGGCGTCCTCGCCGCGCGGCGCTCGGCCTCAAGGCCGTCCTCGAGGTCAACGCCCCGATCGTGGACTACCCCGGCTCGGTGAAGGCGCGCCTCGACAAGGCGATGCTCCTCGAGCCGATGCGGCGATGGCGCGACCGGCTGTGCCGCCTGACCGACCTGTTCATCACCCCGACCGCCGAGATTCTCCCCGACTGGGTCGAGCGACGACGGGTGGTCGAGGTCGAGTGGGGCGCCGACGTCCAGCAGTTCCACCCGGGCGCGACCGGCCCGCTGCCCTTCTCGCGCAGCCCGGAGCGGATCACGTGCGTGTTCGCCGGGGCGTTCCGGTCGTGGCACGGCGTGGTGCAGCTCTCGGCCGCGCTCGCGCGGCTGCACGAGGCAGGCGACGACCGGTTCGGCGCGGTGTTCATCGGTGACGGCCCGGAACGGCACGCGGCCGAGCGCGCGGCGCGCGACGTCCCGGGCATCACGTTCACGGGCGCGATCCCGCACGCCGAGCTGCCGGCGTGCCTCGCCGCGGCCGACATCGGCGTGGCCCCGTTCGACCCGCACCGCCACGGCCCGCTGCGGCTGGGCTTCTACTGGTCGCCGCTCAAGATCTTCGAGTACATGGCCAGCGGCCTGCCCGTCGTCGCCCCGGCCCTGCCGCGGCTCAAGCGGCTGATCGACAACGGCCACGAGGGCGTGCTCTACGACCCGAAGGAACCGCGCGATCTCGACCGCGCGCTGCAGGCGCTGGCCGATCCCGAGGTCCGCGCCCGCATGGGCGCCGCGGCACGCGCGCGCGTGGTGCGGGACTTCAGCTGGGAGGCGCACTGCCGCGTGCTCGACAAGCGGCTGCGCCCGCTCGCCCGGCGATGAGCGCGCCGCTGCGACTCCCACGCCGATGAGCACACCGCTGCGTATCCTCATCACCACCGACTCGTTCCCGCCGCGCTGCGGCGGGAGCGGCTGGAGCACGTGGGAGCTGGCGCGCGGGCTCCAGACGGCGGGGCACCACGTCGAGGTGGTGAAGGTCGAGGTGGTGACGGGCGAGAGCGGCCCCGCGCCCGGCATCCACGAGGGCGAGTACGGCGGGCTGCCGGTGACGATCTTCCGCGGCCGGGCGCCGGACATCCCGGTCCTCCGCAACGTCCTGAAGAACGAGCGCCTGTGGTCGCAGCTCTCGTCGCGGCTGCTCCACGACCGGCTGCGCACGCGGCCCGTCGACGTCGTTCACGCGCAGCACGTGATGACCACCGTGCCCTCGATCCGCGCCGCCGCGGTGGCGGGCGTGCCGGTGGTGGCGACCGTGCGCGACTACTGGCCGGTGTGCTACTGGTCCGACCTGATCTTCGACCCCGCGTCGCCGACCTTGTGCCCGGCCTGCACGACGCGCATGATGACGCGGTGCGTCCAGCCCCGGGCGGGATCGGCATCGGTGGCGGCCTGGCCGGTGATTCCGTACATGCGCCGGAACCTCCGGACCAAGCGCCGGACGCTCGCGCGCGCGGGCGCGGTGATCGCGGTGAGCTCGGCCATCGCGCGCGACCTGGAGGCGCGCGCCCCGGAGCTGGCGCGGACGCCCATGTTCACGATCCCGAACCCGTTCGACATGACCCTGCTGGACGAGGTCCACGCCGCGGCGCCGCGCGAGATCACGGGACCGTACGCGCTCTACGCCGGCAAGCTCGCCACCAACAAGGGCGTGCAGTTCCTGGTCGGCGCCTGGGCGCGGGCGGGGGCGCCGTGGCCGCTGGTGGTCGTGGGCGACGGCCCGCTGCGCGGCCGCCTCGAGGCGGAGGCTCGCGCGGCGGGCGTGGACCTGCGCGTGCTCGGCTGGCGCGACCGGCCGGACGTGCTCGCGCTGATGCGCCACGCCGCGCTGCTCGCCTTTCCGTCCTACGGCCCCGAGTCGCTGAGCCGGGTGCTCGTCGAGGCGGCCGCGCTCGGCGTGCCCATCGCGGCGATGGACACGGGCGGCACGCGCGACATCCTCCACCCGGGCGAGACCGGGCTGCTCTCGCGCGATCCGGACGGCTTCGCCCGCGACCTGGCGCGCCTGGTCGCCGACGAGTGGTTCCGCGTGAAGCTGGGCACCGCCGCGCGCGCCGACGTGCGGGTCCGCTTCTCGGCCGACTCGGTCGTCGCGCGCGTCGAGCAGGTCTACCGCGGCCTGCTGCCGCAGCGGGCGGCATGACCGCGCGGAGGCGCGCGTGAGCCGGCCCCTGCGGGTGGCCGTCGTCGCCCGCGCGGTGATGCCGCTGCACGGCACGGGCGGCCTCGAGCGGTCCGTTCGCGACCTGGTCCGCCACCTGGCCGCGCGCGACGTGGACGTGACGCTCATCACGCCGGAGGCCTCGCCGGTGGCGCACCGCCGGCCGGCCGACCCGTTCGGGTCGCCGCGCATCCACCTGCGCCACGTGCCGTACCGCACGTTCCCCCTCGCCAACCGGCGCGGGACGACCATCCTCGATCGCAGCACGGCGTACCCGCTCTTCGGCCTGCGCGCGGGACGCGAGGCGCTGCGACTGGTGCAGGCGCGCGAGATCGACATCGTGCACGGCTTCGGCGCCGCGGTGCTGGGCTACGCGCGCGCGCGCCGCCGGCAGACGACGGGCGACGGCCGCGACGCGGCGCTCGCGCCGCTCGTCTTCAACCCGCAGGGCCTCGAGGAATTCGGCGCGACGTCACGCCGGCTGTCGCGCGCCAAGGCGCTCGGCTACCTGCCGCTGCGCGTCGCCGTCCGCGCGTGCGCGCGCGCGGCGGACGCCATCCTCGCCACGGACGTATCACTCGAGTCCACCGTCGAGCGACACCTGCGACCGCGCGCCGGCCAGCTGCGGACCATCCCGAACGGGATCGACCTGGTGGAGGCCTCCGGCCTGGCCGGCCCGGCCGAGGGCCGGCTGGTGCGGCAGCAGTACGGCATCCGCGCGAGCGACGTCGTGCTGCTCTCGGTCGGCCGCCTGGAGCACAACAAGGGCTTCGACGTGCTGGCAGCCGCGCTCGGGCGCGCCGGCCGGCCCGACGGTCCGCTGGCGGCCGCCGGCTGGCGCTGGGTGATCGTCGGCGCCGGGCCGTACCGCGCCCCGCTCGAGCGCGCGGTCGAGGCCGCGGGGCTCGCGTCGCACGCGATCTTCGTCGGCCGCGCGGCCGAGGCGGATCTGCACGCCTGGTACGAGGCCGCGACCGTGTTCGTCCATCCGAGCCGCTACGAGGGCAGCTCGCTGGTGACGCTGGAGGCGATGGCCCATCGCCGCGCGGTGATCGCCACCACCGCGGGCGGGCTGCCCGACAAGGTCCGGCCCGGCGTCAACGGCTGGCTCGTCGAGCCCGACGACGCCCATGCGCTCGCCGCGGCCGTCGAGGACGCGGTCGTGCGGGGGGCACACCTGCCGGCGATGGGCGCGCGCAGCCGCGAGATCGTCGAGCGCGACTTCGCGTGGCCGGTCCTCGCGGACCGCACGATCGCGCTCTACCGCGAGCTGCTCGAGGACGGTCCGCCCCCGGCGCCCGCCGACCCGCGCCAGGCGTGAAACACCCCGCGGTCCTGGCGGAACGCGAGCCGGACCGTGTTCCGCCCGCGCACGCGGTGGTAGACCGCGCGCGCCGCGCGGTAGAGGGCGCCCGGCGGGGGCGTCACCGTCCGCACGCGCTCGAACCCGACCGCGCGCAGCATCGCGTCCATCCCCGCGTGGTTCGGCGCCCACCAGTTGGTCGGGTCGTCGTTGAGCTCGGTGCCCTGGTAGAACGCCGCCGCCGGCCGCCCGAACCCGACGAGATCCACGACGGTCTCGACGACCAGGCACTCGCGCGTCACCGACGCGACACGCTCCAGGGCGAGCAGCGGATGGCGCAGGTGATAGAGCACGCCCAGGAAGAAGACGACGTCGAACTGCCCGACGCGCTCGGGGGAGAGATCCATCGGGTCGATCCGCAGATCCTCGACCCGCGAGGCGAGCACGCGCCGCGCGAGGTCGAAGCCGTCCTTCCGGCCCCAGCCCTGCCCGCTCCAGGAATACGAGTCGGTCGCCAGCACGCGGGCCGCGCCGCGACGCTCGGCCTCGAACGAGAAGAAGCCGTCCCAGGCGCCGACGTCGAGCACGGTCTTCCCGGTCAGCGACGGCAGGTCCAGCCGCGCCAGCCGCTGCGGCGTGTCGTCGACGCCCGGTGTCACGACGCCCTGCCCCAGATCGATCGAGTGATACCAGGACAGCCGTTCCACCGCCGCCCTGAGGTCGGGTTCCGTCATGAGGCGCGGGACAGGGTATCAAAGGTCCTGAGGGTCCCAGGGTCCCAGGCTCCGGGTCTCCAGGGCGGGCCCCAGGGTTCGGGTCCTGAGGCCCCCAAAGCGTCCCAGGACGCCTCGGCACGCAGGACCCTCGGAACCCGGGGCCCCTGGAACCCTCAGGACCCTTAGAATCTGTTCCGTGCCAACGCCACGCTCCTCGCTGAGCGGGAGGGAGACCCTCGTCCTCGTCGTCCTGTTGCTCGTCGCCGCCTGGCTGCGGTTCGCCGGGCTCGGGCAGGGTATTCCCTTCGCGATCGGCGTGGACGAGCCCGAGATTCTCGAGCGCGCGGTGCGCATGATGAAGACCGGGGACTTCCATCCCGACTTCTTCGACTACCCGACGCTCTACATCTACCTGCAGACCGGCGTCGCGGTGCTGCGGTTCATGACCGGCGCGATGGCGGGGCTCTGGGCGACGCTCGACCAGGCGCCCTCCTCCGAGTTCTACCTCTGGGGCCGGGCCGTGACCGCCACGCTCGGCACGGCCACGGTGGCCCTCGTATTCCTGATCGGCCGGCGGATCGGCCTGCTCGCGGCGTCGGTCGGCGCGCTGCTGCTCGCGGTGCAGCCGATGCACGTGCGCGAGTCGCACTTCATCCTCACCGACGTCCCGATGACGTTCTTCGCGACGCTGGCGATGCTGCTGACGCTCCGGGCGTTCGACCGCGCCACGCCGCGCGCGTACGCCTGGCCGGGCGTGGCGGCGGGACTCGCGGCCGCCACCAAGTACCACGGCGGATCGGTGCTGCTGCTGCCGCTGCTTTCCCTGCTCCTGCGGCGCGGGCAGCCCGACCGCCTGCGCTCGGCCGGAGCCGCCATCGCGGGCGCGGCGGCGGCCTTCCTCGTCTTCGCGCCCTACACCGTGCTGGACCTGCCCGCGTTTCTGAACAAGTTCGGCACGTTGTCGCACATGTACGCCGTCGGCCCGGCGGCCATCGAGCCGGCGTGGATCACCTACCTGAAGCACCTGCGCAACAACCTGGGCTGGCCGGCGCTGCTGCTGGCGGGCGCGTCGCTCCTCTGGGCCGTGCGCGAGACGTGGCGCGGCGAGGTGCCGGGGCGCGACACGCCGGGCGCAGCGGCCTCCGTGCGCGCGACCTGGGCGACGCTGGCGGTCTTCGTGGTCCTCACGTTCTGGCTCGTCGCCGGCCAGCGCCTGATCTACGCGCGCTACCTGCTGCCCATCCTGCCGCCGCTCGCCGTCCTGATGGGCGGCACGCTGGCGGCCCTGGCCGGGGCGGTGGCCTCGCGGCTGGCATCGCCGGCGCACCGCCGGTGGGCGACGACGGCGCTCGTCGTGCTGGCCGCCGGGTGGCCCGCGTGGCTGTCGGTCGACGCGACGCGGCTGTACGCCCGGACCGGTACGGCCGAGCTCGCCTACCGGTGGATCCTGGCCGAGATTCCCGCCGGTGCCCACGTGGCGGTGGAATCACGCGGCCTGCTCCTGCCGCGCGACCACTACGCCACGGAGAATCTCCCGACGTTCGCCGAATTCGACCTCGATCACTACCGCGCGGAGGGGTACGAGTACCTGGTCGCCTCCTCGCAGGCGTTCGGGCCGCCGCTCACCGCGACGCCACCGAACGCGGCCACGCGCGCCTATCGCCAGCTCTTCGACCGCCTGCAGCTGCTGACCGCGATCGTGCCGACGGCCGATCACCCCGGGGCCGAGTGGCGCGTCTACCGGCTGCCCGACTGATGGTGCGCGGCCCCAAGCGCCTGGCGGTCGTCCTCGCCTGGATCGCCATCGTCCTGCCGGCGATCGAGGCCGTCGCGCGACAGCTCACGCGAACCCGGCCGATTGGCCTCCTGCCCGAGAACCCGCTGGCCCTGGCGGCGCTTCCCGTCGCCGGCCTGGCGCTGTGGGCCGCGGCAGCCCGGCCGTGGCGGCGCGCGACCGTGACCGTGCTGGCCGCGCTGTTCGCCTCGGGCCTCGCGCTGCAGCTCCACTTCGGCGCGCGGCTCCAGAGCGACGGCTTCTACTACTACGCCTACCTCCGCTCGATCGCCTTCGACCACGACGTCAACTTCCTGAACGACTACGCGATGCTCGGCCAGACGGACAAGCCGCAGCTCTTCGAGCCGACGGCGACGGGACACGCGCACTCGGCGTGGACGATCGGGCCGGCCATCGTCTGGTCGCCGTTCTTCGCGGTCGGCCACCTGGCGGCGACTCGGCTGGCCGCCGGCGGCGCGGACGTCGCGGTGGACGGCACGTCATACCCGTACCGGCAGGCCGTCTGCATCGCCGGCCTCGCCTACGCGCTGCTCGGCGCGTGGTTCGCCTTCGGCCTCGCGCGCGAGTTCACCACGCCGCGCCGCGCCGCGCTCGCGACCGCGCTCGTCCTCGGCGGCTCGTTCATGACGTGGTACGCGCTGGTCGAGCCGACGATGACGCACGCGCCGTCGATGGCGGTGGTGGCGGGGTTCGCGTGGCTGTGGGTACGGACGCTCGGCCGGCGCACGCCCGCCGGCTGGGTGCTGCTCGGCGCGCTGGCCGGCCTCGCCGGGCTCATCCGGTGGCAGAACGTGCTGTTCGCGCTGCTGCCCGCGGCGGAGGCCGGCACCGCGCTGTCGCGCGCGATCGCCGCGCGCGACTGGCCTGCCGCGCGCCGCACCGCCGGCCACGGCCTCGCGTTCATGGCCGCGGCCACGATCGCGTTCGTCCCGCAGATGATCGCGTGGCAGGCGATCTACGGCGCGCCGTTCGCGGTCTCGCCGCTCGGCCCCGCGATCGACCCGCTGCACCCGCACCTGGTGGACGTGCTGTTCTCGTCGCGCAACGGGCTGTTCGCGATGTCACCGGTGCTCTACGTCGCGGCCCTCGGCGGCCTCGGCTTCACGCTCCGCCGCCCCGCGGTCGGCGTGCCGATCCTCGCCGCCTGCGCCGTGATGGCGTGGTTCAACGCGAGCATCTACGACTGGTGGGGCAGCGATGGCTACGGCGGCCGCCGCTTCGACGGGGTCGTCCCGCTGCTCGTGCCGGGGATGGCCGTCGCGCTCGCCGGCCTCCAGGGCGTCGTCGCGCGCCGTCCGCGCCTCGTCGCCGGCGGCGTGGTCGCCGCGCTCGTGCTGTGGAACCTCACCTTCATGGGCGCGGCCCAGCAGGGGCTCGTCCGGCTCGGCGAGCCCGTCGAGTTCGGCGCGATCTCCGGCGTTCAGGCGCGCACGCTGCATCACTGGTTCGGCCACCCGGCCTCCTATCCCGTCAACCTGTGGTTCGCCGCGCGCCATGCCGTGCCGCCGGGCGACTGGGACCTGCTTTCCGCCTACCGCTTCCTCGGCGACCGCACGCGGCCGTACGGCCAGGTGGACGTCGGCGGCGACGACGGGATCTACGTCGGCGAGGGCTGGCACGCCCCCGAGCGCGACGGCGACCGGTCGTTCCGGTGGGCGACGCGCGAGGCGGTGCTGCTGATCCCGCTGGATCACGCCGCGCCGCTCGACGTGCGGATCCGCCTGCGCGCGTTCGCGCCGCCCGGCGCGCCACCGCAGGCCGTGACGATCGACACGGGCCGCGCGACGTTCGGACCGATCGAGGTGCCGGCCGACTGGGGCGACATCACGGTCGCCACCGACGCCGCCGCGTGGACCGCCGGGCTCACACGACTGCGCCTGCGCTTCGCGTGGGCGGCCACGCCCGCCGACCTGCTCGGCAACGGCGACACGCGCGCCCTGGCCGCCGGCGTGGACAACGTCCGCGTGGCCGTCCGTGACGGAGACGCGCGATGACGGCCTCGCGCGCCGCGGCGCCGGTGGCGTGGATGCTGCTCGCGTTCGCCGTGCTCGACCTGGCCTGGCGCCAGCTCACGCGCGCCGCGCTGCTCGAGGTCGTGGACGGCCCGGCATGGGCCATCGGCTGGACGCTCGCGCTCGCGCTCCTGGCGGCGGGGTGGATCATCGAGCGCCCGCGCTCGTCCTCCGCCACCCGCAAGGTGGCCCTGTTCCTGGCGCTCGTGGCCGCCGGCTCGGTCGTCCAGGGCCGCCTGGGCGCCCGCCTCCAGAGCGACGGGTTCTACTACTACGCCTACGCCCGCTCGATCTGGTTCGACCACGACGTGGACCTGACGAACGACTACCGGCGCCTCGGCCTGGACGACGCGCAGCACCAGCACCTGTTCACACCCACGGCGACGGGCCACGCGCAGACGACGTGGGCGATCGGCCCGGCGCTGCTCTGGTCGCCGTTCATCGGACTCGGGCACGTCGCGGCCGTCTGGGCCGGCGCGCACCGGCCCGACGTCGCCGCCGACGGCACGTCGTTCCCGTACCGGCAGGCCGTCTGCCTGGCCGGGTTGTGCTACGGCCTGCTGGGCCTCTTCGCGTGCTACGCGATCGCGCGCACGCGGTTCGGCGCCCGCGTCTCGACGCTCGCCGTGGCCGCCGCGGAGCGGCGGGTCCTTCGTGCTGTGGTACCTCGTCCGCAGACCCACGATGAGTCACGCCGTCTCGATGGCGGCCGTCTCGGCCGTCGTCCTCGGCTGGCCTGCGACTCACCGCGGCGCGCACGTGGTCGCCGCGGGCGTGGGCGCTGCTCGGCCTGGCCGGAGGCCTGATGATGGCCGTGCGCTGGCAGAACGCGATCGTGCTGCTGCTGCCGGCCGCGACGATGGCCGGGGCCCTGGGTCGCTCGATGGCGGTCGGCACCGCCCCCGCGAAGCGGCGCCCGGCACCCGGGGCTGAGACGGCCCGGCCGGACTCGCCACCCGCGCCGCGACAGGTCGTCGTCGCGGGGGCCCTGTTCGGCGTCGGCGCGCTCGCCGGCTTCCTGCCGCAGCTCCTCGCGTGGCACGCGATCTACGGGCAGTGGGTGGCGCGGTCCCCCATCGCGCCCGCGATGTTCTGGTCGCATCCGCAGATCGCGGACCTGCTCTGGTCGTCGCGGAGCGGCCTGTTCGCGACCTCGCCGGCCCTCTACCTCGGCGCGATCGGCCTGGTACTGCTCTGGCGCCGCGACCGGCGGCTCTCGGCCGCCGGCCTGGTCGTCTTCGCGCTGATGACGTGGACCAACGGCGCCGTCGAGGACTGGTGGGGCGGCGCGGGCTACGGCGGCCGCCGGTTCGACAGCCTCATCCCGTTCTTCACCGTCGGACTGGCGGCATTCCTCGCCTGGCTCGCCGCCACGGTGCGGCGGCGGCCGGCCGCGACCGCCGTCGCGCTGATGAGCCTGCTCGTCGTCTGGAACGTGTCGCTGATGGCGGTCGCGCGCGGCGGGCGCGTCTATCGCATCGGCCAGCCGGTGTCGTTCGGCGATCTGGCGGCGGGCCAGGCGCGCGCGATCCACGACGCGGTCGGCCATCCGCCGTCCTGGCCCGCCAACCTCGCCTGGGCGGTGCGCAACGGCATCGGTCCCGGCCGCTACGACGTGCTCGCGCCGCGCCGCTTCCTGGGCGACCCCGCGCGCCAGTACGGCCGCGTGGACGTGGGGACCGACGACGAGGTGTTCCTCGGAGACGGCTGGCACCAGCCGGAACGGGCCGGTGACGGCACGACGTTCCGGTGGGCGCGCGCCGAGGCGGGCGTCCTGATCCCGCTGGACCACGCGGCGGACCTGGCCCTGCAGATCCGCCTGGTCCCCTTCACCTACGACGCCGCGCCGCCGCAGACCCTGATGGTGCGGGTCGGCGACACGGCGCTCCCACCCGTCGTCCTGGTCGGCGACTGGCAGGTGATCGAGCTGCCCGCGCCCGCGCGGCTGTGGCGTGCCGGGGTCAACGTCCTCACACTCGACTTCTCGCGCGAGACGCGGCCCGCCGACGTCGGCGCGTCGGACGGCCGGCCGCTCGCGGCCGCCGTGGACTATGTGCGGGTGCAGGTGACCGGCCGCTGATCGGCCGGGCCGTGCCGGCGCGTCAGCGCGGCAGGCCTTCGCGGTTGCGCAGCAGGCCGATCCAGTCGGCCCTGGCGCGGTCGCGGTCGGCCTCGCGGACGCCGGCGAACCGCCGCTCGACGTAGGCGTCGATTGCCGCGGTGTCGCGGAACCACGCCTCGAGGGCGGCCTCGGTCGTGCCGGTCCGCGCGAGGCGGGCGGCGAGGTCGGTGATGCCGGCCCGCGCCTCCCACGCCTGGCGCGCCGCGCGCACGGCGTCCTCGGGTGGCGCCGGCGCCTGCAGGCGCGCCGCTTCCGCGAGAATCAGCACGCGGTTCTCGAGTTCGCGCTGCGCCGCCGCGGGCGTCGTCACCCCCGGCAGCAGCTGCAGGTCGATCGCCTGCCAGACGTCCGACTGCGTGATCACCTGGCCGTGGACCGTGACGAGGTCCCGGTCGATCACGACCTGTGCGCGCGCGACGGTCGCGAGCCCGAGGAGGCCGCAGAGCAGGACGGGGACGAGGCGCGCCCGCATCAGAAGATCTCGCCGATGCTCAGGTGGTATTCCCACCCGCGCTCGCGGACGCCGCCGATCAGGCGGCGATCCAGCTTGAAGCCGAAGTCCAGGCGCAGCGGACCGAGCGGCGAGTCGTACCGCGCGCCGAACCCGACCGCGCCCCGGATGCGCGAGAGGTCGAGGTCGCTCGCGCGCGCGAAGACGTTGCCGCCGTCCACGAAGCCGACCACCGACAGGTTGCGCCCGAACAGCGTCGTCGCCACCGTGCGCAGCTCGGCGTTGAGCACGACCAGCGCGTTGCCGCCGACCGACAGGCCCTCGGCGTTGAGCACCTCCGGCACGCCGAGCCGGTCGAACTGGAAGCCCCGGACGGTCGTGCTGCCGCCGGCGAAGAACCGCTGGGACGCCGGCAGGTCCGCGACCGTCTGCTCGAGCGGCTGGCCGTCGGGGCCGAGCACGGGCCGCCCGATCGCGTCGACCACGAGGACCGTGCGCTCGAACCCGCGCGCGAGGCCGAGCTGCGCCCGCACGGCCACGACCGACCGCGGCTGCGGGGCGTCCGACAGCGCCTTGAAGCCGAGCCACTGGAGGAACGTCTTCTCGTAGCCGACCTCCGACCCGATGCCGCGCACCGCCACCTCGACGTCGGCCGACGCCAGCGTGCCGTGCGTCGGGCTGAGCGGCCGGTTGCGGCGATCCCACAGGACGCCGGTCGAGAGGATCGACAGGCGGACCTGCGGGAACAGCCGGTCGATGAGCGGCTGGTCCTCGGGCGCGATCGCCTCGTCGAACAGGCGGGAGAAGTCGAGCGCGTAGCGGCCGGTCACGCTCAGGCCCGGCCGCAGCTCGCGGAGCGCCGTGATGCTGCCCTGGCGGCGGACGAAGTTGAACGACGTCCGGATCGCCTGCTCCGACGAAAAGCCGACGAGCAGGCTCGTGTTGGTCCCGAACGCGCGTTCCTCGCGGAACGTGAGGTCCACCCGGTACTCGCTGAACCCGAACAGCGGCCCGTCGTCCTCCGGGTCGACCCGCGTCCGGGGCTTGAGGGCGAGCCGCGAGAACAGGCTCACCTGGCGGTTACGGCCACCGAGGTTGCGGCGGGTGATCTCGAAGAAGCCGCGCGGCGCGAACTCCAGACGGTCCACGAGCCGCCCGCCCGACGACCGCGGACGGCGACCCACCTCGAGGCCGCCGCCGAACCCGAGCGTCGTCGCCGGCAGTTCCTCGACCGAGACGATGATGGTGGCGCGCGTCTCGCCCGGCAGCCGGTTCTCCTGGATGATGTCCACGCGCCGGAAGATGCCCAGGCGCGAGAGCCGCGCCCGGCTCTCCTGCTCCGCCTCGAGGCCGAACGGCTGCCCCGGGTGCAGCGTGATCTCGTCGAGGACGGAGGCGACGTCGATCGACCGGTTGCCGACCACGACGATCTCGCCGACGAGGACCTGCGGGCCCTCGGTGACCTCCACGTCGAGCCGCACGTCACGCCCGTCCTCGGAGATGTCCGGGACGATCCGGATGCTCGGCGTCCGGGATCCGCGGTCGAGGTAGACGCGCGTCACCGCCTGCAGGTCGCGCGCCAGGTCGAGGCGGACGAACGGCTGGCCGGGCCGCGACCGCATCACGCCGAGCAGGGTCGCCTCGGGCACGGTGTGCGTGGCGCCGTAGGTCACGGTGACCTCGCGGATCGTGCCGCGCGGCCCCTCCTGGATGGCCGGGCGGATCGTCACGAGCGGCTCGCCCGCGTCGGTCGCGCCGTCGACGACCACGTCGTCGGCGTTGGCCTCGACGCGGTGGAAGCCCTGCAGCAGGTAGGCGGCCCGCACCCGCGCCATGCCGCGCGTGACCTGGGCCCGGCTGTACGGGCCGCCGGCGGTGACGCCGAGCGCCTCGACCAGCGTCCGCTCCGGCAGCTGCAGGTCGGGCGGCCACACCACGCGGCCGACGCGATACCGGGGACCGCGCGTGATGTCGTACGTGATGACCAGCAGCGCGCCGTCGTTGCGCTCCTCGCGGGTGTAGGGCGCCTGCGCGTCGCGATAGCCCTGGTCCTCGAGGAGCGACTCGATGCGTCGCCGCGAGTCCTCGAGCAGGTCCACGTCCGCCGAGCGTTCGCGCTGGATGGGGACCAGATCCTCGCGGCTGCCCGGCGGCGGATCGCCGGTGAACCGCAGGTCCACCTGCGGGCCGGCGTCGACGACGAGCGTCACGTCCACGGCGCCCGACGCGTTGCGGCTCTGCTGGTACTGCGCGATCGCCTGGTAGTAGCCGAGTTCGCGGAGCTGGTCGGCGATCGCCGCCAGCTGCGTCTGCGCGTCGCGCGGCCGCCAGGGCGTGCCGGGACGGGCGCCCACGCGGTCGATCACGGTGGCGGCCGGCAGGGGCGACTGGCCGGTGACGGAGACCTCGCCCACCGTCGCGAGCGCGCCGGACTGCACGTCGAGGTCGAGCACGGCCTGGTGCGGCACGTGACTCTCGACCACGCGCGCGGTGACGCGCGCGTCGAGGTAGCCCTGGTTCGTGAGCAGCGTGAGCGCGGCTTCCTCGACGGTCGCGAGCCGCTGGGTCGGTGGCAGGCCGGAGAACCGCGCGAGCAGCTGGCGCCGGAGTTCGCCGGCATCCACGCCGGGCGACCCGCTGATCACCAGGTCCACGACCGGATGGCGGGGCGAGAGCCGGTAGGTCAGCCGGATCCCGCCGGCGACGTCCTCGGCGGTCACCACGACGTCGTCGAATCGCGCGAGGCTCGGGCTGAGGAGACGGTTGATCGACGACCGCACCTGGTCGAGGCGCAGGGGCTGGCCGACGGGCGTGTCGATGAGCGGCAGGAGCTCCGGCGACTCCCCGGCCTCGCCCTCGATCTCGAGCCGGACGTCGGCGACCGGCCGTCCGACGAACGGCGCGGCAGGATTCTGCGCCTGCGCCGCGGCCGGCCGGGCCGGCGCCAGGATCACCGCCGCCGCCAACAGCCCGGTCGCGAGACGCCGTCCGGCACGGGCGATCATCGGATCACGTAGCGGATGCGGAAGTCGAGCGAGAACGTGCGGTTCTCGTTGCGCGACAGGATCCAGGACACACGGTCGTTCTGGGTGTACTCGAGCTGGATGATCTCCTCCTCGTTGGCCTGCAGCGTCCGCGAATACGTCAGGTAGAGATCATCCGAGATCCGCTTGCCGAACGCCACCCGCACGCTCGGGTTCAGCTGCTGGAGCGACCGCTCGTCGAAGAGCTGCGGCGTGACCTGCGCCGCGTCGATGCCGAGGCTGCTCCGCAGCACGCTCTCGACGCGCGCCGAAATCGGGCTGGTCAGCAGCACCGCGCCCGCCGTCTGCACCATCGCCTGCTGGCTCTCGGCCGGCGACAGCTGGCGCTGTTCGATGGTCCCGATGTCCGGCACGCCGCCGAAGATGAGCGTGACGATGTCGGTCTGCGGCAGGTAGGGGGTGGACTGGAGCGTCGGCGTGAGCTGGTCGAACGTGCCCGTCACCCGCACCGTGATCGTGAACGTCTCGGCGAAGCGCCCCGTGGACGCCGCGCGGACGCGGGTCTCGGCCTGCAGGTCGAACACCGGCTGGAACGGCAGCGCCTCGGTGAAGTCCACGGTGCCCGGCTGCACCAGGTACCGGTTGCCGAGCGCGTAGAACTCGCCCGAGTCGATGTCCACGCGGCCGTTGAGCGACGGCTGCTCGAGCGTCCCGGTCAGATCCAGGCTCGCGCTGCCCTGGATGCTGGCCACGGCCGTCTGCAGCAGCGAGGTACGTGCCACCTGGACGTGCACGTTGAACCCGAGCGGGAAGACGTCCGGGGGCGCCTCGGCCGGCGCGGCGTCCGCGCCGCCGGCGACGGCGCCGCCGGCCAGTTCGAACAGGCTCGTGGACTCGATCGGGGGGTGGTAGTTGACGTCGAGCACGTCCACCGTGCCCCCGAGCGTCGGCGCCTGCACCGGCCCGCGCAGCCAGAGGTCCGCGTTGGCCGTCGACGTGAAACCCTCCGGATAGCGCAGCCGCATGAGCTGTCCGCGCGCCGTGACGTCGAACTCGTCGGGCCGGTAGCCGTCGCGCAGCGTGATGCGGCCGCCGAACACGACGTTGCCCCCGCCCATCTGCCCGCGCAGCGCGCTGACGTCGATCCCCGCCGCGTCGAACCGGATCGGCCCGTTGATGGCCGTCAGGCTGTGCGGCAGCCCGAGGTGCCGCACGCTGCCGTCGACGATGGTCGCGTCACCGAAGAGCGCCATGCGGTCGAACGTGCCCTGCAGCCGGCCGTCCACCCGCGCGGCCCCCGTCCCGCGCAGGTCGCTGTAGAAGAGCTGCAGGACGGCCAGGTTCGCCTGCCCGTTGGCCGCGATGTTCACCGTGCGTCGCCCCGCGTCCACGCCGCCCGAGAGCTCCAGCGTGGTCGCCTCGCCGCGCAGCGCCAGCCGGTCGATCGCAAACGCGTCGTCGGCGAACCGCAGCCGGACGGGGCCGTCGTTGGCCAGCTCGTAGTCGAGCAGCGTGATCGACGCCGTGTCCACGGTCGCGTCCACCCGCAGCCGCGTCGTGTCGGACAGCGGTCCCTCGATGTGGAGCAGCCCGCTCGCGATCAGACGCGTGTACGGCGAGACCTCGGGCGCGACGAACTTCAGGTACGGATCAATCGACGCTTCGAAGAACCGGAAGTTGAGGTTGGCCGGGCTGTCGTCCCCGAGGCCGATCGTGCCGGCGCCGTCCACCGTGCCGCGGATCGAGGCCACGCGGGTCGAGAGCACGAGCCGGCCGTCGGCCACCTCGAGGTGGCCCGTGACCGGGCCGATGCCCTCGTCGCCGACGCCCAGGTCGGGGATCGACCCGTCGAACTGGTAGGCCGGCGCGTCGAAGTCGCCGGCGCCGCTCGCCTTGAACTCGAGCTGGCCGTTGAACGGCGCCTGCTCGAACCGGAAGCTGTCGAGCGACTCCACGGGGATGCGCTCGCCGTCGGCGTCGAACGAGTAGCGGTTGTTCCACCCGATCCACGCGGCGCCGCGCACCGTGCCCGTGCCCTTGGCCAGCTCGATCCCGTTGACCTGCAGGCCCGTGCCCTCGAACTGCAGCCGCGCCGTCGCGCGGGCGAACGATTCGCCCCACGCGCGCCCGTCGTCGATCCGCAGCGTGCCCGTGCCGAACGGCCCCGTATAGGCGCCGCGCAGCTCGAGGTCCGCCGATCCCACCCGCCCCTCCATGGGCCAGGCGTCCAGGCCGAACGCGTGCCGGAACTGCGCCAGCGGCCAGTCGGTGACGACGACGCGCGCGTTGATCTCCTCGCCCTCGTCGTCGCGCGGGAACCCCAGCGAGAACCGGCCGTTCGCGAGGATGCGCGCGCCGTCCGGATCGCCGATCACCCCGTCGGTCACGTCCACGTAGCTGTTCTGGATGACGATGTCCCCGGCGGCGCGGCCCCAGGTGACGTCCCAGGCGCGCATGTCCTCGGCGGTGAACCGGCCTGCGATCCGCGGCGACGTGAACGACCGCGTCATCACGCCGTCGAACGTGCCCCGTCCGCCGACCTCCACCGCGCCCGTCCGCCGCCCGAACGCCCGGAGCATCCCCGCCAGCACCCGGTCGCTCTCCTGCCAGTCGAGGCTCGCCACCCGGAACGGCAGCTCGGTGTCGGTGCCGTAGTCGGTGTGCCCCTGGAAGCGGACGTGCGTGGACGCGGTGGCCGCCCAGCTGTCGTCGACCACGAGCGTGCCGCGGTCGAAGCGGTACGTCAGCGCGCCGCCGACCGGCAGCGCGCCGAGCGGCGCGTACGGATCGAAGGCAGCCTTCGCCGCCGCGGCCGCGGGCACCACCACGCCCGTCGCCGCGTCACCCGCGGGCGGCGCCGGGCGACCGGACGACGACGGCAGCGTGAGCGGCGCCAGCACGGCGCCCGCCGGCGGCGTCACGCGCGTGGTGCCACCGCCGACCATGCCCGCGGAGAAGCGGCCGTTCGGCCACCGCATCTCGATCCGCCCGTCGGCCGCGCCCGCCAGGCGGAGGCCGTCCAGGTCGTAGCGGGACGTGAGCCGCTCGAGGTCCACCGCCCGGTAGTCGGCCGTGAAGCTCGCGGTCGCGCCGCCGGGCGTGCCGAGCGGCTCGAGGCCGTACGTGAACGTCGTGTGCCCGCCGGAGAGGTCCGCCTCGGCGTGCGGCACGACGAAGCGATGCGGCTCCCACTGCAGCGAGCCGTGCAGGCCGGGGAACCGGTACCGCGCGCCGCCGGCGTCGAGCGTGGCCACGTCGCTCGTGAAGTCCCCCTCCAGGTTGTGGCCGCCCGCCTTGAACAACTCGAAGACGCCCCGGAAGCCGCCCGTGCCCGCCACGTCCCAGGTGGCGTCCTTGAAGAAGATCTCGTGCATCCGCGCGAAGTCGACGGTCGAGTTCACGTTGTAGTGCTGCTCGGGCCACCGGCCGAAGTCCACGACGCCGTTGATGTGCGAGGTCGATCCGTCCGTCGTCAGGTCGATGTGGTCCAGCTTCACCAGCCCGCCCTCGAGCGTGAAGCGCGTCGTCATCGCCGTTGCCATCGGCTCGAACTGCTGGATCTGCACCACGCCGCCGTGGAACCGCGCCGTGCCCACGTAGCCGCCCCCACCGACCTCGGTGCGCGCCAGGCCGAAGATGAGGTTCGGCGCCGTCACGCTCCACGGGGTGCCGTGGTCCGCGTACCGGAACTCGCCGCCCGTCGCGCTCACGTCCACCGTCGTCGTGAACGGGCGCTTGCCGCCGGACCCGCCGTCGGGCTTCAGGCGCGGCACGTTGTGCGAGCCGTCGGCCCACCGCTCGACCGACATCCGCCAGTCGGTCATCTCCACGCGCACGCGCACGTCACGCCGGACGAGCGCCGACCAGTCGAGATCGACGAGGATCGAGCCCGCCCGCAGGAACGGCGCGTCGCCGGGATGGAGGCCCTCGATCACCACGTCGCGCAGCTCGTAGCGGCCGGGCCACATGCGGGCCTGGATCGATCCGATGTGCAGCGGGCGCTTGAGGAAGTTCGAACCGGCCTTCTCGGCCAGGGAGGTCAGCGACTGGCCGCGGACCTGGATGCGGCCGAGGTCGAGACTGAGAAAGGACACCAGCAATCCCGCCACCACCGCGGTCAGCAGGGTCATCGACCGGCGGGACCAGCGCCAGACGAACCGGCGCTTCCGGCCCTTCGGGCGACCCGGACCGGCGGGCGGCAGCCCGGAACCATCCGCGCCGTCGCCGGGCGGTGGCGGCGCGTCGGCGGGCGGCGCGGCCGTGGCGTCGACTTCGGGCGTCGGATCGCTGGGGGAGCCGGCCTCGCTCACACGTTCAGCTTACCAGCAGGGCCGCGGCGCGGCCGGCTACTCGACGACCACGAGGAGGCGCCCGCCCTCGACGGATTCGCCCTCCGAGACCGCGACCTCGCGGACGGTCCCCGCCCTGGGC
Source organism: Vicinamibacterales bacterium (assembly GCA_041394725.1). Taxonomy (GTDB): domain Bacteria; phylum Acidobacteriota; class Vicinamibacteria; order Vicinamibacterales; family SCN-69-37; genus JAWKHR01. The sequence continues at coordinate 87,503 of JAWKHR010000008.1, read as the reverse complement.
GACGACAGCTCGTTCTCCATCTTCATCGCCTCGATCACGATGAGGCCCTGCCGGGCGGCGACGGCCTCACCGGGCTGGACCAGCACGCGCACGATCCGGCCGGGCATCGGCGCCGCGATGCGCTGGGCGCCGGTCGCCGCGACCTCGCCCGGCCGGCCCTGGGCCAGCCGCCGGCCATCCACCTCGGCGTCCAGGCCGACGTGCGGAAGCTGGACGAACCAGCCGCCGGCGCCGCGCGGCGTGAGCGCCGCGTCCACCGAACGCCCGTCGCCGAAGACGAGCGCCAGCCCGAGGTCGGTCCGCCGGGCCGCGACGGTGACCGGCTCATCGTCGACCCGGACGCGGAAGGCGCCGCCGTCCGGACCGGTCTCGCCGGCGGTCTCCACCGTCACGCGGCGCACCTGGCCGTCGATCTCGATCTCGAAGGTCATCGCGGCGGCCTCACCCTCATCGCGCCCCGTCCAGCCGCGCCGCGCGACGCCAGGCCCCGCCCTGCCGCACGACGGGCTGGGCCGCGGCGCCGTGGGCCCGGAGCCACGCGCCGACGGCGACGGCGACGGCCGCGTCGCGGCGGTCGGTCTCGTTCGGCTCGACGAACGGCTGGCCGCGCCGGTCGGCGAGCACCCGGTCGAGGTAGGTCGTGTCGAACCGGCCCTCGGCGAACTCGGGCTGGTCGAGGAGCCACCGGAAGAACGGCACGGTCGTGCGGACGCCGACGACGCGGTACTCGTCGATGACGCGGCGCAGCCGGGCCACGGCCGCGGCGCGCGAATCGCCCCACACGACGAGCTTGGAGATCATCGAGTCGTAGAAGACGGGAATCTCGAAGCCAGGCGCGACGCCGCGGTCGTCGCGGACGCCGGGGCCGCCGGGGACCGACAGCGCGCGGACGAGTCCGGGCGACGGCATGAAGCCGCGGTCGGGGTCCTCGGCGTAGATCCGGCACTCGATCGCGTGGCCCCGCGGCGTGAGGGCCTGCGCGGGATCGATGGTGAGTCGCTCGCCCCGCGCGATCCGGAGCTGCCAGTGGACGAGGTCCAGGCCGGTGACGATCTCGGTCACCGGGTGCTCGACCTGGAGCCGGGTGTTCATCTCGAGGAAGAAGAACTCGCCGCTCGCGTCGTCGTAGAGGAACTCGATGGTGCCGGCGTTGGTGTAGCCCACCGAGCGCGCCACCTTCGCGGCGCACTCGGCCATCGCCCGGCGCCGGTCCACGTCGAGCGGGATCGACGGCGACTCCTCGACGACCTTCTGGTGGCGGCGCTGGATCGAGCACTCGCGCTCGACGAACGGCAGGACGGTGCCGTGCGCGTCGCCCAGCAGCTGGATCTCGATGTGGCGCGGGTTGACGATGCGTCGCTCGAGGTAGATGGCCGCGTCGCCGAAGGCGGACTTGGCCTCGGAGCGGGCGGTCCGCACGGCGGCGGCCAGCTCGGCGGCCGACGCGACCGTGCGCATGCCCTTGCCCCCGCCGCCCGCGACGGCCTTGACGACCAGCGGATAGCCGACGCGGTCGGCGTCGGCGGCGATCGTCTCGACGGGTACGTCCTCGCCGAAGGGCGCGGCCGAGCCGGGCACGACCGGCACGCCGGCCGCCATCGCGCTCTCGCGCGCCGCGGTCTTGCTGCCCATCCGCGCGATCACGTCCGGCGACGGCCCGACGAAGGTCAGGCCCGCGTCCACGCACGCCTGCGCGAAGGCCTCGTTCTCGGCGAGGAACCCGTAGCCCGGGTGCACGAGGCTCGCGCCGGTCGCCCGCGCGGCGTCGATGATCCGATCGATGCGCAGGTAGCTCTCCGACGCGGGGCTCGGCCCGAGGAACACGGCCTCGTCGGCCAGCCGCACGTGGAGCGCCGACCGGTCGCAGTCGGAGAAGACGGCCACGGTGCCGAACCCCATCTCGCGGCACGCCCGGATGACGCGGACGGCGATTTCCCCGCGGTTCGCGACGAGGACCTTCATGCGGCTGGACACGGGCCCGGTCGCCTCACAGCGGGATGTTCCCGTGCCGGCGCGGCGGGCGCTGCTCGCGCTTGTTGTCGCACGAGGCGAGCGCGGCGATGAGCTTCGCGCGCGTCGTGCGCGGCTGGATGATCTCGTCGACGAACCCGACCGACGCCGCGACGAACGGGTTGGCCAGCTTCTCGCGGAACTCCGCCACGAGCCGGGCGCGCTCGCCCGCCGGGTCCGCCGCCTCCGCGAGCTCGCGGCGGTACAGGATGTTCACCGCGCCGTCGGCGCCCATCACCGCGATCTCCGCGGTCGGCCACGCGTAGTTGAAGTCCGTGCGCAGGTGCTTGCTCGCCATGACGCAGTAGGCGCCGCCGTAGGCCTTGCGCGTGATGACGGTGATCTTCGGCACCGTGGCCTCCGCGTACGCGTACAGCAGCTTCGCGCCCTCGCGGATGATCCCGCCGTGTTCCTGGCGGACGCCCGGCAGGAAGCCGGGGACGTCCTCGAACGTGATCAGCGGGATGTTGAACGCGTCGCAGAAGCGCACGAAGCGCGCGCCCTTCACCGACGCGTCGATGTCCAGGCACCCGGCCAGCACGGCGGGCTGGTTCGCGACGATCCCCACCGACCGCCCCGCCAGCCGCGCGAACCCGACAATGATGTTCTGCGCGAAGTGGCGGTGCACCTCGAGGAAGCGACGGTCGTCGACGACGGCCTGGATCAGGTCGTGGATGTCGTACGGCTGGTTCGGCTGCTCGGGCACGAGCGTGTCGAGCGCGGCCTCCTCGCGATCCGCCGGGTCGGTCGCCGCGCCCGCGGGCGCGTCGTCGAGGTTGTTCGACGGCAGGTAGCCCAGCAGCTCGCGGATGAGACGCAGGCACTCACGATCGTCGGGCACCGCGAAGTGCGCGACGCCGCTCTTCGCGTTGTGCGTCATCGCGCCGCCGAGGTCCTCCTTCGTGACGTCCTCGTGCGTGACGGTCCTGATGACGTCCGGGCCGGTCACGAACATGTAGCTCGTGCCCTCGACCATGATGTTGAAGTCGGTGATGGCCGGCGAGTAGACCGCGCCGCCGGCGCACGGGCCCATGATCGCGGAGATCTGCGGCACCACGCCCGACGCCATCGTGTTGCGGAGGAAGATGTCCGCGTAGCCGCCGAGCGAGAGCACGCCTTCCTGGATCCGCGCGCCGCCCGAGTCGTTCAGCCCGACGATGGGCGCGCCCATCTTCACGGCCAGGTCCATGACCTTGCAGATCTTCGCCGCGTTGGTCTCCGACAGCGAGCCGCCGAACACCGTGAAGTCCTGCGCGAAGGCGTAGACCGGACGCCCGTCCACCCGACCGTGGCCGGAGACGACGCCGTCGCCCGGGATGACCTCGTCGTCCATCCCGAAGTCGCGGCAGCGGTGCGTGACGAGCTTGTCGAGTTCCTCGAACGTGCCGGGGTCGAAGAGCAGGTCGATGCGCTGGCGCGCGGTGAGCTTGCCGGCCTCTTCCTGGCGCCGGAGCCGCGCCTCGCCGCCGCCGAGCTCGGCGCGCCGTTCGAGGTCCTGCAGGCGGTCGCCGGCCTTCATCGCGTTCCCCGCCGCGCCATCAACCCGCCTGGCCCTTCGCCTGGTGCCAGTCGGCCAGGAACTTCTCGAGGCCGATGTCGGTGAGCGGGTGGTTGAAGCACTGGTCGATCACCTTCGCCGGGCACGTGCAGACGTCGGCGCCCATCCGCGCCGCCTCGACGATGTGCATCGGGTGCCGCACGGAGGCCACGAGCACCTCGGTCGGGAACTCGTACTGGTCGAAGATGTCCACGATCTGCCGGATGAGGCCCATGCCGTCCGACGCGATGTCGTCGAGCCGCCCGACGAACGGGCTGACGTAGGCGGCGCCGACCTTGGCGGCCAGCAGCGCCTGCGTCGGCGAGAAGATCAACGTCGTGTTGATCCGGATGCCCTCGCCCGAGAGCGCCTTGATCGCGCGGATGCCCTCGCGCGTGAAGGGGATCTTGACGACCACGTGCTCGTCGATCGCCGCCAGCTCCCGGCCCTCGGCGATCATCCGGTCCGCCTCGGTCGCGACGACCTCGGCGCTCACCGGACCCTGCACGAGGCGACAGATCCGCTTGATGATCTCGCGCGGGTCGCCGCTCTCCTTCGCCATGAGCGACGGGTTGGTCGTGATGCCGTCGACCAGGCCGGTCGGCATCAGCGCCTCGATTTCCTTCAGGTTGCCGCTGTCGATGAAGAACTTCATGCGATCTGGATCCTTTCCTGCCGGCGCCCGTCCGGGCGTCAGTCGCCGCGCGCCACGACCGGGTTGGTCAGCGCGCCGACGCCCTCGACGTGCACCGTGACCTGGTCGCCGGGCCGGATCGGCCCGATGCCCGACGGCGTGCCGGTCGAGATGATATCGCCCGGCAGCAGCGTCATCACCGACGAAATGAACTCCACGAGGTCCGGAATCGTGAAGATGAGTTCGCGCGACCGCGAGTCCTGGCGGAGATCGCCGTTGACGTAGCCGCGCACCTGCAGGTCGCGGCCGTCGAGCCCGACCGCGATGCCCGGGCCGATCGGCGCGAACGTGTCGAACCCCTTGCAGCGCGTGTACTGCCCGTCCTTGTTCTGCAGGTCGCGTGCCGTGACGTCGTTGACCGCGATCAGGCCGAGGATGTGCTCGGCGGCCTGCTGCGCCTTCACCCGGAACGTCGGCTTCCCGATGACCAGGCCGAGCTCGGCCTCGTGATCCACGCGGCCCGCCCACGCCGGCACCGCGATGGGCTGGCCGGGCCCGATCACCGCCGTCGACGGCTTGATGAAGAGCAGCGGCTCCTCGGGCAGCGCCTTCTTCTGCTCGGCCGCGTGATCCTTGTAGTTCAGCCCGACGCAGACGATCTTCGACGGCGAGACCGGCGCGAACAGCTCCAGCCCCTCCGACGCAATCTCCGCGCCCTCCGTGTACGTCCCGAAGATGTCGCCCTCGACCAGGCGCCACCGGCCCTCGCGCTCCGCCGCGTAACGCGGCACGCCCTCATGTCGGATTCGATAGAGTCTCAGCATCCCTCACCGCACCGTGATCGTCTGCCGCGGCGACGGCGCGCTCTGGTTCGAGGCGCGGTCCACCGCGACGACGGCGTAAGTGTATGCGACCCCGGGGGTCACGGTCGGATCTTTGAAGGTCGTGCCGGTGACGAGCGCCGTCGTGAGCGGGCGCAGCGTCTCGCCGACGCCCGCCGCGCGCAGCACGAGGTAGCCGGCGAGATCCGGCGCCGCCACCGCGGTCCAGTCGAGCGACACCACGCCGCCGTCGACGGTCGCGATGAGCCGGTCGGGTGCCGCGGGCGGAAAGCGGTCCTCGGCCGTCGCGCAGGCCGCGGCCGTCGGCGGGCTCTCGATCGAGACGGGGCCCGTCCGGGCCGTGGCCCGCACCACGAAGCACCGCCGCTGTCCGAACTGAACCGGCGTCGAGAACGTCCCGCCCGCCACGGCGGTGCCGGTCAGCCGCGCCGGCGGCGTCTCCCCCGCGGTGACGTCGTACACGTCGTAGACGCGGCCCTCGACCGCCGTCCACGTGAGCCGCCACGCCTGCGCGTCGTGCGAGAGCGAGAGGTCCTCCGGCGCAGCGGGCGCGCCGCCGATCGGCACGGTGACGACGGGCGACGCCTGGCCCCGGCGGTCGCGGCCCGTGACGCCGACCACGACGTAGCGCCAGGCGAAGGGCGCCGGCGTCCCGTCGGGTGGCGCCATCGACTCGCTGAACGTCGCCGGATCACCCGGCCGCGGCGAGGGCATGGGGGCCGCACTCCCCGCAGGCCGCGCCGGCGCGCCGGCCGGGGGCGGGGTCGCCGGTGGCGTCGCCGGCGGCGTCGCCCCCTCGGCCGGCCGGACGTCGATCGTGCCCCGCAGCTGGCCCGGCTGGACGACCTGGCCCGCCGGCGTCGTGACGTCCTCGTCGGCGATGCCGACGCGGTAGATCTCGATGCGTGCGAGGGCCGCCGGGGTGGTGCCGTCGGCGTTCCGGTCGGGCACCGTGAAGGCGAGCGTCACGCGGCCGTCGGCCACGCGCGCCTCCACCGTCGCGATGCGCGCGGGCACGGGCCGCAGCGGCGGCAGCGGCGGCCCCTTCTTGCCGCACCCGGCCAGCGGCCAGGCGAGCAGCACGAGCACGCCCAGCACCGGGCCGGACCGCGGACGCCCGATCACAGGATGTAGCGCGACAGGTCGTCGCTCCTCGCGATGTCCGCCAGCATGCGGTCCACGTAGCCCGCGTCGATGCGGATCTCCTGGCCGCCCAGCTCCGGCGCGTGGAACGAGACCTCGTCCAGCAGGCGCTCCATGACCGTGTGCAGCCGGCGCGCGCCGATGTTCTCCGTGCGCTCGTTGACCAGCGTCGCCAGCTCGGCCAGCCGCTCAATCGCCTCGGGCGAGAAGACCAGCCGCACCTGCTCGGTCTCGAGGAGCGCCGTGTACTGCTTGATCAGCGCCCCCTGCGGCTCGGTGAGGATGCGCACGAACTCGTCGCGCCCGAGCGCCTCGAGCTCGACGCGAATCGGAAACCGCCCCTGGAGCTCGGGAATCAGGTCCGACGGCTTCGAGACGTGGAAGGCGCCGGCGGCGATGAACAGGATGTGGTCCGTCCGGACCATCCCGTGCTTCGTGTTGACGGTCGTGCCCTCGACGATCGGCAGGATGTCGCGCTGCACGCCCTCTCGGCTGACGTCCGGCCCCTGGCTGCCCTCGCGTCCGCAGATCTTGTCGATCTCGTCCACGAAGATGATGCCGCCCTCCTCCACCCGCGAGACCGCGGCCCGCGAGACGCTCTCCATGTCGATCAGCTTCTGCGCCTCCTCCTGCGCGAGCTGCTCGAGCGCCTCGGGCACGGGCAGCTTCCGGCGCCGCGTCTTGCCCTGGAAGAAGCCGGGCATCATGTCGCGCAGGTTCAGGCCGATCTCCTCGACCGACGAGCCCTGGATGATCTCGAGCGACGGCACGCTCCGGTCGCGGACGTCCACCTCGACCGTCTTGGTGTCGAGCCGCCCGGCACGGAGCTGCTCGCGCAGCTTCTCGCGCGTCGCCGACGCATGGTCGCGTGCCATCTGCGCCTCGGTCGAGGCCTCGCCGAAACCGCTCGGCGAGGGCGGCGGCGGCAGCAGCAGGTCGAGGACGCGCTCCTCGGCCGCCTGCCGTGCCTTGTCGCGGACCTCCGCCTCCCGCTCCTCACGGACCATCGTCACCGCGATCTCCACGAGATCGCGGACCATCGACTCCACGTCGCGGCCGACGTAGCCGACCTCGGTGAACTTCGACGCCTCGACCTTGACGAACGGCGACTGCGCCAGCTTCGCCAGGCGACGCGCGATCTCGGTCTTGCCGACGCCCGTCGGGCCGATCATCAGGATGTTCTTCGGCGCGACCTCCTCGGCCATGTCGGGCGAGAGCCGCTGCCGCCGGTACCGGTTGCGCAGCGCGATCGCGACGGCGCGCTTCGCCTTCGCCTGCCCGACGACGTACTTGTCGAGCTCGGCGACGATCTCCCGCGGCGTGAGCGACTCGGCCAGCGTGCTCTGGCTGCGCTCGGGAAGCGAAATCGGGGTCATTCAGAGCTCTTCGACGACCAGCTGGTCGTTGGTGTAGATGCAGATGCCGGCGGCAATGCCCATCGCGGCCTCGACGATGCCGCGCGCCGACAGGCTGCTGTGGCGCGTCAGCGCGCGCGCCGCCGCCATCGCGAACGGGCCACCGGACCCGATGCCGATCACGCCGTCGTCGGGTTCGATGAGATCGCCCGTGCCCGACAGCAGGAACAGGTGTCGCCCGTCGCCGACGAGCAGCATGGCCTCGAGCCGGCGCATGGCCCGGTCCGTCCGCCAGTCCTTCGCGAGCTCGACCGCGGCGCGCTCGAGGTTGCCGCGGTGCTCCTCGAGCCGGCTCTCGAACCGGCCGAAGAGCGCGAAGCCGTCCGCGGCACTCCCCGCGAAGCCGGCGAGCACCCGGTCGTGGTAGAGCCGTCGGACCTTGCGCGCGCGGTGCTTGACGACGGTCTGGCCGAGCGTGACCTGGCCGTCGCTGGCCATGACGAGCGCGTCCTGGTGCCTGACGGCGAGCACGGTGGTCGCATGCGTGGTGGACATGGGTCGGAGGGCCGGAAACAGCCCGAAAAAGCATCGTAGTGCTGTCCGTGCAGGAGGGCAAGCGAAGGGGACAGTCCGGCAGGTAAGCCCGTACGGGCCAAGCATTTACCTCTGGACCCGTCTGGCAGTAAAGTTGCACTGATCCTCGACGGTAGAGACTGTTCGAAACGGCACGTATGAGGAGGCTCCGATGACCAGATCAACCCAGCTCCTGCTGACGCTCGGCGTCGCCGGCGCCCTGGCGCTGCCGGTCGCGGCCGCCGCCCAGGCGGTGCCGCGGACTGGCGGCGCGTCGAGCGCCGGCTCGTCAGGCTCGTCCGGGGCGTCGTCGAGCACGTCGAGCGGCGGCGACATGGGCAGCACGTCGCGGCCGGCGCCCAGCGCGCGGGAAGTCCCGCAGGGCCGGCGCCCGCCGGCCGGGTCCCGCACGACCGGGTCCGCCGCGTCGCGCGGCTCGTCCTCGAGCAGCCGCGGCGGCGGCGGCACCTCGGTTTCGACCGGCGCCTCGGGTCGCACGGGCGCGAGCCCGTCGCTCCGCGGCTTCGGCGCCGACGCCGGCGCCCGCAGCCGCGACGGCCGCAACGTGGTCGGCAAGGCCCGGGCACGCACCTACGCGGACACGACCGTCGTCAACCTGCCGCTGTTCGGACCGTGGGGCCGGTGGTACCCGTACTACAACTACGGCTACCTGAGCTTCGATCCGTGGGGCTCGTACTACGGCAGCACGCGGTGGCGGTTCGGCGGCTGGTACTCGCCTTATTTCTATCCGTACGGCTTCGATCCGTACGGCTACTACGGCGGGTATTCCGGGGGCTACTCGGACACGTACGATGAGCCGGAACGCCTGACCGGCTCGGTCCGGCTGCGCGTCAGTCCCGAGGACGCGCGCGTCTACGTCGACGGCGCGCTGGTGGGCACGGTGGACGACTTCAACGGCCTGAGCAACCACCTCGAACTCGACGGCGGCACGCACCAGCTGGAGCTGAGGGCCGACGGCTACCAGACCTACACGGGGGAAATCACCGTGGAAGTGGGCCGCACGCGCACCGAGCGGCTGTCGCTGAAGAAGATCAAGGAGTGACGGCGCGGCGCATGCTGTCGGTCGTCGCGGGCGTCTCGCTCGTGTACGACCTGTCGGCGGGGCTGCTCCTGCTCCTGGCGACCGACAGCATGGCGTCGTGGTTCGGCGCCCCGCTCCCCGACCCTATCCTGTTCCCCCAGCTCACCGGCTGGTTCCTCATCGCCGTCGGCTTGGGCTACCTGCAGCCGCTCCGGGATCCGGAGCGGCACCGCGCCTACCTCTGGATCTTCGGCCCATTGCTCAAGGGCGGTGGCGCGATCCTCTTCATCGTGGACCGCCTGGTCCACGGATCGCCGGTGGCCTTCCTGCTGTTCGCGGTGACTGACGGCGCGCTGGCGCTGTGGACGCTCGCCGCGCTCCTGCGACGGGACCCGGCCTGACGCTCAGGCCCGACGGCGCCGGTACATCCAGTAGATGGGCACGCCCGCGAGGATCACGGCGATCCCGGCGAGCGACGTGTCGGGGTTGTTCCAGATCTCGTTGGCGACCATCGCCAGGCTGGCCACCACGAAGAGCGCGGGGGCCAGGGGATAGCCGACGGCCTTGAACGGCCGGTCGGCTTCGGGCTCGCGCCGGCGCAGCACGAACAGCGCGAGCACGGCAATGGCCGCGAAGAGCACCACGGCGAACCCGGTATAGGTCACGAGCTCGGACAGCGTGCCGCAGAGCACCAGCACGCTGCTCCAGACGGCCTGCGCCACGATGGCGAGGACCGGCGTGCGGAACCGCGGATGGACGCGGCTCGCCGCGCGCAGGAAGACGCCGTCGCGCGCCATCGCGTAGTAGATCCGAGGGCCGGCCAGCACCATCGCGCTGATGCTGGCCGCGATGCTGATGATCGTGAACAGCGCGATCAGGTTGCCCGCCACGAAGCCGAACAGCCGTTCGGCCACCACGTCGGTCAGGCGGGCGCCGCCGAGATTCGCCAGCTCGGAGATCGGCAGCGCGTAGAAGTACAGGACGTTCAGCGCCAGGTACACGACCACGACCGCCGCCGTGCCGATGGCGAGCGAGAGCGGGACGTTGCGCCCCGGGTCGCGGATCTCCTCGGCGACGTAGGCGGCGGCGTTCCAGCCCGAGTAGGCGAACATCACCGGGATCAGCGCCAGCAGCCACCCCGTGGCCGGCGCCGCGACCTCGTGGGTGCTGCCGAGCTGCCCGAGCGACCCCATGCCGGCCGTCAGCCCGAGCGCGATGAAGATGACCAGCGCCGAGACCTTGAGCACGGCCAGCACGTTGTGCACGACGCGACCGGACCCGCCGAGGTGGACGAACGACAGGCCGGCGATCGCGGCGATCGCCACGATGGCCTGCGGCGTGACGACGAGCGGCAGGAACGGCACCGGGATGGTCAGGAGCGCGGTCTTGTCGCCCGCGGCCGGGATGAACCGGCCGAGGTAGTCGGCGAGGGCGACCGCGCCGGCCGCAATGGCGCCCGAGAATCCGGCGACGAACGAGGTCCAGCCGGTCAGGAACGCGGCGCCGCGGCCGAACGCCTCGCGCAGGTAGACGTATTCACCGCCGGCGTGGGGTCGGAGGGTCGCCAGCTCCGCGTACGCCATCGCGCCGGCAAACGCCAGCACGCCGCCGAACAGCCACACGCCGAGCAGCGCCCAGGCCGAGGGCACGAGTCCGGCGACGATGATCGGGACGAAGAAGATGCCGCCGCCGATCACGTTGGAGATGACGATGGCCGCCGCGTCGAGGGGGCCGAGGCGGCGTTCCAGGGTGGGGGCGGGCGTCGCCGCGGACGAGCGGGCCGGCGTCGCCGCCGTGGCGCTCACTGCCCCGGCCCGGCGTTCTGGTAGATGATGCGGCGCTCGATCTTGAACTCGCCCTTCGGCACGAGCGCGCCGCCGCGGCTGGCGAAGAGCTTGACGGTCCAGTCACGGAAGGCCGACCGCGCGAACAGGTCCGCGCGCGGGCCCTCGACGTTGTAGCCGACATTGCCGCGCACGGTGATCTCGTCGGTCGAGGCGCCCGGCGCGAGCGACTCGTCGCCGATGCCGCGCACCAGTTTCGAGTCCTTCTCGCCGTCGTCGCCGTCGACCCAGAACGCGAGGGTCAGCCGGACGGCGTTGACGCCCTCCGAGCCGTTGTTCTTGAGCTTGAAGGTGACGCTCGGCACCATGTGGTTCCACGTGGTGGTCGGGTCGATGCCGTCGTCGTACCAGCCGGTTGAGACGTCCGTGATTTCCAGGTCCTGCTCGAGGCTGATGCCGCGCCCGCACGCGGCCGCCACGGCAATCAGCGCCACGAGCACGAGCAGCCGGCCGCGCGGAATGGTCATGGTCCGGCGATTGTAGATCAGTACCGATATTCCCTGATCCGGTCCTTCAACTGGTCCCGCGTCAGGGTGCCCTGTCGGTACGCCAGCAGGTCCGCCCCGTCGGCCACCAGCAGCAGCTCGCGTTCGTTGCTCAGGACGCGGGGGTCCTGGAAGATCTGCGGCACGCGGGCGCGCACCGTGAGCCGCTCCCCGGACTTGAGGGGCAGGGCGCCGGAGCTGTCGATCATCGCGTCCACCAGCGACTGCCGCACGCAGTTGCCGTACTCGCGGCCGACGTCGAAGGGCGGCGTCGGGTCGGTCGCCGGCGCCTTGAGCGGGTCATCGGCGACCACGCCGCCGTTGGACACGACCCGCGTCGGCTGCTGGGCCCGGCTCTGCTGCGCGTAGTAGACCCACATCGAGAGCGACGTCGGCCCGATGTCGGGCACCTGGGCGTCGAAGTGGTACCCCTGATCCGGCAGGTACACGCCGCTCACGAGCGGCGCGCCAGCCATCTGGAGACCGACCCGCGGCTCGATCTTGCGCGCCTCCTGCTCCAGCATCTCACCGCCGCGCCGGACGGCGCCCTGGATGATCTGCTCGAAGAAGCGGACCTGCGTCTTGATCGATGCATGGTTGTCGAGCACCACGGCCTGCTGGGCCGCCACCGGTACCGTCACAGCCACTGCCATGCCTACGACGATGGTTCGAGCGAACACCTGACTGCCTCCTGAACGTGCCTGCCTGTCGAATCGTGCGCGGCGATCCCGCACCGCCGGGTCAGCGCCCGCCGGGGCTGCCCGCCGTGCTGCTCGTGAGCAGCGCGCGCATCGACTGGTCGTATCCGATTCTCTCGAATTCCCTCGCGGTGCTCTTGCGGACGTCGCCGACCTCGCTGGTGAGCGACAGAATCCAGTCCGCGTGCCGGTTGCTGTCGGCCCTGAGGCTCGCGACGGCCTCGCGCAGGTCCCGGACCGCGTCGGCGCCCGGGCCGACGGCGGCCGGAACGACTCGACGCTCGGCAGCCTGCGCGGACACGGCGGCGAGCCGGGTGTCGAAGTCCGGCTCCACCTGGGCGCGCACGGCCGCGACGATGCGCGCGAGATCGGCGTCAGAGAGCGACACCGGCACGGCCGACGTCGGCCGGGCCGGCTGGGTCGTGGCCCCCGTCGCGATCAGACTGGCGCCGCCGGGATCCGGCGCGAGGAACGCGTGCGTCGCGGCGCCCCCCGCCGCGCCCGCCACGAACATGACGCTCGCGGCCGCGGCCATCGCCCAGGCCGGCACCTGGCGATACCAGGGCGGCGGCGGCGCGACGGCCGGCACGAAGGGCGTCCACACCGAGCGATGCTCGGGGACGTCCCACGCGAGCAGGTCCTCGCGGGTCCGGCGCAGGCCGCGAATCTCGTCGCGGCACACGTGGCAGTCCTCGAGGTGGCGGTCGATCAGCGCCTGTTCCTCGCTGTCGCACTCGCCGTAGACGTATCCGATGAGTCGGTCGCGTTCGTCACACATGGCTGGCATCCCTGCGATACCGGACTAACTGCTTTCCCACGTCGCCCGCCGGAGGCTGGCTTCCTCGGCCTGCCGCCGCTCCAGACGGCGCCGAAGAACCGACAGCCCCTGGTAGAGGCGCGTCTTCACGGTGCTCAGCGGGCAATCGAGCGTGTCCGCGATTTCCTGGAACGTGAGCCCGTGATACTCCTTCAGCATGATGGCGGTGCGCTGCTCCTCGGGCAGCTCGGCCATCGCCCGCGCGACGGCCGCCGACATCTCCCGCCGCGCCACCAGCTCCTCGACCGATTCGTCGGGATCGCTGTGGCTGTCCACCAGATCGACCGCGTCGGTCCCCTCCGGCGTCTGCACGATCGGCGCGCGGCGTTCCCGCCGGATCCAGTCGCGGCAGAGGTTCAGGGTGATGCGGTACAGCCAGGAGGAGAACTTGGCCTGGCCCTTGAATCCCTTCAGGCCGCGGTAGGCCCGGAGAAAGGCGTCCTGGACGACGTCGCGCGCGTCCTCTTCCCGACCCAGCGTCCGATAGGCGAGGGCGTAGATCGGCCGCTCCCAGCGGGCGACCAGCTGGTTGAACGCCTCCAGGTCGCCCGCCGTGGCGAGGGCGACGAGATCCTCGTCGGTACGCTGCATCAATCCCTGTTGTGAGGCCTTCACGGCCTCGGGGCCCCGGGACGTCCCGGAACGCGCGGCCCGGAAGCCATCACGCCCCGTTCTGTCAGCTTAGACGGCACAACGCCCCTGCCAGTCGGTACCCGGGCACCACCCCCCGGGCTCCTCCCGCGGCCCGGATCGGCGTGGGCGCGGCGTGGAACCCCGGGGGCCGCCCCGGAGTCCAAGCTCCGGGAACAGGGTGGCCGGGATGTGCAAGATGCTACACTGTCCCGGCCGAGCCTGCACCGGAGTCGCATGCACGAGAACAACGAAGGACTCATGACGACGGAGGAGGTCCAGAAGCTCCTCCAGGTGAACCTCCGGACGGTGTACCGCCTGATCCGGAACCAGGGCCTGCCGGCGCATCGCGTGGGGCGCCAGTGGCGATTCCACCGGCATGAGGTCGAGCGGTGGCTGCTGCCCCGCACGCGCCGCACGCGCCGGGTGCTCGTGGTCGACGACGAAGAGTCCGTGCGGGAACTCGTGGCGAAGACACTCACCAACGCCATGTACGAGGTCGAGACCGCCACCGACGGCGCGGCCGCCGTGGCGCGGCTTCGCGACCATCAGTACGACCTGCTCATCACGGACCTGAAGATGCCGGGCATGGACGGCCTGTCGGTCATCCGCGAGGCGCGTCGCTCGTCGATGGACCTGCCGATCATCATCATTACCGGCTACTCGACGGAAGCCTCGGCGATCGAGGCCATCAACCTCGGTGTGTGCGGCTACCTGACGAAACCGTTCCGCCTGCCGAAGATCGTGTCCGAAGTGGACCGGGCCTTCGGCGGTCCGCCACCAGCCGACCAGGTCAGTCTCTGATTTCCGAACCCGCGGGCCGCCGCCAGGTGGTCCGGTGCCTCCGGGGCCGGGCAGCCCGCACGGCCGCCCCGCCCGCTCGACCTGCCGCGTGATTCAGCTCTCCAACCTCACCAAGCGCTTCGGCGACCGCGTCCTGCTCGACGGCGTGACCTGGCAGGTCACCGAGGGCGAGCGCGTCGGCCTGTGCGGCCCGAACGGCGCCGGCAAGACGACGCTGCTCCGGATGCTCGCGCGGCTCGACGAGCCCGACGCCGGCCAGGTCATCCGGCCCGCCGACCTCACCGTCGGGTACCTGCCCCAGGATGGCCTCGAACACGAGGGACTGCCCCTGAAGGCGGAGGCCGCCCTCGCCTTCCGCCCGCTGCTCGAGGCCCGCGAGGACATCGACCGGATCGAGCACGCCCTGGCCGACCCGGCGCTGCCCGACGGCGAACACGAGACGCTCCTCGTGCGGTACCACGAGCTCACGGACTACTTCCAGCGCGAGGAAGGCCACTCGATCGACCTCCGCGTCACGCAGGTCCTCGACGGCCTCGGCTTCAAGCGCGACGACTTCGACAAGCCCACCGAGACGTTCTCCGGCGGCTGGCAGATGCGCATCGCCCTCGCCAAGCTGCTGCTCAGCCGGCCGACGCTGCTCCTGCTCGACGAGCCCACGAACCACCTGGATCTCGACGCGCGCAACTGGCTGGAGGACTACCTCAAGGCCTATCCGCACGCGGTGATTCTCGTCTCGCACGACCGCTTCTTCCTCGACGCGGTCGTCACGCGCATCGCGGACCTCTCGCTCCGCACCATCACCGACTATCCCGGCACCTACTCGACCTACCTCGCCGAGCGCGATGCGCGGCTCGAACGCCTCCGCCAGGCCAAGAAGGACCAGGACGACGAGGTGGCGCGCATGCGGGCGTTCATCGACCGGTTCCGCTACCAGGCCACCAAGGCCGCGCAGGTGCAGAGCCGGGTCAAGATGCTGGAGAAGGTGGTCCCCATCGAGGTGCCGCCGGAACGCAAGCGCGTGCGATTCGCGTTCCCTTCCTGCCCCAAGAGCGGCCGGATGGTGCTGGAACTGGCCGGCATCCGCAAGGCCTACGGCCCGCTGACCGTGCTCGACGACGTGTCGATGCACGTCGAGCGCGGGGATCGCATCGCGCTCGTCGCGCCGAACGGCGCCGGCAAGTCCACGCTCATGCGGATCCTCGCCGGTGCCGAGGCGCCCGACCGCGGCACGCGGCGCGAGGGCCACCAGCTCGTCATGCAGTACTTCGCGCAGGACGAGGCCAACCGCCTGGAGCCGACGCGGACCGTCTACGAGACGATGGAGGCGGACTCGCCCGTGGCCATGGTCCCCGGCATCCGCAACATCCTGGGCGGCTTCCTGTTCTCCGGCGACGACATCTACAAGAAGGCCGGCGTGCTCTCGGGGGGCGAACGAACGCGACTGGCCGTCGCGCGCATGCTGCTCAAGCCGGCCAACACGCTGCTGCTCGACGAGCCCACCAACCACCTCGACCTCGACTCGAAGGACGTCCTGCTCGAGGCGCTCGAGGACTTCGGCGGTACGTTGATCTTCGTCTCGCACGACCGCTACTTCGTCGACCGCCTGGCCACCAAGATCGCCGTCGTCGGCCAGGGCCACATCGAGATCTACCCGGGCACCTACGAGCAGTTCCTCTGGAGCCGGAAGGCCAGGGCCGAGGCCGCCCAGGCGGGGCCGGCCGCGCCCGCCACCGGCGCGGGGACCGGGCGGCCCGCCGGCAGGCCCGACGGGAAGCCCGGTTCCCGCCAGCGTCGCGACCGCACGTCCGCCGAGGCCCGGCCGGAAACGCCGAAGCCAGCCCCGTCCTACGCCGAGAAGAAGAAGCACGACGCCATCGCCCGGCGCCGGCGCAAGGACGAGCAGGATCGCCAACGTCGGATTTCCGACATCGAGGGTCGAATCGCCGACCGCGAGCGGAAGGTCAAGGACCTCGAGGCCGCCATGGCCGATCCGGCCTTCTACGACGACCGTGAGCGGGCGGAAAACCTCGTCAATCAGCACAAAACGCTGATGTGGGAGGTCGGCGACCTGATGAACCAGTGGGAAGCCCTGCAGCTGGAGAACGACGCCGAAGACGCCTCCGAGTGACGATTTTGTAATTCGCGGCTGTTTTTGTAATCAAGTGCGCTAGTCTTTCCCTGCCCTCCGGCCCGATGACTCACGTTTTTGTTCGAAACGTGGGTTTCCAGAGTGGGTACAGGCCTTGCCTTCGTTCATGGCGGCTGGTGGTGTGGAGATGGGAATGGCGCGTTCAGGGACGGCTCGCACGGCTCGCATGACGTCTGGCGTGGCGGCGGCCGAGCTTCCGCCCCCCGCGCGCGGGGCGCAGGCCGGCACGCAGGACGACCGGTTCTTCCGGCAGCTGGTGCTCAACCTGCGCACCGGCGTCCTCTCGATCTACCGCGACGGCCGCATCGCGGCCATGAACGACATGGCCTACCGGGTGCTCGGGCTGGCGACCCATGCGGGCGACCTGGGCCGGCCCTTCGTGGAGGTCCTCCAGGACTACCCGGACGTCTGCCGGGTGCTGCAGGAGGCCTTCGACAGCGACGACCTGCCGAACCGCGCCGAGATGCGCCTGCGCAAGACGGGCCGCGCGATCGGCTACACGCTCTCCCACATCCACGACGACGACGACAGCATCATCGGCGCGACCCTGTTCTTCAAGGACCTCACGCGGGTCGAGCAGATGGAGGAGCGCGAGCGGCTGCGCGACCGCCTGATGGCGCTCGGCGAGATGGCGGCCGCCATCGCGCACGAGGTCAAGAACCCGCTCGCCAGCATCGAGGTGATGGCGGGCGTGATGAAGCGGCAGCTGAGCGACCAGACCGAGGCGCTCGAGACGCTCGACGACATCATCAAGGAAGCCAAGATGGCGAACGCGATCGTCGTCGAGGTCCTGGAGTTCGTCCGGCCGATCCAGCTGCAGGTCGAGCGCGTGTCGCTCGAGGAGACCATCAAGGACGCGATCACGCTGGCCGAGGGCAAGCGCCGGCGCGGCGCGGTCACGATCGCGACGACGCTCGACGCCGACGTGCCGGACCTGCTCGCCGACTCGCACCAGCTGCGCCAGCTGTTCTCGAACCTGCTGGCGAACGGCTTCGAGGCGCTCGGCGGCGAGGGCCACATCGAGATTCGGGGGAGCCTGGTGCCGGTGGACGAGTCGCTGGCGCCGGCCGCGGATCCCGACCCGCCGCAGGTGGTGGTCGAGGTCCGGGACAACGGGCCGGGCATCTCGGCCGAGGACCTCGAACGCATCTTCAGCCCGTTCTTCACGACCAAGCCGCAGGGCACGGGGCTGGGGCTCGCCATCGTGCGCAAGGTGATCGACGCGCACGAAGGCAGGATTGACGCCGTTTCGGCGCCGGGGCGCGGCGCGACCTTCCGGGTCACGCTGCCCGTGGTGCCGTCCGCCAGGAGCATGGAGAGACCGTAATGGGCCGCATTCTCGTTGTTGACGACCACGACTCGCTGCGCAAGGGCCTCGTCCGCGCGCTCACCAACGCCGGACACGACGTCGAGGAGGCGCCGAACGGCACCGTGGCGATCGAACGGCTGCAGGACAGCCAGTTCGACGTCGTGCTGACCGACCTGCGCATGGGCGGCGCCGACGGCATGGACGTGCTCCGGACGACCCGGTCGATCCAGCCGAGCGCCGCGGTCATCCTGATGACGGCCTTCGGGTCGATCCACACCGCCGTCGAGGCGATGAAGATCGGCGCGTTCGACTTCGTCCAGAAGCCGTTCGAGATCGAGGAGATGGAGCTGAAGATCGAGAAGGCGATCGAGCTCCGGCACCTGAAGCACCAGGTGGACTACCTCCGTACGGAGCAGCAGGACCTCTACGACTTCGACCGGATCGTGGGCGCGAGCGGCGCGCTGAACCAGGTGCTGACAATCGTCAAGAAGGTGGCGCGGGCGAACTCGACCGTGCTCATCCGCGGCGAAACGGGCACGGGCAAGGAGCTCATCGCCGGCGCCATCCACCACAACTCGCCCCGCGTGAACCGCGCGTTCGTCCGGGTCAACTGCGCCGCGCTGCAGGAGAACCTGCTGGAGTCGGAGCTCTTCGGCCACGAGAAGGGCGCCTTCACGAGCGCCGACAAGCAGCGCATCGGCCGGTTCGAGCAGGCCGACGGCGGCACGCTGTTCCTCGACGAGGTCGGCGACATGAGCCAGAGCACGCAGGCCAAGATCCTCCGCGTGCTCCAGGAACAGGAGTTCGAGCGGCTCGGCGGCACCCGCACGCTGCACGTGGACGTCCGCGTCATCGCCGCGACCAACCGCAACCTGAGCCAGATGGTACAGGAGGGCCGGTTCCGCGAGGACCTCTACTACCGCCTGAACGTCGTCTCGGTGGACATGCCGCCGCTGCGCGAGCGCAAGGACGACATCGGGGCGCTGGCCGAGTTCTTCGTGCGGCGCTTCTCGAGCGAGCTCAAGAAGAAGGTCGAGGGCATCCACCCCGAGGCGCAGAAGGTGCTGATGCGCCACAACTGGCCCGGCAACATCCGCGAACTGGAGAACGTCATCGAGCGCGCGGTGCTGCTCGCCGAGACCCCGACGATCGGCGTCGGCGACCTGCAGATCGGCGACCAGGCGGCCCCGTCGGCCAACGGCGAGCGCCAGTCGGTGGTGAAGATCCCGCCGACCGGCATCCCGCTCGAGGAGATCGAGCGGCAGGCCGTGATCGAGGCACTCAAGATGTCCAACTGGGTGCAGAAGGACGCGGCGGAGCTGCTCGGCATCAGCCCGCGCGTCATGAACTACAAGATCAAGATCCTGAACATCGAAATTCCGCGCAGCCGCAGGGTGATGGCGGAACCGATGACCACGTCCTAATCCCTCTCCATCAATCCCTCCACCACCTTCCCACTCGCGTGCCCCCGGGCACGCGGGTGGGCCTTTCTGTACACCTCCTGCAGCCGGCCCAGGTCGAGATGCGTGTAGCGCTGCGTCGTGCCGAGCTGCGCGTGGCCGAGCAGCTCCTGGATGGCACGCAGGTCCGCGCCAGCCTGCAACAGGTGCGTGGCGAACGTGTGCCGCAGCGCATGCGGACTGACACCGGACGGGATCCCCGCCGCGCGCGCGTGCCGCCGCACCAGGCGATCGACGCTTCGGGTCGTCAGGCGCGCGCCCCGCAGATTCAGGAACAGCGGCGTCCGCCGGCGGCCGTGCCGACCGCCGCGTGACGACACCGGCGCGGCCGGGCGGGGATCGGCGAGCATCGCCCGGAGCGCCCCGGCGGTCGACGTGTTGAACGGCACGAGCCGCTCCTTGCGCCCCTTGCCCAGCACGCGGACGACCCGGCCCGGCAGGTTCACGTCCTCGAGGTCGAGCCCGACCAGCTCGCTCAACCGCAGCCCCGACGCGTAGAACAGCTCCAGGATCGCCTGGTCGCGCCGGCCGGCCACCGTTTCGACGTCCGCGGTGCGCAGCAGGCGGTCCATCTCCGCGCCGCCAAGATGCGCCGGCAGCGTCTTCTCGCGCCGCGGCGCGCCGACGAGCACGGTCGGGTCCTCGGCAAGCCGGCCCTCGCGCACCAGGTAGCGCGCGAACGCGCGGACGGCCGCGAGTCGTCGCGCCGAGGATGACCGGCGCTGGCCGCGCGCATGCAGGTCGGCGAGGAAGTCGCGCACCGCGTCGGCGTCGAACGCCTCGATCGGCAGCTCGCTCGGACGCCGGCCGGACGTGGCCGCGATCGACTCGACGAGCAGCCGCAGGTCGGTGTCGTAGGCGCGCACGGTGTGCGCCGAGGCGTTCCGGTTGAGGCGCAGGAACTCGACGAACTCGCGCACCCCGTCGCGCAGGCCGGGATCCGGCGTCGCGCCGCGACGGCTCACGCGGACACCTCGTCGGCCGCGACCCGGGCGCTCACGCGGGCACCTCGTCGGCCGCCCAGGCCTCGAGGTCGGCCAGCGCCCGCTCGCTCGTCGCCCGCGCGCGTTCGGGGCGGCCGCGCGGCGGCGACGGCAGCGGCTCGATGATGCCGAACGTGATGTTCGTCGGCTGGTAGTGCCGCGGATCGGCGTGCGTGATGTAGTGCCCGAGCGCGCCGATCGCCGTCGTCCGCGGCGGCGCGACCGGCGGCAGCCCGAGCACGAGGCGCGCCGCGTTGCGGCCGGCAATGAGCCCCGAGGCCGCCGACTCCACGTAGCCCTCGACGCCGGACACCTGGCCCGCGAAGAACAGGTCCGGACGCGGCCGCGTCTGCCACGTCGGCGCCAGGATCGTCGGGGCGTTGATGTACGTGTTGCGGTGAATCATCCCGAACCGCACGAACTCCGCGCGCTCGAGCCCGGGGATCATCCGCAGCACCCGCGCCTGCTCGCCCCACTTGATCTGCGTCTGGAAGCCGACGAGGCTGAAGTGATCGCCGGCCAGCGTGTCCTGTCGGAGCTGGACGACCGCGTACGGCCGCCGGCCCGTCCGGGGATCACGAAGGCCGGCCGGCTTCATCGGCCCGAATCGCAGCGTGTCCACGCCGCGATGCGCCATCACCTCGATGGGCAGGCACCCCTCGAAGAACGGCGTGCGGTCGAAGTCGTGCACCGCCGCCTTCTCCGCCGCCACGACGGCGTCGTGGAACGCCCGGTACTCCGCCTCGGTGAACGGACAGTTCAGGTAGTCGCCTTCCCCGGCGTCCGGCGTGCCCGGGTCCCGCGGGACGGCCGCGGCGCCCGGCGTGCCGCCCGCCTCCGGGCCGGCCTCGGCGCCACGCCCGGCACCAACATCCGGGCCCGCCCCGCGCAGGCTCCGATCCCAGCGCGACTGCCGGAAGACGCGCGTCATGTCGATCGACTCGGCGAGGACGATCGGGCTGATCGCGTCGAAGAAGGCCAGGTGATCGCGGCCGACGAACGCCGCGATGTCGGCCGAGAGCGCGTCCGACGTCAGCGGGCCCGTGGCGATGATCACCGGTGCCCGGGACGAACCGGCGGGAATCCCCGGCACCTCGCCGCGCTCGATCCGGATCAGCGGCTGCGACTCGATCGCGCGGGTCATGCGCTCGGCAAACGCCTGGCGATCGACGGCGAGCGCCGCGCCGGCCGGTACGCGCACGCCGTCGGCCACCCGCATCACGAGCGAGCCGAGCCGCCGCATCTCTTCCTTGAGGAGTCCCACCGCGTTGTCCAGCTTGTCGCCGCGGAAGGAATTCGAGCAGACCAGCTCGGCCAGCCGGTCCGTCTGGTGCACGGCGGTGGGCCGCAGTGGCCGCATTTCGTGCAGCGTCACCGGCACGCCGCGCGACGCCGCCTGCCAGGCCGCCTCACACCCCGCCAGGCCGCCACCGACGATGCGTATCATCACCGGATCATACCCGGCTCCAGGCGTTCGGCCTTCAGCTCCCGGCGTTCGGCGTCCGGCGTCCGGCGGCGGAGCCCCCCAGTGCCCAATGCCTGACGCCCACTGCCCGGTGCCCGGTCCTCAGGCGCCTGTCGTCGCTTCCTCGAGTTCCTCGCTGCGGACGTAGTCGCAGGACTCGTTCGCGCAGACGAGCTGGCGGCCGTGACGCTTGGTGATCTTCTCGGTGAGAAACGTCCATCCGCACTTGGGGCACGGCTCGAGCACGGGCTTGTTCCAGACCGTGAAATCGCACTTCGGATAGTTCGCGCAGCCGTAGAAGACCTTGCCGCGCCGCGATTTCCGCTCGACGATGTCGCCCTCGTCTCTGGGACACTTGGCGCCGGTGGCCTTGAGCTTGACGTACTTGCACTCCGGATAGCCCGTGCACGCCGTGAACTCGCCGAACCGGCCCTGCTTGACGACCAGGTTCTTGCCGCAGTTCGGGCAGGTCTCGTCGAGCACCTGATCCGGCTTGGCCGCGGCCACGCCCTGCTTCGTCGCGATGATCTTCCGCGTGGTCTTGCACTCCGGGTAGCCGGTGCAGGCGAGGAACGGCCCGAACCGCCCGCGTTTGGCGACCATCGGGCGGCCGCAGTTCTCGCAGGTCTCCTCGAGCTCCTCGGTGGACGCCTCGGGCGCCTCGATCTCCTTCGTGTTGTCGCAGTCGGGATAGCGGCTGCAGGCGAGGAAGATCCCGAACTTGCCTGCCTTCTCGACCATCTCGCCCTTGCCGCACTTGTCGCAGGTGATGCCGGTCGGCTGACCTTCCTTGAAGTTCGGCATCTCCTTCGCGGCCCGCTTGAGGTCCTTCTCGAAGCTCTTGTAGAAGCTCGCGAGCGTGGCGGCGTACTCCGCGTCGCCCTTTTCGATCGCGTCGAGCTGGTCCTCCATGCGCGCCGTGTACTCGATGTCGAGGATATCGTCGAACACCGGGTGCAGGAGCTTGTCCACGAGCCGGCGGCCGAGCACGGTGGGCCGGAACCGGCCCTCGATCTTGTTCACGTACTCGCGGGCCTGCAGCACCGTGATGATCGACGCGTAGGTGCTGGGCCGGCCGATGCCGTTCTCCTCGAGCGCCTTCACGAGCGAGCCCTCGTTGTAGCGGGGCGGCGGCTGCGTGAACTTCTGCTCCGGCGTGATCGTCCGCGCGTCGAGGGCCTGCCCCCGCTCGAGCGCCGGCAGGGTGCCGGCGACCAGCTCGTCGTCGGCCTCGGCCGCGCCGGCCTGCGCGGGGGCCGCCGGCTTCTCCGTGCTCGCGATCTCGTCCGCCTCGCTCGCCTGGCCGTAGACCGCCTGCCAGCCGGGGAATCTCGGCACCGATCCCTTGGCGCGGAACAGGTAGTCGGCGGCGGTCACTTCCACGGTCGTGTCGTCGAAGACCGCGGGCATCATCTGCGATGCCACGAACCGGTTCCACACGAGCCGGTACAGATAGAACTGGTCCGGCGTCAGGTGGGCGCGCACGGATTCCGGCGTGTAGACCATCGAGGTCGGCCGAATCGCCTCGTGCGCGTCCTGCGCGGAGGCCTTCACCTTGTAGCGATTCGCCTGCTCGGGCACGTAGGCGTCGCCGAACTGGCTGCGGACATGCGCCCGCACCTCGTCGAGTGCCTGATCCGACACGCGCACCGAGTCGGTTCGCATGTAGGTGATGAGGCCAATCGGCGCCTCCTCGCCCGGCAGCTGGATGCCCTCGTACAGCTGCTGCGCGATCATCATCGTCTTCTTGACCGGAAAGCGCGACGCCTGCTGCAGCTTGCTCGTGATGAAGGGCGGCGCGGCATGCTTCTTCCGCTCCTTCGTCGCGACCGACGAGACGACGAAGTCCGCCTTCGACAGGTCGTCGAGGATCGCCTTCGCCTCGGCCTCGTTGCGGACCTTGATGGCCGCATCGCCCTTGCGGGCCAGCCGCGCGTCGAACTCCTGGCCGGCGTCGCCCGACCCGGCCTCGACGAGGCGTGCGGTGATGTGCCAGTACTCCTCGGCGACGAACGCCTCGATTTCGCGCTCGCGATCGCAGATCAGCTTGAGCGCGACCGACTGGACCCGTCCGGCCGACAGCCCGCGCCGGACCTTGTCCCAGAGGATCGGGCTGATCTTGTAGCCGACCAGCCGGTCCAGGACGCGCCGCGCCTGCTGCGCGTCCACCATCCGCTGGTCGATCTCGCCCGGGTGCTTGATCGCCTCCAGGATGGCCTTCTTCGTGATCTCGTTGAACATCAGCCGCCGCACCTTCTTGCGGGCAGCGGCGCTGAGCTCGGCCGCCAGGTGCCAGCCGATGGCCTCACCCTCGCGGTCCGGGTCGGTCGCGACGTAGATGTCCGTGGCCACCTTGGCGGCGTCCTTCAGCTCCTTGATGACCTTCTGGCGGTCCGGCAGCACGACGTATTCCGGCGCGAAATCGGCCTCGACGTCGACGCCCAGCTTGCTCTTCGGCAGGTCGCGGACGTGCCCCATCGACGCGATGACCTTGAAATCGCGCCCGAGATACTTGTTGATGGTCTTCGCCTTGGCAGGCGATTCGACCACGACCAGTGCCTTTGCCATAGATGCCCTTCGCTCTATCTATCCATAACAGGTCCGTCGATCCAGACAAAATGACCGCCGCCGATCCGCCGGACGTGTCCGGACAGTTCCAGCGTGGCCAGTTCGGCCAGGATCGCCGGGGCCGGCCGGGCCACCCGCTCGACCAGTTCATCGAGCGTGCAGACCGCCTCGCCGGCCATCGCTTCCTGCAAATAACTGATAACAGGAAGCTTACCTGAATCGGCTCCCGCTGAAGTGGCTGGGCCGACCCAGCCGATCTCCTCGAGAACGTCGTTCACAGTCTCGACCAGTCTCGCACCATCCTTTATGAGGGCGTGGCAGCCCCGATGGCGACCCGAGGCGATGCCCCCGGGAACCGCCAGCACGTCCCTGCCCTGCTCGAGCGCCGCCTTGGCCGTAATCAGGGAACCGCTCCGCTCGGCCGCTTCCACGACGACCACCGCGCGGGACAGCCCCGAGATGATGCGGTTGCGGCGGGGAAAATGGAGCGGCAGCGGCGGCGTGTCGGGAGGCTGCTCGGTGACCAGGGCGCCCCGTGTACGGATGGCCTCTGCCAGGGTGTGATGCTCGTGGGGGTACAAACGATTCAGCCCGCCCCCCAGGACCGCCACCGTCACGCCCCCGCCCTCGAGGCAACCTTCGTGCGCCGCGGCGTCGATCCCGCGGGCCAGGCCGCTGACGACCACCACGCCGGAGCGGGCGAGGTCCCGGCCGAGACGCCGAGACGCCGCGAGACCCGCCGGCGAGGCATCCCGTGATCCCACGATCGCCACGGCCGTTCGCCGAAGGGCGCCCGCGTCACCCGCGAGCCAGAGCGCGGGCGGCGGGTCCGGAATCTGGGCGAGCCAGGGCGGATAGTCCGCGCT
Source organism: Vicinamibacterales bacterium (assembly GCA_041394725.1). GTDB lineage: Bacteria > Acidobacteriota > Vicinamibacteria > Vicinamibacterales > SCN-69-37 > JAWKHR01. The sequence continues at coordinate 62,289 of JAWKHR010000008.1, read as the reverse complement.
GAGGCAGGTCACCAGTCCCAGGCCGAGGGCGCGGGCCCGATTCATCGCTTCCTCAGCCCGCTGCCGTGCCTCACGCCGGCGAGCCGGCCGATCCTCCGGCGGGACGCCGAGCGCCTCGATCAGCCGGTCGAGCCATTCTCCGGCTGGCGCCTGGAGGATGGCGGCCTCGCGCAGCAGCCTGGCGGGCCGCGTGTCGCCGCCCGGCCGGAGCAGGGCGAGAGCCACGATCTCAGAATCGTGATTGGGTGGGACGTCGGGCGTGGCGGCCGTCACGCGCGGCCGAGTTGCAGCCGGCGTGCCACCGGACGCGCCCCGGTGAATCGGGTGCCGCGGGACCGATGTTGCAGATTCGTCAATCGGTCGTGCGGTGGTATTCGGACGTTCTGCCGCCTCCCGATCGTGACGAGATCCGGGGTGCGAACGGCCGCCGGGACGGGTATAGTGGGCCCAAGGGACACCCCATGCGAATCAAGGCACTGCTGATCATCGCCCTGGCGATCGCGGTGACGGCTCCCGCCTATGCGGACCGCCGATCCGACGCCAAGGATCAGGTGACGTTCGGCATCTCGCTCGCCCAGAAGGGCCTGTGGGACTCGGCCGTGACGTACTTCGAGCGCGCCGTGGAAATCGACGACAGCTACGCCGCGGCCTGGAACAACCTCGGGGTCGCGCAGGAACAGCTGGGCAAGTTCGACGACGCGCGGAAGGCCTACGAGAAGGCGAACGAGATCGAGCCCGACAACCAGTACATCAAGAACAACTACGAGCTCTTCAGGGAAATCTATGACCGCCAGAACCGCCGCCGCCGCTAGCCTCGTCCTGGCGCTGGCCTCGGCCGGCTGCCTGAGCTTCTACGAGATCGCCGTCGAGACGCCGATCCAGGCGAAGATCGACGTGTCGCCCTTCCGCCGCGTGCTCGTCGCGGGGTTCCTCTCGGGTGGCGCCGACAACATCGATCCGAATACGGAGACGGCGCGCCTGCTGCGCAGCCAGCTCCGCTCGCGGTCGGACATGACCGTGATCGACGCCGATGTCCTGCCGCTGACCGACGAGGCCCGCCGCCAGAACGCCGCGCTGGCCGGCGCCCCGATGGCGACCGAAGCCGACCTCGAGGCCTACGAGAAGTTCTTCGACGACGCGGCCTACTGGAAGAAGGTGGGCGACGAGTACCAGGGCGCGCTCATCGTCACCGGATCGGTCCTGTTCCGCGAGATCTCGCGGAGCGGGGTCTTCTCCACGCCGCAGACCTACGTCGACCCGACCGGGCGCACCCGGACGGCCGAACAGCGCCAGTACGTGGACCAGAAAGGCTTCGCGCTCACGCCGAAGTTCGTGTTCATCGACGGTCGGACCGGCGAACAGCTCTACTCCGAGGCCTTCCACGAGGAGACCCTCTACGCCTCGGGCCAGACGGTTCCCGCCCTGTCCTCATACTTCGAGCTGATGGACAAGGTCCTGCCCTCGTTCCTCAACACGCTGAGCACCCAGAAGATCCGGGGCACCCGTTTCCTTCTGAAGTAGCCGGGGACCGGGTCGTCCGGCAGCCCCGGGGCCCGGCGGCCGCGACGGGCCGTCCGGACCCGGGTCGGGTCTGCCTCCCGGTCCGAGCTTGCCCGGCCCGGCCCCAGGATGGTAGCCTTGGAGGTTCCGGAGCGGCCGCTCGGCGGCTCCGTGTGGGCCTCGCGCGTCTCGCGGGGCGGGAGCCATCGAAGATGTTCGCCATCGTTGAAGCCGGCGGCCGGCAGGCCAAGGTCGAGCCCGGCACCCGGATCAAGGTCGACCGTCTCGACGCCGAGCCCGGCGCCGAGATCACGTTCGACCGCGTGCTGCTCATCGAGACCGCCGACGGCGCGATCGTCGCCGGCTCGCCCTACGTCGCCGGCGCGACCGTCACCGCGAAGGTCGAGGCCCAGGTGAAGGAAAAGAAGATCCGGGTCTTCAAGATGAAGCGGCGCAAGCACTACCGCCGGACCCGGGGGCACCGGACGCAGAAGACCCAGGTGTCCATCACCGCGATTAACCAGTAGCAGTCGAAGACGTCATGGCTCACAAAAAAGGACAGGGCAGTTCCCGCAACGGCCGCGACAGCCAGTCGCAGAGGCTCGGCGTCAAGCGGTTCGACGGCAACGTCGTGACCGGCGGCTCGATCCTCGTGCGTCAGCGCGGCCGCCGGTTCAAGCCGGGCGTCAACGTCGGGCTGGGCAAGGACGACACGCTGTTCGCCAAGGTCTCGGGCCGGGTGAAGTTCAGCGACCACGGCTCGCGCGGCCGGGTGATCTCCGTCCTGCCGCTCGACGACGCCGCGAAGTCCTGAAGGTCCACGGGACGGCCCTGCCTCCCGGCCGGGCGTCCCGCCGCTGAAGTCCGATGTTTGTCGACGAAGTCGACATCCACGTCACGGCCGGCGGCGGCGGCAATGGCTGCCTCAGCTTCCGCCGCGAGAAGTTCGTGCCCCGCGGCGGGCCGAACGGCGGCGACGGCGGGCACGGCGGGTCGATCTTCCTCGTCGCCAGTCTGCACCTGAACACCCTCGTCAACTACCGCTTCCATCCCGAATTCAAGGCCGAGCGCGGCCGCCACGGCGAAGGCTCCAACCGGACCGGCCGCGACGGCGGGGACCTCGTCCTCGAGGTGCCGCCGGGCACGACGGTCTACGAGAAGCTGGCCGACGACGACCTGGTCCCACTCGCCGACCTGGCGGCGGTCGGTGACCGCGTGCTGGTGGCGCGCGGCGGTCGGGGCGGCCGCGGCAACGCGGCGTTCGCGACGGCCACCAACCGCGCGCCACGCCGCACGGAGCCCGGCGAGGCCGGCGAGGAGCGCATCCTGCGCCTCCGCCTGAAGCTGCTGGCCGACGTCGGGCTCGTCGGCTTTCCCAACGCCGGCAAGAGCACGCTGATCTCCAGGCTGTCGGCGGCGCGCCCGAAGATCGCCGACTATCCGTTCACCACGCTGACGCCAAACCTCGGCGTCGTGCAACTGAGCGACGACCGGTCGTTCGTCATCGCCGACGTCCCGGGCCTGATCGAGGGCGCGCACGAGGGCCACGGGCTGGGCACACGTTTCCTGGCGCACCTGGAACGCACGAAGGTCCTGGTCCACGTGATCGACGTCTCGTCGGCGACCGGTCGCGATCCGGTCCACGACTTCGACGTCATCTGTCGCGAGCTCGAGCGGTTCGCCGGCGGAGGCGACGCGTCGGCCGTGGCGCTCGCCGACAAGCCGAGGATCGCGGCAGCGAACAAGATCGACGCGCTCGACGATCCGGACCGCCTCGCGCGCCTGCGCGCGCACCTCGACGCACTCGCCGTACCGCTGTTCCCCATCTCGTGCGTCACCGGCGAGGGGCTCGACGCGCTGACGGAAGCCATGTGGCGCGAGGTGGCCCGCCAGCCCGACGCGGAGGCGTCCTGATGGCCGCGGTCACCGGGCGTCCACGGCCGGCGGCGCTCGGCCTGCTCGGCGGGACGTTCGATCCGATTCACCTGGGGCACCTCGACGTCGCGCGCGCGGCACGGACGGCGCTCGGGCTCGATCACGTGCTGGTCGTGCCGGCGGGTCGCCCGCCGCATCGCACGCACCCGCGCGCATCGGCGGCACACCGGTTCGCGATGGTCGCGCTCGCCGTGCAGGACGACGCGCATCTGCGACTGTCGGATCTCGAGATGGACCTGACCGAGCCGTCCTTCACGACGGCCACTCTCGATCGACTCGAAGCGTCCGGTGTGGATCTCGGGCGGCTCGTCTTCATCACGGGCGCCGATGCGTTGCGTGACGTGCCGATCTGGAAGGACTACCCGCGCCTCCTGGACCGGTGCCACTTCGCGGCGGTGTCCCGCCCGTCGTACCCGGTGTACCGCCTGCGCGAGGACCTGCCGGCGCTCGCCGGCCGCATGCACGACGCGCCGTGCGCGCTGCCACCGGAACCGGCTATCTTGTTGGTGGACGCGGCGACGGCGCCGGTCTCGTCGACGGACATCCGCGCGCGTGCCGGTGCCGGCGCGTCGCTCGTGGGCCTGGTGCCGCCGGCCGTGGCCGACTACATCGCCCGGAACGGGCTGTACGGCCCGACAGGAGTCGCATGAGCAAGTCGCAATCCCGCACGAAGTCCTCCGCCACCGCCCTGCACCCGTTCCTCGAAGACGAAGTCCTCGGCCCAGAAGGCGTCGGCCTCCGCGCCGCGTCCGGTCGAGTCCGCGAAGCCGAAGTCGCGCCGGGGCGGGACGCCGAAGGTCCTGGCCGACGCGGGCGGCGCTGGCCGCCGCTCGACAAGCATATGTCGGCCACCCGATCATCCTCGACCTGCGCGGCGCGTCGGCGTTCACCGACTACTTCCTTGATCGTCTCGGGTCTGAACCTGCGCCAGGTCCACGCGATCTGCGGAGGCCGTCCAGGAGGCGCTAGCAGGGCCGCGTCCGTCCCTCGTCGAGGGCGCGCGCGCTCGGCGGAGTGGGTGCTCATCGACTACTTCGACTTCATCGTGCACGTCTTCACCCCGGCGACGCGCGAGTTCTACGGGCTGGAGCGCCTGTGGGGCGGCGCCGATGGATCGAAGGCCAGTTCGATCCGGCGGGACGGTTGCGGAAACTGCCACGTCCCGCGACCCCGGCGCGCGATCCCGCGTGCCGGTGACTGGCAGCCGCCTTGCACTCCGGTCCGGCGGAGACGCTGTCCGCCCCCGCCAACCTCGCCGTCCGCCTGCCGCTGGCGCCCGCTCGCCTGGCCTGCGCGGCTCGATCACCCGCTCGCCGGGTCATTCGCGACGCCTGCTGGCACGCACTCCCGCTGATGACCCCGGCCCTGGTGCGCTCGCCGCGGCGACGTCCTGCCCGGGCGTGGCGCGCGGCCGGCCTCGCTCTGCGCGCTGCCGGCTGGGCTGGCCCCGGCGCGCAGCGTCGGCCGTCACGAGGCGCGCTGCGCGAGATCGTGCACGCCTTCAAGTTCGGCGGCCGCCGCGCGCTGGCGCCGGCGCTTGCCGCACGGATGCAGTGACGCCGGCGCCGACGTGCTCGCCGAGGATGCCGACGCGGTTGTGCCCGTCCCGTCGCGTCCCCGGCGCCTCGTCGCGCGGGTTCAACCAGGCCGACGACCTCGCGCGCGGACTGGCCTGCCGGTCTGGCGCGTGCTGCAGACGCGTGCTCGGGTCGCAGGCCGGGCTCCTGGCGTCCCGGCGCGCGGCCAACGTGTGCCGCGCAGCGGCGTTCGGCTTGCGCGCTCTGGTGCGGCGGCCGCCGAGTCACTGCTGCCGGCGTGCAACCGCGCAGGTGCCAGGACGACGTGATGACGACCGGCGCGACGCTCGAGGCGTGCAGCCGCGCTCCGTGCGTGGGCGGCGGCCAGGAGCGCGCGGGCGCTGACGGTGGCCCGAGCCGTGGCAGACGCCACCGCCGCCGTGACGTCGTCGCGCGACTGTTCCGCGTCGATGAGACCCAGTCGGCGCGACGCCGGCGCGGCGAAGCTTCGTACGCGGCCGAGCAGCGCCAGGTCGCTCGGAACCGGTCGCGCCGGTGGATCGCGGGCGACCGCGGTCTCCGGTGCGATGTCGAGGAGCACGGTGACGAGCGGACTTCGGAGCGGCGCCTGAACCTGGCGCAACCAGTCCGCGTCGAGTCCCTGCGTCTCGCCGAGGGCGAGGCTCGAGGCGACGGCCGGATCGCAGACGACCACGTCGCCCGCGCCGATGCCACGTCTCGAGCGCACCGCACTGAACCGGTTCGCGACGTAGAGCGCTCGCAAGGTGTCGGCGCGTTAGTCGCGTTCACCGGCGAGCGCCGCGCGGATCTCCCGCCGATCGACGTCTCAGGTCCGGGAACGACAGCAGCTGCACCCGGTGGCCGAGCTGCGTCAGCCGCGCTCGAGCTGCTTGGCCTGCGTCTCCTTGCCGCTCTGGTCGAGGCCTTCGATCGCGATGAGCGCCTACGTCCCACTGGAGCAGGTCCTTCGACCGTTCGCCGGCGCACCACGCGCCACGCGCCGGCGTCGGTCATCACCTCGGCGGCGGTCGGACGCCGATTGTAGTTCGAGGCCATCACCGAGCCGTAGGCGCTGGTGTCACAATCGCCAGCACGTCGCCCACCTCGACCGGCGTTGCGCAGCCGGCGGAGCGGCGAACGCGTCGGCCGTCTCGCACACTGGCCCGACCACGTCGCACGGGTACCCTCGCGGCACTCCGGTCGCGGCACGACCGGCTCGATGCCGTGCCACGCCTGGTAGAGCGCGGGGCGCATCAGGTCGGTCATGCCCGCGTCGCAGATGACGAACCAGCCGCCGTCGGGATGCCGCTTGAGGTCGACGACCGTCGTCAGCAGGACGCCGGCCGGGCCGACGATCCACCGGCTGCGGCCCAGCAGCAGCTCGAGTCCGGTGGACCGGACGGATCGAGGATCGCGCGCGGTCGGCCACGTCCACGACCGGCTGCCCGGGCTCGTAGGCGATGCCGAGGCCGCCGCCGATGTCGAGGTGCTCGAGCACGATGCCGTCGGCGGCGAGCGTGCCCGCCAGCTCGACAACCGCGCCCGCCGCCTTCGACACCGGGTCGAGGCAGAGCTGCGACCCGATGTGCACGTGCAGGCCGACCACGCGCAGCGCGTCGCGTCGGGCCGCGGATCATCGTGGCGGCCTCCGCCATCGACACGCCGAACTTGCTGGCCCGCCGTCCCGTCGAGATGTGCGGATGGCTCTCGGCGTCGATGTCCGTTCACGCGCACCGCGATGCGGGCGGTCGTGCCGCGCGCGCGGGCCAGCGCGGCCAGGCGGTCCGGCCCGCCGGGCGACTCGACGTTGATCGCGCGGACGCCCAACGCCACGGCGCGGTCCAGCTCACCGCGCGTCTTGCCCACGCCGGTACGCCGATCTCGGGGGTGAAGCCGGCGCGGAGCGCGACTCGGATTTCGCCGCCGGAATTGGCGTCGGCCGACGCGCCGGTTGCTCGCAGGCGCCGCACGACGGCGAGGGTCGAATTCGCCTTCAGCGCGTAGTGGAGGCGGTGGCGGATACGCCGCGAACGCCTCGCCCAGGGGCGCGGTAGCGCGCGTCCATCAGGGGGCCGCTGTAGACGTGCAGCGGCGTGCCGGCCTCGCGGGCGAGATCGGGGAGGGGACGCCGGCCGTCAGGGTGTCAGGGGGAACGGGTGAACCCGGGCATGCGGACGGGAGCATGGCTGGCGGCGCCTGCGGCCCTTTGTTATGATGCCCGGACCGTCGTCCACCGCCGCGCCCATGCCCAACGATCCCTACCTGCCCCGGCGACCGACACCGACGCGCTCATCGAGCGCAGCCCGCGGGCGATCAGGCGGCCTACCGACATCGTCCGCGCGCACTGGCGGAAGCGGTCTTCAATCTCGCCTACAAATCTGTTTGGTCAGTACGGACGAGGCCGAGGACCTGACGCAGGACATCTTCCTCAAGATCTTCAAGGCGCTGCACACGTTCGACCGGCGCGCCAACTTCCAGACGTGGCTGATCAGCATCAGCCGCAACCTGTGCATCGACCACTATCGCAGCGTCCGCAAGGAGCGCGAGACGATGGCGCGGGAGGTGGACCCGGCGAACCTCACGCCCGTCTCGAAGGAGCGCAGCCCGCACGTCCGCGTCGAACAGGGCCGACCTGCGCCGCCAGATCCAGGAAGCGCTGGCCGAGCTGCCGCACGCGCTGCGCGAGGCCGTGGTCAAGCGCGACCTGCAGGAATTCTCGTACCAGGAGATCGCCGATCAGCTCGGGCTGCCGGAAGGCACGGTCAAGTCGCGGATCAACCGCGGCCGGCTTCGAGCTGGCGCGGCAGCTCCGCTGGCAGTAGGCGAAGGGCCCCGGAGGGGGCACGACTTCGCGTGGGAGATCCGAATGAACGTCACGACCTCGAACATCGACGGTGTGGTCGTCGTGAAGGTGGGTGAGACCCGCCTCACCTACCCCATCCTGTCCGACTTCGCGACGACCGTGACCACCCTGGTGGCAACGGCGAGAAGAAGATCCTCGTCGATCTCACCAGCGTGGGGGCAAGTACGTGGACAGCGCGACGATTGGCTGCCTCATGGACCTCTACCGGCAGGCCACCGCGGCGGGCAGCTCGCTGAAGCTGCCCGGGTCCAGAAGCGGGTCGAGACGATGCTGGCGATGACAGGCGCACACAACTTCCTCGAGGTCCACGCCGACCAGGGCGTCCGCCCTCGCGAGCTGACGATGCGACGATCACGACCACGTCCGGGACGACGGTCGAGCTCGACGGACGCGCTGAACGTCATCGAGACGTCCTGCGTCTGCCGGGCGCAGCGAGCTGACCAGCTTCGAGGACGTCGACTTGCAAATCCAGCACCTCGTCGCCCAGATGACCGGAGGACGACCTCCGTGCCTACCTGAAGGAGAGCCTGTTCATGAGCTTCAACCGGTTCGAGAACGACCGGCTGATGGCGAGACAGAGCAAGGCCAACCAGGCGAAGGAAGAGAGCCGCCCGACCCGGGCACGCCGGCGGCCTACGGCGCCTTGCCGGCGGTCCAGCGCCGGCAGGCGCCCGTGGTGTACCGACTGGCTGAGTGAAACTCTAGCGCGCGGCCTGGCTGGCTGGCACCTGCGCGGCCACGCGGCCGCCGGCGACGACGCCGTCGGGCGCGTCGATGAACTCCCACGCGTCGGTCTGACGCAGGAGCTCCACGCCGAGCGCCGTGTGAATCGCGTGCCCGCCCCGGTGCACCACCAGGTGCCCCAGGATCGGGTGCCCCACCAGCGCCAGGTCGCCGATCACGTCCAGCATCTTGTGCCGGACGAACTCGTCCTTGAAGCGCAGCGGGTTGAGCACCGCCGTCTCGCCGAGCACGATCGCGTTCTCCAGCGACCCGCCCAGCGCCAGCCCGCGCTGCCGAAGCATCTCGACTTCCTTCAGGAAGCCGAAGGTCCGCGCCGGCGCGATCTCGTCGACGAACACCTGCTCGTCGATGTCCATCGTCTTCTGCTGGTGACGCAGCAGCGGATGGTCGAAGCTGATCGTGTACGTGATGCGGAACCCGTCGGCCGGATACAGCGCGATGCGCTTGTCGCCCTGCTGCACCTGGATGGGCCGGCGGACCCGGATCGTCTTGCGCGGCGTGTTCAGCTCGCGCACGCCCGCGTCCTGAATCAGGTAGACCCACGGCGCCGAGCTGCCGTCCATGATCGGCACCTCGGGATGGTCCAGCTCGACGACGGCGTTGTCCACGCCCAGGCTGCGGAGCGCCGCCAGCAGATGCTCGACCGTCTCGACCGTCGCCTCGTTCTGCACCAGGCCGGTCTGCAGCGTCTGCCGCAGGCCCAGGTGCGACACGTGGGCGGGAATCTCGATGCCGTTGAGATCTGAGCGATGGAACCGGATGCCGTGGTCGGCGGGGGCGGGTTTGAGGGAGAGGGTCACCTTGCGGCCGGAATGAAGTCCGATCCCCGCGCAATGTACCGTTCGGCGTAGTGTGCGTTGTGCCGCCATCAAATCCGCTCTTCTGACCGTCGTCTTTCTTAGCAAAGGCCCTGCCACGCCGAACCGGCCCGCGGCATAGTGCCCTAAAACACTCTCTGAATTCAACTTAATCTCTGCGGTCGACGGGCGAACGAACCTGCGACTCTCTCGGATCGTGTCAGATCAGCCACACAGTGAATTTCCTGGATGTGTCAATGTGGCCACAGGTGTCAGGATGCTGCCGTGGGAAGCTTATCGGCCCCTCCGAGCACCGCCGACAGGAACTGCCCCGTCGCCGACGCGGAAATCCTGGACACGGCTTCGGGCGATCCAGCCGCCACGACCCGGCCGCCGCCCGCGCCGCCTTCCGGGCCGAGGTCGATCACCCAGTCGGCGGTCTTGATGACGTCGAGGTTGTGCTCGATCACGATGATCGTGTTGCCCTGCTCGACGAGCTTGCCGAGCACGTCGAGCAGCCGCCGGACGTCCTCGAAGTGGAGCCCCGTCGTGGGTTCGTCGAGCATGTAGATCGTGCGTCCGGTGCTCCGCCGCGCCAGTTCCCTGGCGAGCTTGACGCGCTGCGCCTCGCCGCCCGAGAGCGTGGTCGCCGACTGCCCGAGCTTGATGTAGCCGAGGCCGACGTCCTTGAGCGTCCGCAGCTTCCAGGCGATGGCCGGGAAGTTCTCGACGAGCGGCAGCGCCTGGTCCACGGTGAGCTCCAGCACTTCCGCGATCGACTTGCCCCGGTACTTGATCTCGAGCGTCTCGCGGTTGTACCGACGGCCCTTGCACTCCTCGCACGTGACGTACACGTCGGGCAGGAAGTGCATCTCGATCGCGTTGACGCCGTCGCCCTGGCACGACTCGCAGCGCCCGCCCTTGACGTTGAAGGAGAACCGGCCCGCCTTGTAGCCGCGCGCGCGCGCCTCTGGCAGCATCGCGAACAGCTCGCGGATGAACGTGAAGAGGCCGGTGTAGGTCGCCGGGTTCGAGCGCGGCGTGCGGCCGATCGGCGACTGGTCGATCTGGATGACCTTGTCGACCAGCTCGATGCCCTCGATCGCGTCGTGCGCGCCCGGCTCGTCGGCGGCGCGGTAGAGCGTCTTCGCGAGGGCCCGGTAGAGGATTTCGTTGACCAGGGTGGACTTGCCCGATCCGCTCACGCCGGTGACGGCAATCAGCGTCCCGAGCGGGAACGCGACGTCGATGGCCCGCAGGTTGTTCGCGCGCGCCCCGCGCACGACGATCTCGCTGCCCGATGGCCTGCGCCGCGCGGCGGGCACGTCGATGCCGCGCCGGCCGGCCAGGTACTGGCCCGTCAGCGACTCGCCCGGCGCGGCCAGGAGCTGCTGCGGCGGCCCCTGGAACATGACCCGGCCGCCGTGCTCCCCCGCGCCCGGGCCCAGGTCCACGAGGTAGTCGGCCGTGCGGATCGTCTCCTCGTCGTGCTCGACGACGAGCACGGTGTTGCCGAGATTGCGCAGCCGGGCCAGGGTGCCCAGCAGGCGCCGATTGTCGCGCTGGTGCAGGCCGATCGACGGTTCGTCGAGGACGTAGAGCACGCCGGTGAGCTGCGAGCCGATCTGCGTGGCCAGCCGGATGCGCTGCCCTTCCCCACCCGAGAGCGTCGTCGCGCCGCGCGCCAGGGTCAGGTAGCCGACCCCGACGTCCACCAGGAACCGCAGCCGATCACGCACCTCGCGCAGCACGCGACCCGCGATCAGATGCTCCCGCTCGGTGAGCTCGATGGTCTCGACGATGGGCAGCGCGTCGGCGAGGGGCAGGCCGACGTACTCGGAGAGCCGGCGCCCCTTGACGCGGACGGCGAGGCTGGACGGGCGCAGGCGGTGGCCGTCGCAGGCCGGGCAGGCCTGGAGCGCGCGATAGGGCTCCAGGGCTTCCTGCTCGGTCCAGGTGCCCTCCTCGAACCGGCGCCTGAGGTTGGGAATCGCGCCCTCGAAGTCGGCGCCGAACGGATCGGCCTTGGCCTTCGCCTTCGCGCGCGACGCGCGCGCCGGTGCGGCGGGCGCGCGCTTCGTCGCGGCCTTCGCCTTCGACGTGCGCGCCGGCTTCGACGCGCCCTCGGTCCGCCGGCCCGGCGCGCCGAACAGCAGGATGTCGCGCTGCCGCTTCGGGAGCTTCGCGAACGGGACGGTCGGGTCGATCCCGAACGTCGCCTGGAGCCCGGCCAGCATCTCGCCGATGAACTTCCGGTCGCCGGCCGCCCAGGGCAGGATCGCGCCGTCCTCGAGCGACTTCGTGTCGTCCGGCACGATGCGCGCGGGATCGAAGTCGTAGACCGCGCCGAGGCCCTGGCACTCGGGGCACGCGCCGTGCGGTGAGTTGAACGAGAACGCGCGCGGCGTCATCTCGGGAATGCTGATGCCGCAGTCCGGGCACGCCATCCGGCGGGAGAACAGCCGGTCGCCGCCGTCGAGCGTGTTGATGATCACCACGTCGTCGGCGAGCGAGAGCGCCAGCTCGATGGAGTCCGACAGGCGACGCTCGATGCCGCTCTTGACGATCAGGCGGTCGACGAGGACCTCGATCGTATGGTTGCGCCGCCGGTCGAGCGCCACCGTGTCGTCGAGCGCGACGAACGCGCCGTCGATGCGGGCGCGCGTGAACCCCCGGGCGCGGAGCGCGGCGAGGTCCTTCTTGAACTCGCCCTTGCGGCCGCGCACCACCGGCGCGAGCACGTTGATGCGCTCGTCGGCCGGATAGAGCATCACCATGTCGAGGATGCGCTCGAGCGACTGCGACTGGATCTCGCGGTCGCAGTTCGGGCAGTGCGGAACGCCGATGTTCGCGAACAGGAGGCGGAGGTAGTCGTAGATCTCGGTGACCGTGCCGACGGTCGAGCGCGGGTTCGAGGCGGTGGTCTTCTGCTCGATGGAGATGGCCGGCGACAGGCCGTCGATCAGATCGACGTCCGGCTTCTCCATCTGCTCGAGGAACTGCCGGGCGTAGGCCGACAGCGACTCGACGTAGCGGCGCTGGCCTTCGGCGTAGATCGTGTCGAACGCCAGCGAGGACTTGCCGGATCCGGAGAGACCGGTGATGACCACCAGCCGGTCGCGCGGCAGGGCGACGTCGATGTTGCGGAGGTTGTGGACGCGCGCCCCGCGGACGGCGATCCAGTCGTGAGCCATGAAACCTGTCCGGGCCCGGGACCGGCGCGCAAGGCGCGCCCGCGCGGCCCGTGCCCAAATCGCGATCTTATCAGAGGGCGTCGAGGATCTCGCGCGTGTGCTGGCCCAGCGTGGGCGCCGGCGCGAGGACCGGCGCCTCGCGCAGGAACGGCGGCCGGACCGCGCGCAGGCCGGCCGCGGGGACGACCGCACCCCGGGCGGCGATGTGGGGATCGACGAGCGCCTCGGCGGGCGCGTTGACGGGCGTGAGGCAGACGTCGTGGCCGGCAAAGAACGCGACCCACTCGTCCCGCGTGCGGCCGGCGAAGATGCGGCCCACCTCGCCGACGAGCGCGGCCTGGTCGGCCGGATCCGTCAGGTGGCGCGCCACGAGGTCGGGCCGGCCGACCGCGGCGCAGAACGCCTGCCAGAACTTCGGCTCGAGCGCGCCGAGCGCCACGGCGCCGCCGTCGCGCGTCCGGTACACGTTGTAGCAGGCGTGCCCGCCGAACGTCGGCAGCTCGTCGGTCGCCTGGCGACCACCCTCGACCAGATCACGCGCGGCCGGCAGCATCACCCAGTAGAGCGCGGCCTCGTGCATCGACACGTCGATCGTCTCGCCCGTGCCGCCGCGCTCGCGCGCCAGGAGCGCGGCGAGGACGCCGACCACCGCGCTCATCGCGCCGCCGCCGACGTCGGCGATGAACATGCGGGGCAGGCTCGCCAGATCGGGCCGGTCCGCCGCGAGCAGCCCCGCCGCCGCGACGTAGTTGAGATCGTGGCCGGGCCGCTCGGCATATGGACCGCTCTGCCCGTACCCGGTGATGGCGCAGTGCACGATCCGGGGCCACCGCGCCCGCACCTGCTCCCCCGACACACCCAGCCGGCGCGCCGTGCCAGGCCGGAAGCTCTCGACGACGACGTCGGCGGTCCCGAGGAGGCGGTCGAACGCGGGCCGCGTGGCCGGGTCCTTGAGGTCGAGCGTCACGCTCTTCTTGCCGCGGCCCAGCAGGAGGTCGTAGAGGCCGCGACCACCGATGCTCGGCGGCAGGTGGCGCATCGGATCGCCGCCGCGCGGGTCCTCGACCTTGATGACCTCGGCGCCCATCTCGGCCAGCATCAGCGTCGCGAACGCGCCTGGCAGCAGGCGCGAGAGGTCGATCACGCGAATTCCGGTCAGCGGATGGGCCATCGGGACGCGCCGCCGGGCGGCGTCGCGCATGCTATCATCGGCGCCCGTCCACGATGTCCGAACTGCCCCCCGACGTCCGAAAGCCGACCCTGTTCCAGTCGTTGATTCCGGTCGGCGTGCTGATCATCCTGCTCGCCGCGTCGGTCGCCCTGTTCGGCGACGGCTCGTCCGGCGGGCCCAACCAGATCGCGCTGATCCTCGCGTCCGGTGTGGGCACCGTCGTCGGCATGATGCTGGGCTACCGCTGGATCGACATCGAGCGCGGCATCGTGCACGGCATCTCGCTGTCACTCGGCGCGGTCCTGATCCTGCTGATCGTCGGGTCGCTCATCGGCGCGTGGATCCTCGCGGGCATCGTGCCGACGATGATCTACTACGGCCTGGAGCTGCTGACGCCCTCGATCTTCTTCCCGAGTGCCTGCGCGCTCTGCTGCCTGGTCTCGCTCGCGACAGGCAGCTCGTGGACCACGGCCGGCACGGTGGGCGTGGCGCTCATCGGCATCGCCACCGCGCAGGGTCTGAACCCGGGGCTGGCCGCCGGCGCGGTGATCTCGGGCGCCTACTTCGGCGACAAGATGTCGCCGCTCTCGGACACGACGAACCTCGCCCCCGCCATGGCCGGGACGGACCTCTTCACGCACATCCGCCACATGCTGTGGACGACGATGCCGAGCATCACGATCGCCCTGATCCTGTTCACGATCGTGGGCCTGGTCAGCGTGGCGCCCCAGGACACCACCGCGGTCAACGCGATCCGCGAGGCCCTCGGTCAGCACTTCCGGATCGGCGTGCACCTGCTGATCCCCGTGGCGCTGGTGCTGGTCCTCGTCGTGAAGAAGGTGCCCGCCTACCCCGCGCTCCTCATCGGCACCCTGGTCGGCTGCCTGTTCGCCGTGCTGTTCCAGCAGGACGCGGTCATCAGGTTCGCGGACGCCGACGGCCTGCCCCGCTGGGCCGCCCTCGTGAAGGGCGCCTGGCAGGCGCTGTTCGACGGCTACACGCTGCAGTCGGGCAACACCGCGCTCGACGAGCTCCTCTCGCGAGGCGGCATGGGCAACATGCTCTCGACCGTCTGGCTCATCGTCTCCGCGATGATGTTCGGCGCCGTGATGGAGACCACCGGGATGCTCGAGCGGATCGCCAACGCGATTCTCGGGATGGTCTCGGGCACGGGCAGCCTGATCGCGGCCACGCTCGGGACGTCCATCGGCATGAACGTGATCGCGTCGGATCAGTACATCGCGATCGTCCTGCCGGGACGGATGTTCCGCGCGGAGTACGCGCGGCGCGGGCTGGACCCGCGCAACCTGTCACGGTCGCTCGAGGATGCCGGCACCCTGACCTCGCCACTCGTGCCGTGGAACACCTGCGGCGCGTTCATGTCGCAGACGCTCGGCGTCGCGACCGTCGCGTACCTGCCCTACGCGTTCTTCAACCTGATCAACCCGCTGGTCGCGCTGGCGTACGGGTTCACGGGGTTCTCGATCATGAAGCTCCCCGAAGCCGACACCTCGTCGAAGCCCGTCGCCTGATCCGACGGCCCCGCGAGGCGCCTCACCCGTCGGCGCGCCACGGCTCGAGCGGCACGTCGAGCCGCCAGAGCGTGTCGTTCGACGCGAGGACCACGCCGCCCGACGGATCGAACGCCAGCCCCACCAGGGACGCCGCCCCGACCACCAGTTCCGGCGTCGGATCCGCCTGCGAGACGTCCACCCGGTAGAGGCCCGCCGATCCGGCGAGCGCCTCGGCCACGTACAGGTGCCCGCGCGAATCGAAGGCGAGGCCCTGTGGACGGCCGAATCCCCGGCACACCGGGTCGACGAGCCGATCGGGACCGATGCGGTAGATCTGGTCACGACTCGCCAGGGTCGGCGCGGAGACGAACAGCTGACCCTCGGGTCCGAACGCCAGATGAAACGCGGCGACGCTCGCCGGGAGCGAGGCAAACGTCTCCGGCGTGCCCCCGGGCGGCACGCGCAGAATCGACCCGGAGCGATCGCCCACGTAGAGCGAACCGTCCGGACCGAAGGCCAGGCCGGTCGCCACGCCGAGCTCCGACGCGAAGACCTCCGCGCGGTCGTCTGACGTGACGCGGTACACGATCCCGTCGAAGCGGTGCGAGACGTAGATCGCGCCGTCGGGCCCCTGCGCGAGCGACGTCGGATTGCCGACGTCGACGGCCAGCGGCTCACGTCGGCCGTCCGGCGTCACGCGGAAGAGCGCCTCGCTGACGGTCGTACCCCGCGACCCGCTTTCGGTCGCGTACAGCCGGCCCTCGCGGTCGAACAGCGGGTTGTCGACCTGATGGACGCCCGTGATGAGCGGCCGCGCCACCTCGAGGAAGGCACTCTGGCCGGTCAACTCGTCGATGTGCACCGAGAGCGTCCCGCCCGCCGAGCCCGGCGGCACGGTGAAGCGGATCGACCGCCGCGACGCTGCCACGACGTGCGCGTCGTCGGCGCCGACGAGCACGTGCGGCGGACCGTCGGCGGGCAGCGGCAGCGTGAGGCCGCCGATCTGCACACGGGCACCCGGCACGGCCCAGCGCGGATGGATGTCCGTGATCTGCTGTGTCACCCGGAGATTGTACGTCCAAGCCCGGCCGGAGCCGGCCTGGCTCAGGCGTCGTCGAGCTCGACGTTCCAGTACACGTAGTCGCGCCAGGAGTCCGGCGCGTCGCGCAGCCGCAGCTCGAACGTGATCCGCGTGGACGGCGCGCGCGACGGGCGGCGCGGGGCGCGGATCAGGTGCATCCCCGCCTGTTCGGGCGTGCGGCCACCCTTCCGTCGGTTGCACCCGACGCAGCAGGTGACGATGTTCTCCCAGTCCTTCCGGCCGCCCTGGGCGACCGGCACCACGTGGTCGAAGGTCAGCTCCCCGGTCGGGTACCCCAGGCCACAGTACTGGCACGTGTGCTTGTCCCGCGCGTAGATGTTGGCCCGGGAGAACGGCACGTACTCCGCCCGGCGACGGATGCGGATCCGCCGGAGCAGACGGATGACCGACGGCAACTTCATACTGAACGAGATCGAGCGGACGTCGCGATCGTACGACGCCACGATCTCGACCTTGCCCTGGCACCAGAGCGTGATCGCCTTCTGCCAGTGCACGACGCGCAGCGGCTCGTATGTGGTGTTGAGCAGCAGGGTCTGTTCCATAATCGGATGAAGCCAAGACATTCTTGCTGGATTTTCTGAACCTTGTCAAGACGCCCGCTTACGTAACATGAGTGTATTCAGTCATTTACAGAGACAACTCCGGCGGCCTGCCGGGCCGAGCCGGCCCGGCCGATACGACCCGGTGATGTCGCGACTGACGCGCGGAACGGTGGCGATGGCGATCCTGGTGGGTGTGGCCGGCTGCGCCGCCTCCTCGCACGCACGGGGACCGGTGGCGTTTCCGCGGGCGCCGGAAGCGGGTCCCTCCGGAGTGGAGCGGCCGGCCGGCGAGGCGGTCGATCCGCCCTCTGCTCCCCGTCCGGGCGAGGTGGTCAGCGGCCCGGTCTCCGCCGTCTCACCCGACGGAGGTGTCGCTGCCGCTGCGGCGGTCGCGGCGACCGAGACGGCGCTGTCGGTGGTCGGGGTGCCGTATGTGTTCGGCGGTGAGGATCCGGCGACCGGCGTGGACTGCAGCGGGCTGGTGCGATTCGCGTTCGGCGCGCAGCACGTCGACCTGCCGCGCACGGTCGCCGAGCAGTTCCTGGCGGGCGACGCGGTTCCCGCGGATCGCATCCGCGAGGGCGACCTGTTGTTCTTCTCGACGATCGGGCCCGGCGCGACCCACGTCGGCATCGCGCTCGGCGCCGCGGCCCCCGGCATGTTCGTCCACGCGCCGGGAACCGGACAGGTCGTGCGCACCGAGCGCTACGACACCGACTACTGGCGCCAGCGCTTCCTCGGCGCCCGGCGGGTCTTCTAGCTGCCCGAGCCGCTGGCGCCGCCCGGCAGCGTCGTGGTCACGGGCAGGTCCCGCGAGGGAATCGGGCGGTCGCCGGAGGCCCCGGCATCCTCGTCGGCCTTCTCATCGGGCGCCGGTTCGGGTGTCGACGGCGCGGTGACGGCGCCCATGCGCCCGAGGATGATCTGCTGCCGCCGCAACAGCCGTGCGTTGGGCCGGGCCGGGCTGTAGACGCGCGGGTTGATGATGGCCCCGGCGAGCAGCGCCGACTGCCGCGCGTCGAGCGCGCTCGCCGGCACGCCGAAGTACGTACGCGCCGCCGCCTCGACGCCCCAGATACCGTCGCCCCACTCGATCACGTTGAGGTAGATCTCGAAAATCCGCGCCTTGGAGAGCTCACCTTCCAGGCGGCGCGTGATCAGCAGTTCCTTGAACTTGCGGTACGGATTGCGCGAGGGCGACAGATACAGGTTCTTCGCCAGCTGCTGGGTGATCGTGGAGCCGCCGCGCAGGAACGCGCCGCGCATCCAGTTGGTCTCGATCGACGCGCGGATCTCGTCGAGATCGATGCCCTCGTGCTGCCAGAACGCCGCGTCCTCGGCGACGATGACCGCGCGCTTGAGCTGCGGGGAGATGTTCCGGTAGCTCACCCAGCGTTGGATCTTGCGCGCCGGCTTGCCCTCGGCGCGGGCCTGCCGCGCCCGCAGGTCCTGGAACGCGGTCGTCTCCGGATTGTGCGTCGCGAGCGGCCGGACGTCCGGCAGTGTCAGGAACGTGTAGCAGACGATGCCCGCGCCGACGGCCGCCAGCGCCGCGGCCACCTGCGCGACGCGGCGAAGACGCCCCCGGGTGCGGGTCGACAACGCCATCCCGTCATCCGCCCACCACGATGCGGATCCGATCGCCGGCGCGCGGCGCCGACCCCGGCTGCGCGCCGTTCATGATGGCCAGCGACGCAGCGCTGATCCGCCCGCCCGACGGGCCCCTGGCGATCGCGTCCCACGTCTGGCCGGCGCGGACCGTGTAGAAGTCGATGCGGTTCGGCTGGATCGCGGCGGCCTCCTGCGCGGAGAGCTCGCGGAACGTCTGGATGGCCGACGAGAACGTCGGCTGCACGCCGCCGTACTGCGACGCCGGCGCGATGCCGGCGATGACGTAGGTCTGGTTCGCCGCGCGGATGTGCGCGATGCGCAGGCCCATCGTCGCCTGCTGGACGGTGCCCTCGTACGTCCCGACATAGGCGTCCAGGCCGTTGATGCGCGTGCGCTCGCCGCTGACCAGGCGATAGCCGGAGTTCGACGTCACGCGCGCCGCGGTCTCCTCCACCGACCCGGTGGCGTTCTGGACGAGCTGCAGCACCATCGCGAGGTTGCCGTTCGGGTCGCGGTAGGCCGAGACCTGGTCGTCGCCGTTGACGATCTCCCAGCCCTCCGGGAACCGGACGGCAAACCGGAGCACCGGATGCACGAACTCGTTGCCGCGCACCATGCCCTTCTCGCGGCTGTCGCCGAAGACCATGCCGTCGATGCGCCGGTCGAACTCGGCCTCGTTGGTCACCGGGCTGGCCGGGGCCGGCGTGGTCGCGATGAGCTGCTCGACCCGCTGCTCGCGATCGGCGGCCGGCGGGTGCGTGAGCGCCCAGTTGGGAATGCCGCGGCTCGACCCGGACGCGGCATCGAGCCGGGCCAGCGTGCCGAGCATCCCGGCCATGGCCGACGGCGCCCACCCCGCGCGGGCGGTGTAGCCAACACCCAGCTCGTCGGCCTCGAGTTCGGCCTCGCGACTGTACTTGAGGAAGACCGCCTGCAGGCCGATCCCGGCGAGGCCGGCGGCCGCCTGCGGCGCGCCCTCGGGCAGGAAGATGCTGCCGAGCGCGAGCGCGCCGCCGCCGAGGGTCTGGCGTGAGATCGCCTCGACCGAATGCTGCGCATCGACGTGCCCGACCTCATGGCCGATGACCGCGGCCAGCTCCGCCTCGTTGCGCATGTACGGCAGGATGCCGCGCGTGACGTAGATGAACCCGCCCGGAAGCGCGAACGCGTTCACCGCCGGCTCGTTGACCACCGTGAACGTCCAGGGCAGGTCCGGGCGGTGGGACTGTCGCGCGAGCCGCTGGCCGATCCGGTTGACGTAGTCCTGCAGCGCCGGGTCGTCGTAGACGCCCATCTGCTGGCGGACGGCCGCATCGCTCTCGCGGCCCATCTGGATCTCCTGGGCTTCGGAGACGAGGATGAGCTGGCGGCGCCCCGTCGCCGGATTCGTGGCGCAGCCGGCGGCGACGATGGCCGCGACCGCGAAGTACCTCAGCGCCCGCATGCGTCCTCCGACCTCAGGCCCGGCCCAGGGCGCGGGCCAGCGCCCGCGTCACCCGATCCACGTTCTCACCGGTCGCCCCGGTGCCCATCAGACCGATGCGCCAGATCCGCCCGGCCAGCGGGCCCAGTCCGGCACCGATCTCCATGTTGTCATGCCGCAGGAGCGCCGCGCGCACCTCGGCCTCGTGCACGCCCTGGGGCACGCGCACGGCATTCAGGTTCCACAGCCGCTCGTCGGGCGGCGGCAGCAGATCGAGCCCGATGGGTGCGAGCGCGGTCACCAGCGCGTCGTAGGTGTCCCGATGTCGCGCCCAGCGCGCCTCGAGCCCCTCTTCCTCCACCTCCTCGAGCGCGACCGCCAGGGCGTACACGAGCGGCGCGGAGATGGTGTGGTGGTACTTGCGCTCGAGCCAGAACGCTTCGAGGAGCGCCAGATCGAGGTAGAAGCTCCGGCACGCCACCCGCCGCTCGAGCGCACGCGCGGAGAAGGCGATCGGCGAGAGGCCCGACGGGGCCCCCAGCCCCTTCTGCGAGCACGAGTAGCACACGTCCACGCCCCAGCCCCCCACGTCGAGCGGCAAGGCGCCGAGCGAGGTCACCGCATCGACGAGCACGAGCGCGTCGTGCGCCCGGGCCATCCGCGCGATGTCGGCGACCGGGTTCAGGACGCCCGTCGACGTCTCGGCGTGGACCAGCGCCACGATGTCCGCGCGACCCGAGGCCAGGGCGCGCGCGACGGCGGCCGGGTCCGCGGCGCGGCCCCATTCGCCGTCCACGCGGGTGACGTCCGCTCCATAGCGCGCGAGCATCTGCGCGAGACGCTCGCCGAAGTACCCCGTGACGACCACCAGCGCCCGGCGGCCGGGCTCCGTGACGTTGGCGACCGCGGCTTCCATCGCCGACGTTCCCGTGCCGGAGATCGCGAGCACGCGTGCGCCGTCGCCGACCCGGAAGATCCGCGCGAGACGGGCCCGGATGTCGTCGAGCAGGGCGACCAGTTCCGGATCGAGATGGGAACGGGGCGGCGCCGCCAGCGCGGCCATCACGCGCGGCGACACGGGCGACGGACCGGGGCCGAGCAGGAGTCGATTGGTGGAGGGCAGCGTCATGAGGTCCGGGGCTCCACGACCGGCACGGACCGGCCGAGATCGGCCAGCGCGCGCGCGATCTCGTCGCGCACCCGATCGGCCGGCGGCCGCAGCGGCGGCCGAACGGGCCCCCCGCGCAGGCCGACCAGATCGAGCGCCACCTTGAGTCCGCCGATCGAGTGCCCGGTCGTGACCAGCTGCGCGAGCGGCGTGATCCGCCGCTGCAGCGCCAGCGCCTCGTCCAGGCGACCGGCCTGGACGTGCCGATACAGATCGACGCACAAATCGGGCACCACGTTGGCGACTGCGAGAATCGCGCCAGCCGCGCCGCTCACGAGCGCGGGGAAGACGACCGGCGCCCAGCCGCTCAGCACCGCAAATCGCGCAGGCTCCACCTGCGCGAACTGTCCCAGCCGCTCGAGATCGGGGCTCGTTTCCTTGATCCCCACGATGTTCGGGTGCTCGGCGAGACGGGCCACGACCGGCAGGGTCAACATCACGCCGGTGACCGCCGGCAGGTTGTAGAGGAGCACCGGCACGGGCGCCGCGTCCGCGACCGCCGTGAAGTGCGCGACGAGCGCGTCGGCCGTCATCTGCGACTTGAAGAAGGACGGCGTGCGCACCAGCACCGCGTCGGCGCCGCACGCCGCGGCCCGCTTCGCCGCGGCGATGGCACCACGCGTCGACTCACGCCCGGTGCCGGCCAGCAGCAGCGCACCGCGAGGCAGCGCGTCGCGCACGGTCGCGATCACGGCTGCACTCTCCTCCTCGTCGAGCAGCGCGGCCTCGCCGTTCGAGCCGAGCGCGAGGAGGCCGGCGAGATCCGTGCCGGCCCAGACACGCACGTTGTCGCCGACGGCGGCATGGTCCACCTCGCCGGACGCGGTGAAGCACGTCGGAATGGGAGCGAAGATGCCCTGGAGTCGTGTGCGCACGATCGGGCAGGCTAGCGATGCCGCCGGGCCGGTGTCAAACGCCGGCGACCCGCCGGATCCCCCGCGGCCGATCGCGCAGGTGCAGGACACTGGCCGGTCCACGGGCGCCGGCCGCCAGCTGCAGGCCCAGCACGACGATGAATACGGCCAGCGCCGGGGCGATGAGCCAGGGGGCCTCGCCCAGCAGGCGCACGTTGGCCAGCGTCTCGAGCATCGTGCCCCAGCTCACCGCCGGTTCCGTGAAGCCCAGACCCACGAACGACACGGTGACTTCCGCCAGGAGGAGCGCCGGGAGCAGCAGCACCGCCTGGGTGGACAGGAACCCCCGCGCCGCCGGCAGCAGCGTCCGGACCAGGCGCCAGGGACCCGCGCCCGCCGCACGCGCGGCCTCCGCGTACTCCCGGCTCCGCTCGGCCGCCACGACGGCGCGCACGCCGCGCGCGACCGTCGGCCACCCGGCCAGGGCGAAGAACCCGGCCATCAACCAGAAGACGTCGGCGGTGCTCGGCGCGCCGGAGACGAGCCCGCGCAGCACGAGCACGACGTAGGCGGCGGGAAGAACGACCAGGAAGTCCGCCACGTGCATCAGCACCGCATCGGTCCGGCCGCCGAACGTGCCGGCCACGCCGCCAGCCGCTCCGCCAATGACGAGCGCACCCAGCAGGCCGAGCAGCGCGACGCCCAGGGACAGTCGCGCGCCGGCGAGCAGGCGGGCCCACACGTCGCGGCCGAGCGGATCGGCGCCGAGCAGGAACAGCGGCCCCGCGCCGGCATCGACCGACACGAGCCGGCCGTCGCGGAACCAGCGGAGCGTCTGCGGGCGGCGCCGATCCTCCGAGTAGGTGCGGGCCACCGGGTCCTCCACCTGTTGCGGGTAGATGAACGGCGTCCGGAAGCCGTCGGCGTCGCGCACGTGAATCGGCGTCGGCGGGGCGTAGGCCCGGTCCAGAAACTGCGCCTCGGGAGGATTCGGCGACAGCCAGTTGGCCGAGAGCGTCACGAGCGCGACGAGTATCAGGAGCAGCCGGCCGGCGCGCGACACGGGATCTCGACCGTGAGGTCGCCACCGTACGGGCGCCGCGGGCGGCGCGCTCATCGTGTCTCCCGGACACGTGGATCGGCGAGCGCCCGCAACAGGTCCGCGACGAGATTGCCCGCGGCGATCAGCGCCGCGCCCGCAAGAGCGCAGCCGGCGACCAGGAACAGGTCCCGCCCGACCAGCGCCTGGTACGTGAGGCGTCCGAGGCCCGGCCAGCCGGTGACCCATTCGACGGCAAGCGAGCCGCTGAACAGGCCGCCAATGACCAGGCCGTAGATGCCGAGCACGGGTCGCAGCGCCTGGCGGAAGACGTGCACCCACAGCAGGCGGCCGAATGGCACGCCGCGCGCGGCGGTGGCCGCAAGGTCGGGCGCCGCCAGCACGTCGGCCGTGGCCTGCGACTGCAGGCGTTCCAGCGACGCGGCCAGCGGCAGCATCAGCGCGAGCGCCGGCAGCGCCAGGGCGCCCTGCGCGGTCGAGAGCCACTGCGTGCGCACGGCCACGAGCAGGAGCACGAGGGCCGCCACGATCGGGGGGCAGGAGATCAGGGCCACCGAGATCGGCGTGACGATCGCCGCCAGTCGCCCGCGCGGACGCGCGCCGGTCAGCAGGCCGACGGGAAGGCCGACCACGGTCGCGAGGATCAACGCCACGAACGCCAGCCGCGCCGTCGCGAGCGTCCCGTCGATGACGACAGCACGCACGGGGCGACGCAGGCTGGAGGACTGCCCCAGGTCGAAACGCAGCAACCCGGCGGCCCACTCGCCGAGATGATCGACGAGGGAGCGGTCCACGCCCCAGCGGGCGCGTTCGGCGCGCACGGCCTCCGGACTGGCCCCGCTGAGTTCGAGGGGAGTCCCGACGTCACCCGGCGCCAGCTTGGCCAGGCAGAAGGCGCCGGCCCCGACGGTGACGACGAAGAGGACCGCCGCGAGACCGCGCCGCAGCACGAACCCCGGCAGTCCGTGCCTCACCGGCCCGCGGCGCCTCCCGACGCGGCTACCGACAGGTGCTCCGCGTTCCAGAGCACCGGCGGCGAAAGCACGGACGGCGTGAGCCCCTGCACGCGGCTGCTGGTCGCCACCGTGACCCGCGGCGCCGCGAAGTAGACGATCGGCTGCTGCTCGGCGAAGAGCCGCTGCACCGCGGCGAACTCACGGACGCGCGCCTGGTGATCCAGAAGTGTCGCGAGCCGGTTCATGTGCTCGTCGATCGCGCGCTCCCAGTCGGTGGCCGGCTGGGCCTGATTCGGGTTCCACGCGTGATAGAGCCCCGAGCTCAGCCAGAAGTTGGCATTCCCGGTCGGGTCGAGCGAGTCGGATGCGAACCCGAAGTAGATCGTGTCGAAGGCCCTGGACATGTAGCGCGGAAACAGGGAGTCGGAATCGAGCGTCTCGACGTCCACACGAATGCCGATCGCGGCGAGCTGCGACTGGATGATGGCCACGGTGCGTTCGCGGACCGAATGCCCCTTCATGGTCAGGATGCCGAACCGCACCGGCCGGCCGCGGGCGTCGTCGAGCATGCCGTCGCCGTCGCGATCGACGAGGCCGATGCCGGCGAGCAGCCGGCGGGCCTCGGCGGGATCGTGCGGCGGCACCAGGTCGGAGAGGAACCAGTCACCGTGACCGGGCGTGACGGGGCCGGCCACGGGCACGGCCGCGGTCAGAAAGATGGTCTTCACGATGTCGTCGCGGCTGACCGCCAGCGACACCGCCCGGCGGAATTCGGTCTTCAGCAGCCACGGTCGCACCTTGGCCGTCTCCGTCCCCGGAGTGAGGTTGAACCACAGCCCGTCGGCGTCGAGGCTCACGCCGGCGTCCACCAGTCGCAGGCGGTTCTGGGAGGCCAGTTGGCGGAACGCGGCCAGATCCTCGGCGCGGATCGCATCGTTCGGCATGTCGGTCTGGCCCGCCTCCAGGCGAATCATCTCGGCATTCTGCTCCGGCGTGACCTGCAGCTCGAGGCCGTCGAGGAGCGGCAGCGGCGTGCCGTCCGCGTCGTGCGCCCAGAAATGCGGATTGCGCGCGAAGCGGAGGTACTGGCCGGCGACATGCTCGGTCAGGACGAACGGGCCGAGTCCGACGAGTTGTGATGGCGGCGTGCCAGGCCCCCAGGCGTCATGGAACGTCCCGGCGCGGAGCGCCGCGTCGAGCGCGTGCCTCGGCAGGATCGGCAGGCCATCGAGCACCTCGAGGCCGCGTCCGATGGCGACCGGGAACGTGATCTCGACGACGCGCGGCGAGACCGCGCGCGCCGCAAACGGTTGCCCGTCGACCTCGTAGTTGCCGGCGAGCGGGCTCTCGACGCGCGGGTCGTAGAGCGCCTGAAACGTGAACACGACGTCGTCGGCGGTGAAGGGTGTGCCGTCGGAGAACTGCACGCCGTCGCGAAGGGTGAGCGTCCAGCGCCGGCCGTCGTCGGCTGAGGTCCAGGACTCGGCGAGCCTGGGCTCGAGCGCGCCGGTCTGGCGGTTCACTCGGACGAGCGTGTCGTGGACGAGCAGCCGGAACAGCTCATCGGGTGTCCTGGCCGATGCCAGCCGGTTATAGGTCGTGGGTTCACTCCGAACGCTGGCGATGAGCGTCCCGCCGCCGACGCGCTCCGTCTCTCGAGCCGAGCAGGCCGCCAGGAGCCCGGCGCATACCAGAATTGCAAGCCGTCGCGGCGTCGGTTTCAAGGTTGGCCCCTCTCTCTAACAGATTTGAAAAGTACTTTCAAAATCGTATGACGTCGTGTACAAATACCGATTCCCCAGAGCTTTGGGGAGATCCGGGCATGTCGCTGGAGTCCCAAACGGCGGATGAAACGTAATACAGAGAATGTGATCCTGAGACCGATTTGGTGATCGCCACCGAGCTTCCAGTATGCAGGATCGGATGGAATTTAACAGTCTGGGCTCTTCTGTAAATGCGAAGTTTTGGTATTGAACGTGCCTGATTACAGTGTTGCGCGGCGTGTTTGTAATTTTCGCGGATTCGGACCGTCGTATGACCCGTAAATCGCTACCTCTCGTCCAGGACCGGCCGGCTGATGGAGTGTTATCGGCCTGTTGAGATAGCCCTTGTGGCCAGGCCCTCGGTCTCATTTGATCCGGCGGATCGGATCGCCCCGAGTCGAAGCTGCCCAGGAGCATTGCGCGCGACGCGTGGTGCGCGGGGCGGACAAGATCGAGCTGATCTACGAGGGCCCGCAGGCGGAGGTCGATCGCCTGGCGAACCTGCGGCCTGCAGGTGGTGAGCCGCATGGCGACAGGTGCTCTGTTCGAGGGCTCGGCGGCGGCGATTGGGGAACTCGGCGCCGACGGCAGCGTCGGGTCGCTGAGCGCGAATCAGAAGGTCATCTCGACGATGGCGGTGACGACGCAGTCGACGGGCGCCAGCCAGCTCTGGAAGGCGCTCGGGGACAGCGGCAGCTTCGGCGGCCTGACGGGCCGCCGCATCAGCCATCGCGCTCATCGACTCGGGTGTCAGAGACAACGCGGACATTGCGCCGCGCGTGCGGTTCCGGAAGGACTTCACGGGCGAGGGTGACGGCGACGGCTACGGTCACGGCACGCACACGGCGGGCATCATCGCGAGCAGCGGCCAGGGCAGCTACGTGGCCGGCGCGACGACGTTCATCGGCATGGCGCCGGGCGCGGAGATCATCGACCTGAAGGTGCTGGGCGCCGACGGCACGGGGGAGGTCGTCAACGTCATCGCGGCGATCGACTTCGCGGTCGCACAGCGCGAGCGCCTGGACATCCGCATCATCAACCTGTCGCTCGGGCACCCCGTGAGCGACGGCACGTACCGCGACGACCCGCTGGCGAAGGCCGTGGAGCGCGCGGTCAAGGCGGGCATCGTCGTCATCTGCTCGGCGGGCAACCTGGGCAAGACGGACGACGGCACGCCGGTGGTCGGCGCGATCGTCTCGCCGGGCTACACGCCGGGCGCGATCACGGTGGGCGCGCTGAACACGCGCGGCACGGTGGCGCGATCCGACGACGCGGTCACGAGCTACAGCTCGCGCGGTCCGGTGGGCAATCCCGACGATCCGTCCACGTGGGGAGATCAAGCCGGACCTGGTCGCGCCGAGCAACGCGATCGTCTCGACAGGCGAGGTCCGGCGAGCTACCTCTGGAACAACTACCCGGAGCGCCAGGTCTACGGCGCCAACGGCGGCACCTACTTCACGCTGTCCGGGGTCGAGCATGGCGGCCGCGGTGGTCGGCGGACGCCGTGGCGCAACTGCTCCAGAGCCTGGCGAAGCTCACGCCGAGGGAAGTCAAGTTCGCGCTGCGGTATGGAAGCGCTTTCGATGGCTTCGGCCTGATCGAGCAGGGCGCGGGCAGCCTGAACGTGCCGCTCGCGCCAGATCGCGCTGGCGCGGACGAAGGATTTGAACAGCCGAACGACAGTGAACATTGGAGGGGCGCTCGTTCAGGGATCTGGGCTGGTCTTTCTCCAATAGCACTCGCTGTCCCGGAGTTCAGTGCTCTCCGAATGGCGGCTCTACTGCGGCCCGAACAGCTTGGTGTGGGGCAACGGGACGAACCAAGTCCAGTCGAACGGCTTGGTGTGGGGCAACCGGGCCGACCAGGTTCCGGTCGAACAGGCTTGTCTGGGGCAATGGGGCGGGCCAAGTCGAGGTCAACGGCTTGGTGTGGGGCAACGCTGCACCAGGCGCTGTTGAATCGAACGGCCTCGTCTGGAGCAACTCGGCAAACCAGACGGTCCAGACAAATGACGCATCGTTTGAGACGTGGAAGCGACTCGGTTGCTCCAACGGTCGTCTGGGGCAACGGTCTCGTCTGGAACGGTCTCGTCTGGGGCAATGAGCCTCGTCTGGGGCAACGGCCATCGTCTGGGGAAGTGCAACGGTCTCGTCTGGGGTAACGGCCTCGTCTGGGGGTAACGGCCTCGTCGGGGCAACGGCCTCGTCTGGGGCAACGGCCTCGATCTGGGAGTAACGGCCTCGTCTGGGGCAACGGCCTCGTCTGGGGCAACGGCCTCGTCTGGGGCAACGGCCTCGTTTGGGGCAACGGCCTCGTCTGGGGCAATGACACTTCTGTAACTGGAAACTGAAGCTCTCCAACCCTTCCACGGGAGCCCTGTTATGCAGCTCGGCATCATCTGGTCAGCCATCGTCTGGTCGTAGGCAGGAGTGGCCAACGATCCACAAGATCGTTGGCCTTTGGCTGACATGAGCTCGACCCGCCTAAAGCTCAGTCGGTCCTTGCCGATACACGCTTGGGGGTTTTCCCCAAGCGTCAAATGGCTTCGTCAAAGAACCCCAGCGTTTCCACTGTCGAGATCGGCTACATCACCGCCGTGGTGGTTGGCGGTTTCGCGACTGTGGCTCTGGGCATAGCCCATTTTGTCGCGAACCCGCCGCCAACTGATCTCTACTGGCTCGGTCTGCTCACTCTGATCAGCGGAGTGCTGCCGGTTCGACTGCCGAAGGTCGCCGCGAACATCTCGGTGTCGGAGACGTTCGTATTCTTCGGAACGCTCCTGTTTGGCCCCTATGCCGGCGCACTCCTTGGGTTCCTGGACGTCGGTCTTATTTGGGCTCGGCTCGCCAGCCAGAAGGTCTTCTGGCACCGCATGGTCTTCAGCATGGCGGCCAATCCCCTATCGATCTTTCTCGCAGCCAACGTCCTCTTTTGGATCGCCGGCACTGGCCCGCTATTTGACGAGGATCCGACGCCTCCAGACGCCGCCCTGGTCACCGGGCTGATCTCATTCGCAGCGCTGTATTTTCTGTTGAATAGCTGGCTGGTAGCAGGCGCGATTGCTCTCGACCAGAAGCTCAACGCTTTCGAGGTCTGGTCCAAGCACTTCTTCCGCTTGTCATTGAACTACTGGGCCGGCGCCTCGGTAGCCGCTTGCCTCGTTTCGTTCACTCACAGAATCAACCCGCTGTCGCTCTTTGTCATTGCGCCACTGATGTTCGTGCTGTTCTTTACGTACAAGTGGTCAACGGAGCGAGTCGAGAAGGCTGAGACCCACCTCGCCGAGATGAAGCGGACCTTCCTGCAGACGATCGAGGCGCTCGCGCTCGCGATCGACGCGAAGGACCAGGTGACGCACGGACACATTCGTCGCGTGCAGCGTTACACGATGGCGCTGGCCAACGCCCTGGGCATCCAGGACGAGAACCAGCTCGATGCGTTGCGGGCCGCGGCCCTGCTCCATGACACCGGGAAACTTGCCGTCCCGGAGTACATACTCAACAAGCCGGGCCCGCTCACCGCGTCGGAATTCGAACGCATGAAGGTCCATGCGGCGGTCGGCGCCGACATCCTGAAGAACATCGACTTTCCGTACCCGGTCGAACCCATCGTGCGGTATCACCACGAGGCATGGGACGGCTCCGGCTACCCCGAAGGCCTGAGAGGCTCCGAGATTCCGCTGGGAGCCCGCATCCTCTCGGTCGTCGACTGCTACGACGCGGTCACCTCGGACCGCCCCTACCGGCCACGCATGACCCGCCAGCAGGCGGAAGCCGTCCTGCGGGACCGCCGAGGCAAGACCTACGACCCATGGGTCGTGGACAACTTCCTCAGGCTCCTGGACAAGCTGGAGCAGATGGAAGCCGCCGAGCGGCTGAAGGGCCCCGGCGCCGACCCGACGCTCCCGCACCTCGCGCCGGCCGAGTTCGACGTGATTTCGGCGACGCAGGCCGAGGACCGTGAGTTCAACGAGCTCCGGCGCGAGCTGCCACGGGCCGCGAACATGGTCGAGGCCGCCGACGCGCTCTTCCGGCACCTCCGCCGCATCGTGCCCGCCGCCAGCCTCGCGCTCTACCGGCCGCGCACCGACTCGACCGAACTCGAGGTCGTGGCGGGCGCCGGCGTCGGGGCCTCGGCGATGAGCGACACGCTCGTGCCCATCGGCGAGCGGATTTCCGGCTGGATCTTCGCGCATGCCCAGCCGGTCATGAACTCCGAGGCCACCCTGGAGCTGGGTCCCGTGGCGCGCACGTTCTCCGTGCCCCTGCGCTTCGCTTCCGGTGTGCCCCTGCTCGATGGCGGCCCCGTCGCGGTCCTGATGGTCTACAGCAGCGAACCGTTCGAGAAGGACCATCGTCGCCTCCTCGAGAACGCCGCGACCCTGTTCGTTTCGTCGGTCTCCGAACCGCTCGGCAGGACCCAGGCCCGGACGTCAATCCCGGCCGATCGGCCCGCAAATACGGCCAAGAGCAACGTTCACTAGATTCCCTGCCCCTCTCCTGGCGGTTTTCTGCTATCGTCCGCGTCCCAGGCTTCACCACGCGGAGGAACAGAATGCCGACGGGTCGAGATGGCCACTCTCGCCGTGCCGAAGCAGCTTCGCTCCCGGCGCTGGAAGAACGCCTAGCCACCGCCGAGGCTCTGTACAGAGCTGGCAAGGCGGCAGAGCTGACCAATTTCCTTGGCTCGTCTGTCGAAGTTCCCGCAGAACGAGGCATCGAAATTCGCCTTGAGACGCTCCGTGCGATGGCCTTGTTCGACTCAGGGGACGTTCGCGGATCGATAGAGGCCTTCACAAGGCTCTCGGAGTCATGTGTCGGTGAGTCTGCTGAGACCCAACACGAGGTTGCATTCGCCCTCTTCCTCCGGGACTCGGAATTTCAGTCCCCAGAGCAAGCGCTGCCCGGCTTGGCTAGACTTCGACAACTAGCATCAGAGATCGGTGATGCGAGAGCGGTTGCTACACTTCATCTTGCGGTCGCCCGACTCGAAGGATGCCGCGGTCACTGTATCGACTCCCATCGCCACGTTGAGATTGCGAGACGCTTGAGTGGCTACCTCGAGGATCCTGCTCTGGCTTGCTCGATTGACCTGATCGACGCTTCTCTTGAGGCGGTTGCGGGCAATCTCGTTCGTTCTCGCCAACTGGCCGAAGCATGCTTCGACCGTGCTACACGGGCGGGATTTGCCAAATACAGGATTGGCTCAGCCGCGAATCTCGCGCTAAACAGCATCTGCCGAGGCGACTTCGGTATTGCTCGAGAATTCTTGGGGGTTGTTCAAGGCGCTGGCGAGAACCTTACGTATGTCGAAGTCGCCGCTCTGGACAACGCCGCTCAAGTCGAATTGGCAGAAGGCAACCTCTCGAAGTGTCAACGACTTCTCGATCAGGCCAGGCAGATTGCGGGCATCGATAGGGCGCCTGCCCGTTCCTGGAACGACCTGGCGAACGATCAGACTCGCTGCGCCTACCTCGAACGGGTGGAAGACTGGGCGGGTGTGATCCGGATCGTGGACGCTGCCGACGGGGAACTGGAGCGGCGGCAGTTCAAGGCGATCCGCACGACGCTCCTTTGCGCGAAGGCCCGGGCACTCGGGCGACTTGGACGGCACGACGAGGCGGAGCGCCTCGTGACCCGGGCCATGGGCACGTGTCCGCGCGGCGCCGTCGATCCGCTCATCGTGCTGGAGGCGACGCGTGGCGCCTGCCTGAGCCTGCGCGGCGACGTTCGCCAGGGCACCCTGCACCTGGACCGCGCCCTGGCAT
Source organism: Vicinamibacterales bacterium (assembly GCA_041394725.1). Classification (GTDB taxonomy): domain Bacteria; phylum Acidobacteriota; class Vicinamibacteria; order Vicinamibacterales; family SCN-69-37; genus JAWKHR01. Next base: position 30,787 of record JAWKHR010000008.1, on the reverse strand, counting down.
CGTGCCGGGCCATCGGCCATCGCTACCATGAGCTCTGGATCGATCACCTCCAGGCGACCCTGCCAGGCCGTCGGAGCGGCGGGCCGTCCGCAGACGTCACCGTACCGCCGGCCTCCGACGTCGCCCTGCTGCTGAGCGACGTGGCCACGATTCTCGGAGCCGGCCATTCCGTCGATCTCCTCGCCCATCGCACCGCCGAGATCCTCCGGCGCACGCCGCTCGGCGGCCGGCTCGACGTCGGCGTCGAGTCCGGCCGCCCCTACCAGCCCGATCCCGGCGCGACCTGGACGGCCGAAGCCGACGGCGCCTGTACCATCCGGCTGAGCGGATCGGACCGGCGCGTGACCCTGCGCATCGACGGCGTGCACAGCCTGGACGACGTGACGATCGTCAAGAGCCTCGCCGACCTCGCCCGAGCGGCCGTGTCTCGCACCGCCGATGTGGACGCCGACGACGACCACCAGAACCTGTGGCCGCGCGGCGGGGCCGATACGGACGGGGAGACGGTGTTCCAGTCCCCGCGCATGCTCGAGCTGCTGCGCGTGGCGAGCCGCCTCGCCGACACGAACCTGCCCGTCCTCATCACCGGCGAAACCGGCACGGGCAAGGAAATCCTGGCCCGCATGATCCACGACCGCAGCCGGGTGAAACGCGGGCCGTTCGTCCCGTTCAACTGCTCGGCCATCCCGCGCGAGCTGATCGAGAGCCAGCTGTTCGGCCACCGGCGCGGCGCCTTCACGGGCGCGATGGACTCCTTTCCGGGCGTCATCCGTGCCGCCGAGCAGGGCACGCTCTTCCTGGACGAAGTCGGCGACCTGGATCCGGCGGCGCAACCCAAGCTGCTCCGCTTCCTGGAGGGCGGCGAGATCCGCCCGCTGGGTGACACCCGCGCCCAGCACGTGCCGGTCCGGATCGTCGCCGCGACGAATGCAAACCTCGAGGACCTGGTCGCGCAGGGCCGCTTCCGGAACGACCTCTTCTATCGCATCGGCGTCACCCGCATCGAACTCCCGCCGCTCCGCGAGCGCAAGGACGAGATCCCCGCCTTCGCCGCGCTCTTCCTCCAGCGCTACTCCCGTGAATGCGGACGCGCCGGCGTGCGGCTGGGCGACGACTTGATAGCCGCGCTGCTGCTCTGCGACTGGCCCGGCAACATCCGGCAGCTCGCGAACGAGATGCGACGAGTGATCGCCCTGGCCGCGGATGGCCAGGTGCTATCGGCCCAGGATCTGGCGCCGGACGTCGCCAGCCAGTGGCGGGCCCGCGGGCCCGCGGCCCGACAGGACCCCCGTGGTCCGTCGGTCACGATCCGGCTCGACCAGACGATGGCCGCCGCCATCGAGGAGCTGGAACAGCACTTCATCGAGCACGCGCTCGATCTGGCCGGAGGACGGGTCGCCGATGCCGCGTCGCGCCTCGGCCTTTCCCGGAAGGGCCTGTTCCTGAAACGGCGCAGGCGCGGCCTGGTCCGGAAGCCCCAGTCGGCCGGGTAACCCAGGCCCCAGGACCGGACCAGGGTCATTACAACTTGGGTATCCTCTACCCAGGTCTGGGCCTGTTTTCGGCGATTTTCGGCCGAAAATAGGCCATTCCGCCTGTCCATGGGCTGGCACTCCCCTTGCTAACTAGGAAGGCCAAGGAGACGGGGCCCGCCCCCGACAGAGACATGGGATCGAACCGAACCGCAGCATCGACGACTGCCAGCACCCAGCGCTCCATCGTCTGGGCGAGCATCGTCTGGGCCGGCCCGACGCGCGACTAGCCATCCCCGCCACGGCGTCATGGTCGTCCTCGAAACGTCGCGCCTCACGCTGCGCCCACCCGAGGAAGCCGACCTCGACGCCTTCGTCGACATTCACGAAGACCCCGAAGTCCTGAGCTACCTGACCCGGCTCGGTGATGCCTCCGGGCGCGCCGCCGGGTGGCGGACCATCGCCCTGCTCATCGGCCACTGGGCCCTGCGCGGCTACGGGCAGTGGACCGTGGTCGAGCGCGCCAGCGGCGAAATCATCGGCCGCGTAGGCCTGTGGGCGCCCGAAGGCTGGCCCGGCGTCGAACTCGGCTGGATCATCCGCCGCTCCCGCTGGAACGAGGGGTTCGCGACCGAGGCCGCCCTGGCCGCAGTGGACTTCGCGTTCACCCACACCGACGTCACGTATCTCATCAGCCAGATCCGATCGGACAACACCGCGTCGATTCGGATCGCCCAGAAGCTGGGCGCCACGCTCGACGGCCGCGAGACGCTCGATGGCCACGAGATCCTGACGTATGGCTTCCGCAAGCGCTGAGCCCCGGCGGAAGAGATCGTTCCCGCTGAGGCGCACCTTCGCGCTGCTGTTCCTGCTGCTCACATCGACGACGGGATCGCGCCTGACCGCGGTGACGCCGGACCAGGATCCCAGGGCACCGGTGCTCGACGGACGTGGCGTGATCCTCGGCCGCGTCGTGGACTCGGAAACCGGCGACGGCATCGCCGACGCCGTCGTCGTCCTGTACGGCCCCGGCACGACCCGCGCGGACCAGGTGCGCACGACCGGCGCGGGCGACTTCGTCTTCGCGCGCGTCCCGGCCGGACGGTGGGAGATTGGCGCCGTCACGACGCGACACCGCGGGACTTCGTCGAGGCGCACGATCGTCGAGCTGGCTGACGGCCAGGTGACATCGGACGTCCGGATCGCCCTGGAGCCGTTCTCAGAGATCAGCGGAACCGTGGTCGACGAAAACGGCGAACCCACGCCCGGTGTCACCGTACGACTGGCCCGACGGAGCCCGCGCGGGTTCTGGCAGGCGTACATGGCAGTGAAGACCAACGACCTCGGCGAGTACCAGTTCACGTCGCTGTGGGCGGAGTCGTACCTGGTCTTCGTGCCGTCACTGCAGGCCTCGCTGCCCGAGTCGACCATCGCCGCGCTCACCGAGGCAGCCTCGGGTCCGGCCGACGTCGTGGCCGACCTGGTCGAGCACCTCCGGCCCCTGGGACTGAGTGACCGGTCCACGCTCCGTGTGGCGCCGCTCCAATGGCACGACCTCTTTCTTCTCCCGAATGGCGCGGCCAGACCGCCCGTGGCGACGGCTGCCGGACAGGCCGTCTACCCGACGCAGTTCTTCCCGGGAGCGTCCAGCCCGGCGCAGGCACAGGCACTCGTCGTCAGGCCCGGTGACGTCATTTCGCACATCGATTTCCAGCTCCGACCGATGATCGCCGCCTCCGTCTCCGGTCGGCTCGAACTCGAGGACGGCACGCCGGCCTCCCTCCTCGTGGTGAACCTGATACCGGCCGACACCGGCGGCTTCGACGGGCTGCCGCCAGTGGCCGCCACCGTGAGCGACGCGCGGGGCCGGTTCTCCCTGCCCCTGGTCCCTCGAGGTGACTACCGGCTGGAGGTACTCAAGGTCCCGCGACCACCCATGGTCGACCGATCGGTGGACGCCGAAGTCGCGACGGGCTCGGGCGCCGTCGAGGTGCGGAGTCCGGTCGCACCACGAATGGGTCGGGACAGCCTGCACGTTGGCCCCCTCCTGTGGGCGGAACAGCGTGTCGTGGTCGATCGCGACGTCCGCGACGTCGTGGCCATCGTCCGACGCGGGGCGGTGGCCACCGGCAGCGTGGTGTTCGACGGCACGTCGGCGCCACCGCCAGGGACGCAGTACCTGCGCGCGATGGTCCAATTCCGTGATGCGGCCGGACGTTCGACCCCGTTCCTGCCGGGCAGGCTGAACGCCGACCTCGAATTCGCAACGCCAGAGCTGCCGCCCGGTCGCTACGTCGTCTGGATGGGACCACTCGGGTCGTGGGGTGTGCGCTCGATCACCCTGGACGGCCGCAACGTGGCGGACGAGCCGTTCGACTTCGGCCCGGAGGGCGTGTCCGGCATCACGGTCACCTACTCGGATCGCCTGCCGACCGTGACGGGCACCGTTCGCGACGACCGCGGGCGGCCTGTCGCCGGTGGCACCGTGCTGATGTTCCCGGTCGAGCGCCGGTACTGGACCGACGGCGGAGCGCTCCCGCGTCGCATGAAGAACACCCGCACGTCGACGAACGGCAGCTACACGATCGGTGGAGTCCCGGAAGGCGACTATTACCTGGCCGCCACGGCCGACGATCCGCCGGTGTACTGGCACACGCCCGAGATGCTCGGGAACGCGCTCGCCCATGCAGTGAAGGTGAGCCTGTCGGAGGGACAGCGCGCGGCCGCAGACCTGACAGTGCCGCTCCGCGCTCACGCAGGAGGTCGCCGGTGATCCCGAGCTCCAGAGGACTCATCGGCATTGCGGTCGCGATCATCACGGCGTCGGTCCTCAGCGGTGCGCTCGCCGCACGGGATTGGGACCAGGCCGGGCTCACATCCGTCGGCGGCCGTGTCCTCAGCACGGACGAAACGCCCCGCCCGGTACCCGGTGCCACCGTCACGGTCCTGTCGGCAGACGGACTGTCCCTCGGCAGCGCCCTGACGGACGTGACCGGCATCTTCATGGTTCGAGGCATTCCGCCCGGTGCCGTGCGGATCAAGGCCGCCAAGGCGGCGTACCTCGGCGTGGAGTACGGCGCGAGAGGCCCGGGCAGGCGCGGCGTCGCGGTGCCACTCGATTCAGGATCCACGGCCAACGTCGTGCTGCACCTGCCCAGGGGCGCGGTGGTCGCGGGCACGGTCTACGATGCGTTCGGCAACCCGTTTCCCGGCATGCCGGTGCAGATCCTGCGCCGGCGCGGACACGAACTGGTCACCGCGGCGACCGACCTCGACGTGCGCGCGAGGACCACGGACGCGGAAGGACGCTACCGCCTGTACGGGCTCGATGCCGGCGAGTACATCGTCGGCGCCACGCCGGGCATCATGGGCGCTGGCGTCGAGGGACGTGCGGTCACCGATGAAGAGGTGCGCTGGGCCAGGCAGCTTGCCGCAGGCGGATCGCGCCTCATCGCGTCCCCGGAAGCGGCGCCCCGGATCTCGCCTCACGGACACGGCCGCCTCGTCTACGCCTCCGGCTACCACCCGGCCAGCCTGGCGGCCGACGATGCGCGGGGCGTCGTTCTGAACCAGGGCGACGTACGGACGGGCGTGGACATCCGCATGCAGCTCCAGCCAGCATCGTCGCTGACCGGGCGTACCGTCGGCCCGGACGGAACCCCTGTCGTGGCCCGAGTGACGCTGTTCCCGGAAGCGGCGTACGCACCCGACGACGCCCAGGGCATGCTCTATACGATCACGAGCGCCTCCAGCCGTGGCGGTGTGGTGGGGGTCCGCTCGGGCGCGGACGGCGAGTTCGCGATCACCTCGCTGACACCTGGCACGTATCGGATCGCCGCGCGGGCCGAGGCGAAGGATGGGCCGGGCCCACTATGGGCCATGACACGGATCCGTGTCGCCGACGAGGACCTGGACGACGTGGTCGTGACGCTCTCGCCGGGCGGTTCGGTCGCCGGCCGCATCGTGGCGGCCGGTCAGGATCACGAACCGCCGGGGGACGTGCTGTCGGGGCTGCGCATTGACCTCGTCGCCGAGGACGACAGCATTGGCGCCGCCACGCTGCGCGCCCTGCCCGTTGACGGCGCCACGGCGGCGTTCGAGGCGACCAGCATCGCGCCGGGCCGGTATCGCCTTCAGGTCGAAGGCGTCGCGCAGGGATGGCTGGCGTCCCGGGCCATAGCCGGCGAAACCGACCTGCTCGACACCCCGATCGACATCACCGCCGCCGATCGCCTGGCGGTGACCATCGTGCTCTCGCCCGGGGCGGCCTCCATCGGCGGACGGTTCTCCGATGCCACCGGCCAATCCGTCGCCGACTACTACGTGATCGTCTTTCCGGACGAGGCGTCCGCCTGGCTGCCGCGCGCCAGGCGGATTCGCATCGCCCGGCCGGACGTCACCGGCCGATTCGAGATTCCCGGACTGCCCGCCGGGGCCTATCGCGTGGCGGCGACGTGGGACGTCGAACCGGACGAGTGGTTCGACGCCACGTTCCTCGCCGCCCTGAGACCCGCCTCCATCCCCGTCTCGCTGGCGGAGGGCGAACGCCTGGTCCAGGACATCCGCGTCGGCAGCGGAGGCGGACGGCTCCGTTGAGCCGTCCCTCCTCCGACCTTCGCGTCGCCGGCGCTACTGGCACCGCCAGCGAACGTCGTCGATGAGTGCCACCATCTTCTGCCGGTCGGGGTGGCTCGCGGTCTCGACACCGAAGCGCAGGGTGGCGAGCAGCGGCGTGATCTCGCGGCACTCCAGGGTCGGCTCGAACCCGTAGCGCTGCTCCACGCGCAGTTTCCACCAGGCGGCCTGTTCGAGCAGGCGACGCATGGCCTCGTCCAGGTGGCGGCCCTCGGGGTACCAGCGCACGTATTCACCCTCCGCCCCATCGGCGCGGGCGATGTAGCACGACAGCAACCCCTCGCACTCGCCGGGGTACCCGTTCGCCACGGCCAGCCAGAGGAGGTCCTCGGCCGCCGACGTGCCGCGCCACCGGTCGTGCGCGCGGTGAAGGGCCTCGGGCTTCAGCACGTAGCGGCCCTTCGTGTCGTGATACGCGACCTCGCGCTCGTGTGCGGCGAGCCACGCGTCGAGCGACGCGGACGGATGCGCGCCGTACGGCATCGCCTCCAGCGTGGCCTCGAGCGCCTTCCACCAGTAGAGCTCGAGGCGCGCTGCGCCCTCGTCCCCGAAGGTCGGTGCCCCGCCATCGAGCGCCGCGGCGCGTTCGCGCGCGGGCCCGCGCACCGGCGCGCGTTCGAGTGCCGAGGCGCGTTCGCGTTCCAGCAGCGCGACCAGCTCCAGCCGCGACGCGAGCGTCTCGGCCGGACGTCGCAGCCGGGAACGCGCGAGGTCGGCGATGACCGACGCCCGCCGCTCCGGCGTGACCTCGGTGGCCAGCGCGCTCGCGATCCAGCCGGCCCGGCCGTCGGCGGTCTCGACATGGAGCCAGCCATCGGCCGCGCCGTCGCACGTGACGATCTCGGTCCCCAGCGGCAGCTCCGCCAGCACGCGCGACTCCGTCGTCGCCTCCGCGCGCAGGCGGACGGACGAGGCGGTGGTGATCAGCGTCTGCGCGTGCGCCGCGGGCCCGACGCACCAGAGGAGGGACGACCAGAAGAGGACGGACGACGAACGGCGTGATGGCATGACGCAGCTCCCTTCCCTGCCCCGTGGCGCCGGGAGGGGAACGGCGCTTGTCCTGATAGACACCGGCACGCCGTTGATCGTTCCGGCCGACACGACACGGCCGTTCCAGCAGAGCCACCTGCCGCCAGAGACACGGAGGGCGGGACCGAAGCCCCGCCCTCCATGCCGTCCCTTCGCGCGTGACGCCGCGTGGCGCGACGACCGCCGCGTCGTGCGCCGCGGCGATCAGCGCGCTACTTGATCGTGCCGTTCTGGATGCCCTCGGCGACCTTCTCGACCTCGGACCAGACGCGAATGAGGTTGCCGCTCCACAGCTTGCCGATCTGTTCCTCGGTGTAGCCGCGGCGCACCAGCTCGAGCGTCACGTTGAACGCCTCGGCCGCGCTGTTCCAGCCGTCCACGCCGCCGCCCCCGTCGAAGTCGGACGAGATGCCGACGTGGTCGATGCCGATGAGCTTCACCGCGTAATCGATGTGATCGACGAAATCCTGCACGGTGGCGCGGCCGGCCGGCGGGTACTCCGCGTTGATGCGGGCGAGCGCCAGGTCGTACTGCGTCCGCTGCTCCGGCGTGAGCGCGTCGAGCGCGGCGTTGTTGCCGCCGCCGCGACCGCCGCCGCGGCCGCCGCGCCCCGCCTGCGGGTTCTCCGGGTCCTCCACGGAGCAGTTCGGCTGGCCGCCGGCCCGGCCGCCGCCGCCCCCGCGGGCGCCGCCGCGACCGCCCCCGCGGCCGCCGCCACGGCCGCCGGCGGCGGTCGTGATGCCAAACCGCTCGCGCAGCCGCGCCAGCGCGCCGGCCCTGGCCTCGGACACGCCGGGCGGGTCGGCCTTCACGTACGACGAGAACGCCACGACCTGGATGACGCCGCCGTTGGCCTTGAGCGCCATCAGCATCTCGTCGTCCATGTTGCGGCTGTGATCCGCCAGCGCGCGAACGGCGGAATGCGAGGCGATGATCGGCGCCTTCGAGAGGCCGACCGTCTCGAGCATCGACGCCTTGGACGGGTGCGAGACGTCGATCATGATGCCCCACTTGTTCATCTCGGCGATGACCTGCCGGCCGAGCGGACTCAGGCCGCCCCACATCCAGTCGTCGTTGGCCTCACCGGTGTTCGAGTCCGAGAGCTGACTGTGGCCGTTGTGCGCGAGCGACATGTACCGGCCGCCACGGTCGTGGAACTCCTTCACGCGGCGGATGTCCGTGCCGATCGGATAGCCGTTCTCGATGCCGATGACGGCGACCTTCCGGCCGGAATCCACGATGCGCTTCACGTCGGCCGCGCGGAGCGCGAGGCCGATCTGGTTCGGCGCGAGCTCCTCGGTCAGCGCATGCACCGCGTCGAACTTGGCCACGGCCTGCTGGTAGGCGTTGTCGTAGCCCTCCGGCGTCAACGGGCCCTGTCCGACGTAGGCGATCATGAACGACACGTCCATCCCGCCGTCCTTCATCTTCGGGATGTTGACCTGCGTCGTCAGGCGCATCGTGTAGTTGCACTCGGGCCTGAAGTTGTTCGGGCTGATGTCGTTGTGGGTGTCGAGCGTGATGACGCGGTCGTGGATGGCGCGCGCCCGCGCCACGAGCGCCGCGTCGTCCTGCGGCGCCTGCGGCGCCTGCGCGGACGGCGGCGTCGGGGCCGCCGAGGCCTGCACGACGGCCGCGGGCCCGAGCACGCCGGGCAGCGCCAGCGCCAGGCCCGCCGCGGCCGCCGCCGCGCCGATCAGACGTGAAGTGTACGTGGATGACATGCGTGATCCCTCCGGGGTCGGGGGGATCTTAGCGCATGCCACTCCCGGTATGGCCTGGGCCTATCGAACGATTTCGAGCGCCTCGTCGACGCGGATTCGCAGGATCGTGCCGAGCGGCAGCTCGACGTCGCTGCCCTCGGTGGCGGCAATCGTGCCGCCGCCGCCGACGAGGACCCCGAGGAGCGCGCCCTTCCCGCCCCCGAGCAGGCCGCCGATGATGCCGCCGACGATGGCGCCGGCGCCGATGCGGGTGGCGTCCTCGCCCATCTTGCCGTCGAGGGCCTGCACGACGGAGGCGCGGAGACGCCGCGAGGTCTGGCCGATGCGCAGCTCGTCGAACGACAGCGTCAGCGACCCCTTGCGGTCCAGGCGGCCGGCCGGCCGCACGGAGCTGACGAACCCACGCACGAGCGACCCGGCCGGAATCACGACGTCGTTGCCCATCGTGAAGTCCACGACGGTGGTCGCCTCGAACCGGTCCTCGGCCTTCGCCGTGGCGGAGCTCAGGGGCGTTTGCAGCCGGACGTCGAGCTGGGTGCCGACCGGCACCGTGAAAGCCTTGCCCTCCGGTTCCGTCACGGGCGCCGTCATGGTCGCCGGCTTGCCAGTGGCGCGGATCCGCAGCGTCTCCAGGCGGTCCCGCAACGACCCGTATTCGTCGCGTGTCACCACCTCGTTGCGCCGCAGCTTCACGCGCAGATAGGTGATGTCCTCGTCGAGCGTCGTCAGTGACTTCTCCACCTCGGCGGCCAGCGTCGGGTCCGACGCCTTCAGCGTATCGGCCTGCCGGCGAATCTCGGTCGCGGTGGCCTCGAGGCGCGCCAGGTCGGCGGACGTGACCGGCGCCTGCGCGCGCGCGGGCGCGGCGGCAGCCGTGAGCAGGACCAGACCGGCGACGATCGAACGGAACGTGCGCATGGGAATCCCCTGTGATCGGGTGGCAGTCGCGGTGAACCCCTTCATTCTATCTAGGACGGCGCGGAAGTGCGCCCGGTCGCCCGCCGCGCCCGGGCAGGCAGCCGGAGACTCGGAGGGAACCGCCGACAGCGGCGGGACGCAGGCCTGGACGGCGGCTCCAGGCCCGGGCCGGGGCCGCCGATCGGGCCGGAGCACCGATGACAGCCCGGCCCCGGAGCGCGTCCGCGCGGTCAGTCGACGCGGAGTGCCTGGACCGGATCCACGCGGCTGGCGCCGAGGGACGGCACGATCGCGGCGGCGGTGCTGACGAGCACGAGCACCACGACCGCGGCCCCCCAGGCTCGCCAGTCGTAGGGACTCATCTCGTAGAGATAGGCGGCAACCGCCCGAACGCCCCAGACGGCCACGAGCGTCCCACCCGCCAGGCCGGCCGCGACCGCCGGCAGCTGCTCGCGCACCATCAGGCGGACGACGCGCGTGGGCGTGGCGCCCAGCGTCAGCCGAATGCCGACCTCGCGAGTGCGACGCGCGGCGGTCATCGCCACGAGACCGAGGATCCCCACCGCCGCCACCGTCAGCGCCGCGAGCCCGAACCCGACGAAGACGGCCGCCTGGAACTGCCGCGACTGGACCGAATCGCCGAGCGCCTGGCGCACGGTCATCGCGCGCCGGAGCCGCAGCGACGGCACGCCGGCCTGGAGCGCCCGAATCGTCGCGCCCATGCCGGCCACGGCGTCGTGGTCGTACGACACGAGCATGTTCATGATGTCGGGATCCGGCCACGCCGCGAGCGGGGAGTAGATCTCGCCCTCCGGCGCCGAGTCGAGCGAGCGGTACCGCACGTCGGGCACGACGCCCACGATCTCGAACGGCCGGCCATCCTGCCGGAGCGTCTCGCCGACCGCGCGGCGGCCGGGGAAGTACGCCTCGGCCACGGTCCGGCTGACGGCCAGCACGGGTCGGCCGGCCGAGAGTTCCTCGGGCGTCGGAAGGCGGCCGTCGATCGCGTGGAGCGCGAGCGCGTCGAGCAGGCCGGCGGTCACCCGCAGGTGCTCGACGTCGCCGGTCTCCCGTGCGCCCTCCGGCGGCTCGAAGCTGCTGCCCATGATCGCGCGCTGGAGGAACGGCCCGCCGAGTCCGCCCGCGGCGGTCACGCCGGGAACACGGCGCACGAGATCCAGCACGCCGTCGATGTAGGCCAGGTCCACCGCGCGCGGCGTGTCCACGAAGAAGACCGCGGTGCGATCCACGCCGAAGCCGGGGTCCTGGCTCCAGACGCGCGCCAGGCTCCGCGCGAAGAGCGTGCCGCCGACCACCATCGCGAGCGCGAGCGCGACCTGACCGCCGACGATGGCGAAGCGACCGAGGGACCGGGCGCGCGCGGTCGTGCCTCCCGCACCGGCGAGGCCGCCGCGCAGGCTGGCCCGCAGCGCGACGCGCGCGGACCAGGCGGTGACGATCGTGAGAGCGACGGCACAGGCGGCCACGGCGACGGCGGCGACCCGGGCGTCGACCGCCGGCGCCTTGAGCAGCGTGAAGTCGTCGGGCAGCAGCCACGGCACGGCCGCGAGCAGGACTCGCGCGCCCACGAGTCCGAGGACCGCGCCGGCGCCGAGCAGGAGCGCGTGTTCGACGGCCATGCCCCGGACGAGATCCACGCCGCCCGCGCCGAGCGCCCGGCGCATCGAGAGCTCGCGCCGCCGATCCAGCATCCGGCTGCCCGCGAGGCCGGCCAGGTTGAGGCACGCGAGCAGCACGAGGAAACCCGCGGCGGCCAGGCCGGCCATCGAGACCGCCCGCGTATTGCGCGTGAGCGTGGACCGCACGGTCGGCAGCCGTACGCGCACGAACGGCCCGCGGAAGCCGTCACGCTCCGTCGCCGACAAGGGCGGGAACCGCGCGGCCACGCCGGCCTCCGCCGCCGTGAGCCGCTGCTCGGCCTCGCCGACCGGCACCGAGCGCGGCAGCCGCGCCACGACGTGGAGCGAGCGGGCGCGCGGGTTGGCGCGGCGCCCGGGCTCCACGTACAGCGGCAGGAGGGCTTCGACGGTGAGGCGCAGGGAGCCGAAGTGCGGGAACAGGAACTCGCGCGGCAGGACGCCGGCGACGCGGATGCCCTCGCCGGATCGATCCGCCAGCACCCGGCCGATGACCCCGGGGTCGCCGCCGAGTCGGGCCTGCCAGAAGGCATAGCTCACCAGGGCGGACCGGACCGGTCCCTGGGGACCGAAGTCCTCGTCGCGGAATCCGCCGAACAGCGGCGCCGTGCCGGTGACCTCGAAGAACCGTGCGTCCACCTGCGCGAACCGGACCGCGTCGGCCTCGCCAATCGGCTGCGAACCGCCGAACGTCGTCGCCGTGAACGTCATCTCCGGCACCGCCGCGCGCCAGGCGTCGAGATCCGGCACCGAGGTGTTGCCGGCCATCATGATCGTGCTGCCGACCTGGGCCGGCGTTTCGGGCGTCACCTGCACGAGTTCGTCGGCGTCGGCGAACGGCAGCGGCTTGAACAGCACGCCGTCCACCACCGCGAACACCGTGGTCGCAAGCGACAGGCTGAGCGTGACGACGGCGATGACCGTCAGGCTGTACCACCGCGCGCGGCGCAGCGAGCGCCACGCCGGACCGACGTCGCCGCTGAGGCGCGCGAACCGGACGGCGGCGCCCGGCAGGGCCGCCAGCGCCAGGGCGACGCGCCTCGCGGGGGTGAGCACGAGGCCGGCGAGGGATCGGAACGCCTGCCGCCGGTACCAGCGGCGCGCCTGACGGACGCCGCGACGCCGGCGGATCTGATCGAACTCCTCGGCCAGGTCGCCCAGCAGCTCGCCGCCGGCGGGTCCACGCCAGACGCGCGAGAGCAGCCAGGCCGCCAGACGCGGCGGCTCAACCGCGTCGCGCGGGTCGCGCGGGTCGCGATCGCCGGTCACAGGACCGTGCTGCCATCCACCGCTCACGACGAGACCTTCACCGGCAGCCGGCCCGCGAGATGGCTGAGCGCGCCGTAGTTGTCGCGCACCGCCGCTTCACCCGGCGGCGTGAGGCGGTAGTACCGACGCGGCCGGCCGCCCCGCGACGGCGGTCCGCCGGCGGTCCGGGACGTCACCAGGCCGCGCCGCTCCAGGCGGTCGAGGGTCGTGTGCACCGCCCCGCTCGAGACCTCGCGGCCTCGTCCCGCCTCGACGGCCTGGCGGATCGAGACACCGTACGCCTCGTCTCCGCCGGCCGCCACGGCCATCAGCACCAGCAGCTCGAATACGCCTATCTGTGTGGACATTCTGCAAACTCACACTGTAAGTATCACAGTGTGAGTTCGGTGGCAAATCGCGGCTGGCGCCCGCGCCAGGCATGGCGGTGCTCTATGATCGAAACATGTCCGCACCGGTCCGTCTGCACCGCACCGTCGGGGTGAAGGTCGGCGCCGTCCAGGTGGGCGGCGGCGCGCCGGTCGTCGTCCAGAGCATGACGATGACCGACACGGCGGACGCGGCGGCGACGGCACGGCAGTGCGTCGAGCTGGCGGAGGCCGGGTCCGAGATGGTGCGGGTCACGGTGAACACGCCGGACGCCGCCGCGGCCGTGCCGGAGATCAAGCAGCGCATGCTCGACGCCGGCGTCACGGCTCCGCTCATCGGCGACTTCCACTACAACGGCCATCTGCTGCTGACGCGCTTCCCGGACGCCGCCCGCGCGCTCGACAAGTACCGGATCAACCCGGGCAACGTCGGCACGGGCCGGCGGCGGGACGAGCAGTTCACGACGATCTGCCAGGTGGCGGTCGCCCACGGCAAGCCGGTGCGCATCGGCGTCAACGGCGGGTCCCTGAACCAGGAACTGGTCATGGCGCGGATGCAGGAGAACACCGACCGCGACCTGGGCCTGTCCTCGGAGCAGATCCTCAACGAGTGCATGGTGGTGTCGGCGCTGCAGTCCACCGACCTCGCGCTCGAGGCCGGGTTGCGCCGGGACCAGATCATCATCTCGTGCAAGGTCTCGCGGCCGCGTGACCTCATCGCCGTCTACCGCGACCTGGCGCGCCGCACCGACCAGCCGCTGCACCTCGGCCTGACCGAGGCCGGCATGGGCATCAAGGGCGTGGCCTGGTCGGCCTCGGCCCTGGCGATTCTGCTCAACGAGGGCATCGGCGACACGATTCGCGTCTCGCTCACACCGCGGCCCGGCGGCGATCGGCGCGAGGAGGTGTACGCCGCCTGCGAGATCCTGCAGGCGCTCGGCCTCCGCTCGTTTTCCCCGTCGATCACCGCATGCCCCGGCTGCGGCCGCACGACCTCGACGACGTTCCAGGAACTGGCCGAACGCGTGCAGGACTACGTGCGCGCCATGATGCCGACCTGGAAGCGGACGCGGCCCGGGGTCGAGACGATGACCGTCGCCGTGATGGGCTGTGTGGTGAACGGTCCGGGCGAGTCGAAGGCGGCGAACATCGGCATCTCGCTGCCGGGCACGGGCGAGGCGCCCAACTGCCCCGTCTACATCGACGGCGTCCACCGCACGACGCTCCGCGGCACGTACGACGAGCTGGCGGCCGCCTTCCAGCAGCTCGTGGACGACTACGTGGACCAGAAGTACCCGGAAGCGACGCCCGCGGCCAGCGGTGAGGGCGTGGCGTCATGATCGATCCCCCCGACGTCACGACAGCCCCTCAAGACGCCGCCCCCGGCCAGCCCGGCCGCGACGCCGGAACTCCGGCCACGGCGTCGGCCTCGGCGTCACCGGCCGCGGCGGGTTCGCCGCGGAGCGACCGCGCGGCGCCCGGCCTCGGCGCCGAGGTCCTGGCCTGGATGAAGACGCTGGCCTCGGCCACCGGCTGGGCCCTGCTGATCGTCACCTTCGTGGGGCAGCTCGCGCGCGTGCAGGGGCACAGCATGGAACCCACGCTGCACGATCAGGACCGGCTCGTGATCAACAAGCTCGCCTACCTGCTGCACGCGCCGCAGGCCGGCGACATCGTGATGCACTACTACCCGCTCGATCCGCGGCAGACGTTCGTCAAGCGCGTCATCGCGGTGCCAGGCGACACGGTCGAGATCCGCGACGGGCGCGTCTACCGCAACGGCCACCTCGTGCCGGACGAGTACGTCGCCGACGGGATGCGGTCACACGACGACCTGCCGCGGCAGACGGTCCCAGACGGGCACTACTTCGTCCTGGGTGACCATCGATCCGACAGCTCGGACAGCCGCGCGTGGGGCTTCGTGCCCGAGCGCTACATCGTGGGGAAGATCGAGCTGCGCTGGTGGCCGCTCGACGCCGCGCGACTGTTCGAACGCTGATCCGACGCCGGCCGGCGGGCGGCTACCGGCACTCCGGGTGCTGGCAACCGCATCGGAGCTGGGTCATCTGTCCAGCCTCCTTGCAGTGTTCACTGCAGTACTTGCCGAACTTGCCGTCCTTCGGGACGCGGCATTCACACGCGGGGTGGGCGCACTTGGCGGCGGTGACGTCGGCCATGAGGCACCTCCACCGCTGACTCTACGCCCCCGGTCTGGCCCGGACAACTCTTTCCCGAGCGCCTCGGGCGCGCGGCCCGGCGCGACTTGGCGCGGCCCGGCGCGCCTCAGCGCGGATCGCGGCGGGCGGCGTCGGCCTCGGCGTCGAGCGCGGAGACGGTGCGACCGTACAGCGCCTCGGCCTCCTCGTGGGTGTTACCCACGGCCGTCAGGCCGACCCGGCCGAGTTCGCCGAGCGCGTTCATCATGTGGAAGACCACGCCGGTCTGGCGCGCCTGGTCGAAATGCAGGTCGTGGCGCGCGGCCAGGTCGAACAGGTCGCGGTGCGTGAACACGCGGTAGCCCGGCGATTCCAGGTGATCGCTCGCGACGAAGCACTTCTCGACGCCGCGCCTGGTCCGGAACACGCCCGCCTCGGCGTCGTAGGCGCCGTTCGTCAGGAACTGCAGCGTGAGGAAGGGGTGCGTCGTGCCGCCCTTCCGCAGGTTGATCTCGATCGCGTAGCTCTCCCACGCGCCGTCGTCGCGGCGGACCGAGACGAAGTCGATGGCGAACCGGCCGATGACGCCCTCGCGCGCGAGGCGCGCGCCGACCTTGGCAGCCTCCCGCATGATGTCGGCGGCGTAGCCCTGGTCGGCGGGAAACCGGCAGCCGAGATACGACTGTCCCTGCGGACCGCCGAGCACCTGGTCGTGCGTGGAGAGCATTTCGACGCGGCCGAGCGGCGTGATGCGCAGCTGCGCGCTCGGGCTGCGGAACTCGCGGCCGGCGATGCGCTCCTCGACGACCGCGCCGCGTTCGGCGAGTTTCGCGGCGTACTCGTCGAACGTCACGTCCGGGGACTCGAACCGCATCGCGCGCACGCGGGCCATGACGGCCGCCGTCTCGGCCGAATCGCCCGGCGGCGGCAGGCCGTCGAGCGACACCATCGCGTTACCCTCGCCCGACACGCCCTCGTTCAGCTTGACCACCGCCGAGGCGAGCGCCGGCCGTCGGGCACGAATTGCGACGATCGCGCGCGCGACGTCGTCGAGCGACGACAGCCCGGATTCGCCGAGCGGATGACGCACGTCTTCCTCGGCAAACAGCCGCCGGCCGCCGGTCTTGGTGCCGAAGTGGTGGAACTTCGCGTCGGCGCCGTACATCGGGATCCCGAGGCGCACGGCCAGCTCGCGCTCGAGCGGCGTGGTGCTGTACGGCACCAGGTGCGCGTGGCGCGGGTCGGGTATCAGGCCGCGAATCTCCTGAATCAGGCGCGGCCTGGCGAGCAGTTTCGCCGTCAGGGTCTCGGACGACCCGTCGAGCGGGGTGACGAGGAACAGGCGCGCGCGGGCGTGGCTGGCGATCACGCCGGGCAGCAGGCCGAGGTAGTAGTCCACGACCTCGGGATGAATCGCCTGCGACGTGACGTACACCAGCCGGGCGCGTGGCTGGCGGAGCAGCAGGAGGAGGAACAGGAAGCGCTCCTCGTAGGCCTGCAGCAGCGTGCCCTCCATCGGCGTGTCCACGCTGATCGACGGCACGACGACGATGGTCTGGGCGTCCGGCGTGAAGCGTTCGATGGACCGCCACAGTTCGGTCAGCCTCGGCTGCAGGGCGTCGAACGCGGCCTGGATGTCGTCCGGGGAGCGGAGGTCGGGCGGCTGGGGCATGGCCACGGCGGGCCGATTCTAGCCGAGACGGGCGACCGGCCGGTGACGAACCCGCGGGGCACCTACCGCGCGCCGAGGACGGCCAGCAGCGACAGAGGATCGATCCGCGCGCCGTCCGCGCGAAGCGTCCAGTGCAGGTGCGCGCCGGTGACGCGCCCGGTGGCGCCCACCTGGCCGACCACCTGGCCGGCCGAGACCGTCTGGCCGGGCTCGACGTCGATGGCCGACAGGTGCGCGAAGAGCGAGACGAGGCCCATGCCGTGGTCGATCACCACGCTGTTGCCGGTGTAGTAGAGGTCGCGCGCGAGCACGACGCGGCCGCCGCCGGGCGCCTTGACCGGCGTCCCCGCCGGGCTCAGGAAATCGGCGCCGCCGTGCGGGTTGCGCGGCTGCCCGTTGAAGATGCTGCGGCTGCCGAACGCGCTGTTCGCCTTCTGCGGCACCGGCCGGACGAACGGCCCGCGCCACAGGGGCTCCGGCGCCGAGTCGCGCCAGATACGCGACAGCTCGGCCGCCTCATCGGCAATCCGCTTCTGGACGGCCGCCGGCGGGTTGACGAACGCGTTGTCCACGGTGAGCTGGCGGGTGCGGAAGGCCTTGGCAACGACGTCGAGGGCCTGGGTCGCGCGATCCCGCGCCTCGCCATGCGCGACCTCGACCTGCACCGCGTACCGTCCCGGCGCGACGTCGAGATCGATCCCGAGGAACGCCTGCCAGCGATTCGGGTCGCGTCGCGCCACGGGCACGGCGCGGTCGAAGGCGCGCACGGTCACGCCGTCGGCGGGCGACGTGGTGGAGATGTCCAGCACGACGAGCTCGCCCGGCTGGAGCGCGCGGGCCTCGACCTCGATCGCCACCGGCGCCGGCGTCACCGCGGCCTGCGGCAGCAGGACCAGGAGCACGATCAGGAACCCCATGTCGGCCACTGTACGGCCCGGTCCCGGACGGCGCAACCCGCGCACACGAAAAAAGGGCGGCGCCCCTGCCGCGTAATACACTGTCGAGCCTCCCGACATGTGGCACCGCACCCTGCGCCCCGTCCTCCGGCGACTGGTCCGCGATCGCGGCTACGCCGCGGCGTTCGTGCTCACGCTGGGCCTGGGCATCGGCGCGACGACGGCCATCTTCTCCAACGTCGAGGCCGTGCTGATCCGGCCGCTGCCGTATCCGAACGCCGACCGCATCATGTGGGTGGAACAGCCGTTGACCCGGCTGGGCCGGGACAATGCCCTGTTCTCGTTCGCCGAGGTCGCCGACTACCGCACGCAGGCCTCCACGATCGACCAGCTCGTCGAGTACGGCGACTGGCAGTTCAGCGTCGTCGGATCCGGCGATCCGCTGCTGGCCTACGGCGGACTCGTGACCTCGAACTACTTCACGCTCCTGAACATCCACGCCGCGATCGGCCGGACGCTCCAGGGCCCGGACGACGTCCGCGGCGCGGCCCCGGTGGCGGTGCTGACGCACGAGTTCTGGCGGCGGGCCTTCGGCGAGGATCCGTCGGTGGTCGGGCGGGTCATCGAGCTGACCGGCGTGGCCACCACCATCGTCGGCGTCCTCGAACCGGGGTCGCACTACGCCGGCACGGAGCGCCCGGAGCTCTACGCGAACTACTCGACCAACGCGCACTACATGAGTGCGTCGATGCAGGACGAACGCACGCACCGGATGACCAGCGTCTACGCGCTCCTGCGGCGCGGGGTGCCAGTGGAGGCGGCGCGGTCCGACCTGCGCGACGTGGCCCGCCGGCTGCACGCGGCGTATCCGACGGCGTATCCGGCGGCGTCGGGCTTCGACGTCCGGCTCACGCCGTGGCGTGACGTGCTGGTCCGCGAGGCGCGGCCGACGCTGCTGATTCTCATGGGCGCGGTCGTGCTGGTGCTCGTCGTCGCCTGCGCGAACGTCGGCAACCTGTCGCTCGCCCGCCTGGTGCGCCGCGAACGGGAACTGGCGGTGCGGACGGCCCTCGGCGCCTCGGCCCGCCAGTTGCGCTTCGAGTTGTTCGTGGAACACCTCGGCCTGGCGGTCGCCGGCGCCGTCGCGGGCGTGGTGGTCGCCTGGGCCGCGCAGGGCCAGCTCACGGCGTACGCGGCGCGAATGACGCTGCGCGCCGAGGAGGTGCGTCTGAACCCGACGGTGCTCGGCTTCGCCCTCGCGGTCGGCATCGGCATCGCGCTGGTCTTCGCCTGGGCGCCGCGGCTGCCGGCCGCGGCGCCCGCGCTCGCCGGGGCGGCCACGGGAGGCCGCACCACCGTGGGCCGCGGCCAGCGTCGCGCGCAGCGGCTGCTGGTCGGTGCGCAGGTCGCGGTGTCGTTCGTCGTGCTCGTCGGCGCCGGCCTGCTCGGCCGGAGCCTGCTCAACCTGGAGCGGGTGGACACCGGGTTCGACGCGACCTCAATCCTGGCCCTCAAGGCGCCGAACTTCACGCGGGCGGACGCGACCCGCAACCGCGCGCTCTTCGATCAGCTCACCGCGCGCCTCGCCGCGTTTCCCGGCGTCGAGGCCGTGGCCACCGCCTCGAGCGCGCCCTACGACACGATGACGGTCTACACCTGGGACGTGGCCGTCCAGGGCCGGTCGCCCGAACAGCTGGACGCGCCGCTCCAGCTGATCACGCAGGTCGTGAGCCCGTCCTACTTCGACACGCTCGACGTGGCGATCCGACGCGGCCGGGGATTCACGATCGAGGACGCCCCCGGCGCCCCGCCCGCGCTCGTCATCAACGAGCGGTTGGCCCAGCTGATCTTCGGCGCGGACGATCCGATCGGGCGGCGGGTGCGGTGGGCGTTTGCGGGCTCCAACAGCTGGAACGCGTGGCACACGGTCGTCGGCGTGGCGCGGGACGCGCGCGAGCTGGGCCCACAGGCGCCGCCGGTCGCCACCGTCTACGAGTCCGCGCTCCAGGCCTCGCCCGGCCCCGCCGTGCTCGTGCGGACGACCGGCGATCCGATGGCCACGGCGCGGGAAGCCGCGCGGCTCGTGCACGAGATGGACCCGAAGCGGCCGGTGACCGACGTCTGGACGCTCGACGAGGCGCTCGGCGAGCGCGTGGCACCCGCACGGCTGAACGCCGGGCTGTTCGGCGCGCTGGCCCTGCTCGCCGTGGCCATTGCCGCGGTGGGTCTGGCGGGCGTGCTCGCCTTCGCGGTGAGCGAGCGCACGCGGGAGTTCGGCATCCGGATGGCGCTTGGCGCCGCGCCGGGCCGGATTCTGCGCGGCATTCTCGGGGAAGGCCTCCTGCTCGCCGCCGGTGGCGTGGCCGCGGGCCTGGCCGGCGCGCTGCTGCTGAGCCGGTCCGTCCGCGAGATCCTGTTCGAGGTCGATCCCGCCGATCCGGCGACGCTCGTACTGGCCGGGCTCGCCGTGGCCGCGATCACGACGGCTGCCGCCTGGCTGCCGGCCCGGCGCGCCACGCGCGTCGATCCCAACGTGGCCCTGCGCACGGACTGACGCGACGCGGTCGCGTGAAGGCCCCCGCACCATCCCCGCCGCGCGGCTTGATCCGCCGCGCCATTCGGGCGACGATGCCCCGGACCTCCATGAAGGTGTCACCCATGCGCAGACTTGCCGCTCTCCTGGTGTTCGGATCCGTCCTCGTCGTCGGCCTCGTGGCCCAGTCGAAGCCGACGCTCACCCGGGCCGACTACGGCCAGTGGGAATCGCTCGGGTTCTTCGGCGCGCGGGCGTTCTCGCCCGATGGCGCGTGGGTCGCCTACGCGATCAACCGGTCGAGCCGCGAGAACGAGCTGCGGCTCAAGCGTCTGTCCGACGGCCTGGAGAAGACGGTGCCCGGTGGCGGCACGGCGACGTTCTCGTCCGACTCGGCGTGGGCCGCGTTCACGATCGGGTACTCGGAGACCGAACTCGAACGCCGGCGTGAGGCGCGCGAATCCACCCAGAACCGACTCGGCCTGGTCCGGCTGTCGTCGGGCGAGATGACCGAGGTGGACGGGATCCAGAGCTTCGCGTTCAGCGGCGACGGGCGGTACGTGGCGATGCGCCGCTACGCGCCGACCGCGAACGGCGCGACGGCGCCGGCAGGCGGCGGGCGTGGCGGCGGGCGCGGGGGCGGAGGCGGCAACGCCGGCGGCGACGGCGACACGCCGCCGGTCGGGGTCACCGTGATCGTCCGGGCGCTCGACACGGGCCGCGACACGACGTTCGGCAACGTGTCGGACTTCGCCTGGCAGGACGCGAAGGACGGTCACCTGCTGGCGATGACGATCAGCGCGGACGGGCGGAGCGGCAACGGCGTGCACGTCTTCGATCCGGCGACGACCGTGCTGCGCGTCCTGGATTCGGCGGACGCGGACTACTCGTCGCTCTCGTGGCGGGAGGACTCGGCGGACCTCGTCCTGTTCCGCAGCCGCACGGACGACACGCACGACGGGCCGACGCAGCTGGCGCTCGCCTGGCGCGGGCTCGGCACCGGCACCGAGCGGGCGATCACGCTCGACCCTGCGTCGGCGGGCGGCTTCCCGGCCGGCAAGCGCACGGTGACCTGGCGGCGGCCGAGCTGGTCGGAGGACGGCACCGTCATCTTCCTCGGCATCGCCGACTGGGCCACCAGGCCCGCGCCGGCCCGGGGACGCGGGGCGCGCGGGCGTGGCGCCGCGGGTGCGAGTGGCGACGAGGCCGGCACGACTGGCGGCGACCCGCAGGCCGCCGGAGCGCGCGGCCGGGGTCGAGGCGCGCCGGCCGCCGATGAACCGGCCGACGTGGACGTGTGGCACTGGAAGGACACGGTCGTGATGTCGCGCCAGAAGAACACGGCGGCCGCCGACCGGCGCCGGAACCTGCTGTCGGCGTGGCACCTCGACACCGGACGCTTCGTCCAGCTCGCGCAGACGTTCGAGGAGTCGGTGTCGCCGATTCCGCATCGCGCCGCCGCGCTGGTCGACGACTGGTCCCGCTACGCGATGGCGCGATCGATCGGCCGCGGCGCGTCGGACCTGTCGGTCGTGGACCTGGCGACGGGCCAGCGGACGGCGCTGCGCGGGAACGTCGGCTCGCGCGCGCAGGTCAGCCCGGGCGGCCGCTACGTCCTGTTCTCCGAGGGCGGGCACTACTTCACGATCGACCTCGACACGAAGGCCGTGACCAACATCACGTCGAAGCTCAGGACGGCGTTCCAGGACGTGGCGTCGGACTCCACGGCGCCGGCCAAGCCGATGTTCGGGGTCGCGGGCTGGACGCCCGGCGACGCGACCGTCCTGCTCTACGACGAGCACGACGTGTGGCAGGTCGATCCGCACGGCGCCAGCGGCATCCGGCTGACGAACGGGACGGCCGACGACGTCCGCCACCGGCTCGTCCGCGTCGACACGTCGGCCGAGACGATTGCGGGGGCCCAGTTCGCGAGCCTGTTCGGCATCCACTCGAAGCAGTCCGGCTACGCCCGGCTGACGGTGAGTCCGACGATGCCGTCGGCCCCGCCCGCCGTCGATCGCCTCGTCTGGCAGGACGCCGCGGTCTCGAGCCTCGCGAAGGCGGATGCGGCGGAGGTCTACGGCTACGTCGTGCAGGACCACGACGACTCGCCGGATCTCTTCGTGGGCGACGCGTCGCTCGCCGGCGCACGCCAGGTGACGACGACGAACCCGTTCCAGGCGACCTACGCCTGGAGCCACAGCGAGGTCGTCGACTACAAGTCCACGAAGGGCCTGCCGCTCCAGGGTGCGCTCTACTATCCCGCCAACTACGAGCCGGGCCGGAAGTACCCGATGATCGTGTACGTCTACGAGACGCTCTCCGACGGCGTCCACCGCTACGTCGCGCCGAGCGATCGGGACTACTACAACACCACGGTCTTCACGCAGCACGGCTACTTCGTGCTCCAGCCGGACATCGTCTTCCGGCCGCGCGAGCCCGGGCTGTCGGTGGTCGAGTGCGTCACGCCCGCGGTGAAGAAGGTGGTCGACATGGGGCTCGCCGACGCGGGCAAGGTCGGCGTGGTCGGGCACTCGTGGGGCGGGTTCGACACGGCGTTCCTGGCGACGCACACGCAGGGCGTCTTCGCGGCGGCGGTCGCGGGCGCGGCGATCACCGACCTGGTGAGCAACTACGGCAACCACCACTGGAGCTCCGGGATCGCGGAGACGGACCACATCGAGACCGGCCAGCAGCGCATGGTCGTGCCGCTCTACGAGGACCTCGACGCGTACATCCGCAACTCGGCGCTCTACGACATCGCCGGCATGACGACGCCGCTGCTGCTCGAGGCCGGCGACGATGACGGCACGGTGTTCTGGCACCAGGCGGTGTCGATGTACAACATCGCCCGGCGCGCGCAGAAGAACGTGGTGATGATCGTCTACGCGAACGAGGACCACGGCCTGCGGCAGAAGAAGAACCAGGTGGACTACCAGCAGAAGATCCTCGCGTGGTTCGGCCACTACCTGAAGGGCGATCCCGCGCCGGCGTGGATCACCGACGGCCTGAGCTACCTCGACCGGCAGGCCGAGATCCGCGCGGGCGGCGGCGGCCGCTGACGCGGCCTGTGCCGGGCGGCGGCCGCTGACGCGGCCTGTGCCGGGCGGCGGCCGCTGACGCGGTCGCGCGCGGAGACGCCGGCCTGGCGCGGGCGACGGACGCGGAGGTCCGTCGCCCGGCGGCGGGCCCGCGCCGCTCGACAATTCTGTCAGTGCAGAACTGTGTTTTCTCCAACAAGCCTGGCCGCGGGCCATTGACATTTCTGCAACATCCGCCCGGTTTTCCGGGCTGAAACGCGGGTTTCCGGCGGCGTCGGTCTTGCACTTCCCCCGGCACCCGGCACGCACCTGGTGTGCGCGCCGGCTTCCGAAGGAGAGTGGCGATGACCGCGCGAACACGCCGACGCCTCACATTCTGCCTGGTGCTCGGATTGATGACGCTGCCCGCGGAGATGCTGCTCCTGCCGGTGGCCCGCACGCCCGATCCGGGCCTGGCGGCCGCCGAGTGGGTCGAGGGCCTTTCCGCCACGGAGCTGACCGCGGCGACCGGACGCATCGACCAGTACCCGGCGCTCTACCGGCGCGCGATCATGACGTCGCTGACGCCGGCCGACCGCGCGCGCGTCTGGCGCGATCAGTTCCAGGCGTACCTCGCCGCCCATCCGGCGCTGACGGCCGACCAGCGTGAGGTCGTCCTGCGCGCGCAGGCGCTCATCACGCCCGAGGCCTTCCAGCCGCCGCTCTCGGCCGACCTCCAGGCGCGGATCCAGGGCGCGTTCGACGACGCCACGAGGCTGCTGCCGGGTCAGGCCGCCAAGGAGCTGTTCGTCACGCTCGGGCCGAAGGAGCCGACCAACGCGAGCGCGCTGCCGCTGATGCAGCGGCTGGCCGACCGCGTCCGAGGCTGGCGCGTGGCGTCGGCCCAGAACTACGACTGCAACTGCAACGTCGACATCGACACCTGCGACATCTGGCCCGAGCCCGACTGGCTCGAGTGCTCGGAACAGTTCACGTGCGAGTTCGACCTCACGTGGCCGATGTGCGGGCCGCTCTGGTCGTGGGCGTGCACGGGCTGGTGCCGGGTGAAACCCTTCGAGGAGATGTAGGCCCGCCATGACGCGCGAGCCTGACTCCTTCGTCGGGCGTGTGTCGACCGCGCTCAGCGCGATCTTCGTGCTGACGCTGGTCGTCACCGCCACGGTCGTCGCCTGGCCCGCGATAGCGGGCCCGTCACCGAAGGTGGCGCGCGAGCCGCTGGTGCCGGCCTACCGGTCCGGCGACGCCTTCGACGCGCCGGCCGGCTGGTACCAGGAGTCGCCGTACACGCTGGTGCTCTTCGCCCAGTCGATGTGCGGCGCCTGCCAGAAGGCCGAGCCCTACCTGCGGACGCTGGTCGCCCACCTGGACGGCCGCGCCTCGGTGGTGCTCGCCAGCCCGGTCGGCCGCACGGCGGGCGAGGCCGCGTTCGCGCGACGACTGGGGCTGGCAGACACGGCCCTCGTCGAGGCGCCCCGGTCGCTCCGCGCGCGCCGCACCCCGACGCTCGTCGTCGTCGACCGTGCCGGGCACGTGCTCGGCGCGTGGGAGGGCGTGGGCCCGGACGACGAGCACGCGACGCTCACGGCCGCGATCGATCGGCTGCTGAAGTCCTGAACGCGGCGTCGCGGGCGTCCCGGCGCGGGATTCACGTCACGCCAGGACGCCCGCGCTGCGCCGGTACCACACGCCGAGCAGCACCGACCCCACCAGAATCAGCCCCAGCGCCAGGCCGGTCCACAGGCCCTCGACGCCCCACGCTCGATCGAAACAGAGGTAGTAGCCGAGCGGCAGGCCGATGCACCAGTGCCCGACCAGGTTGGAGAGCATCGGCATCCGCGTCTCGCCCAGGCCGCGGAGCGCGCCGGTCGCCACGGTCTGCAGGCCGTCGAACAGCTGGAAGACGGCGGCGATGAGCAGCACGGCCACGCCCACGGCGATCACCCCGGGGTCGGCGGTGAAGAGGCGCACGAAGGGCTCGGGGACGGTGGCGAACAGCGTCGCCGAGATCAGCATCATCGCGCTGGCGAGGCCGAGCGCGGCCCAGCCGGCCTGGCGCACGCCGCGCGCGTCGCGGCGGCCCACCGCGTTGCCGACCCGCACGGCCGCGGCGGTGCCGATGCCGTACGGCACCATGAAGATGAACCCGGCGATGTTGAGCACGATCTGGTGCGCGGCCACGGCCTCGGGGGTGATCCGGCCGGCCAGCACGGACGCGGCCGCGAAGACGCCGACCTCGAGCAGGATC
Source organism: Vicinamibacterales bacterium (assembly GCA_041394725.1). Classification (GTDB taxonomy): domain Bacteria; phylum Acidobacteriota; class Vicinamibacteria; order Vicinamibacterales; family SCN-69-37; genus JAWKHR01. Next base: position 5,174 of record JAWKHR010000008.1, on the reverse strand, counting down.
TGCCCCGCCGCCGGCAGCCCCAGGCGGACGATGGCCCACATCCGCGGCGCGTCCAGGACGAACGGCACGTCGTGCAACCCGGACGGCCGCTCGCGCTCCCGCCAGATCACGAGGCCGAGGAGGAACAGCGCGAGAAACAGGCGTGACGAGACCGTCGCCCAGGCCGCCCCGACCACGCCGAGCGCCGGCGCGCCGAGCCGGCCCTCGATGAGCAGCCAGTTCGCCGCGACGTTGACCACGTTGGCGCCGACGAGCGCGACCATGATCGCGCGCACGACGTGCATCGCCTGCAGGTAGCGGCGGAAGACCATGTAGCCGAACAGCGGCGCCACCGACCAGGCGAGATGCGTCATGTAGGGATCGAGCGCGGCCAGCACCTCCGGATGGAACCCCAGGTGCGGCAGCACCCACACCGAGGCGAGCGCCGCGAACGACAGCCCGACCGACATCGCGAGCGCGAGCTGGAGGCCCGCGAAGAGCCAGCGGTGGCAGTCGTCGATGCGCCCGGCGCCGAAGCTCTGCGCCACGAACGTGTCGAGGGCGAGCAGCGTGCCGAAGCCCGGCATCATGATCGCCATGAACAGGATCGACCCGGCGCCGACCGCGCCGATGGCGGCCGGGCCCAGCGGCGCCACCATGATCGTGTCCACGATTCCCATGACCAGCCAGCCGATCTCGGCCAGCACGACCGGCCAGGCCAGCGAGACCATGGCCCGCAGCTCCCGACGCATCAGGCGATCATAGCTGGCTGGCCCGACGGGCCGCACGCGAGAGCAGGCCGGCGCTCGGTCGTCGGCTCTCCGCGGTCGGCGCTCGGCGGTCGGTGTCGGGTGCTCGGTTCGGCGCCCGGGGGCGCGTGGTTCAGCGGGCGACGCGGATGTCCTGGGTTCTCGTCTGCCCTTCGGCGAGCGACACCGTCACCGAGGCCTGGCTGAGCTGCTCGAGAAACGACGGGTCGTACCACTGGCCGTACTCGACGTCGAGCACCGCGGCGAGGCGGTACTCGCCGGCGGGCAGGCTGCTGAACGCGAACTGGCCGTCGGTGGACGGGCGGGCGGATCGGATGCGCCGCGACGCGGACCCGGCCCAATACCGGCGATCGGCCGGGAAGATGATCACGGTGTAGTCGGCCGTCGGCGCGCCCATGACCGTCTGGATCGCGCCGTTGACGCTGCTCGTCTTCTGGGTGAGCGTGATCGCGAGGTCGGCGATGGCACCGTCTGGCGTCACGTCGAGACCGAAGTCGAGCGCGTCGCGGCCGCCCGTCATCGCCGACTGGAGCGTCCAGCCCCCGCCCACGCCGGAGATGTTCTGGATCCGGTAGCGGGCGGGCACGATGCCGGTCAGCGTGAAGCGTCCGTCCGGCTCGACGTTGGCGTTGACCGACGCGGCCCCGGTCGCGCGCGCCTCGGCGCCGTCGGGGGTGAGCGACACGCGCACGCGGCGGTTGGCCGGCAGGACCGGCGCCACGCCGTCGTAGTCGAGCCGCCCGGTCACCGTGAGGCCGGGCCGCAGCGACATCGTCACGTTCGACACCGGCGCGCCGGCCACCACGACGTCCGCCGTGGCCCACAGGCGCTCCGTCGTCGTCGCGGTCCGGACGACGACGCTGCCGGTCGCGCGCGTCTCGCGGGCGACGACGGGTCCGCCGTCGCCGGTGGGGATGCGGACGGTGGCCACGGCCGTCGCCCGATAGCGCCCGGGCGCCACGCCGTTGAACGTGAAGCGGCCGTCGCGCCCGGCCCGCGCGGTGGGATTGCTGACCCCCGGCACGGTCTCGTCGAGGCTGGTGAGCCGGACCTGGACGCTGGACACGGTGCCGTCGGACGGCACGAGCACCTGGCCCTCGACGCGCGCGAGCGTCGTCCGGACCAGGGCGAAGTCCACGCCGGCGTGCTCCTCACTCACGCCGACGGGCACGAGCGCGGCGCCGCCGACCGACGTCGTGCCGGGATAGTAGACGGGCGCGTAGCCCTCGAAGACGGGCGGCACCTCCACGCGGTTCGTGGCGGCCATCGACTCGACCATCTCGCGCTCCATCGCGGCCTCGGGGGTGATGACGCTGCCCTGCACCTGAATCTGGACCTGCATCTGCTCGAGCCGCTGCGCCATCTCGAGCAGCGCGGCGGATTCGACGGTCTGCGCGGGCATCTGGGTGCGCGGCATCGCGCTGACCAGGTACTCACCGGGCGGCAGGCCGTAGACGCGGTACATGCCGCGGTCGTCGGTCGTCGCCGAGCCGGCGGACGCGAGCGTAGGCTCGCCGGTGGACATCGTCCAGCGCATCACGCGGACCGGAGTGCCGACCGACGGGCGGTTCTTCTCGTCGAACACCAGTCCCGTGATGACGCCGCCCTTCGGAATCTCGAACTTCAGGTCGCGGATGGACTGGCCGGCGGCGATCGCGATCGGCGTCCCGGTCCGGCCCGCCCGCGGGGACGACTGGCCGTAGGACACGCCCACGTAGCCCGCCTTCGACGCGCTGAGCGTCACGGTGCCCTCGGCAAGCCCGGCGAACGCGAACCGCCCATCCTCGTCGGTGATCGCCGTCTGCGAGCCGCGCACGGCCGAACCGGTCGCGCGGACGCGGACGTCCCCGACCGGCTGTCCGGTCCCGGACTCGGTCACCACGCCCAGGATCGATCCCGTCCGGGGCGCCTCGGCGGCCGTCGTCAGGTCGCGGCCCTGACCCACCTGTGACGACACGGTCTGGCGCGCCGTCACGGTGGTCGAGGCGGCGGCGGACAGGCCGAGCGCGAGCAGGACGAAGGCACGGACGGGCATGGCAGGTCTCCTGGAACTGCGGTCGATTGCGACAGTACGTCACATTAGACGCCATCCGTCGCGCCGCGGATGGCCGCCGGGGCGGCGATGCGGGCCAGGCGGACGCGGGGACGGCGGCGGCGAAGGACGTCGCGCCGGACGGGCTCAGCCGGGTCGTCCGGTGCCGGCCCAGAGCGCCTCGAGCGCCCGGCGCGAGGCGTCGAGCGCCGCGAGCGCCGGTCGGGTGACGCGGTAGCATCGCCTGGCGCGGCCGCCGCGCTCGGGCGTCGGGTCGGTCAGATACGACTGCAGCAGGCCCTTCTTCTCGAGCCGATCGAGGGTCATGTAGATCGCGCCCCGGGCCACGCGTCGCTTCGCGCGGGCCTCGAGCTCCGCGTGCACGTTCACGCCGTACGGATCCACGTCCTGTTCGGCGACGCACAACACGGCCAGCAGCACCATCTGCTCGAACTCCCCCAGCGGCTGCGGCTCGCGTCCCATGCGCCGGAGCATATGACCACAATGTTGCACAAATCAAGCGGCGGGTCAGACGTGGTTGCGCAGCATCAGCTCCTTCGGGTGCGGGTCGAGGTAGACCTGCCCCTGGAGGTACGGCACGCCGAGGCGCCGGGTGTGATGACGCACGAGCGTGATCGGGACGACGAGCGGGATGAGGCCGAGGCGATAGTCCTCGATCGCGGCCAGCAGTTCGTCGCGCGAGTCCGCGTCGAGCCGGCCGCGAAAGTGCCCGACGATGTGCTGGAGGACGTTGGCGTGCTTCCGCGGGGTCGCGATCGTCTCGAGCGCGGCCATGAAGCCGTCCTCGTAGCACGCGCGCAGGTCGGGCCGCGCCATCGCCTTGCCCTCGGCGACGAGACGGCCGAGCGACCGGTAGGCCTCGGTCGAGTGCGAGAGGAGCGTGAGCTTGTGCGCGGTGTGGAACCGGACGAGCGCGCCCATCGACCAGCGGCCGGCGAAGAGGTCACGGAGCCGCCGCCACGCGAAGACGCGCTCGATGAAGTTCTCGCGCAGCCGTGCGTCGCAGAGCCGGCCCTCGTCCTCCACGGGCAGGTGCGGCAGGCGCGCGAGCAGCGCCTCGGCGAACACGCCCCGGCCGGTGCGCTCCGGCACGACGTGCGCGCCCGGCCGCCGCGGCTGCGCGTAGATCTTCACCCGCGTCATGCCGCAGCTCGGCGAGTCCTTCTTGAGGATGTACCCGGACAGATCCTCCGTCGCGAGTGCCTCGACCCGGCGACGCGCGTACCGCCGCATCCCGTCGGTGTGGTCCTCGCCGTTCGCCATGATGAGCCGCACGTCGTCGTCGCGGCGGACGAGCCGGAGCGTCTCGCGCGGCGTCCCGAGTCCCAGCTCGACCTCCGGGCAGACGGGCACGAACTCGACGTGCGGGCCGAGGACGTCGACGATGAAGTCGTCGCGCTTGTGGCCGCCGTCGTAGCGGACGGCGCGGCCCAGCAGGCAGGACGAGACGCCGATCCGGATCACCGCGGGCTCACCGCCGTCATCATCATCTCGACCAGGCCGGGCCCGACGACCAGCCGGGTGCCGACCGTGGTGCGGGCCGGCGGGTCGGTGGTCACGACGGCGCCGTAGGCCTCGTGCACGGCTCTCGCCTGCCACACGTCGGGCAGGTAGATCGTGTTCTCGGCGACATCGGCCCAGGAGAGGCCGGCGTGGCCGAGCGTGCGGGCGATCCGCGCCAGGACCTCGCGCGTCTGGCCGGCGACGTCCCCCGCATTGGCGTCGGTGTTGCCGAGGACGCCAGAGAGGAACACGAAGCGACCCGCGCGCACCGCCGGCGACAGCGGCAGGCTCGGCGCGACGACGGGGCCGAGGACTTCGCGGGGCGCGGCACTCGCGACCAGCGCGATCTCGACCCTGGCGTCCGGCCCCATCAGCGGCGTCACGGCCGTGGCCCGCGCCGGCGGCTTCTCGGGAAAATAGGACCGGTAGGTGTCGTTCATCTCCGCGAAGTACGCCTCGTCGGTGATGAACACCCGCGCCGCGACGACGTGCTCGTAGGAGAGGCCCGCCGCCGCGAGGAGCGCCCCCGCGTTGTCGAGAATCGTCTTCGTCTGGACGGAGGCCGGGCCCGGCACGGGCGCGTCGTCGGTGCCGCGGCGGCTCACGAGGCCGGCGCAGAAGACGAGGTCGCCGGATCGGACGACGTAGGCGTACGGGCGCGGGGACTTCGCCCAGCCCTTCGGGTGCAGCACCTCGCGAGGCGCGCCGTCGGGCACCGCGACGGCCGACATCGCCACGAGGGCGTCGGGGCCGAGGTCGGCGACGACGGTCGTCCGGGTCGGCGGCGAATCACCCACGGCCTGCCGGTAGGCGTCGTTCATCGCCGCGAAGTCGGTCGCGTGCTTCAGGTAGACGTGGATGGTGAGGGT
>JAWKHR010000007.1:0-197024 GCA_041394725.1 Vicinamibacterales bacterium | reverse complement strand
CCGCCCCGACGAGCTCGCCGACGACCGCCACGTAGTTCGGATGCCGAAGGTAGCGATACGGCCCGGTGTGCACGAGCGGACGGCCCGGCTCGACGATGACCTTGAACGACCAGCGGTCGCCCAGGCTGCCAATCGCCCAGTACTTGAGCCACTTGCTGGCAAGGAACAGGAGCAGGCCGGACACCCACCAGGCCGGACCGCCGGGGGCGGCCGGCGTCGCCCGTGACGCCCACCACAGCCCTTCGCCCACCAGGGCCGCGAAGCACAGCGGGTAGAGCACGGCCATCGTGCGGTACGCGTCGCCGGGAGGCTGGACGGCGCCCCGGGCGAGCAGCTGGCGCTCGTGCCGGCGCGAGACGCGCGCCTCGGAGAGCATCAGGCCGAAGACGATCGCGCCGAGGAAGAGCGTGCGCGTCACGCGGCATCTCCCGCGTAACGCACCGCGCGCCGGACGATGCCGGGCGCCAGCCGCGCGCCCCACGCGGCGGCGGTGACCGCGGAGGGGTGATCCACCAGCCCGCGCAAGGCGCGGTTGAAGCGCAGTTTGGCGCCCAGATGCTCCTGGCGGCGCCGCGCCAGCGCCAGCGCGGCCTCGCCGAACGCGCTGCGCTCGAGCGTCTCGAGCGCGACCCCGGCGGCCAGTTCGCCGCCACGCATCGCGAGGTGCAGGCCGTCGCCGGTCATCGGATCGACGAAACCCGCCGCGTCTCCGGCCAGCAGCAGGCCGTCGGTCCCCGGCATCCGCACGTCGACCGCGAGCGGGCCGAGGACCTGCACCGGCGCGTCGAACCGGACACCGGCAAAGCGAGGCGCGAGACGCGGGTCCGAGGCGATGAGCCGGCCGATGACGTCGACGGGAGATCGGCCGACGGGCCTGGCGCCGGTGACGACGCACACGTTGACGCGCCCGTCCGGCATCGGCGCGACGCCGCAGTAGCCCCACGGGCGCAGGTGCATCTCGCCCACGTCGCTGACGCCCGCCACGCCCGCCACGTAGGTCCCGAACGCCCATCGCCGGGGGTGAAATGGGTGCACCGAGAGACCGAGGGCCCGCCCGACGACCGATCGCCGCCCGTCGGCGCCGATCGTCAGCGACGCCGGCAGCCGCGTGGACGAGGCCTGCCCCGCCCGGCGCACGACGAGCCCGCGCACGGGCGGGCGACCGTCCTCCCCTTCGACGAGCGGGCCGAGCACGCGCAGGCCGGGTTCGAACCGCGCGCCGGCGGCGATGGCCTGCTCGAGCAGCCACGCGTCGAAGCGCCGGCGTGGAATCGCGAGGCCCACCTGCCCGGCGGGATATCGCGCCTCGACCTCGGCGCCGGGCCCGCTGACGCGCATCCCCGCCAGCGGCGTCGCGTCGCCGAGCGCGCCGCCCGACAGGCCCAGCCGCGCGAGCAGGCGGATCGCGCCGGGGTTGAGCGTGTCGCCGCAGAGCTTGTCGCGCGGGAACGTCTCGCGATCGACGATGACCACCCGCGCGCCGGCGCGTGCGAGCAGGAGCGCCGCCGTCGCGCCGGCTGGCCCGGCGCCGGCCACCAGCACGTCAAGCACGTCGTCGCACCGCCGGGCCCGGGAGCCGACGCGCGCGCCCGGTCCCGGCCGGCCCAGCACGAGCGCGCTGTTCTTGGACCCGAACCCGAGGCAGTTGCAGAGCGCGGCCTCCACGTCCACCGCGCGCGCGTGGTTCGGAATGAAGTCGAGGTCGCATGACGGGTCGGGGTCGGTGAGGTTGATCGTCGGCGGCAGCACGCCTCGCGCGAACGCGAGCGCCGTCGCGGCCACGCCCGCCGCGCCGCTCGCGCCCTGGGGGTGGCCGATCATCGACTTGGTCGACGATCCGGCGAGCCGATCCGCGTGGGCCCCGAAGACCTCGCGCACGCACCGCGACTCGACCGCGTCGTTGAGCTGGGTCGAGGTGCCGTGGAAGTTCACGTAGCCGATCGCCTCGGGCGCCCGCCCGGCGCGCGCGAGCGCGAGCGTGATCGCGCGGACGATCTCGGCGCCGTCCGGGTCCATCTGGACGCGATGGTACGCGTCGCACGTGGACGCGTAGCCCTCGATGACGGCGTAGATGCGCGCGCCCCTCGCGCGGGCCCGGTCCTCCCGCTCGAGGATGAACATCCACGCGCCCTCGCCGAGGACGAAGCCGTCGCGGCCCCGATCGAACGGACGCGACGCCTCGGCCGGCCGGTCGTTGAACGCGGTCGAGACCGCGCGCATCCGCGAGAAGCCGAAAATCATCCCCGGCGTCGCGCACGCGTCGGCGCCGCCGGTGACGAGCGCGTCGGCGTCGCCGGCGCGGATGAGCGCCGCGGCATAGCCCAGCGCGTCGGTCGAGCTCGTGCAGCCGGTCGAGAGCACGTGGCTCATGCCCCGCAGCCCGAGCGCAATCGACACCTCGCTCGAGACGATGCCGACGATGGACACGGGGATGGCGTACGGCGACACGCGGTGCCGCGCGCCGGAGAAATAGTCGCCGTACTGCCGTTCGGCCACGTCGATCCCCCCGGCCCCACTGCCGACGACGACGCCGACGTCCAGGCCGCGCGGGTCGAGTCCCGAGTCGTCGAGCGCCTCCCGCGCCGCGAGCACGGCAATCCGCGAGACCTTGGCGTAGCGTCGCGGGTCGGCGCGGCCGTTGCCGTTCGCGGACGGGCCGGCGCGCTCCGGCGCGTGACCGCCCGGACCGGTCACCTCGTCCAGCACCTCGTCAGGAACGGGCGCGGCGACCCGGCAGGCGAACGGCGTCGCGTCGAACGCGGTGATCGCGCGCGTGCCGCTCACGCCGCGCGCGAGGTGATCCCAGTAGACTTCGCGGCCGACGCCGAACGGGGAGACTGCGCCGATGCCGGTGATGACGGCGCGGGGAGTCGACATCCGATCCCTATAATACGGCCCTGATGCCGCCCCACCGCGAGGCGCCCGTCGCCCCGCTTGCCGTCGCCGTCGGCGGAGGGCTGCTCTTCGCCGGCAGTCTCGTCGGGTTCGTGTGGAACCTCCGCCCCGGCGGCTCGCTCGCCGTGGACGCCGGCGCGTGGACCTCCGCCGGCTGGCGGGCGATCGCGGCAGACGTCGCGCTCTTCACCCTCTTCGCGCTGCACCATTCCATGTTCGCGCGGCTCGGCCTCAAGGCCTGGGTCACCCACCGGCTGCCGGCGGGGCTCGAACGCCCGGCATACGTCTGGGTGTCGAGCGTGCTGTTCGCGCTGACCTGGTGGTGGTGGCAGCCCGTGCCCGGCCGCCTCTGGACCGTCACCGGCCCGGCGGCGGCGATCGCGTCCGCCGTCGCGTGGATGGGCGTCGTGGTGACGCTCGTCGCCGCGGGGCGACTCAGCGTGTTCGATCTCTCGGGCCTCACGCAGGTCCTCGACGCCCACCGCCCGCCGGCCGCCCAGCACGACGCCCCGCTGGTCACCGGCGGCCTCTACGGGCTCGTGCGGCACCCGATCTACCTCGGCTGGGTCCTGATCGTCTGGGGGTCGCCGGAGATGACCGGGACGCGCGCGGCGTTCGCGGCGATCAGCACGGCCTACCTGATGGCGGCCATCCCGTTCGAGGAGCGCGGGCTCACGGCCGCCTTCGGCCCCGCCTACGCGGCCTACCGGGTCCGCGTGCGCTGGCGAATGCTGCCGTTCATCTATTGACGCGTCTTGGCGCGCGCCCGCCTACGACAGGAACACCATCGACTGGTGCGACGGGATGTCGAACCGGCGCCGGCAGCGCGTGCAGACGACCACGTCGTCCAGGCGGTACAGGTGGTCGCGCAGCTTCGCGTAGAGCGCGCGATCGCGGTCGCCCGCGCCGCGCGGGATCTGCGGCTTCTTCGTGCGCCGGACCCAGCGGATCTGGTAGTCGTCGCGGTGCCGGCACTGCGGGCACGCGAGCGACATCGGTTTCGTCTCGTTCTTCTCGGTGAAGAAGTCCCGCTCGTTCAGGGCCATGGCAGGATCATACCGTGAGTCTCGTCTTCTACGTCTCCGGCCACGGATTCGGCCACGCCTCCCGGCAGGTCGAGGTCATCAACGTCGTCTCCCGGCGCCACCCGCAGGTGGCCGTCGAGATCCGGTCGGCCGTTGCGGCCGGACTGCTGGCCCGAACCGTCACCGGCCCCTACCGGCTGACGCCGGTGACGTGCGATCCCGGCATCGCGCAGCTCGACTCGGTCACGCATGACGACGCGGCCACGCTGGCCGGCGCCGTCGCGTTCTACCGCGCGTTCGACGCGCGGGTGGACCAGGAGGTCGCCGCGCTCGCCGGCCGCCGCGTGCGGGCCATCGTCGGCGACATCCCGCCGCTGGCCTTCGCGGTGGCGGCGCGGCTGGGCGTGCCGTCGGTGGCGATCGCCAACTTCACGTGGGACTGGATCTACGAGACGCAGCCGGGGTTCGACGCCGAGCCGTGGATCGTGCCGCGCCTCCGCGAGGCCTACGCCCGGGCGACCCTGGCCCTCGAACTGCCGTTCTCGGGCGGCTTCGAGGTCTTTCCCGCGCGGCGTCGCCTGCCGCTCATCGCCCGCCGCGCGACGCGAGGCCGCGACGAGACCCGCGCCTGGTTCTGGCCTGCCGGCGCATCGGCGCGTCGCGCTGCTCTCGTTCGGCGGCTACGGCCTGCCGTCGCTCGACCTCGCCCGTCTGGACTGCCGCGACGACTGGACCATCGTCACGACCGACCGCGTCAGCGGCGACGCCGCCGCGCTGCGCCACGTCGTGCGGCTCGTCGAGCAGCAGTTCCTGTCGGGCCCGTTCCGCTACGAGGATCTGGTCGCCGCGTCGGACGTGGTCGTGACGAAGCCGGGCTACGGCATCATCGCCGAGTGCGTCACCGGCCGCACGGCGATGCTCTACATCACGCGGGCGGTTCCGCATACGACGTGCTGGTGGACGCGCTGCCCGCTACGTGCGCAGCCGGTTCATCGCGCGCGAGGATCTGTTCGCGGGACGCTGGCGGGCGGCGCTCGAGGCGCTCGAAGCGCAACCCGAGCCGCCGGAACGGCTGGAGGCGAACGGCGCGGAGGTGGCCGCCGGCGTCCTGGCCGGCTACCTCGGCTGACGGCCCCGGCCGGCGCTCGGCGCTCAGGCGCCGGACGCGGCGGCGGGCGGCGGCGCGGCGGCCGGCTCGGCGGGCGTGGCGGCGGGAACGCCGACGGCCACGCCGGACGCCTCCGGCTTCTGCCAGGTGAGGATCCAGGCCGGCGGCAGGTTGCGCAGGACGAACAGCCGTCGCGGCCCGGCGCCGACCGCGTCGGTCATCTTCTGCCGGAACTTCCGGGCCGGCTCCATCGAGTACGCCCAGATGTACTGGAACGTCGTGAACGTCCCGCCGGGGCGCAGCGACTTCGCCACGCTCTGCACGATGCGGTCGGACACCTCCACGGGGAGGCTCGTGAACGGCAGGCCCGAGATGATGTGATCGACCGCCTCCATCCCGCGCTCGCGCGCGAGGACGTCCACCTGCTCGGCCGACGCACAGAGGCACTCGACCGCCGGCCATCGCTGCCGCACCTGCGCGACGAACGTCGGGTCGATGTCGAGCGCGAGGAACCGGTCGTCCTTGCCGAGCCGCTCGACGATGGTGCCGGTGAGCGCGCCCGTGCCGGGCCCGAGCTCGACGATGCGCAGCGGCGACTTGAAGTGCAGGTCGTCCACCAGCCGGCGGGCCAGCACCTGCGAACTGGCGGACACGGCGCCCACCGTGCGCGGGCTCCTGAGGAAGCGCGAGAACAGCAGCAGGTGCTCGCGCAGGCTCGACCCGTGGGAGACCTCAGACATGGTGGGGCTCCTGTCCCGGCGCCTCGAGCGCCGGCTCCGACTCGTTCAGCCACGTCAGCAGCCGCTCGGCCGCGGCCGGCGACCCGTGCAGGATGGTGATGTGCAGGCCCTGGACGCGCGCCCGGAGGGCGGCGGCGATCTCCTGCGAGAGGCGCTGCGCTTCCTCGGTCTCGCGATCGCCGGCGCGGCGCAGGCGATCGACGATCGCGTCGGGGACCTTCACGCCGATGACCTCGCTCGCGAGGAACTCGACCTGGCGGAGGCTCTCGATGGCCGCCACGCCCGCGATGACGGGCAGCCCCGTCGCCGCCAGGCGCGCCCACACCTCGTCGAGCGCCGCGACGTCGAAGATCGGCGGCGTCATCAGGAACTCGGCGCCGGCGGCCACCTTGTGCTCGAGCCGCCGCCACTCGGTGTCCGGGCTCGGCGCGAACGGGTTGACCGCCACGCCCGCATGGAAGGCGGCGGGGCGCCCGAGCGGCTGCCCGGCGACGTCCAGGCCGTGGTTGAGCCGGGTCACCATGTTCGTGAGGCCGATCGCATCGACGTCGAAGACGGAGGTCGCGTCCGCGTAGTTCGCGCGCGGGGCGGGACTCCCGGTCGTCAGCAGCAGGTTGCGCAGGCCCATGGCGTGGGCGCCGACCAGGTCGGACTGCATGCCCATCAGGTTGCGGTCGCGGCAGGAGTAGTGCAGGACCGTCTCGACGAGCCCGACCTGCTGGATCATCACGGCCAGGGCGAGCGCGCTCGTCCGGGCGCCCGACTTCGGGTAGTCGGGCACGTTGACCGCGGCCGCGCCGAGCTGGCGGTACCGGCGCGCCTGGTCGATGGTCTGCGAGACGTCCATGCCGCGCGGCGACGGGACCTCGACGATCGTCACGAACCGGCCGTCCTCGAGGCTGGCCGCGAGGGTGGACTTCTCCCGGCGCTCGACCGCCGGCAGGGCCTGCGGACCGGAGACGGGCAGCCCGGTCGGCACGACCACGCGCACGCCCGGCGCCGTGCTGCGGACGGCGAGGGCGATCTGGCGGATGTGATCGGGCGTCGTGCCGCAGCACCCGCCGACGAGCCGCGCGCCCGCGGCGACGAACCGCTTCGCGTACGACGCCATGTACTCGGGCGAGCTGAGGTAGATGTTGCGGCCGTCCACGTCCCGAGGGCGGCCGGCGTTCGGCTGCGCGGAGAGCCGCGCGCGCGTGAGCCGCGCGAGGGCCTCCACCGTCTCGAGCATGGCGGCGGGCCCGACCGAGCAGTTGACGCCGATGACGTCGGCCCCGCTCCGCTCGAGTTCCGGCGCGAACGTCTCGGGCGGCGTGCCGTCGAGCGTGCTGCCGCCCTCCTCGGTGGTCACCTGCGCGACGATGGGTGCCGCTGACACGCTCCGCACGGCACGGACCGCGGCGAGGATCTCGCTCAGGTCGCGGAAGGTCTCGAGGATGAACAGGTCGGCTCCGCCCTCGGCGAGCGCCTCGGCCTGCTCGCGGAACGCGGCTTCCGCCTCGTCCACGCCGGTCTTGCCCCACGGCTCGATGCGCACGCCGAGCGGCCCGATCGACCCGGCGACCCACACCGCGTCGCCAGCCGCGCGGCGCGCCAGCCGCGCGCCCTCCACGTTGATGCGGCGCACGTGGTCGGCCAGCCCGAAGTGCGACAGCTTGAACCGGTTGGCGCCGAACGTGTTGGTCTCGATGACGTCGGCGCCCGCGCGGACGTAGTCCACGTGAATCTCGCCGACCACCTGGGGCTGGGTGAGGTTCAGCTCGTCGAAGCAGCGGTTGAGAAAGACGCCGCGCGCGTAGAGCATGGTGCCCATCGCGCCGTCGCCGACGAGCACGCGCTGATCGAGAGCCTCGAGGAACCCCTGCATCGCGCCGGGGGACCTACCCGGCGGCCGGGCCGGAATCCGTCGCGGCCGGGACGAGCAGGTCGGTCTTGTCCCAGATGAAGTCCTTGTTGCTGTAGACGGCCAGCTCGTAGTCCTTGCCCATGAAGATCGCCGACACCGGGCAGGCTTCCTCGCAGTAGCCGCAGAAGATGCAGCGCGTCTTGTGAATCTGGTACAGGCTCGCGTACCGCGGCCCGGCCTGCACCGTGCCGTCGTTCTCGGCCGGTTCCAGATAGATCGCGTCGGCCGGACACGCCACCGAGCACAGCCCGCAGGCCACGCACTTCTCCAGCCCGTTCTCGTCGCGCATCAGGACCTGTTTCCCGCGGTACTTGGGAAACACGGGCACCTTCTGGTCCGGATAGTTCACCGTGATCGGCTTCCGGAACATGTGCCTGAATGTGGTCGCGAAACCCACGAGGAACGGACGAATCATGGGGGGAATGATATCAGACGGCCCGCGGGCGCCGGACGCAGGCGCGCAGGCGGCGGCGAGCGCGGCGGGCAGGGCGGTCGCAGGCACTGGGCACTGGGCACTGGGCACCGGGCAGATGCGTATCGGAACGCCCGCACCCGAGCGGCCCGAGTGCCCAATGCCCGGCGCCCAGTGCCCGACGCGAACGGGCGGGTTTTCGGGATCGAGGTTAACTCCCGGGGAATGCTATAGTTAGCCTTCAAGGAGCGATGCAAAGCGACGCTCGCCTGCAGCTTTCCACGGAACAGTTCCTGCTCATCACGCTGGTCGTCAAGGTGGCCGTCGCGGCCACGCTGGCGACGATGCTGGTGCGCTTCCGGTGGTTCCGGCGGATCCTGCTCACCGAAAAGCGCGACTGGCCGGAGCGGCTGATCTTCGCCGCCGGCTTCGGCGTGCCGCTGACCGCGGGCGTGGCCGCGCGGCTGCTGCTCTCCTACGACGCCGGCGACCTGACGCTGTCGGGCGCGTACCTGGCCGGGCTCATCGCCGGCCCGTACGCGGGCGCGCTCGTCGGCACCGCGATGGGCCTGCCGGCCGTCTTCGCCGGGGAGTTCGGCGCCCTGCCCTTCGCGATCGGCTGCGGCTTCGCCGGCGGCGGCCTGCGCGAGGTGTGCCCGAAGGACGAGATCTGGCGCTTCACGCCGTTCTTCGTGACCAAGCTCCACCGCTCCGCGTGGCGCCTGATCCGACAGTTCACGCTGGACTGGCAGGTGATCCTCGTGACGGCGCCGATCCTCCTCGAGGGCGTGCGGCAGACCGTCCACGACCGGTTCCCGTCCCGGCTGTTCGCGCTGACGCCGGCCGCCGAGGACGCCTGGTGGGTCTGGCTGCTCCTGATGCTGGCGACGGTCCTCGCCGTCGCCATCCCGATCAAGATCTGGAACTCGGCGCGCATCGAGCACCGGCTGGCCGAGCAGGAATCGCTGCTGATGACGGCGCGCGTCGAGGCCCTGGCCAACCAGATCAACCCGCACTTCCTGTTCAACACGCTGACGTCGATCTCCTCCCTCATCCGGTCGCAGCCCGAGACGGCGCGCGTGCTGATCGTGAAGCTGTCGGGCCTGCTGCGGCGGCTGCTGCGGTCGCAGGAACACTTCGTGACCCTCCGCGAGGAGCTGGACGCGATGGACGAGTACCTCGACATCGAGCGCGTCCGCTTCGGCGCCAGCCTCGTCGTCGAGAAGCAGATCGACCCGGAGAGCCTCGACGTGATCGTGCCGAGCATGCTGCTGCAGCCGCTCGTCGAGAACTCGATCAAGCACGGACTCTCGCGCAAGCTCGGCACGGGCCGCATCGTGATCTCGGCCACGCGGCGCGCCGGCCACGCCGTCATCGAGGTCGTGGACAACGGCGTCGGGATCCCCCGCGAGCGGCTCGACGAGCCGTCGGGCAGCGGCATCGGGCTGCGCAACGTCAACGAACGGCTGCGCGTGATCTACGGCGCGAACTACCAGCTCCGGCTCCACAGCGTGCCCGGCGAGGGGACCTCGGCGCGCATCGAGATTCCCGAGCTCGTCGCGCCCGAGAAGGTGACGGCGTGAGCCCGCCCGTCCTCCGCGCCCTCGTCGTCGACGACGAGCAGCTCGCCCGCGACGAGCTGTGCTTCCTGCTCGGCCAGGTCGGCGACATCGACGTGGTGGGCCAGGCGGCCGACGGAATCGAGGCGCTCCGGCTGGCCGGCGAGCTGCGGCCCGACCTGATGTTCCTCGACGTCCAGATGCCGGGCCTCACCGGCTTCGAGGTCGCGCGCCGGATGGTCGAGGCCGGCGTGCTGCCCCAGCTCGTCTTCATCACGGCCTACGACCAGTACGCCATCGAGGCCTTTGCCGTGAACGCGGTGGACTACCTCCTCAAGCCGGTTGACGTGGACCGGCTGGAGCAGACGATCGAGCGCGTGCGACGCCGGCGCCAGACCGAGCAGCCCGCGTCGATGTCGCTCTCGGCCGAGGACCTGCAGCGCGTGATCCGCGACGCCGTCCAGGGCCGCCAGGAGCGGCGCGACCAGCTCGCCGTCCGCGTCGGGGACAAGTTCGTCCTCGTCCAGGCCGACGAGGTCGTGCACGCCTCCCTCGTGGACGAGAGCATCCTCGTCGCGACCACGACGATGTCCGGGACGTCCAACTACCGGACGCTCGACGAGCTGCAGTCGCGCCTCGACCCGGACGTCTTCTGGCGCGTGCACCGCTCGCACCTGGTGAACATCACGCGGATCAAGGAAATCGTGCCCTGGTTCAGCCGGAACTACCTGCTCAGGATGAAGGACGCCAAGGCGACCGAGATCCCCGTGAGCCGGGCGCAGACCAAGCGCCTGCGCGAGTACCTGCAGCTCTGACGCGCCTCGCTGGCCCCCCGGGGCCCAGTCGTGGTAACTAAGGAGAAGGCCGCTCCGTCTAAGCAGAAGTGAGCAATCCTGCGGCCGTTCATTCCAGGAGATTCCGTCTTGTCTGGTGATTACTCCCGCGACGACGATCCGACCCCGTCCTTCGATCCGGGCCGCTCCGAGTTCGGCGCCGATTCGTCGGGGCCCGCGGAGACGCCGGCCGAGCCGGAACCGGATTCGACGCGGTTTCAGGACCCGGGCCATGAGACGCGCGACGTCGCGTCCGCGTACCAGTCCTCCGACGCCGCCGCGGCGGCCGCATGGAGCGCGCCGGCCCCCGACGCCGCGGCCGCGTGGACGCCGCCCGCGCCGCCCGCGCCGCTTCAGTCACCATCGGTTTCGATGGCGTCGAGCCCCGCCGGGCGCGACGACGCCTCGGGCCTCCCGACCGCCTGGCCGGCGCCCGCGCCCGCGCAGGCGCATGCCGGCGGGCACGAGGGCGCCGGCGGACGCTCGGTCCTCGCCCGGGTCGCCGAGGAGCTCTTCGCCTGGTTCAAGACGCTCTTCTCAGCCGCGGTCTATGCCACGCTGATCGTGACGTTCGGCTTCCAGGTCGCGCGCGTCGAGGGCCTCAGCATGGCGCCCACGCTCGAGGATCAGGATCGGCTGATCGTCAACAAGCTCGCCTATCGCCTGGCGGACCCGCAGATCGGCGACATCGTGATGCTCTACTACCCGATCGAGCCCGAGAAGTCGTTCGTCAAGCGCGTCGTCGGCGAGCCCGGCGACACGCTGCGTTCGGTGCAGGGCCGCGTCTACCGCAACGACGTGCCGCTGCCCGACGACTTCATCCCCGAGGAGTACCGCGATCACGACACCTGGGGCCCGGAGATCGTCCCGCCGGGGATGTACTTCGTGATGGGCGATCACCGCAACAACAGCTCCGACTCGCGCACGTGGAAGTGGGTGCCCAAGAAATACATCATCGGGAAGGTCCAGCTGCGGTGGTGGCCGCTGAACCACGCCCGGCTGTTCTGACGCCCGCAGCCGGGAGCCGGCGCCATGCCTGACGCCCCGCCCGCCGCCGTGCCGGTGGCCCTGCGGCCGGCCGAGCGCCGGCGGCAGATCTCCCGCGTCCTCCTCCGCGTCCTCGGCCTGAACCTCGTCGTCGCCGCCGCCAAGATCGCCTTCGGCGCGGCCACCGGCACCGTCAGCATCCTCTCGGACGGCTTCCATTCGCTCGCCGACACCGGATCGAACGTGGTGGCGCTCGTGGGCGTGCGGGTGGCGAACCGGCCCGCCGACGAATCCCACCCGTACGGGCACCGGAAATTCGAGACGCTCGCGTCGACGGCCATCCTCTTCTTCCTGCTGCTGGCCCTCGTCGAGGTCGTGCGGAACGCCCTCGGCCGGCTCACCGGCGACGCGCGCCCGACGGTGACCTGGCTCAGCTTCGGCGTGATGATCTCGACCCTCGCCGTCAACCTCGTGGTGGTCGCCTACGAGAGCCGCGCCGCGAAGCGGCTGCGGAGCGAGGTGCTGCTGGCCGACGCGCACCACACCCGCAGCGACGTGTTCACGTCGATCGCGGTCATCGCCGCGCTGGCGGGGGTATGGCTCGGCTGGCCGCAGCTCGACGCCCTGGCCGCGCTCCTGGTCGCCGTCTTCATCGGCCTGGCCATCGTCGAGATCGCGCGCGAGGCGTCGGGCATCCTCGTGGACAGCGTCGTGGTCGATCCGGAGGAGGTGCGGCGGGTGGTCCGGTCGGTGCCGGAGATCCTCGGGTGCCACCACATCCGCACCCGCGGGTCGGCCGACCACGCGTTCCTCGACCTGCACGTGTGGCTGCCGGGCGAGCTCAGGCTGGAGGAAGCGCACCGGCTGTCGCACGTGGTGAAGGACCGGCTGCTGGAGACGATTCCGGCGGTCCAGGACGTGGTGATCCACATCGAGCCGCCGCCAGCGGTCCCGCCGGCGGACGAGGATCAGGCGTAGAGCGACTCGATCTCGTCGCGCCAGCGCTCGGCGACCACCCGGCGCCGCAGCTTCAGCGTGGGCGTCAGCTCGCCGGTGTCCATCGAGAGATCCCGCGGCAGCAGGACGAACTTCTTCAGGCGCTCGAACTGGGCCAGCGGGTGGTTGACCTCGTCCACGACGGCCTGGATGCGCGCGTGGGCGCGCGGGTCCGCCGCGAGCCTGGCGCGGGCGGCGTCGTCGGGCGGCGGCGGCTCGCCGAGGGCCTCGGCCAGGCGCGCGAAGTCCGGGACGATGAGGGCCGCCGGGAAGCGGCGCTGCTCGCCCACGACCACGGCCGCCGTCACGAGCGGGCTCGCGGCCAGCGCCGCCTCGAGCGGCTGCGGCGCGACCTTCTTGCCGCCGGACGTGATCAGGACTTCCTTCTTGCGGTCGGTGATCGCGACGTAGCCCTCGGCGTCGATCGCCCCGATGTCACCGGTGTGGAACCAGCCGTCCACGATCGCCGCGGCGGTGTCGTCCGGTCGGTTGTGGTAGCCGGCCATCACGTTCGGTCCGCGCACGAGCAACTCGCCGTCGGCCGCCACGCGCACCTCGACGTTCGGCAGGGGCCGGCCCACGCGCCCGAGGCGCGGGTGTTCCAGCGGGGTCACGCAGACCACCGGCGCGGTCTCGGTGAGGCCGTAGCCCTCGAGGATGGGCACGCCGATCCCGAAGAAGAACGCGCCGAGGTCCGGCCGGAGCGGCGCGCTGCCCGAGACCACGAAGCGGAGGCGCCCGCCGAGCGCGGCGCGGATGCGCGTGTAGACCATCGGCTCGGCCACGCGCGACCAGAGCCGCTCGGCCAGCGTGAACGGGCGCTCGTCCGTGATGGCGCGGCCGCGGGCCCGCGCGAGGACGACCGCGCGCTCGAACACCCACCGGCGGAGGCCGGTGGCCTCCCGTCCGGTCGCCAGCACGCGGTCGTACAGCTTCTCGAAGACGCGCGGCACGGCGGTCATGATGGTCGGCCGGACGCGCGTGAGATCGCGCGGCACCGTGTCCATCGACTCGGCGAAGACCATCGACACGCCGTTGGTCAGGTAGACGTAGGCGACCATCCGCTCGAACGAGTGGCAGAGAGGCAGGAACGAGAGCGCCGTGTCGTCGGTGCCGAGGCGGAGCACCCGCTGGATCCCGTCCAGGTTGGCCACGAGGTTCCCGTGCGTGAGCCGCACGCCCTTCGGCACGCCCGTCGTCCCGGACGTGTAGACGATGGTCGCGAGGTCGGCCGGCTGCACGGCGCGGGCGGCGTCGTGGAACTCGCGCGCCACGCCCCAGCCCCCGCGGATGCGCTCGTGTCCGGCCTGCGCGACCTCGTGCAGCGAGCGGACGGGCCGCGCGAGATCCGGCGGCGCGGGCTCGCCTGCGGCGAGCGGGTCCATCAGGACCACGGTGGCCACGCCGGGCGCCTGTCCGAGGGCCCCGCGCAGCTTCTCGAGCAGCGCCGCGTTCGACACGATCACGGCGCGGGCGCCGCTGTCGTGCAGGATGAAGCCGATCTGCTCGGGCGAGAGCGTGGGATAGACCGGCACCGTGACGGCGCCCATCGCGAGGATGGCGAAGTCGGAGCACAGCCACTCGGGCCGGCTCTCGGCGAGCAGCGCGACCCGATCGCCCCTGCCGAGACCGAGCGTGGCGAGGCCGAGGCTGAGGTCGCGCACGCGCTCGAGCAGCTCGCGCCCGCCCGTCATCCGGATGCCCGTCGCGTCGGCGCGGCCGACGAGATCGGGTCGCGGGAACCGGCCGCTCGCGAAGAACGGCAGCTCCGCGATGGTGCGCGGCAGCTCCGGGATGGCCGGTTCGGGCGTCGCCGGCATGGGATCGGCGCGCTACCTCGCGGCGCGGCCGCGCGGACGCCGCCGGTAGTGGCCGCTGCGGCCGCCGCGCTTCTCGACGAGCTGCACGGGCCCGATGACCATCGCGCGGTCCACGGCCTTGAGCATGTCGTAGACGGTGAGCGCGGCGGTGCTCGCCGCGACGAGCGCCTCCATCTCCACGCCGGTGCGCCCCACGGTGGACGCGCGCGCGGTCAGGCGGTAGCCCTGACGCGTGGCGGCGACGTCCACGTCCACGCGGGTGAGCGGGAGCGGGTGACAGAGCGGGATCAGGTCCGCCGTGCGCTTGGCCGCGAGGATGCCGGCGAGGCGCGCCGTCTGGAGCGGGTCCCCCTTGGCGACCCGGCGGTCGCGGATCGCGCGGCGCGCGGCCGCGCTCATCCGGATCTCGGCCTCGGCGACCGCCTCGCGCGCGGTCTCCGGCTTGGCGCCGACGTCCACCATCGCGACGCGGCCCCGCGCGTCCACGTGCGAGAGGCGCGTCCGGCCGGCTCGTCTAGTCTTCGCCTGCGGCATCGGCTTCACCTCGCGCGAGGAAGAACGACAGGCTCTCCATCGACACGGTCAGGTCCACGTTCTTCAGCTTCACGCCGGGCGGCACCTTCAGCGCGCCGGGCGAGAAGTTGAGGATCGCCTTGATGCCGGCCTGGACCGCGACGTTGACCACGGTCTGGGCCGACTCGGCGGGCACGGCGACCACCGCGATGTCGATGCCGTCGCGCCGGACGACCTGCCGGAACTCCGACATCGCGTGAATCCGCACGCCGGCCCGAGACCGCCGGCCGATCTTCGCACGTTCCGTGTCGAACAGCGCGATGATCGCGAAGCCCTCCTGCCGGAAGCCCGGGTAGTCGGCCAGCGCGAGGCCCAGGTTGCCGGCGCCGAGCACGGCGACGTGCACCGTCCGATCGAGCCCGAGGAGCATCCGCAGGTGCCGGCGCAGTTCCTTGACGTAGTAGCCCACGCCGCGCACGCCGAACTCGCCGAAGTAGGCCAGGTCCTTGCGGATCTGCGCGGCGTTGAGCTGGAACTGCTCCGCCAGCGCCTTCGACGAGATCGTCTTCACCCCGGCCGCGTCGAGCGTGTTCAGGCAGCGCAGGTACACCGACAGGCGCCCGGCCGTCAGTTCGGAAACCGGGTCCGCGTTGGGCCGGGGCTTGTTCCGCCGCTTCACAAGCTCAGGATCTTACAGCAGCCGTCGCGGAATCCCGTGGCGCGGCGAGCCCGCTCGCGATGGCCGTCCGGACGCGCTCGACGATCGCGTCCCGGTCGTCGAACTCCAGGCCGGTGGTGGGTTCCGGCGCGCCGAACTCCACGGTGACCGTGGCCGGCCAGATGAGCGGGCTGCCCTTGCGCATCGCCTCGCGCCCGCCCGAGACGATGACGGGCACGATCGGCGCCTGGGCCTTGAGGGCCATCACGAAGCCGCCCTTCTTGAACGGCAGCAGCTCGCCCGTCCGGCTGCGGGTGCCCTCGGGAAAGATGATGAACGAGTCGCCCGCGCCGAGCGCCGCGGCCGCCCGATCCACCGCGGGCCGGCTCTGGTCGGGATTGCCGCGCTCGAGCGGCACGAAGCCCGCGAGGTCGAACGCCCAGACGAGCACGGGCAGCTTGCGGAGCTCGGCCTTGTAGAGGACGCGCAGGCGCGGGAACGTCGGACGGAGCGCGAGGAAGACGGCGGGCGGGTCGATGTTGCTCGCGTGGTTGCTGGCGTAGACCGCGCCGGGCTGCAGGTGCCGCGCGCCGCGCACGACCAGGCGGATGCCGGCCAGCGCGAACCCGGTGCGCACGCCGAGGGCGCCGGCCGTGTACATGGGCCCCGGACGTCCGGTCGCCAGGGCCCACAGCATGACGGGCGGGCCGGCGACGAGGACGAAGAGGACGACCGCGGCCACGGCCGCCACCGTGCGGACGGCGGCGATCAGGGTGCCCATGACACACGACGGGCCAGCCGACATCCGGCCGCGGACGGCCGGGCCCCGGCTGGCCCTCAGGCGAACGGCGTCAGGACGCCTTCGCGGAGCGCCGCGTGGTCGCGCGAGCCGCCGGCGCGGGGGCCTTGGCCCGGGCGGCGCTCGCCGCCTTGGCCCGCGCCGCGTTGCGCGCCTTGGTCGCGAAGCAGCGCTCGAGCGCCTTGTCCACCTTCTCCTCGACCTGCTCGTCCTTCTCGCCGAGCACCTCGGAGATCTCCGAGATGACGAGGAACTTCGCGCGGTCGAGCATCCGCTTCTCGCGGAACGACAGGCTCTTCGACTTGGCCAGGAACGTCAGGCTCTTCAGCACCTCGACCACGTCGTAGATGGAGCCCGTCCGCATCCGGTCGGAGTTGTCCTTGAAACGGCCCTTCCAGTTCTGGTGGCTCTCGATCTTGCCGTCCCCCAGCAGGTGGAAGAGTCGCTCGACCTCTTCGTCGCTGATCGCCCGCCGCAGCCCGACGCCGTCGACGTTGTCCACGGGCACGAAGACCGTCGTGTCGTTGGCCATCCGCAGCTGGTAGAAGCCGCAGGTGGTGCCCATGATGGTCTTCGTCTCGATCCGCTGGATCACACCGAGCCCGTGATTCGGGTAAATGACCTTGTCACCGATCTCAAATGCCACGTGTCCCCCGACTGCGCTGGTTTGAACGTGAGGTTGGGTTTCTGCGAGCAGAAACGTCTCATTATGATACATGAAACGCCCCACGTACTCAACCGGAAGGTCGCATAAACAGGGGACTTCCGGGTCTTTTTCGCCTGACTTTCTCCCCCGTGAAGAAGTGGCTAAGTCCCGTGTACCTTGGGGGTTAAGCCGGGGGCACGCGAGCCGGGGCACACGGGTACCCCGCACCCGCGGATCCGCCTCGCCGAGGGGTGCGGAGGGCCGCCAGGGGCGCCCGGGAACGGACTACCCCACCGCTACTTGACGATCTTCCCGCTGAAGCCCTTCCCCGCCCGCGGGCCCTTGTTGTCGCGCGTCAGGGTCCGTTCGGAGTTCGCGATGTTGAAGCCCGTCTCGTAGACGAGCTGGGCGATGTGGGTCAGTTTCGGGAAGAGGATCTTCTCCACGCTGTCCGACGCCTGGTGGTAGTCCGGGTGCGTGCCCGTGAAGAAGAAGGCGATCGGGATGCCCTTGGCCGCGTAGCTGTAGTGGTCGCTGCGCGTGTAGAAGCTGTTCGTGTCGCTCGGGTCGTTGTACTCGTAGTCGAGCGTGACCGGATTCCTGAGCGTCGCGTCGGTCTCCACGAGCAGGTTGTGGAGGTCCGTGCTGATCCGGTCGGCGCCGATGACGAACACGGTGTTGCTCATCGACTCGTCGTTGTCGCGGTTGCGGCCGATCATGTCGATGTTGAGCTGGGCCTGGACCTTCTCGAGCGGCACCACCGGGAAGTCGGCCATGTAGCGCGACCCGAGCAGGCCGGCCTCCTCCCCCGCGTGCCACACGAAGATCACCGAGCGCTTCGGCTTCGGCCCGGTCGCGAAGGCCTTGGCGATCCCCAGCAGCCCCGTCGATCCCGAGCCGTCATCGTCGGCGCCGTTGTAGATGAGGTCGGGCGGCCCCGCGCTCGCCTGGCCGCCGCGGCCGCCGCGGCCCGCGGTCGCGCTCGTGCGGTACCCGACGTGGTCGAGGTGCGCGCCGAAGAACACATAGGTGTCCTTGAGCTGCGGGTCGGTGCCCTCGACCATCCCGACCACGTTCTTGGTGAGCTGGGTGGACACGAGGTTGTAGGTGGCGTCGACGTTGACGGTCACCTTCGCGGGAATGGTCATCGGGACCAGCGGATCGCCGTTCTCGCTGCGCGCGCGCAGGTCCGCGAACTTCGTCGGGGCGGCGCTGAACAGGAAGTCGTAGAAGGTCTCGTCGGCCGTGATCTGGGCCGGCAGGTGCGCCTCGACGTCCTGGACGGTCGTCAGGTCGGCCTGGGGTGCCGCGCCGCGGCCGCCGCGACCGAAGCCACGCCCAGCGCCCCGCCCGCCGCGCCCCGCGGCGGCCAGCTGGGCCTGGGCCTCGGCGACGGCGTTGCTGATGTTCTCGAGCCCCTGGCGGGCCGCCTCGGCCTCCGGGCTCGGCGGCGGCGGGGCCGGGGCGAAGCTCAGGACCGCGCCCGCGCCGTAGGTCTGCAGGATGAAGTTGTTGCGGTTGCCGCCGCGCCGGCCGCCCCGGCCGCCGGCGTTCGGATCGATCAGCACCGACGGCGTGCCGCCGAGGTACGCGACCAGCTTGCCCTTCACGTCACGGCCGCGGAAGTCGTCGTAGTTCTTGTCGAGGTTCACGGTGCCGTAGCCGACGAACTCGACGCCGTCGAACGAGAGCGTCTGTTTCCCGCCGGACATGGTGGGAAACGTCACGTGGTCGCCGTGCTTGAACGTGCGGCTCTGCCCGTTGACCTCGACCGTGATCGACGAGTTGTTCGTGACTTCGTAGCCGCGCTGCTTCACCGACTGGAAGTACGTCCCGTCGTCGCCCATCGGCTTCAGGCCCCAGTCGCGGAGGTGCTCGGCGACGTAGCTCAGGGCGAGGCCGTAGCCCTCGGTGAACACCTGGCGCCCCTGCAGCGTGTCGGACGAGAGGTAGGTCAGGTACTCGCGCATGTCGGCTTCGCTGATGGTCGCGAAGCGGACGCCCTGCGAGGGCACCGGGGCCTGGGCGAGCAGGCGCCAGGGCTGGAACGCCCCGGCCGCGAGCATCGCGACGCCGAGGGCCGCAACGCGAAGCCGGGCCAGCCGGCGGGTCGAGCGGGTCATGAGTGCCTCCAGAAAACCGTCCTGATACGGACGTCGGGGGGAGAATACCACCCTGATGGCGGCAAAGCCGCCCACCACGGTTCGAAGTTCAAACTTCAAACTTTGCCCGCGATGTACAATCAGTGGTTTGTCCTTCGGCCGTTCGTCTTCCAGACAAGGTGTGTCGATGATTTCCGTTCAGGGCGTGTCCATGCGGTTCGGCTCGAAGATCCTCTTCGAGGACGTCACGACGACGTTTTCGGCGGGGCGGCGGTACGGGTTGACCGGGCCGAACGGGGCCGGGAAATCCACGTTCATGAAGCTGCTCACGGGCGAGTCGCACCCGCAGAAGGGCACGGTCTCGCGGCCGGACAAACTGGGCGTGCTGCGCCAGGACCAGTTCGCGTTCGACGCGGTGCGCGTCGTGGACACCGTCATCATGGGCAACCCGCGGCTGTGGGACGCCCTGCAGGCGCGCGAGGCGCTCTACGCGAAGACCGTGCTGACCGACGAGGACGGCATGCGCCTCGGCGAGCTCGAGGGCATCGTCGGCGACGAGGACGGCTACTCGGCGGAGAGCGACGCGGCGACGCTCCTGCAGGGCCTGGACATCCCGCACGACGTCCACGAGAAGACGATGGCGGAGCTGCAGGGCGGGCAGAAGGTGCGGGTGCTGCTGGCGCAGGCGCTCTTCGGGCGTCCGGAGGCGCTGCTGCTCGACGAGCCGACCAACCACCTCGACCTCGACTCGATCCACTGGCTGCGCGAGTTCCTGATCCGCTACGACGGCACGCTCATCGTGATCTCGCACGACCGGCATTTCCTGAACGAGGTCTGCACGCACACGGCCGACATCGACTACCAGACGATCATCACCTACACGGGCGGCTACGACGACATGGTGCTGGCCAAGACGCAGATCCGGGCGCGGATCGAGGCCGACCACGCGCAGCGCGAGAAGAAGATCGCGCAGCTCAACGACTTCATCGCGCGGTTCTCGGCCGGCACGCGGTCGAGCCAGGTGCAGTCGCGGCGCAAGGAGGTCGAGCGGCTCGAGACGGGCGCGCTCGCGCGGTCGAACATCCAGCGGCCCTACGTCAAGTTCCGGATGGCGCGGCCGTCGGGCAAGGTCGCGCTCGAGTGCCAGGGCGTTTCGAAGGCGCACGGCTCCCTCGAGGTGGTCTCGGACTTTTCCGCGATCGTGAACCGCGGCGAGAAGATCGTGCTCGTGGGCCGGAACGGCGTCGGCAAGACGACGATGCTGAAGGCGCTGCTGGCCGACGCACCGGGCCTGCCGGCCGCGCCGGGCGACATCGACGGGGGGATGGTCCGCTGGGGCCACGAGGTCTCGGTCGGCTACTTCCCGCAGGACCACACGGGCGCGATCGCCAGGGGCATGACGGCGGTCGAGTGGCTGCACCAGTTCGATCCGGACGCGTCGCGGCAGGACATCCACGGGCTGCTCGGGCAGATGCTCTTCAGCGGCGAGGAGGGCCACAAGCCCACCGACGCGCTCTCGGGCGGCGAGACGGCACGGCTGCTCTTCTGCCGGATCATGCTGCAGCAGCCGAACGTGCTGGTCTTCGACGAGCCGACGAACCACCTGGATCTCGAGTCGATCAACGCCCTCAACGTCGCGCTGCAGAACTTCGAGGGGACGGTGTTCCTCGTCACGCACGACCAGGACCTGATGGAGGAGGTCGGCACCCGCGTCTGGCGGTTCGAGCCGGGATCGATCCTCGATTTCAAGGGACCGTGGGAGGAGTTCGCGGCCGAGCACGCGGAGGTGCGGTAGGCGCGCCGGGGGAACGGCAGGTAGAATCTCGCCACATGCCCCTGCACGCGGGCGATCGCATCGGCCCCTACGAAGTCATCGGAACACTCGGCGCCGGCGGCATGGGCGAGGTGTACCGCGCCAGGGACGACCGGCTCGACCGCGACGTCGCCGTCAAGGTGCTCCCCGCCGGCTTCGCCGACGAACCCGCCGCGCCGGACCGGTTCGAGCGGGAAGCCAAGGTCGTCGCGGCCCTCGCCCACCCCAACATCGTCGCCATCTACGACTTCGGCCGCGACGCCGGGCGCGCGTATGCCGTCATGGAACTGGTCGAGGGCGAGACGCTGCGCGAGCGCCTCAGCCAGGGCCCGCTGCCGACCTGGAAGGCGGCCGAGCTCGCGCGGCAGGTGGCGCGCGCGCTCGGGGCGGCCCACGAACGCGGCATCGCGCATCGCGACCTCAAACCCGAGAACATCATCATCGACCGTCAGGGCCAGGCCAAGGTGCTCGACTTCGGCCTGGCGGCGGCGGTCGGCGACGGTGGCGACGCGTCGTCCGGCGGCGCCACGCGTACGGGGCTGACGGCGCCCGGCACGGTGATGGGCACCGTCGGGTACATGTCGCCCGAGCAGGTGCGCGGCGAGACCGTCGATCACCGCACGGACATCTTCTCGTTCGGCTGCGTGCTCTACGAGATGCTGACCGGCGCCCGGGCGTTCCAGCGCGACACGTCCGCGGAGACGATGACGGCGATCCTCCGCGAGGAGCCGCCGGAGATCACTCCCGGGTCGGGCACCATCGCACCGGCCCTCTGGCGGGTGGTGCGGCGGTGTCTCGAAAAGCGGCCGGACGAGCGGTTCCAGTCGGCGCGGGACCTCGCCTTCGCGATCGACAACGCCGCCACCGCGTCGGACAGCCAGCCGAAGACGGTGGCGCCCGCCCGGCAGGACGCCTCGCACGGGCTGGATGACGGGGGCGCTGCTGTCGTCCTCGGCGTGTGGCCGGCTTCGCGATCGCCTCCGCGTTCCGGAGCCCGACGACGACCGAGCCGGCGCGTGTCCGCCGGCTGACGGTGTCGGGCACCGACCGCGAGCCCACCGCGTCGCCCGACGGCAGCATGGTCGCGTTCACCTCCACCCGCGACGGGACGCCGCGGATCTGGATCAAGCAGCTCGCCGGCGGCGGCGAGGAGCCACCGCGGGGCCCGACAGCTTTCCGTCGTTTTCCCCCGACGGATCCACGCTGCTCTTCCAGCGGGACGAAGGCCGCACGATCTCCGTCTATCGCCAGGCGCTCGTCGGCGGACAGGCGCGCAAGGTCGTGAGCGACGCGCTGATGCCGGCCTGGTCGCCCGACGGCGCCTCGGTGGTCTTCCTGCGCCCCAGGGTGGTGGACGGCACGCTGGCCACGACCCTCGCCATCGCCGACGCGCAGACCGGCGACGAGCGCATCCTGGTCAGGTTCGACATCGCCGTCTGGGGCCCCACGTGGTCGCCCGACGGCCGGACGATCGCCGTCGTGCAGGCGTCGGCGACCGGGATCAGCCCCGACTACCGGCTGCTCCTGATCGACGTGGACACCGGCACGGTGGACGAACGCACGGTCGGCGGCGGCCGCCCCCTCTCCTACCCGGTCTGGACCGGGGCCCACGAGCTGACGTTCGCCATCGCGGATTCCCTGCTGGGCGACCTCGGCAGTCTGCTCAGCCGCTTCGTCCACTACCAGCCCGGATCCGGCGCCGTGACGACGCTCTTCTGGACCGAGCACCTGTTCCCGCTTTCGGGCCTGCGCGTGGACTTCTCGCGCGTGGCCGCCATCGGCGACGACGGCCTCGTCTTCAACCAGGTGCAGGAGCGCCAGAATCTACGGGAGGTCACGGCCGGGGCGACCACCGGAGGCGAGCGGGTGCTGACGCGCAGTGAAGGCCGGGATCGGCAGCCGGTCTACTCGCCCGACGGCCGCCGCGTCGTGTTCTCCTCGAACCGCGCCGGCAATCTCGACCTGTGGACGCTCGAACTCGAGACGGGCATCTATCGTCAGTTGACCGACGACGAGGCGCAGGACTGGGATCCGGGGTTCACGCCGGACGGGCGCGAAATCGTGTGGAGCTCGGACCGGGCCGGCCACCTCGAGATCTGGATCGCGAACGCCGACGGCAGCAACGCGCGGCAACTGACCCACGACGGCACCGACGCGGAGAACCCCTCGGTGGGCGGCAACGGCGACTGGGTCCTGTACTGGAGCGCGAACCCGGAGAAGCCGGGGGTCTGGAAGATCCGGCGCGACGGCAGCGAGGCCACGCGCCTGCTGGCCGGGTCGGTCAACTTCGCCGAGAGCTCCCCCGACGGGCGCTACGCGGCCTACGTCACCATCTCGCCGGACAACCGCAACACGATCCACTTTCTCGACGTGGCGGCCGCCACCCCGCTGTCGTGGCAGATCGAGGTGCCGACGCCGCTGCGGGCGACGAACATCATCCTGGGCCGGCCCCGCTGGATGCCGGATGGCCGGTCGATCGCCTGGGTCGGCACCGACGAGCGGAACCGGACCGGCGTCTACGTCCAGGACTTCGCGCCGGACCGGGACACGTCGGCCTCCAGGCGGCCCCTCGCCGGGTTCTCGTCCGACTGGGCGACCGAGTCGTTCGGGATCTCGCCCGACGGCACGCGCGTCAGTCTCGCGGTCCTCGAGCAGACGGCGCGGCTGATGCTCGCCGAGGACGTGCCGGACTCACGGTAGGCGAACGCGCCGGCCGGCGCGTCAGTCCGTGCCGCGCGGCCACACCCGGTGGATCGACGGGTCGTGGTGATACCGCGCGCGCTGGCGCGCGCGGCCGCGCTCGCTCCAGGTCACGGTCGCGGTGAACGGCGCGCATCGGTCCGGGTTCGCGAGCAGCGCCGGCGCGGCGTCCCAGAAGATCCGGTGCACCCGTCCCGGTCGCAACACTCCGCATTGCCGGAACACGGGCAACTGCGAGATCTCGACCGTCTCACGGCCGATCTCCGGGCCCACGATCGGTCTCGAGAACTCGACGACGATCTCGGTGGCGACCGCGTCGCCGCAGTTGGCCAGCACGAGATGGACGCGATCGTGTTCGACCTCGACATCGAGCACGACCTCGGCGACGCGGCCGCCGGCGAGCGGCGCGGTGGACGCTCGAGCGGGTGGCGCGGCGGACGCTCGGGCGGGCGAAGCGGCCTTGCGGGTCACGCGAGGTCTGGGCGTCATGGCGCGGCCGGCCTACTCGACCTCGAGCCCTTCGTGACAGAGCTCGAGCGTCTCGATCGCGACCTCGTTCGCGGTCGCGTTCAGCGTGGGCCCGGTCCACTTGCAGGGCCACGCGCGCCGGAACTTCCACACCATCACCGGCTGGCCGGTCTCGTCGAGCAGCGTGATGGTCCCGCTGGCGCGCTGGACGTTGCCATCAAGGACGGACTTGATCCACGCCCAGAAGCCCAGGTCCCCGATCACGCCGCGCTTCAGGGTGATGTTGGAGAACTTCTTCAGGCCGGGGATCTTGCGGACGGTGGTGTCCTCCGAGCCGTTCCGGTACTCGATGGGCGTGACGGTGACGTCGAGCCCCGAGACCTCCGAGAACGATCCCCGCACCGCGTGGCCGTCGTCGAACACGCCGTTGATGACGACCTGGAAGTTGTGCCCGGAATACGGATCCTCGCGAAATACGGCCATGCGGGCCTCCCCGCCCCAGAAAGTAGCCGGTCGCCCGGCGCGCCGGGCGTATGAGCGGGCTCACGGGCCCGGGGAAGTGCGGTAGGCTCTTGATTGCCCTCGGGCCGGAGTGGCGAAACTGGCAGACGCGCGAGACTCAAAATCTTGTGACCCTAACGGGTCGTGTGGGTTCGATTCCCTCCTCCGGCACTTTGGAATCAACGACTTCACGGGAAGACGCCGGACGACGGGTCAGACTGACGGCACGTCAGTGTGCCGGCGTTGGCGAGCCGCCCTCGAGGCGCGGCTCAACGACCGGGCGCATCACGCGACGGCGTTGACCTGCAGCGTCTGCGCCGACAGGTAGCGTTCGATCGCTTGCTGGCGCGCATGTTCGAGCCGTCGAATGACGATGCCGGCGCCTGGGCCCTCGAGGGCGGCTCTGCCCTGGAGATGCGATTCGACATCGCGCGACCGGCTCGGCGTCGCAGGCATCCCACGCCAAATCCACGTCTCGTGTCGAGCCAGGCCGGATCGGGCAGAATGGTGTTCTGCCCCTGGGACCGCCCTTCTGGAGACGGCCACGGGGAACAGACCGCATCCTGCCGGACCCACGCCTGCGAGGTTCCGGCCACTCACGCCAGCAAAGGGGCACACCATTTCTGCGAAACTGTTCGTCGGTAATCTCAATTTCAGCACGACCCAGGCGGAGATCGAGACCCTGTTCACCGCCGTGGGCGACGTGGCGGAGGTCTTCCTGCCCGTGGACCGCTCGACGGGGCAGCCGCGGGGATTTGCCTTCGTCACGTTCAGCGACCCGTCCGTCGTTCCCGAAGCCATTTCGCGCTTCGATGGCTACGAGCTGCAAGGTCGGATGTTGAAGGTCAACGAGGCACGCGACCGCGAACCTCGGGCGGCGGACGGTTTTCGGTCGTTCGACAACAACGCGCAGTTCAAGCGACCCAAGCCGAAGGGCAGCCGTCGGGGTCTCCGCGGCCGGAAGCGCGGCTTCTAGCGCGCGTCTCGAGCCGAACCCACGGCACACGGCATGCCGGGTGGCGCCGCGGTCGGAGCGCGATCCCGGTCAGTCGCCGCGGGTCATCCTCGCGCCGCCTGCCGCGCGCGCGAGCGAGCCGGCACGCTCGCCACGACGACCGCGAACGGCGACTTCCGCCAGGGCACGTCCACCTCGAAGCCGGCGCGCGTGAGCCAGCGCAGCTCGTCGGCGAGTGGCATGTAGGTGTCCTCGCTCGCCCACGACTCGTAGATGCGGCGCGCGGCCGCGCGCGATCCCGCGGACCGCGCGAGGTGCGTGAACCAGACATCGAGGTCGCGGGCGACGCCGGCGGGCGTGGACGCCGGGCAGCAGTCGCCGATGACGAGGACGCCGCCCGGACGAAGCGCCGCGCGGCAGGCCCGGTAGAACGCCTGCTTCCGGCGTGGCGTCCGGATGTGGTGCAGCGCATAGCTGGCGACGATCGCATCGCACGGCGGCAGGGGCGTCGAGACGAAGTCGCCGGCCACGAGCGTGGCCCGCGCCGCGCGCCGGCCGAGACGCGCGGCGGCGACCGCCAGCATGTCGGCATCCGCGTCGATGCCCCGGAGGCGCGCCCGCGGGAACGCGTCGAGGCAGCGGCTGGCGAGCGCGCCGGTGCCGACCCCGAGCTCGCTGATCCGCCGCAGCGGGCGACGCGCGAACCCGAGGGCGCGCACGACCTCCGGCAGCAGCTCGTCGTAGAGCGGGATCAGCTCGCGGATCCGCCGGTCGTAGCCGGCCGGTGAGACGTGCAGGTGAGCCTGGACGGACATGGATGCCTCGACACGCGGGCGTCGCCGAACGTGGTGCGCCGCCCGAAGTTGGCGCGCCGCCAGCCGCCCGAGAGTCGGCCGCGCCGGGCGCGGTGCACGAGTCTACTCCGTCCGGCGTCCCGCCTCGGACAGTAGGCCCCGCGGACCTCGACGTGCGACGATGGCGCATGTCGAATCCGGATCCTGCCCGTCCCCCGGCCACGCCGGCCGTCGCCTCCGCCGTCGTCCTCGTGCGCGATGGCGAACACGGCCTCGAGGTCTTCTGCGTCGAACGGCACCGCGAAAATGAATCGGCTCCCACGGTCGGCCTCCCCGGCGGACGCGTCGAGCGCGACGACCTCGCGAAGGACTGGAACGACGTCGT
This sequence comes from Vicinamibacterales bacterium, assembly GCA_041394725.1. Classification (GTDB taxonomy): domain Bacteria; phylum Acidobacteriota; class Vicinamibacteria; order Vicinamibacterales; family SCN-69-37; genus JAWKHR01. The sequence goes on along the minus strand of JAWKHR010000007.1, from coordinate 170,409 downwards.
GCTGCCCGTGCACCCGCGTTCCGAACCGCTGGCGGCGACGCCGGCCCAGCGCCTCGCGGTGGCGATTGCCGCGGCCCGGTTGACCCTCGAACAGGCCGCGGTGCTGCCCGTCAACGGGCCGCTCACCCACAGTGCCGCGGTCGGGCTCAGGCGGACGCTCGCCGGCAGCGTGGACGCGTTCCGGTCGGCGCTCGACGCGCGCGGCCTGCGCATCGACCTCACCTCGATCGTGCCGTTCTTCCGCTGGGTGACGCCGGAGGCCGAAGCGCGCCGGTTCGACACGCGCGTCTTCATGCTGCGCGCGCCCGCGGGCCAGGACGGCCTCGATCGCGACGACCGGACGGCAACCGGATGGGCCACGCCGGCCGATCTCGTGGACCGGTCCAACCAGCAGAAGATCGTCCTCGAACCGTTGACCCACTGGGTCCTGGGTACCCTGTCGCCGCTCGGCAACGTGGACGCCGCGGTCGCCGTGGCGGAGACGTCATCCTTGGCGCCGATTTCAGCCCCGCCCGCCTAAGGCGGGGCCGGCGGGTCGTGTCACCAATCCCGCCGCCGATCTGCCTTATCATGGCGACGTCCCCTCGTCATGCGTCAGGATCTGATCCACGCCCTGCGCCTGTTCCGCCGTGCGCCAGCGTTCACCCTGGCCTCGCTGCTCACGCTCGCCCTCGGCATCGGCGCCATGACCGCCATCTACTCGATCGTCGACGGCGCGGTCCTGCGGCCCCTGCCCTACGACGAGCCCGATCGCCTGGTGACCATCCAGCTGACCAACCCGACGACGGGCGACCGGACGGTCGGCATGATGCCGCGGGGCTTCCTGGACTGGCGCGAGCACGCCGACGTCTTCGAGGCCCTGAGCCTCGCCGCCGGCGGGCTGTTCACGGTCCGAGGCGCGGGCGAGCCCGAGGAGGTCCGCGTCATTCGGGCCTCGGCGGGGTTCTTCGAGGTGCTGCGCACGACGCCGTTGCTGGGCCGCACTTTCGTCGAGGCCGACGAACGGATCGACCGGTCGCACGTCGCGATCATCAGCCACGGGTACTGGCGCGACCGGTTCGCCAGCGCGCCCGACGTGGTCGGCCGGACGCTGCGCCTCGAGGATGATCCGTACGTGATCGTCGGCGTCCTGCCGGCCGACTTCGAGTGGCCGGTCGCGGAGCCGCTGCAGACAGGCATCTTCCTCCCGCTCGCCTTCAGCCCGGAAGACCGGCAGTACGGCGTGCCGCAGAGCTACACGTACCAGGTGACCGCGCGGCTGCGTGAGGACGTGACGACGGCGCAGGCCGAGCAGTCGCTCGACGCCATTCAGGCGCGATTCGAAGAGGCGCGCGTCAAGGCAAACCGGGGCTTCACGCGGGTCACCCTGGTCCCGATGATCGAGATGTTCGTCAGCGGTGCAAGGCAGTGGATGCTGACGCTCCTTGGCGCCGTGGCCCTGGTGCTGCTCATCGCGTGCGTGAACGTCTCGAACCTGTTTCTGGCGCAGGGCGCGACGCGCGCGAGGGAACTGACGCTGCGCGGCGCGCTCGGCGCAGGCTGTGTTGCTGGCCGCCAGTTGCGGTCGAGCCTGCTCCTGTCCACGGCGGGCGCGGCCGCCGGTGTCGCCATTGCGTGGTGGGGCGTCGGCATGGCGCGCGTGGCGCTCCCGATCTCCGTGCCCCGGTCGAACCAGCGTCGGTCGATCTTCGCGTGCTGGCATTCGCCTCGATCGCCGCCGTGGCTACGGGCGTGCTGTGCGGGCTGCTGCCGGCCATCCAGGCGTCCGCAACGACCTGGTGCAGGGACTACGCGACGGAACGCCCGGCGCGATCGCCGGCCATCGTGGCCGCAGGCTCCGGGCCGGACTGGCGTCGCTCGAAGTCACGCTGGCCGTCACGCTGCTCGTCGGCTCGGGTCTCTGATCAGCAGCTTCGTCCGCCGCCTGCTGCTGGCCGACGAGGATTCGATCCGTCAGGAATCACGTCGATGCGGATTACGGCGTCCCGCGATGCGTCGGAACGGAAGCCCAGCATCTCTACGTCCAGACCGTGCTCGACGCCCTGCACCAGCTTCCGCACGTCGAGGCCGCCGCGACCACCGGCGCGCCCTACGCGTCTGGCAACACGTCGTCTCCGGTCCGATTCCCTGGAGATCCGGTGCCGGCGCCAGGCACCGAGCCGACGCGAATCATCCGTCGCGGCGTGACGCCTGGATTCCTCGAGCTGCTCCGGGTGCGGGTCAGGTCGGGCCGCACGATCGCCGCCCTCGGACACGGCCGGTTCGCCCTGGTCGCGGTCATCAGCTTGAGGCGGCGGCACGCCAGTTCCTGCCCGCCGTGGACCCGATCGGGCAGCCAATCGAGTTTACTCGTTCGGGACGTTCACCATCGTGGGCGTCATCGGCGACATGCGCTACAACAGCGCGCGGGAGCCCGACCCGCCAGTGGTTTTCCTGCCGACGACGCAGGCGAGCAGCTACCCGAGCACGCTCGTCGTGCGCTCTTCGCCGGGGGCCACGGCCGCGGTGCTCGCAACCGTCAGATCGATCGATCCGAGACGACCCATCAGCGATGTGCGGTCTGCCGGCGATGCGTTCAGCCGGGGCACGGCGACGCCGCGATTCAACATGCTGTTGATGACGGCGTTCGCGGCCCTGGCCCTCGTCATCGCCACGGCCGATGTTGGTGCCAGCACGGTCAGCCAGCGCACGCGCCAGAAGTCGGCGATGCGCGTCGCGCTCGGCGCGACCCGGCGAGGTCGTCGGCTTCTTCCTGCGTCAGGGCGTCGGCGTGGTCGCCGGTTCGACACGCGCGTCTTCCTGCTGCGCGTGCCCGCGGGCCAGGATGGCCTCGATCGCGACGACCGGACGGCAACCGGATGGGCCACGCCGGCCGACCTGCTGGCGCGGCGGACCCAGGGGACGATCGCGCTCGAAGCGTCCGCGCACTGGGGCCTGGACGCGCTGTCGAGAGTCGGCAGTGCCGCCGCGGCGCTCGCGCTGGCGGAACGGACGTCTCTGGAACCGATGTCGTCCCTGCCAGAATGAGGCGGGTCTGGCCTCCGCTCTACGAGTTCCCGAAACCCATGAACGCCAGCCAGCCCTCGAGGCCGCGCAGAATCATGTCGATCGCGAACGATCCGGTGAACAGTGCCGTCGCGCGGCCGGCGATCTGCACGTAGCGCCGGACCAGCCGCTCGTGGCTCCGGCGCACGCGGTCGTGCAGGCGCTTGATCAGCACCATGGCCGCGAGCGCCGCGAACAGCGCGAGGCCGATGGCCGCGACGGCGAGCGGGAACGGCAGGCGCGCGCCGGCCAGGACGCTGGCGCTGATCGTGCCCGGACCGATGATGAACGGCGTCGCAATCGCCACGGCGGCCCCCTCGCCGCCCTGCCCGGCCGGGAGCGACGGCTCCTCGTTGCGGATGATCAGCCGCACGCCGATGATGAGGAACACGATTCCGCCGAAGATCAGGAACGCGAAGAACCGCACCTGGAACACGTTCTCGAAGAGCCCGTCGCCCGCCCAGGCAAACGCCGTGAACACCGCGAGGCTGATGGCGCCTGCCCGCGCCAGCTGACGCGAGAACGATCGCAGGTCGAGCGACCGCACCAGCTCGAGCAGGTACACGCTCAGCACGAACGGATTCAGCAGGACGAGCAGCAGCAGGAACGATCGGGTGAAGAGGTCCACGGGCCCAGTCTACCGGGCGATGACATATGATCGCCTGCTGACAGGAGACGAATGCCCTCCACCGGCAACGGACGCCCGACCACGCCAGCCGCCCCCGCGGCGCACACCTCGACCGCCCCCCACGCCGCGCCGCCCACCAACCGCTACCTCCTCACGCAGAGCCTGGTCGCCCTGGGCGTCGTGTACGGCGACATCGGGACCAGCCCGCTCTACGCCTTCCGGGAGTGCTTCAACGAGGCCCACGGACTCGCCGTGACGCCGGCGAACGTCCTCGGCGTGCTGTCGCTCATCTTCTGGTCCCTGATCATCGTCATCTCGATCAAGTACCTCGCCTACGTGACCAAGGCCGACAACGGCGGCGAGGGCGGCATCCTGGCGCTGACGGCGCTGGCGCACCCGGTCGCGAAGGGCCGGATGCACGGGACCGTCCTCCTGGTGGGGCTGTTCGGCGCGGCGCTGCTCTACGGCGACGGCATCATCACGCCGGCGATTTCCGTGCTCGGCGCGATCGAAGGCCTCGAGGTCGCGGCCCCCGGGCTCGACGCGTTCGTCGTGCCGGCGGCGCTGGTGATCCTCGCCGTGCTGTTCTGGTTCCAGCGGCGCGGGACGGCCGGCGTCGGCGCGGTGTTCGGGCCCGTCACGCTGGTCTGGTTCGCCGCGCTGACCGTGCTCGGCCTGGTCCAGATCGCGGCGGCGCCGGAAGTGCTGCGCGCCGTCAACCCGTGGCACGCCGTGGTGTTCCTCGCGACCAACCACTGGACCGGCTTCCTGGTGCTCGGGGCCGTCTTCCTCGTCGTCACCGGCGGCGAGGCGCTCTACGCGGACATGGGCCACTTCGGCCGCCGCCCCATCGTGCTGACGTGGTTCGTCGTCGTCCTGCCGGCGCTGCTCGTCAACTACTTCGGCCAGGGCGCGCTGCTGATCCACACGCCCGGCGCCGTCTCGAACCCGTTCTACCGCATGGCGCCGGCCTGGGCGCTCTATCCCCTGCTGGTCCTGGCCACGCTGGCCGCGATCATCGCGTCGCAGGCGGTGATCTCCGGCGCCTTCTCGCTCTCGCGCCAGGCGGCCATGCTCGGGTACCTGCCGCGGATGAAGATCGCGCACACCTCGGCGCGCGAGATCGGCCAGGTCTACGTCCCGGGCGTGAACACCGGCCTCTTCCTCTGCACGATCGCGCTGGTGCTCGCCTTCGAGTCCTCGTCGAACCTCGCGGCCGCGTACGGCATCGCGGTCACCATCACGATGGTCATCACGACGCTGCTCGCCTACTGGGTCGCCCGGCACCGCTGGGGCTGGAGCCAGCTCGCGGCCGTCGGCCTGACGACCGCGTTCCTCGTCGTGGACCTGGCCTTCTTCGGCGCCAACATCATCAAGATCGAGGACGGCGGCTGGGTGCCGCTGGTCGTCGCCGCCGCCGTGTTCACGGTCATGACGACGTGGAAGCGCGGCCGGCAGCAGCTCGGGGCGCGGATGCGGGCGCGGACGCTGCCGCTCAAGGAGTTCTTCGAGCGGATGCGGCACGAGTCGCCGGCGCGCGTGCCCGGCACGGCCGTCTTCATGACGGGCAACCCGGAAGGCACCCCGCCCGCCCTGCTGCAGAACTTCATCCACAACCGCGTCGTGCACGAGCAGGTCGTGCTCCTGACGATCGTGACCGAGGAGTCCGCGCGCGTCCGCAACCGCGACCGCGTCGAGGTCACCGACCTCGGGCACGGCTTCGTCCGCGTCGTCGCGCACTACGGGTTCATGGAGGAACCGGACATCCCGGCGCTGCTGGCCCGGCGGGACCTGCCGACACCCGGCATCGATCAGGCGACCTTCTTCCTCGGCCGCGAGACGCTGCTCTCGACCGAGCAGAGCGACATGCCGCGCTGGCGCACGCGCCTGTTCGCGCTGATGGCGCGCAACGCGGCGCAGGCGACGTCGTTCTTCCGGATCCCGCCGGACCGCGTGTTCGAGGTGGGATCGCACATCGAGCTGTAGGATCCGGCCTCCGCTATGATGGCGTGACCATGCCTCACCGGTGGGGCCAGGACGGCGCGCGCGCGGCGGCGGGCCTGGCCGCCGTCGCCCTCGTCACGATCGCCTACGGGCGATGGCTGCACGTGTCCAACGCCGCCATCGTCTCGACGACCTTCCTGCTCGTCGTCCTGGTCGTGGCGGCCACGGCCCGCCTCTGGGCCGCGGTCGTCACCTCGGTCGCGGCGATCCTCAGCTTCAACTACTTCTTCCTCCCGCCGGTCGGCACCTGGAGCATCGACGCCCAGAACTGGGTCGCGCTCTTCGCGCTGCTGGCGGTGAGCCTGGTGGCGAGCAACCTCTCGGCGGTCGCGCGCGCGCGGACGGCCGAGGCCGTCGATCGCCGCGACGAACTCGCGCGCCTGTTCGACCTCAGCCGCGACATCCTGGCAATGACCGCCAGCGGCATGCCCTGCGCTGCTCGCGCGGTCGATCGCGCGGTTCGACCTTGACTTCGTGGCAGTCGCGCTCCCGGCGGACCCCGGCGGCTGGGACGTCTCTTCGAGGCCGGCCGCCCGACGACGCTGACGGTCAGGACCGGCTCACCGCGGCGATGCGGGATGCGCGCGCGTCGGTGGATTTCCGACGCCCGCACGCGCACGTATGCCGGCCACGGCGAGCTGGTGATCGACGACCGGAGCGTCCGGCTGGTCCCGCTCCGCGCCGGCACGAAGCCGATCGGGCTGCTCGCGTCGAGCGGCCGGTCGGTCGAGGCCGGCACCCTCGACGCGCTCGCGGGGCTCGTCGCGCTCGCCATCGAGCGCGCGCGGCTGCTCGACGAGCGCAAGGCCGCCGAGCTCACGCGCCACAGCGAGGAACTGAAGACGGCGCTCCTCGCCTCGCTCGGGCACGACCTGCGCACGCCGCTCGCGGCCATCCGCGTCGCCGCGACGAACATCGGCGCGTCGGACGGCGTGCCGCGCCCGCTCGCCGAGCAGAGCGACGTGATCCTCACGGAAGCCGAGCGCCTGAGCCGGCTGTTCGAGAACATCCTCGAGATGGCGCGCCTCGACGCGGGATCCGTGCACACCGAGGCGCGGTGGACGCATCCGAGCGAGATCCTCGACGCGGCCCGCCGGCAGGTGGAACAGGCGCTCGCCGGACACCCGGTCCACGTGCGGATCGATCGCGACGAACCGGCACGCCTCGATGCGCGGCTGACGGCCAGCGCCGTCGCGCACCTGCTCGAGAACGCCGCCCAGTACTCGCCGCCGGGGACCGCCATCGAGGTCGTCGCGGGCCTGACGGACGCCGAGGTGACGATCAGCGTCCGCGATCACGGGCCGGGCCTCTCGCCCGCCGACCTGCCGCACGTGTTCGAGCGCTTCTACCGCGGCGCCGGGGCGCGTCACCGCACGTCCGGCACCGGGATGGGGCTCTCAATCGCGCGCGAACTCCTGGCCGTCGCGGGCGGCCAAGTGTCGGCGCAGAACGCCCCGGATGGCGGCGCGCGCTTCACCGTCACGGTCCCCGCCGCCATCCGGCCCGACGTCGAGACGGCCTCGCCCACGGCATGACCCCCCGCGCCCGCATCCTGCTCGTCGACGATGAGCCGTCCATCCAGCGGGCGGTCGGCCCGCTGCTCCGGTCGGGCGGCTACGACGTGCTGGTTGCGGCCACGGGCACCGACGGCCTGGCGATGTGCGCGGCGCACGCGCCGGACCTGGTCGTCCTCGACCTGGGCCTGCCCGACCTCGAGGGCACCGAGGTGTGCCGGCGCATCCGCGAGCGATCCGCCGTCCCGATGTCGTGCTCGGCGCGCGACGAGGAGCGCGACAAGGTCGAGGCGCTCGATCCGGCGCCGACGACTACGCATTGAAGCCGTTCGGCGCCGGAGAGCTGCTCGCGCGGATCCGCGTCGCGCTCCGACGGGGTCCAGCGCGACGCGGGCGTCGGCGCCGGCACTGGCCGGTTCCAGGCCGGCGACCTGACGATCGACTACGGTTCCGCCGGCGTCCTGCGGCACGACGACGAGATCCGGCTGACGCCCAAGGAGTTCGACCTGCTGTCGCTCCTCGTGCGCCACCACGACCGGGTCCTGACGCACCGCGCGATCCTCAAAGCCGTCTGGGGGCCGAACGCGGTCGAACAACCCGAGCACCTGTGGACGCTCGTCGGCCAGCTCAGGAAGAAGATCGCCCGATCCCTCGGCACCGCGCTACTCATCAGCGAGCCGTGGGTCGGCTATCGCTTCGCCACGGCCGAACCGGACGAGTCCGCCTGACACACACAGCAGTGGCAGCCCGGCGGTCGCATCGCCGCCGGCCGCCCGCTTGCCCCTGATCTCTCAGGAACTTGATGTGCATCTCCTGAGCCCGGCTTCAGGCCGAAGCCGGGCAGTACGTTCGATCATGTCGTGGAACGTCGGGTGGGAGGAGCGGTCGTGCTGCTCACGGGCCTCGTCGGGCTGGGGCTCGTCACCTTCGCGCGCTTCGGCGCCTTCGTGGCGTTCTGCGACCGCCCTGCAGGGGCGGCGATGACGATCGTGGCTCTCGTCCTGAGCCTCGCCGTTCGTCTACCTGCTCCTGGCGGCACCCGCCCGGAGCGGTTCTGATTCATGACGAGCCTGGACCTGCTCGCGATCGCGTTCACCCTCGTCGCGGCGATCGCCCTGAGTCTGCCCCTCGGGCGCTACATGGCGCGCGTGTTCACGGGCGAGCGCACGTGGCTCGACCCCGTCCTCCTGCCGATCGAGCGGCTCGTCCTGCGCCTGACGGGCGCCGGCGCCGCGCCGCCTCAGGACTGGAAGCAGTACTCGGCGTCGATGCTCGTCTCGAACCTCGTCTTCTGGCTCGTGACGTTCGCCGTCGTCTCGCTCCAGCACGTCCTGCCGCTGAACCCCGACGGGATTGGCGCGATGGAACCGACGCTCGCCTTCAACACGATCTCGAGCTTCACGTCGAACACCAACCTCCAGCACTACAGCGGCGAGACGGGGCTGTCGTACTTCTCGCAGATGTTCGCGATGACGTTCCTGCAGTTCGTCACCGCGGCGACCGGCATCGCGGCCTGCGTGGCGCTCATCCGGTGCCTCGCCGGCGACCGGGTGACGCACGTCGGGTCGTTCTACGTGGACCTGACGCGGGCGGGCGTCCGGGTCCTGCTGCCCCTCTCGCTCGTCGTCGGCCTCGTCCTCCTGTGGCAGGGTTCGCCGGTGACGTTCGAGGGCGCGGCTCGGGCGGTGACCGTCGAAGGCCGGACGCAGGCGATCGCGCGCGGCGTCACGGCGCCGATGGTCGCGATCAAGCAGCTCGGCACCAACGGCGGCGGCTACTTCGGGCCCAACTCGACGCACCCGTACGAGAACCCGACGCCGGTCACGAACCTCGTCGAGACCTGGTCGATCCTCGCGCTCCCGATGGCCATGGCCTGGACGCTCGGGTTCATGCTCGGACGACGGCGCCTGGCCGTGATGCTCTTCGGCGTCATGCTGGCGCTCTACCTGCCGCTCGTGGCGGTCGCCGTCGCCCAGGAGACCCGCGGCACGCCGGCCATCGCCGCGATGGGCGTGGACCAGGCGTCCGGCTCGATGGAGGGCAAGGAGGTCCGGTTCGGGGCCCCGCTCTCGGCGCTCTGGGCGGTCAGCACGACGGCCACGTCGAACGGCTCCGTCAACGCCATGCACGATTCGCTGACGCCGCTCGGCGGCCTGATGCCGATGGCCGGGATGTGGATCAACGCCATCTTCGGCGGCGTGGGTGTGGGCGTCATCAACATGTTCATCTTCGTCGTCGTCACGGTCTTCGTCGCCGGCATGATGATCGGCCGCACACCGGAGTTCCTGGGCAAGCGGGTCGAGGCCCGGGAGATCCAGCTCGCGAGCCTCGCGCTGATCTGGCACCCGCTCGCGATCCTCGGCGGCACGGCGGTGGCCTGCGCGCTGTGGGCGACGACGGACAACCCGGCGACGGCGCTCGGGTGGCTCCACAACCCCGGCCCGCACGGCTTCTCGGAGATGCTCTACGAGTTCTCGTCGGCCGGGGCCAACAACGGCTCGGGCTTCGAGGGCCTGGGCGACAACACGCCCTTCTGGAACGTCTCGACCGGGCTGGTCATGCTGCTGTCCCGCTACATCCCGATCGTCGCGCCGCTGGCGCTGGCGGCGTCGCTCGGACGCAAGCCCGCGCTGCCCGAGACGGCGGGCAGCCTGCGCGCCGACAGCGTCACGTTCGGATGCACCCTCTGGGCCGTCGTGGTGATCCTCGGCCTGCTGATGTTCATGCCGGTCGCGGTGCTCGGCCCGGTCGCCGAGTCCCTCTCGTCGCGATAGGAGCCGGACGATGACACGGGAGTTCGGGTACGCCGTGCGGTTCACCGTGGTGGCGATGCTGCTGTTCGGCGGCGCGTACCACGCGGTGCTCTGGACCGCCGGCCGGATCGCCTTTCCCCGGCAGGCCGAGGGCAGCCTCCTCCGCCGCGCGGACGGCACGGTGCTGGGGTCGCGCCTCGTCGCGCAGGCGTTCGCGCGGCCCGCGTATTTCCACCCCCGGCCGTCGGCCGTCGATTACGACGCGGCGGCGACCGGCGGGTCCAACGACGGGCCCTCGAACCTGGCGCTGATCGCGGCGGTCCGCGCGCGGCTCGACGCCGTGACGCGCGCCGAGCAGACGCCGGCGTCGCGCGTGCCGTCCGAGATGGTCACGGCGAGCGGCAGCGGGCTCGACCCGGACATCCCGCCACAGGCCGCGGCGATCCAGGCGGCGCGGATCGCGCGCACGCGCGGGGTCCCGCCGGACGCGGTGCGCGCGCTCATCGAGGCCCACACGGCGCCGCCCGCGTTCGGGTTCCTCGGCCGCGCGCGCGTGAACGTGCTGGAGCTGAACCTCGCCCTCGACGAGGCGTTCGGCGCCCCGCCGATCGCCGCGCCCGGCGGGAGGGAGTGACGCCGTGGCGCGCACGCACACCCTGTCCCTGTGGGACCCCCGCATCGTCCGGCAGGCCGCCATCGACGCGGTACGCAAGCTCGATCCCCGCGTGCAGGTGCGGAACCCCGTCATGTTCCTCGTCGAGGCCGGCAGCCTCCTCACCACGGCGATCGTCGTCCAGGAGGTGCTGGCCGGCACGGGCCGGCCGCTGTTCACCGGACAGGTGGCGTGCTGGCTGTGGTTCACGGTGCTCTTCGCGAACTTCGCCGAGGCGATGGCCGAAGGGCGCGGCCGCGCGCAGGCGGACACCTTGCGCCGCACGCGCACCGAGACCGTTGCGTGCCGCGTCACCGGGACCGACGCCGTCGAGACCGTCCCGGCCGCCAGCCTCCGGAAGGGCGACGTGGTCATCGTCCGCGCCGGCGAGTTCATCCCGGCCGACGGCGAGGTCATCGAGGGCGTCGCGTCGGTGGACGAATCGGCCATCACCGGCGAGTCGGCGCCGGTCATCCGCGAGTCGGGCGGCGACCGGTCGGCCGTGACCGGGGGCACGCGAGTGATTTCCGACTGGATTCGCGTCCGCGTGACGTCGGACCCGGGGCACACGTTCCTCGATCGCATGATCGCGCTCGTCGAGGGCGCCGAGCGCCAGAAGACGCCGAACGAACTCGCCCTCGGGATCCTGCTGGCCGTGCTGGCGCTCGTGTTTCTGCTGGTCGTCGTGACGCTCGAGCCGTTCGCCGCCTACGCGGGGACGGAGATCCCGGTGCCGGTCCTGGTCGCGCTCCTGGTCTGCCTGATTCCCACGACGATTGGCGCGCTCGTGTCGGCGATCGGCATCGCGGGCATGGATCGGCTGGTGCAGCACAACGTCCTGGCGATGTCGGGCCGCGCGGTCGAGGCGGCGGGCGACGTCAACACGCTGCTCCTCGACAAGACCGGCACGATCACCCTCGGCGACCGCCAGGCGACCGAGTTCCTGCCGGCCCCGGGCGTCGCCGAGGTCGAGCTCGCGCGGGCCGCCCAGCTGGCGTCGCTCGCCGACGAGACCCCCGAGGGCCGATCGATCGTCGTCCTGGCCAAGCAGCAGCACGGCCTGCGGGGCCCCGACCTGTCGGACCAGGGCGCGACGTTCGTGCCCTTCACGGCGCAGACGCGGATGTCGGGCGTGAACCTGCGCGACCGCGAGCTGCGGAAGGGCGCGGCCGACGCGGTCGCGGCCTGGCTGGCCGGCACGGGCGGCACGATGGCGCCCGAGATCCGCGCGGTCGTCGAAGCGGTCGCCCACGCCGGCGGCACGCCGCTCGTGGTCGCCGAGCGCACCCGCGCGCTGGGCGTCGTGCACCTGAAGGACGTCGTGAAGGGCGGCATGCGCCAGCGCTTCGCGCGCCTGCGGGCGATGGGCATCCGCACGATCATGATCACGGGCGACAACCCGCTCACCGCCGCGTCCATCGCGGCGGAGGCCGGCGTGGACGACTTCCTGGCCGAGGCGACGCCCGAGGACAAGATGGCGCTCATCCGCCGCGAGCAGGCGGAGGGCAAGCTGGTCGCGATGACCGGCGACGGCACGAACGACGCGCCCGCGCTCGCCCAGGCCGACGTCGGCGTCGCCATGAACACCGGCACGACGGCCGCCAAGGAAGCCGGCAACATGGTGGACCTCGACTCCAACCCGACGAAGCTCATCGAGATCGTGGAAATCGGCAAGCAGCTCCTCATGACGCGGGGCGCGCTGACGACCTTCTCGATCGCGAACGACGTCGCGAAGTACTTCGCGATCATCCCGGCGATGTTCCTGTTCACGTTCCCGGAGCTCGGCGCCCTCAACGTCATGCGGCTCGCGACACCGGAGTCGGCCATCCTCTCGGCGGTCATCTTCAACGCGCTGATCATCGTCGCCCTCATCCCGCTGGCGCTCCGGGGCATCCCGCACGCCCGCTCGGGGCGGCCGTCGTGCTGCGGCGCAACCTGCTCGTCTACGGCGCCGGCGGGATCCTGCTGCCGTTCGCGGGCATCAAGCTGATCGATCTCGTCCTCGTCGCGGCGGGGCTGGTGTGACGGCCATGGCGCCCGGCGCGCGCCCGACCGCCGAGGCCCTGCTGGCCCGCCTGCAGGAGCGCGGCCGCGCGCGCCTCCGCGTCTACATCGGCGCCGCGCCCGGGGTCGGCAAGACCTACACGATGCTGCAGGACGCGCACGGCCTGAAGGCCCGCGGCCTCGACGTCGTGATCGGCCTCGTCGAAACCTACGGCCGCCGCGAGACCGAGGCGCAGATCGGCGACCTCGAGATCGTGCCGCGCCGCGCGGTCGCCTACCGGGGCGTGACGATGGAGGACATGGACGTCGAGGCCATCCTCCGGCGGCGGCCGCAGGTCTGCGTCGTCGACGAGCTGGCGCACACCAACGTGCCGGGCAGCCCGCACGGGAAGCGGTACGAGGACGTCGCGGATCTGCTCGACGCGGGCATCCACGTGATGACGGCGGTCAACATCCAGCACCTCGAGACGCTCAACGACGCGGTCGCGAAGGCCACCGGCGTCCGCGTCCGCGAGACCGTGCCCGACACGTTCTTCGACCGCGCGGACGAGGTCATCAACGTGGACGTGACGGTTGACGAGCTGCGCCACCGGCTGCGCGAAGGCAAGGTGTACGCCCCGGAGAAGGTCGAGCAGGCGCTCCGCAGCTTCTTCCGGAAGGGCCATCTCTCGACGCTGCGGGAACTCGCGCTGCGGGCGGTGGCCGACGAAGTGGGCGAGAAGGCGGCGAGCTACCGGACGCGCGAGGGCCTCGAACCGGCGCTGATTCCCGAGCGCGTCATGGTCTGCATGAGCGCGAGCGCGCTGGCGCCGCGCGTCATCCGGACGGGCGCGCGGATCGCCGGCCGGCTCGGCTCGAAGTGGTACGCGGTCTACGTCGAGACGCCCCGCGAGACCCCGGACCGCATTCGGGCCGGGGACGCGGAGACGCTGCAGCAGAACATCCGGCTGGCCGAGTCGCTCGGCGCGACCGTCGTGCGCGTCCGGGCCGGCCGGCCGTCGGAGGGCCTCATCGCCTTCGCGCGCCGCGAGGGCGTCACGCACGTGATTTTCGGGCAGACGGCCCGATCGCGCTGGGAACTGCTCTGGCGCGGATCGACCCTCGACACGTTCCTCGGCGCGGTGCCCGATGCCGCGGTCCAGGTCGTGCCGCTGGAGGACGCATGATCGCCATCGAGCTCTCACCCGGCGACTTCGCCGCGGCCCTCGCCCGCGCCCGTCGCCGTCGGCGGGCCGCCGTCGCCGGCCTGGGACTGCTTTCGGCGGCCGCCGGCACGTTCATGGCCTGGGCGCCGGCCTGGCTCGCGTTCACCGCGGCCGTCGGCGCGGCGTCCGGCCGGTGCCGCTGGCTCGAGCACCAACAGGCCCCATGCTTTCGAAGCCGGGCGCCCGGCTCAGGTGCCCCGCAGCCATGCCCCCGGTGCCGCGCGCAGGGCCGAACGCGCCGGCACGAGGCCGCCGAGCACAGCCGTCGCCAGGAGCACGACGATCGCCGTCAGGATCGGCGCCACCGGATCGCCGAGCGCCGCCGCGCTGATCCACGGCGGCGCCAGGCGCGGCAACGCTACGATGGCCAGCACGCCGGCCGACTCGCCCGCGGCGACGGCGACGACCAGCCGCCGCAGCACGAGCCACACGAGCGTCCGCCCGGCCGCGCCGAGCCGCCGAACGAATGGCCAGCTCCTGCCGGCGCGCCGTCACGATCGAGGCCGCGAGCGCGACGCCCTGCGCGCCCAGCGCGATGCCGACGAAGCCGCCAGCAGCAGCATCGCGGACTATCCGCGCCGCGCGGCCGCGTGGCCGTCGCCTGCCAGCCGTCGAGGAGCGTCGTTGCGGCCGACACCTCGATGCCGCCTGGCCGCGGGGCCAGCGCCTGCCGCGCGCGCTCGGCGACGTCGCGCGCCGGCTCGGCCGTCCGCAGGATGACGACGTTCGACGAGCTGGGGTCCTGCCGCAGCGAGGCATATCGCCGGCACCGGCGCCTGCGCCCAGTAGCCGCCGAACGAGCCGGCGACGCCGATGACGTCGGATGGCCGCCGCGATCCGCCGACGAAGATGCGCGCGTTCACCGCGTCCTCAGGCGTGTCCCAGTTCCGGCGCGCCATCTCGAGGTCGATGACCGCGACGTCGCGGCCGCCGTACCGGTCCGACGCGTCGAAGCCGCGGCCGAAGACGATCGGAATGCCGAGCGTACTGAAGTAGTCGTCCGAGACCCGCGACGGCATGCGGTCTGGCGCGGCGCGTCCACGGGATCGTCCGGCTCCAGAAGGGCGCGGCCGTGCGCAGCGGGGAATCGACTCGGCGACCGCCATCGCGCGCACGTCGGGCAGGCGCTGCAGCACCGATCGCACCTCGGCCGTGAACGCCGAGGCACCCGCAGCGGTGGGCGGCCCGGTGGTCCTCGCCGCTGCCCGCACCGAGAAGAACGACGTGCGGTCAGGCGCCGGGCCGAGATCGGCCGCGGTCAACTGGCCGTAGATCCGGGCCATCGACAGGGCCAGCACCATCAGCGCGACGCCGACAGGCCTGCACCGACAGCACGCCGAGTCTCAGCATGCCGGCGCGTCGTCGATCCGCGGTGCCCGTGCGAGCGGTGCCGGCCAGTGAACTCGACCGCAGCACGCCCGAGCCGTTGCTGGACTCGAGGGTCCGGACGATGAGCGTCGCCCACACGAGGGCGGCGGCCAGCGCGCACGCGGACACGGCACAGAATCCAGGGCTCGAGGTCCGGCGGCTGTGGCAGCGCGGGACCGATGTCGGCGATCGTCGCCAGGCGGGTCAGGCCGCGCAGGGCGACCCAGGCCAGCGGCAGGCCGAGTCCGAGCGCGCAGAGCGTCAGTGCGACGTGTTCCGCCGCGAGGTCGCGCCAGAGCCGCGCGCGGCTCGCGCCGAGCGAGATCCGGACGGCCAGTTCCACGCGCCGCCTCTGGCCCTCGGCGACGGTCAGGCTGGCGAGGTTGGCGAGAGCCAGCAAAAGCACCAGTCCGACGCCGGCCATCAGCACGCCGATCGTGCGCCGGGCCGGGCCGTACGCGACGTCCTCGAGGCTCCGCACGACGGGCCGGTTCCGCCGCTCGAGGACGCCGGGCCGGCCGTCGGCGATGACGGTCAGGGCGGCCTGCGCGTCCGCGACGGTGCGCGCCGGCAGCAGCCGGCCGAGGGCGAAGAACAGCCGCGCCTTCGACGCGCGACTCTTCAGGTCGGCGGGCAGGATCGCCCAGACGTCGATCGGCGCGTCGCCGCCCGGATGCGGGATCCGGATGTCGGCGGGCAGCACGCCGGCGACCTCGGACCGGGTCTCGAACGTGCCGGCCGCGTCCTGCGCGAGCCGAATCGTCCGGCCGACGACCGACGGGTTGCCGCCGAAGCGCGACTGCCACAGGTTGCGGCTGATCCAGACGGATCCGAGGCCGCCTGGAACCGAAGCGGCGTCGCTCACGGCCGGCCCGAGCACGGGCGTCAGGTCGAGGGCCCGGAACGCGCCTTCCTCCAGGCGCGCGATCTGCACGGTGGTCGCGCCTCCCCCGTCCTCGAGCAGGACGAAGGGCTGCAGGAGGAATCCGCCAAAGGACTCGAAGACCGTGTCCGTACGTTCCTCGAACTCGATCAGCTCGGCGCCCGACAGCGCCTCGACCGGCGCGCCCGACTGCACGCGGTCCCACACCTGCACGAGCCGCGCCGCCTCGCGAAACGGCAGCGGCTGGAACGCCATCGCCAGCATGAGGCTGACGATGGCCGTCACCGCCGCCATGCCGAGGGCGATGGTCGCGAGGTGATGCACCGCCAGCCGCGGGTGGCGCCGCCACCGGCGCAGCACGCCGATCCCCATGACACCTCCCACCGCAGCGGCATCCGTCGCCGACCGCCTGCGGACACCATCACGCCAGTGCGAGCCGCATCATACGACGGCCCGATCGCGACGGCGGTTCCGGACCGACGCCGCTTGACACTCAGTCGTGTCACGACGTATCGTCGCACGACTGAGTTGCCCCGATGCCGCCTCGCCCCCCGCGCGACCCCACCGCTCTGCTGCCGCTGACGCCGGCGATGTTCCACGTGCTGCTGTCGCTCGCCGGCGGCGACCGCCACGGCTACGCCATAATCAAGGAAGTGGCCGAGCGGACCGGCGGCGAGGTCGAGCTCAGCACCGGGACGCTCTACGGCCTCGTCAAGCGGCTGCTGGCCGACGGCCTGATCGTCACCGCGAAGCGCCGGCCCGCGTCCGCCAGCGATGACGAGCGGCGGCACTACTACTCGCTCACCGACTTCGGCCGCCGCGTCGCGAGCGCCGAGGCCGAGCGCCACGAGCGCATCGTGCAGACGGCACGCGCCCGGCGGCTGCTCCGCCGGACCGGGGACGCGTGACGCCCCGTCGCCGGCGCGCGATCGGCGACCGGATCTATCGCGCGCTGCTGCGCCTGTTTCCCGCCGAGTTCCGTGGCGACTTCGGCGACGACATGGCCGCGGATTTCCGCGACCAGCGCGCCGACGCCCGCGCGCGCGGCGTCAGGGGGCTGGCGCGCCTGTGGTGGCGCACGGTGCCGCGCCTGCTGGCCACGGCCGCCGTCGCCTGGATCGACGACCTCGGACGCGACGTGCGGGTGGCGGCCCGGATACTGGCACGGTCGCCGGGCTCGACCGCCGCGGCGGTGATCATGCTGGCCGTCGGCACCGGCGCCAACGCCGTCGTCTTCGGCGTCGTCAATGCGGTGGTGCTGCGGATGCCGTTCGCGGACGCCGGCCGCGTCGCTTCCGTACTCGAGTCCACGCCGCGCGATCCCAGGAGTGCCGCGATCCCCGTGGGTCACCTGCCGATTCTCGAGGCGTCGCCCGCGTTCGAGGCGGTCGCGGCCGAGACGGTCGGCAGCGTCACCTGGGCCGCGCCGGACGGACCGGCCCGCCTGTCGATCCACTGCTCGACCGCCGGCATCTTTCGCGTGCTGGGCACGCCCCCGCTCCTCGGCCGCACCTACACGCCGGACGAAGACCGCCCCGGCGCCGCACCGGTCGTCGTGCTGTCGCATCGCGCCTGGACGCAGCGCTTCCACGCGGACCCGGACGTGCCGGGGCGCACCATGCTCCTCGATGGCGTGCCGGCGACCATCATCGGCGTCATGCCGGCCGCCTTCCGGGGAGCGACCGAAGGCAACCTGATCGACGGCTGGGTCCCCTTCGGCCCCGCGCTCGACGGTGGGACGTTCCTGGGCTGTTCCGCGCGCGGCCCCGTCGTCTTCGTGCGCCTGGCCGACGGGGTGTCGCTCGCGGACGCGGCGGCGCAGGTCAACGCGACGGGCCGTCTTG
This sequence comes from Vicinamibacterales bacterium, assembly GCA_041394725.1. Lineage (GTDB taxonomy): Bacteria > Acidobacteriota > Vicinamibacteria > Vicinamibacterales > SCN-69-37 > JAWKHR01. The sequence goes on along the minus strand of JAWKHR010000007.1, from coordinate 152,509 downwards.
CCGCGCTGCCGGCGTACTCCGGCGAGACCGGCGCTCGTGTCGAGCTGCTCCAGCTCACCGACCAGAACCTGGGCGATCTGCGCGGCCCCTTCGCGGCCCTGGTCGGCGCCGTGGGATGCCTGCTGCTCATCGCGTGCGCGAACGTCGCCAGCCTGCACCTCGAACGGCTGGCGAGCCGGCGATCGGAGCTGGCGGTGCGGGTGGCGATGGGCGCGAGCCGCGGCCGCCTGGTCCGGCAGGTGCTGGCCGAGATGATCGTGCTGTGGGGACTCGGCGCCGTCGGCGGCATCCTGGCCGCGCGGATGACGCTGACGGCCCTCGTGGCCCTGATGCCACCGGCCATGCCTCGGCGCGACCTCATTGCCCTCGATGTCCGCACGCTCGCCGTGACGCTGGCCGTCGCGCTGGTCGCGGTCGTCAGCGTCGGCCTTCTCCCCGCCGTCCAGGCGACACGACCGGATCTCGGCCGCGATCTCAAGGCGGGCGGCCGCGGCGCCGTTCGCGGCGCACGGCGGACCCGCCCGGCGCTCGTCGTCCTCCAGATCGCCGCGTCGCTCACGCTCCTGATCGGCGCGGGGCTGATGGTCCGCACGTTCCTCGTCCTGCGCCCGTCGCAGCCCGGCTTCGAGGCCACCGGCCGCGTGGTCGCTCGGGTCACCCTGCCGGGCTCGCCCGACGAGGCCGCCGACATCCGTCCGTTCGCTGCGGCGGTCTCCGCGGATCTCGAACGCCTGCCCGGCGTGCGCGACGTGGCCATGGCGACGTTCGTGCCGATGACGGGGCTGACGTCCACCCGCGACCTCACCGCCGGCTCGGTGACGGTCGCGGCGTGGTCCACCGCCGTCACGCCGAATTTCTTCGACGCCCTCGGGATCCGGCTCGAGGCGGGCCGTCCCTTCGGGCCCGGAGACGTCCCCGGCGCGCCCGCGGTGGCCATCGTCGATGAGGAAGCGGCGCGACGCCTGTGGCCGGACGGGCCGGCGGTCGGCCGGATCGTCGAGGTCGAGGCGCGCGGCGGCCGCACGGCCCACCTCGTGGTCGGCGTCGCCGCGCACATCCGGGACTTCGGTCCCCGGATTCGCACCGACCCGCAGATCTACATCCCGTTCGAGCAACAGCCCTCGGCGCGGCTCTTCCATTTCGTGGTGCGCATGGACCCGTCGGCGCCCCTGCCCGAGTCCGCCATTCGCACGGCCGTCGCCGCCGCCAGGCCCGGGCAGGTCGTGGACAGCATCGACTCCCTGCAGGCCATCGTCGATCGATCGGTCGCGAAGTCGCGGTTCGGGGCGTGGATGTTCGGGCTGCTGGGGGTCCTGGCCGTCGTCCTCGCCACGCTGGGCCTGGCCGCGGTCGTCGGGTGGTGGGTCACGGAGCGCACGCGGGAGATCGGCGTCCGCATGGCGCTCGGGGCCACGGCCGGCCTCCTGACGTGGCAGGTGCTGCGTGGGGGTCTCGTGCTTGCCGTCGCCGGCGTGACGATCGGCGTCGCGGGCGCCGTGCTCGGCACGCGGCTCCTCGCCACGTGGCTCTACGGCGTGACGGCGCTGGACGCCGGGACGTTCCTGGCTTGCGCGGGCTTGATGCTGCTGGTCACCGCCGTGGCGAGCTACGTTCCCGCGCGCCGTGTGGTGAGGCTGGATCCGATCGTCACGTTGCGCGCGGAGTGAGCGCCGCCGCGTCTATCCCCAGCTCGATCAGCCCGTCCACGTCTATCCCCAGCTCGCGCAGCTTCCGCGCCAGCCCTTCCGGCGTGTTCAGCGTGTGCGCGAACCGCCCGTCCGCCTGGCGATAGGAAATGAGCCCTCCGCCGTCGAAGACGACGACGTGCACGGGATCGGCTGCGGTGGTGTGCTCGAAGACGTGAATGGTGACCGCATCGCCGACGAGCTCGCGCACCGTCGTATCGCGCGGGCCGCGCCAGACGCGCCGGCCGGGACAGTTCGGGATGTCGCGCCAGGGGCCGGCGACCTCGAGGGAGGCGTAGGTCGGCATGCGGGCTGAGGGCGTCATGTTCGTTCCAGACTACTGCGCGTAGACTGAACCCCTCATGACACCCCCCGCCCGCCGTCGGCGCCCGCGCCGGTCGTCCCTCCTCGCCCTCGCCCTGATCGCCGGGGCCTTCGCCGCTATCGCCACAGCCGACTCCCCTGTCCGCGCGCAGCAGCCGCCACCGTCCGCCCGCGTCGTCCTCGACGCCGACGCCGGCTGGCGGTTCAGCCGCGGCGACTTCGCCAGCGCCGCCATGCCCGCCTTCGACGACGCGGCGTGGACGACCGTCGATCTCCCCCACGACTGGAGCGCCGACGGCCCGTTCAGCGCCGAGTTCGGCAGCGGCAACGGCTACGCGCCCGGCGGCGTCGGGTGGTACCGGAAGCACTTCACGCTTCCCCCGAGCCTCGAGGGCCACGTCGGCGCGATGGAGTTCGACGGCATCTACGACCACTCCGAGATCTGGGTGAACGGCCACCTCGTCGGTGGGCGGCCCTACGGCTACTCGAGCTTCGAGGTGCCGCTCACACCGTTCCTCCGCAGCGGCGGGGCCGACAACGTCGTCGCGGTTCGCGTCGATCACTCGCGCTTCGCCGACTCGCGCTGGTACACGGGGTCGGGGATCTACCGTCACGTGCGGATGCGCTTCACCGATCCGCTCCACGTCGCGCACTGGGGCACGACGGTGACGACGCCGACGGTCACGGCCGGGGCGGCGCGCGTTCAGGTGGACACGGCGATCGAGAACGCGTCCGATGGCGAAAAGGCCTTCGTCCTCGAATCCGAGATCCTCCTGCGAGGCACGATCGTCGCCCGCATCACGACCCCGGGCTCCGCCTCCGCGCACACGACGGCCGCGCTCACGCAGTCCCTCGACGTCGCGAGGCCGGAACGGTGGTCCACGACCACGCCCACCCTCTACGTCGTCCGGCAGCGCGTCCGCGCCGCCGCCGGCGTCGTGGACGACGCTGAGACGACGTTCGGCATCCGCACGATCCGGTTCGATCCGGCCGACGGGTTCTTCCTGAACGAGGAACCGATCGAACTGAAGGGCGTGTGCCTGCACCACGACGCGGGCAGCGTCGGCGCGGCGGTGCCGATTGCCGTCTGGGAGCGCCGCCTGGGGACGCTGAAGGCCATCGGCGTCAACGCGATCCGCACCAGCCACAACCCGCCCGCGCCCGAGTTCCTCGACCTCGCCGACCGGATGGGTTTCCTCGTGAAGGACGAGGCGTTCGACGAGTTCACGCCCGCGAAGAACAAGTGGGTCGAGGGCTGGAACGCTGGCGTGCCCAGCCGCTTCGGCTACGCGGAAGACTTCGCGGAATGGTCGGTGCGCGACGTGGAGGACATGGTCCGGCGCGATCGGAACCACCCGTCGGTGATCATGTGGAGCATCGGCAACGAGGTGGACTACCCCAACGACCCGTTCTCGGATCCGGTGCTCGGCCAGCGGTATCGCGCGACCAACCCGCCCGCCGCGAACCTGGTCACGCTCGCGCGGCCGCTCATCGACGCCGTCCACCGGCTCGATGCCACGCGACCGGTGACGATGGCGCTGGCGAGCGCGGAGATGTCCGACGCGGTCGGTCTCGGCGAGTTGCTCGACATCGTCGGCTACAACTACCAGGAGTCGCGCTACGCGGCCGACCACGCGAAGTACCCGGCGCGGGTGCTCTTCGGCAGCGAGACCGGGCACTCGTACGAGAGCTGGACGACCGCACGCGACAACGCCTACGTGTCGGGACAGTTCCTGTGGACCGGCATCGACTATCTCGGCGAGGCGCGCACGTTTCCCAACCGCGCGAACGGCGCGGGGCTGCTCGACCTGGCCGGGTTCATGAAGCCGATGGCCCGATTCCGGCAGAGCCTCTGGAGCAATGAGCCGATGGTGGCGCTCGCGGCGATGCCGGCGCCCGCGGCGAACGCGGCCCCCCGTGCGCGCGCCGCGCGGCCGGAAGAGCACTGGAACTGGGCGGTGGGCACGACCATGCGCGTCGTTGCGTGGACGAACGCCGACGAGGTCACGCTCTCGCTGAACGGACGCGCGGTCGGCACGAAGCGCCGCGCCGACGCGGAGGCCGGCGTCCTGAGCTGGGACGTGCCGTTCGAACCGGGTGTCCTTACGGCGGTCGCGACGACCGGCGGCGCACGCGTCGCGGAGTTCTCGCTCCGCTCGGCCGGGGCCGCGCGGCGCATCGAGCTGGTGGACGCCAGCGGGGATGCGTCGTCGCCAGAGCCGGACGGCAGCCGCACCGCGCAGGTCGAATACTGCGTCGTGGACGCCAACGGCGTTCGGGTGCCCGACGCCGACGCGCCGGTGACGATTGCGATTGAGGGCTCGGCACGGCTGCTCGGCATGGGCAACGGCAACCTGAACGACGTGGACAGTGGTGGGGACGCGACGCACCGGGCCTTCGAGGGTCGCGGACTGATCATCCTGCGGCTCACGGACCCGTTGGCCACGGCCACCGTCCGGGCCTCGTCTCCGGGGCTCGCGGGCGCGGCCATCGTCGTCGGAGGCCGCTGAACCGCAAAACACGTCCGTGGGCGGCCGGCTCGAAGGCACAGGCGTCGATTGGCGAAAACCAGGAACGCCTCCCGAGCGTCTGACCGCCAGGACCATGCCACCCCCTGCTGGCCGTCCGTTGAAGCCCCGCGGGCTTTTCGGGCACGCTTCTGCCGTGGTGCCGCCCGCGACCCGGCTGGTCGTCCTCGCCCTGGCCGCGACCCTGGCCGGCCCCGCGCTCGCCCGCCCGCGCACCGACCGCCTCCCGATCCCCGAGCTGCTCGAGCGGTACGCGGCCGGCGACTTCGACGACGTGGCGAAGGCTTTCGACGAGAACACCGACTACGACGAAGTACTCAAGGACCTGAAGAAGGCCGCGCCCGGGTGGCTCGACGCCGGCGGCGCCACGGACCGGCCGCGCCGCGTGCTGGCGGCGGCCACCTTCGCGCTCGAGGCCGGGCGCGCCGGGTCATTCCACGACTGGAAGCTCGTCCAGAACTGGATTCGGCTCGAGAACATCTACTGGCACGCCCCCGCGAAGCTCGTCGAGTGGGGCTGCGCGCTCCTGCGGCAGTCGTCGCCAGAACCGCGTCCCATCGAACGCGTCTGGCACCTGGCGTCGATCGCGCTCGTGGATCGCGTCGGCGACTTCGAGTTCCTCATCGGCAGCCCCTGGGAAGCCCGCGCGAACCCGAAGGACGAGATCCTGCACCTCGAGCATGCGGCCGAGCGCTTTCCGCACGAGCGGCGGTTCGCCCTCGCGCAGGGCATCGCCGCGGAGTGGCGGCTGTTCCCGACTCGCCAGTCCGGCTCGCGCGAGGCGGAGAAGATCTTCGAGTCGCTCCAGGACGATGCGCAGGTCGGCGGCGAGGCGAGCGTGCGCCTGGGGCTGATGCGCCTTCGGAACAAGACCGTACGGCCGGCGCTGGCACTGTTCGACGCGGCCGAACGCCAGACGCGCGAGCCCTGGGTCGTGTATCTCGCGCGGTACTTCCGCGGGCTCGCGCTCGAGAACGCCGAGCGCCGGGACGAAGCCGTCGGGGCGTATCGTGGCGCGCTCGACGCGATTCCCGGTGCGCAGTCGGCCTCGTTCGCGCTCGCGGCGCTCCTCGCGCAGCAGGGGCATCGCATCGACGCCGCCGTCGTCGTCGATCGCGCCCTGACACCTGGCACGCCGGTGCCGGACCCGTGGCGCGCCTATGGCCTGGCGGACGCACGCTTCTGGCCTGAGCTCATCGACCGGCTGCACCGGGAGATCGCGCCCGCGCCGGCGGAGACGGCACGATGAGGCCCCGGACCAGGGCACTCGTCGTCTCGGCCGCGATGTTCGCTGCCGCCGTCGCGCCGACGCTCGGCCAGGGGCCAGGCCGCGAGCCAGATCACGCACGGTCCCCGGAGCGGGTAGCACGCCAGGCGCAGGGCCAGGCACCGCCCGCGCCACAGACGCCGCGCGCGGTTTTCCGCGCGACGACCGACCTCGTCACGATTCCCGTCTTCGTCAAGGGCGACGCCGACACCGTGGCCGGCCTCACCGCGGCCGACTTCGTGCTCACCGACAACGGCGTGGCGCAGTCGGTGGAGATGATCGACAGCGAGTCGCTGCCGGTGGACGTGAGCGTCATCGTCGAGACCAGCCGGGCGCTCGAGAACTACGCCAGCGACGTCCACGAGCAGGTGCGGCGGATTGCGGGCATGGTGCGCCCGGGCGATCGGCTGGAAGTGCTCGGCGTCGGCGACTACGTCACCGTGCTCGTCCCGTTCGGGCCACCCGGTCGGGTCGAGGCCCTTCCCCAGCCGGCCAGCCAGGGGCTCACGTCGATCAACGACGCGCTGGTGGCCGCGCTGGTCCGCGAACCCGACCCGGATCGCCGCCACCTGGTCATCGCGCTCACCGACTCGATCGACACGAGGAGCACGGTGGACGTGGACACCGTGCTCGAGGTCGCGCGCCAGTCGAACGCCACCCTCGTGGTCTCGTGGATCACGCTGTCGATCGACGATCAGGCCCGGGAGCCGCCGGGCGAGCCGCCGCCGTGGATCGCGTCGTACGAGAAGCTCGCCCGTCACGTCAACCTGCTGCCGTGCCACGCGTGCGGCGGACCGGGCGCGCTGCTTCGCCAGCGGCCGCGCGGCCAGCCGTGGATGCCGCACAAGGCGCCGCCGCTGCCGCGGACGATCTACGCGTTCGACGCCGTGAAGGAAGCGACCGAGCTGACCGGCGGCGGCCTCTACCCGCCGGGCATCTTCGTGAACCGGAACGCGTCGGTCATCTTCGACAAGGTCTACGCGGACTTCCGGCGCAACGTCGTGCTGCGCTACCGGCCGGAGGGCGTCGAGCGCGTCGGCTGGCACGACGTCACCGTCACGGTACCGGATCACCGCGGCCTGGACGTGCGGCCGCGGCGCGGGTATCTCGTCGAGGCGGAGGCGCCCGGCGCGAAGAGCGCCTCCGGCGCCGCCGCCCAACCGGTGGACGCCGGGGCGCCGACCTCGACGCGGCCATCGTCCCCTGCCGCACCGGCGCCAGCGACGGCGACGGCGCGCCTCCCCGGATCGCTCGACGCACTCGTCGCCGCGGCGAGCCCCGGAACGCTCGACGCGGCCCGCGCGGTCGTCGCCGAGGCGGCCGTCGATCCCGATCGCCTCGCCGCGCTGATCCTCGCCTTCCGCGACGCAGGCAACCTCTGGCCGAGCGAGCCGCGGCGCGAGTTCGTCCTCGCGCTCATGCTCGCCGGCGCGGCGGCAGAGTCCGGTTCGGATCGGGTCCGGATGCTCGGCGTGGACCTGCTCGGCCGGTACGAACGGCTGGTGCGGTCGCCGCTCGGCCTCGACGACTACGAGCGCGACTGGCTCCTCGCCGAGGCCGCCGTGCTCGAGGGTGCGATGCGCCCGGCCGAGACGCTGCCGCGGATCCGCGCGGCGCTCGCGCGCTTCCCGGACGACGCACGGCTGCTGCTGGCGCGGGCGGTGCTCGCGGACCAGCTGACCGCGGTGCCGCCGGACTCGGGCGGCCGCGCGCTCGGCGAGACCGCCGTGGCGCAGCTGATCGGCTACTACGACGCCGTGCCCGCAGCCTCCGCGGTCTCGGACGAGGCGCGGATCCGCAAGTCCTGGCTGCTGCGACGCCTTGGGCGCGATGCGGACGCGGACGCTGCGCTCGCGGGCGTCGAGCCCCGCGAGACCACCCTCGCCGGCTGGCGCGATCTCGTCGCGACGCAGCCGGCGAACGCCGGGGGCTCGGACCCGGCCTGGCAGGCATACTGGCGTGCGGATTTCCGAGTGCTCTCTGAACTGGTGACGGCGCTATGGCCCTGATGAGGCATCTGCTTCCGGTTCCGGCCCGGTCGAAGCTGTCCGTGCTGGCGGTCGCCGCCGCCAGCGTCGTCACCGCGCGCGCCTGGGCGCCCCAGAACCAGACGCAGCGCCCGACGCCCCCCACCTTCCGCAGTACCACCGACATCGTCGAGCTGGATGTTTCGGTGACGGATGAGGCCGGCCAGCCGATCCGCGGCCTGACGGCCGGAGATTTCCAGATCGCCGGCCACACCATCACGACGTTCCAGGAGGTCGCGCACGGCGTCGAGCACCACCCCGAGCAGCGGCTCCTTCTGCGACTGCCGCGCGACGTGTCCGACAACCAGTCCACCCGCGACGCGACCCTGGTCGTCCTCGTCGTCGACGACCAGGTGCCGGCCAAAGAACAGGAGCAGGCGAAGGCGCTGGCGCGGCGCGTCATCGATCAGCTCGGCGCCGACATCCGGATCGGCCTGCTCTGGACGAGCGGCCGCCCCGGCGTGGAGCTGACCGAGGACCGCCCGCGGCTGCTGGCCGGCATCGATCGCCGGCGACCGGCCGGCACGGCCCGCGTCCCGCGTCGCTCGCGTGTCGTCACCGGCACCTGCGCGTTCACCGTGTTCGAGCAGGCGGCGCGGATGCTGGCGCCGCTCACCGCGCAGCGCAAGGCGCTCGTCGGCGTCTCGCCCTACTGCGGCGCCGACGTGAAGGGCGCCGTGGACTCGATGGCCTATCGCGACGACTTTCCGCTCGAGCGCGCGGCCGTGGAGATGGTGGACGTCATGCGGCGCGCCAACATCGCGTTCTACGGCCTGGATCCGCGCGGCGCCGAGGGCTACAGCCTGAGCCACTTTCCGTCGCCCTTCGTGATGGGGCAGCTCCACGACCCGCCGACGACGCCGCAGATGGACCCGATCCTCGAACCGGCGCGCGAAGTGGCGGCGTCCCCGATGCGGTTTCCCTGGGTTCTGCGCTTCTTCGACCCCGTCGTGCTCTCGCAGGAGAACCTGGTCGCGGTGGCCGGCGCGACGGGCGGGTTCGCGGTGACCAACACCGACGATCTCGAGGGCGGCGTGCGCCGGCTGGTCGATGATTTCGACCACTACTACCTGATCGGCTTCCCGCCGCTGGCCTCGGAGCAGTCCGGATTCCACGAGCTCTCGGTCTCGGTCGATCGCCCGGGCGCGGTGCTGCGATTTCGTCGCGGCTTCCAGCTCGAGGGCGTGCGCCCGCATGGCCGGTCGTCGTCGGTGCTGCCGACGATCACTGGCGTGATGCCCGTGAGCGGCGTGGCCCTGCGCCTGATGGCCACGCCGTTCGTCACCGATGACGGGCGGCCGCGAGAGCTGGTCGGGATCGAGGTCGAAGGACCTCGCGCGTCGCTTGCGGCCGACGATGGCACGCTCACCGACGACGTGAGAGTCACACTCGTGGCGGTGGACACCGACTCGTCCCGGGTCGAGAAGGCGTTTCACTTCGACCGCCACGTATCGATCCAGCCCGCGGCGGCGGGAACGGGCGAGACGGTCGGCTTCCAGATCGTCCGCGACATCGACCTGAAGCCGGGCACGTATCAGCTGCGCGTCTCCGTGGAGAGCGCGAAGCTCGGCAGCGGCAGTGTCTACCTGACCACCGACGTGCCCGACGACGGGGACGCGCCCCTCAGCCTGGGCGGGCCGCTGCTCGCCTGGGCCGGGACGGGGCCGCGTCCGGCAGCGGCGACGCTGCTCGATCCGGGCCTGCCGGTCGTGGCGCCGCTCTTCGACCGCGTGTTCCGCACGGGTGAGACCGTACGCCTGATTGCCCCGCTCCGGCAGACGCCGGCGGGCGGCGGGGCGCTGGTCGGGCGAGTCGAACTCCTCGACGAGGCGGATACGCCCGTCTACTCGGTCGCGGCGCCGGTGTCCGGCGAACGCAAGCCGACGATCGACGCGACGGTGCCGCTCTCGGGCGTCGGGCCCGGCGCCTATCGCCTGCGCGTCACGGTGGCAGGTGCGGGCCTTGCGACAAGCCGGGAGGTGGGGATCGCGGTGCGTTGAGCACGCGGTTCCCGGGGCCGGTTAATCTAGACAAATAGTAATAAATGGGCGTATGCTCCGCCCATGCGGGGCGACAACGTCGGTGAGTTCGAGGAACTGACGCTCCTGGCGGTCCGCGCGCTCGGCCCGGAGACCTACGGCGTCCCGGTGCAGCAGTTCGTCGAGCGGATGACGGGCCGCAACGCGTCGATCGGCGCGGTGTACACCGCCCTCGACCGGCTGGAGGACAAGGGCCTGGTCAAGTCCGTGCGCGGTGACGCCACGCCCGTGCGCGGCGGCAAGCGCAAGCGCCTTTACGACGTCACGCCAGCCGGGCGCCGGACGCTCGAACGCCTGCGTACGATGCGCGACCGGATCTGGCAGGCCATCGAGGCGACGGAACGATGACGCCCGCGCCTCACCGCGACCCGCGACTCCCCCGCCCGGCCCGCCTGTTCATGCGGCTCCTCTCGCGGGATTCCGCGTCCACCGATCTCGAGGCCGACGTCGCCGAGCTCTTCGCATCGCGCCGCCGCGATCGCGGCGCCATCTACGCCTGGTGGCGCCTCGCGGGCGACCTGTGGAGCGTGACCTGGCGACGCCGGCGGGTCGCGTCACCCGGCGCGATGGCCGTGGCGTCCGCCGAGCGGGGATGGCCAGGCTCGTCGTGGCTCGGCGACGCGCGCCATGCGTTCCGCTGGCTGCGACGATACCCGTCGCTCACCGTTCCGGCTCTGATCAGCCTGAGCCTCGCGATCGGCGCGGGCACGGCGGTCTTCAGCGTGCTGAACGCGACCTTCCTGCGCGAGTACCTCGCGGCGGACGCGTCCATCGTCTGGGTCTGGCGCCTTCACGAGAACGGCGCCGCCAGGACCTGGCGCCCCGCCGAGTTCCTCGCGCTGCGCCGGCTGGCGAAGACGGTGACGCTCGAGGGCGCGCTGTCCCGCGCCGCGCTGCTTCCGGTCGCCCCGGCTCCGGCGGCCGGTGCCGGGGAGGGCGACGGCGACGGCGCCCCCGCCTCCGTCGCCTTCGTCACCGACGGGTATCTCCAGACGTTCGCACCGCCACCGGCCGCTGGACGCCTGCTCGACCCTGCCGACGCACAGCCCGACGCGGCGCCCGCGGCGGTCGTCAGCCACCGGTTCTGGCGGCGCGCCCTCGGCGGCGATCGGAGCGCCGTCGGCCGGCAGATTCGCGTCGCCGGAACGCCCGTCCGGATCGTCGGCGTCGCCGCGCGCGACTACGTGGATCCGTCTGACGGCACCCCCGACGTCTGGGTGCCGTTCTCGTGGTTCGACGTGCTGGCCGCATCGACGCCCCAGGCGAGTTCGACGCCCCGGCTGGCCGGCTACGGACACCTGCATCCGGGAACCTCCGCCACCGCGGCCGACGCCGAGCTCACGGCCCTGGTTCGCGAGGCCTCGCCTGGCGGATACCCCGGTGACCCGCCGGCGACGGCCGTCGAGCAGGGCCCGGTGAAGTCAGCCGCCGAGATCGCGCGTGAGCAGCGGATCGTCCTCGTCGTCATGGGCCTCGTCGCCATTGTTCTCGGCCTGGCCTGCGCCAACGTCTCGAACCTGCTGCTCGCGGGCGCGACGACGCGCGACCGGGAGATCGGCGTGCGGCTCGCGCTCGGTGCCGGCATCGGTCGCATCGTCCGGCAGATGGTCGTCGAGAGCCTGACGCTCACGACGTGCGCCACGGTTGCGGGAGCGCTGGTGGCCGCCCGGAGCGCGCCGGCCATGGCGGTGCTCGCCGGCATGCCCGACGCGGATGTCGCGATCGATCGGCGGGTCCTCTTCTTCCTTGCCGCGGCGGCGCTGCTCGTCGGGATCGGCGCGGCCCTGGCGCCGGCGCGGCACGCCGTGCGCGGGAGCGTGTCGCAGCCGCTGACGGCCGCGGGCCCCGCCGTCACCACCGGCCGGCGGACGAGTGGGATGCGCTCGGTGCTGGTCGGCGTCCAGGCGGCCGCGTCGCTCGTCCTGCTCGTCCTGGCCGCGCTGTTCGCGCGGACCCTGCTCCACGTCACGCGGCTCGATCCGGGATTCGACGTCGATCGGCTGGTCTACGTCTCGGCCAGGCCGGCCGGTCCTCGTCCGTCCGCCGCCGACGAGGTCCGGGCGCGCGACTACTGGACGGCCGCCCTCGGGCGGGTCCGGACGCTCCCGGCGTCGAGCGCGCCGCGCTGGTGACGTTTCCGCCATTCGGCGGATCGAGGTTCATGCCGACCCGGACGACCCGGACCGGCTCCAGTTCACGGCCGCCGACGAGGCGTTCTTCGCCACCGTCGGACTTCGGGTGCTGCAGGGCCGGACCTACTCGAGGGTGGAGTTCGACGCCGGCGCGCCGATCGCGGTGGTCAGCCAGTCGGCCGCGCGCCGCCTCGGCGGAACGGCCGCGGCCATCGGGATGACGCTCGGCGCGACCGCTCCGACCTCACGCCTCGCCGGCTTCCGCATCATCGGCGTCGTGAGCGACACGACTCTGACGGAACTCAGCGACGACCTCGCGCCGACCGTGTGCGTGCCGGTCCTGAGCTACGCGCTCACGAACCTGGCGGTGCGATCCGCCGACCCGCGCATGGTCACCGGCCCGCTCGTGGCCGCGCTGCAGGGCCTGCAGCCGGACGTCAGGGTGACGACGGTGCTGCCCGCGGATCGCGTCGCGCGCGAGCGCACCGGCCCGCGCCGGCTCGCGGTCCTCTCGGCGGGCTTCGGCGCGTTCGCGTTGATCCTGGCCGCGTCCGGGCTCTACGCGGTCACCGCGTTCGTCGTCCGGCTGCGGCGTCGCGAGATGAGCATCCGCCTCGCCATCGGCGCCAGCGCCGGTCAGGTGACGCGCGACATCCTGCGCGAGTCGATGCGGCCGGTCGTGGCGGGTCTGGCGGTCGGCCTGGGCGCTGCGTGGATCGGCAGTCGGATCGTGGAAGGCGTGCTGTACGGCGTCGGCGCCCGCGATCCGGCGGCCTACGGGGTGGCGACCCTCGTCCTGCTCTCGACGGGCCTGATCGCCGTTCGGCTCTCGGCGCGGCGGGTCATCCACGCCGATCCGGCGTCCGCGCTTCGCGAGGGGTCAGGTCTTGGCTTTAAGCCTCGGGGAAGCGACGATGACGATCCTGTAACGACAAGATCGTCATCGTCGATCTCCCGAGGCTTAAAGCCAAGACCTGACCCCTCGTGCATCGGTCCCGACGTATCGCGACGCCGGGCGGATGATGCGGTTGCCGCGCGTCTGCTCGAGCACGTGCGCCATCCAGCCGACCATGCGGCTCACCGCGAACGTCGGCGGGTAGAGCTCCGGCGGCAGGCCGATCTGGTGCAGCACGACCCCGGCGTAGAACTCGACGTTCGTGCGCAGCTTCCGCTCGGGATATTTGCGATCGAGGATGTCGAGCGCGATGCGCTCGACCTCGACGGCCAGCTCGACCTCCGGACCGCCGATGGCCAGCGCGGTCTGCTTGAGCACGACCGACCGCGGGTCTTCGGTCCTGTAGACGCGGTGGCCGAAGCCCATGATGCGCCGGCCCGCGGCCATCGCCTCCTCGAGCCACGGCCGCGCGCGATCGGCCGATCCGATCTCGGTCAGCATGTCCACGACCCGCCCGGGCGCGCCGCCGTGGAGCGGCCCGGAGAGCGCCGCGATGCCGGCCACGGCGGCCGACGTCAGGTCGGCGCCGGTCGAGGTCACGACGCGCGCGGTGAACGTGGACGCGTTGAACCCGTGGTCGATGGTCAGCAGCAGGTACTGCTCGAGCGCGCGCGCCGCCTGGGCCGGCGGGGCCTCCCCCGTCACCATCCGCAGGTAATCCGCCGCGAAACCGAGCGATGGATCGGGCGCGACGACCGCCTGCCCCGTGCGCGCCCGCCACGCGGCCGCGACGATCGACGGCGTCATCGCGGCCAGCCGCAGCGCCTGCCGTTCGCGCTCGGCCGGCTCGAGGTCGAGCCACGGCCGGGCGTCCTGGCCGGCGAGCGAGACCAGCGTGCGCAACACCGCCATCGGCGTCCCGCGCGGCGCGACCGCACCCAGCACGGCGCTGACGACGTCGGGCACCGCGCGCAGCGCGGCGGTCTCGGCCGCGAACGCGCGGAGTTCCCCGGCGTCCGGCAGCCGCCCGTGGTGCAGCAGGTGCCAGACCTCCTCGAACGATCGCTCCCGCGCCAGGTCCGGTGCCGGGTAGCCGCGGTAGTGGAAGAAGCCCTCGTCGCCGCGGACGTCGCCGATCGCGGTGGTGGCCGCGACGACGCCCTCGAGGCCGGCTGGCGCGTCAATCAGGGTCGTCATGCCTCCATGATCGACCCTTGCGGCTATATTGATCAATCTTGATCTACGATCAACGCATGGAGAGTCATCTGCTGCCGGCGGCGGCCGCGGCGACCCGGCTCGGGATCAAGCGCACGACGCTGTACGCCTACGTCAGTCGAGGCCTCGTGACGGCGTACTCGCTCCCCGGCCGCCGGGGATCGTGGTTCGACCCGATCCAGCTCGACGCGCTCACCCGCCGCGCCCGCGACCCGGTCGAGCGCCGGCCCGACCTGCGCATGACGTCCGCCATCACGCTGATCGAGGGCGGACGCTACTGGTACCGGGGCCGCGCGCCGGAGGATCTCGCCGCGACGCGGACGTGGGAGGCGGTCGCCGAGTTCCTCTGGACCGGCGACGACACGACCGACCCGCCAGCCTGGCCGGTGGACGAGGCCGCCGCCGATCGCGCGCACCGCGCGCTGGCATCGATCCCCGCCGATGCGCCGTTTCTCGATCGCCTGCGCCTCGTCGTGGCCGTCCTCGGCGCGGGCGACCCGCTGCGCCTCGACCTGCGACCCGCCGGCGCGCTGGCCACCGCGCGCCGCCTGACGGGCACGGCCATCGCGGCCATCTCACCCGCGCGACGCGGGCGCGCCGCCGCCCGCATCGCCGCGGCGCTCGGCCGCCGACGCCCGAGGCCGGAGATCGTGCACGCCGTCGATCGCGCGCTCATCGTCATGGCCGATCACGAACTGGCCGCCTCGACCGTGGCGGTCCGGGTCGCCGCCTCGTTCCGTGCCGATCCGTACGCGGCGGTGCTCGCCGGCCTCGGCGCGATGGCCGGCTCGTGGCACGGCGGCGCGAGCCGGCAGGTGGAGACGCTGTTCCGGGACGTCGCGGGCGGGCGCCCGGCGGACGCAGCCGTGTCGGAACTGCTCGCGCGAGACGCGCACGTGCCGGGGTTCGGCCAGCCGCTCTACCCGGCCGGCGACCCGCGCGTGACGCTCCTGCTGCCGCTCGCCCGGTCGTTCGGCCCCACCCCGGAAGCCGACGCGATCGAGCGCCTCGGCAAAGCCCAGGGCCTGCCACCGCCGAACGTCGACTTCGCGCTGGCCACGCTGGTCCGCGCGCTCGGGCTCACGTTCGGCGCCGGCGAGGCCCTCTTCGCCCTCGGCCGCCTCGCCGGCTGGCTCGCGCACGCGATCGAGGAGTACGAGAGCCGGACGGCGTTCAGGATGAGAGCGGTGTACGCCGGGCCGCGGCCCGGCGCGCGCATTGAAGGATTGATGATCTGAGATTGATGGATTGATTGGAAGATTGGAGATTTGGGATTGGTGATTGTCCGGGATTGGTGATTGGGAGATTGGTGATTGGGAGATTGGTGATTGGGAGATTGGCGATTGACGATTGGTGATTGGTGATTGACGATTCGGCCGGTGTCACTCCTTCAATTCCGTCAATCGCCAAATCGCCAATTCCCTGAAAATCGGCAATCGCACAATCCTCAATCCTCAATCAATCCATCAATCTCCGATCGCCAATCCTCAATTGATTGTCTATTCCTTTCTCAGCGCGCTGACCGGATCGAGCCGGCCGCAGCGCAGCGCGGGCACGAAGGCGGCGGCGACGGCGAGGGCGACGATGGCCGCGAACGCGGCGCCGAGCGTTGCCGGGTCGGTGGTCTCGACCCCGTAGAGCAGGCCGTTGTGTGAGCCGGGCACCAGGTACAGCGCGTTGCCCATCAGCCGGGCCACGATGAGCGTGCACGCCAGGCCGATGACGGCGCTGACGAGGCCGAGGCGCGCGGCCCGAGCGAGCGCACCCAGGATCAGCCGGCGCGGCGTCGCGCCCATCGCCAGGCGGACGCCGAACTCGCGCTGGCGCGCCTCCATCGCGTAGGCCACCGACCCGTACACGCCGACCGCGGCGAGCAGCACCGCCAGCGCCGCGAACGCCACCACCACGAGCGTGTTGAACCGATCCTCACGCATCGCGTCGTCGACGCGGGCGTCGAGCGGGACCACCTGTCCCACCGGCAGGGACGGGTCGATGGCGGCCATCGCGCGACGGAGAGCCTCGCCGACGCCGGCCCGGGGCCGGGCCACGCGCGCGACCAGCTCGATCCACGGGGCCGGCATCTGGTCGAAGGGCACGAAGATGTCGGCGAAGTCCACCTCGTTGAGGCCCACCTCCTTGACGTTCGGCACGACGCCGACGATGCGCAACGGTCCGGGATGACGGGTCCAGGGCGCGCGGGCATTCGGGAGCAGGTCGATGACCCGGCCGATGACCTCGGTCGTGCCGAAGGCCTGCTCGGCGAGCGTCTCGTTGACGATGGCCACCCGCGGCGCGCCGGTGCCGTCGGCCGCCGTGAAGGCGCGCCCGCGTACGATCGGCATGCCGAAGCCGTCGAAGAACCCGGGTGTCACGGCCCGGAGGATCGCCCGCGACGCCTGCCCCTCGGCGGGCGCCGGTTCGCCGGCGCGGGCGTAGTTGACGACGGGACCGCTGCGCAGCGGCGAGCTGCTGCCGACGGCGGCCACGCGCACGCCCGGAATCGCGAGCGCCGCGTCGCGGGCGGCGGCGGCGTAGTCGCGGAGCCCCGCCTCGGTGTCGTATCGGGGCCCGCTCAGCGTCGCCGAGACGCTGAACGCGTCCGACGGATCGAACCCGAGCGGGACGTGCGCCAGCCCCACGTAGCTCCGGAGGAACAGGCCGGCGCCGGCCAGGAGCACGACGGTGAGCGCCATCTGCGCGACGAGCAGCCGCACGCGCGCGCGCCCTTCGGCCACGCCGGCCCCCGCGCGGCCGCCCGCCCCCAGCGCGCCGGCGAGGAAGACTCGCCTGGCCGTGGCGAGCGGCATCAGCACGAACACCGCCGCGGTGAGCGTCGTCACGCCGATCGCGAAGACGGCCATGCGCAGGTCGATCGGGATCTGCGTCCCGCGGAACAGCACCCCCGGCGGCATCGCGGTGGCGAGCGCCCCGAGCGCCCAGACGCTCAGGAGCAGGCCGAGGCTGCCGCCCGGCATGGCCAGGAGCACGGCTTCGGTCAGCAGTTGTCCGGTCAACGCGCGCTGGCCGCCGCCGAGCGCGCCGCGGAGCGCGAACTCGCGCGACCGGCGCTGCGCCCGGCCGACGAGCAGCGCGGCCACGTTCACGGCCGTCAGCAGCAGGACGATGAACGACGCGCCGAGGAAGAAGTAGAGCGGGCGCGCATCGCCGCGGCCGTACCACCCGACGAGCGACGCCACGAGCACCGCGTGACCCGGCTGGCGCATGGGCGAGTCGGGCGACGCCGTGGCCGCGACGACCGCCTGGACCTGCGCCCGCGCGACGTCGGCCGTGGCGCCGGGCGCCAGGCGTCCGATGGCACCGAAGCCCATCGGGGTGGCGCGATCGAGGAACGCCGCGCGCCCCTCGTCGATCGTGAGGAACAGATCCGGGTCCGGCCCCAGGGTATCGTCCGCGCGGACGACACCCGCGACGTCGAACGACTCCCCGTCGATCGTGACGCGATCCACCGTGACGCCGGTCTCGACGACGTCGGTGCCGAAGACGCGCCGCCAGCCGCGGTCGGTGAACATCACCGCGCGGCGTCCCCGGGCATCCTCCGCGGTGAAGGGGCGCCCGGCCATCGGCCGGCGGCCGAACGTGTCGAAGTAGTTGGCCGTGACCTCCTGGACCAGCACCGACTCGGCGGTCTCCCGTTGCAGGACGCGCCGGTCGTAGCGTCCGGTCGACGCCAGCGCCTGGAAGGCCGGCGCGCCGCGGCGCCAGTCGAGCAGGTCGGCCCCGGAGAGGCCGTCCACCCGGGCGCCGGTCGCGTCCGCGCGGGAGACGACCACGACGAGCTGGTCCGCGTCCGGATACGGCAGCGGCTTCCACAGCTCGGCGTCCACCACGCTGAACACCGTGGTCGTGGTGGCCACGCCGATCGCGAGCGTCGCCATCGCGCTCACCGCGAACGTCGGTTCCCGCCGCAGGCCCCGGACGCCGAAGCGCAGGTTGCGACGGAGCCGGTCCACCCACGCGACCACCCACACGTCGCGCGCGTCCTCGCGCACCAGGGTGAGGTTGCCCATCGCGCGGCGGCTCGCGACGTCGGCGTCGTGCGCGGTCAGGCCGCCGCGTTCGAGGTCGGCCTGCACGAGCGATCGATGGTGCTCGAGTTCCTCGGTGAGCGCGGCGTCGTGCGATCGCGCGGACCACCACCGGGTGAGGCGTCGCCACAGCTTCACGTCACGCCTCCTGCAGCACGCGCGCGATCCCGTCCACGAGCCGCTCGAACTCGGCCCGCTCGGCCGCCAGGTGCCGCTTCCCCGCCGCGGTCAGCGTGTAGTAGCGCGCGCGCCGGTTGTTCTCCGAGGTGCCCCACTCGGCCCGCACCCAGCCCTTGAGCAGGAGCCGCTGGAGCGCCGGGTACAACGATCCCTCCCCCACCTGCACCACGTCACGCGAGACGACGCGGAGGCGCTGGACGATGGCGTAGCCGTGGAGCGGCTCGCGGACGAGCGCGCGGAGGATCAACAGGTCGAGGGTGCCGGGCAGCAGGTCGGGTGCGGTGTTGGTGAGGCCCATCGGTGTCGGCGCGTCTCCCGGGGCGTCCGGGACCGGCCGGCTCCCCTTGTCTTCCGATGGGAGCCAGTGTAGGACGCGGCGGCGCCGGCGTCAACTCCCATTGCCTGTCGATGGGAGCCGGGTCGTCGCGGCGGCAGACGAGCCTGACGGTGCGGCCGCCTGCCGGCGCCCCTCACCCCGTCCGTTCCCCGATCCCGTAGTACACGAGCAGCCGCCGCACGGTGAGCCCCTGCACCAGCACCGAGAACACGACCACCGCGTAGGTGGCCGTGATCAGGTGGTCGCGGCCCTGGAACGGCGGCAGCGAGAGGACCATCGCCACCGAGATGCCGCCGCGCAGGCCGCACCAGGTGAGCACCGGCGTCAGGTGCTGCCCGACCCGCCCGCGCAGTCGCATCGCCGTCACCGGCACCGACACCGAGAGGAAGCGCGCCGCCAGCACGATCGGGACCGCCGTGAGCCCGGCCAGCACCGACGGGTCGGCCGCCGCCACCGCAACCACCTCGAAGCCCAGCAGCAGGAACAGCACGGCGTTCAGGATCTCGTCCGACATGCTCCAGAAGCCGTCGATGTGCTCGCGCGTCCGGTCGCTCATCGCGAACGCCCGGCCGGGATTGCCGATGAAGAGGCCCGCCAGCACCACCGCGATCGGCCCGGAGACGTGAATCCAGAAGGACACCGCGTAGGTGAACATCACGAGCGCCAGCGTGATGAGCAGCTCGAGCGAGTGCTCGTCCAGGCTCTTGAGCGCCCGGTACCCCAGGTAGCCCATGCCGAGGCCGAGCACCGCGCCGCCGCCGACCTCGCGCAGGAAGAACGCCGCGAGCGGACCCGGGTCGGCGACGAGCGGGTGCCCCTGCGCCACCGTCTCGAAGCCGGCCATCGACACCAGCGCGAAGAAGACGACGACGCCGATGCCGTCGTTGAAGAGCGACTCGCCCGCGATCTGTGCTTCGAGCGCCTTCGGCGCGCGGAGCTCCTTCAGCAGGCCCATCACCGCGATCGGGTCCGTCGGCGAGATCAACGCGCCGAACACCAGGCACGCGAGCAGCGGGACGTCCAGGCCGACCAGCCGGAACACCCACCAGCTCGCGAAGCCCACGATCGCCGTCGAGAGGAGCACGCCGACGGTGGCGAGGAGGCCGATCGTCCACCGATGATCGATGAGGTGCTGCAGATCCACGTGCAGGGCTCCTGCGAACAGCAGGAACGACAGCATCCCGTGCATGAACGTCTGGTTGAAGTCGATGACCTGGACGAACCCGAGCAGCGTGTCCCGCAGGCCCCACGCCGGGTGGATCTCGTCCGCCAGAAGCAGCGCCAGCGAGCTGGCCAGCGCGATGACGAGCGTCCCGCTGGTCGAGGGCAGGCGCAGCAGCCGGTGGTTGACGTAGCCGAACAGCGCGGCGGCGGCGACGAGGATGGCGGCGGCGTCGAAAGGACTCATCGGTGCGATTCCGGCGGCCGGGGCCGTTCCGCCCATTCTGACGGCAAACGCGCCGCCGTGCCCGCCGCGCCTCCCGTCCCCGATGCCTGGGCGCCGTGGACCACGGCGGACACGCCGACCCGCATCCACGCTACGATCGAGGCACACGATGCTCACGCCGCCCGTCGCTCCGCGCCGCCCCAGGGAGACCACCGTCCACGGCCACCGCCTGATCGACGACTACTTCTGGATGCGCGAGCGGGACTCGTCCGAGGTGCAGGCCTGGCTTCGGACCGAGGAAGCCTACGCCGAGGCCGTGATGGCGCCGACGGCGCCGCTCCAGGCCGCGCTCTACGACGAGCTGCTCGGCCACATCAAGCAGGCCGACTCGAGCGCGCCCTACCGGCGCGGCGACTTCTTCTACTACACGCGCATCGAGGAGGGCGCCCAGTACTCGGTGCACTACCGCCGGCGCGGCCGCCTCGACGCTCCCGAACAGGTCATCCTCGACCAGCCCGCGCTCGCCCACGGGCATCCCTTCTTCTCCGTCGGCGCGATGGCGGTGAGCGACGATGGCCGGCTGCTCGCGTACACGACGGACGTCACGGGCTACCGGCAGTACACGCTTCGGGTGAAGGACCTTGAAACCGGAGCCCTGCTCGGGATCACCGTCGAACGGGTGACCGACGTCACCTGGGCCGCCGACGGCCGCACGCTCTTCTACGTCGTCGAGGATCCGGTCACCAAGCGGGCCTGCCAGCTCCGGCGACACCGGCTCGACGAGCCGGACTCGACGCTGGTCTTCGAGGAGACCGACGAGGTGTTCGACCTGGCGGTCGGCCGGACGCGCGACCGCGCCGTGATCGTGATGCAGTCGGCGAGCAAGACGTCCACCGAGTGCCACTGGATCGATGCGCGTCGCCCGGAGGATCCCCTCCGGCTCATCCTCGCGCGGGAGCCGCGACACGAGTACGACGTGGACCACCGCGCCGGGCGGTTCTACTTCCGGACCAACCGCGGCGCCACGAACTTCCGCGTCACGTCGGCGCCCGTCGCCACGCCGGCGCCCGAGCACTGGACCGAGGTCGCGCCCCATCGGGCGACGGTGAAGGTCGCCGGGATGGACCTCTTCGCCGGGCACCTCGTGCTCTCGCTCTGGGAGGACGGCCTGCCCGCGATCGAGGTGCGCGACCTGGTCCGCGGCGAAACGCACCGGATCCCGGCGCCCGAGCCCGTGTACAGCATCGGCACCGGCCCGAACGCGGAGTTCGAGACGACGACGGTCCGCTACCACTACCAGTCGCTGGTGACGCCGCCGTCGGTCTACGACTACGACATGCGGACGCGCGAGGCGGTACTGGTGAAGCGGGTCGAGGTCCCGGGGGGCTTCGATCCGGCGCGCTACGTGACGACGCGCGCCTGGGCGACGGCCGGAGACGGCACGCGGGTGCCGGTCTCGCTGGTCTCGCGCGCCGACGTGCCGCGCGACGGGTCCGCGCCGATGCTGCTCGGGGCCTACGGCTCGTACGGCATCTCGGTCGCACCGGCATTCTCGTCGAACCGGCTCGCGCTGCTCGACCGCGGCGTGGTCATCGGGCTGGCGCACGTGCGCGGCGGCGGCGAGCTCGGCGAGCCCTGGCGCGAGCAGGGCCGGATGATGAAGAAGCTGAACACCTTCACCGACTTCATCGCCTGCGCCGAGCACCTCGTCGCGACGCGCGTGACCTCGGCCGACCGCCTGATCATCCAGGGCGGCAGCGCCGGCGGGCTGCTCGTCGCCGCCGTCACGAACATGCGGCCCGACCTGTTCAAGGCGGTCGTCGGCCACGTGCCGTTCGTGGACGTGCTCAACACGATGCTCGACCCGTCGCTGCCGCTGACCACGGTCGAGTACGTCGAGTGGGGCGACCCGCGCGAGCGCGAGGCCTTCGACTACATCCGGCAGTACTCGCCCTACGAGAACGTGCGCGCCCAGGCGTATCCGGCCATGCTGCTCAAGGTCTCCGTCCACGACAGTCAGGTGCCCTACTGGGAGGGCGCGAAGCTGGCCGCGCGGCTCCGCGCGCTCAAGACGAACGACGCGCCCGTGCTGCTCAAGGTCAACTTCGGCGCCGGCCACGGCGGCGCGTCCGGACGCTTCGACGCGCTCCGGGAGGTGGCCTTCGACTACGCGTTCATCCTCTGGCAGGCCGGCCTGGCCGGATGCGCGACCGACCCGACTGTGGTGAAATGAAGCCTTCCCTCATGCTCGCGTCCTCCACCGCCCCGCCGCCGGCGCGGCGCCGGCTCCGGCGCCTCACGGCGCTCGCGCTCCTCGTCGTCGCGCTCGGCGCCGGCCTGGCCGCCCAGCGGGGGTTCCGCGGCTTCAGGGGCCCGCGCGTGCGGATCGAACCGAACGTGCCGTACGACGGCCGGTTCACCTTCGCGCGCGTGCGCTACACCGTGTACGGCCGGAGCGGCTGGGAGTTCGACTACCCGACGATGGAACGCCATCTGATGACGATGGTGAACGAGATCACGGCCTTGCACCCGCACATGGCGGGCAGCAACATCCACGCGTTCGACGATCCGGAGCTGCTCAAGTTCCCGGTCGCCTATCTCTCCGAGCCCGGCTACTGGATCCCGAGCGACGCGGAGGCCGAGGGCCTGCGGACCTACCTGAAGAAGGGCGGGTTCCTGATCGTGGACGACTTCATGCGGGACGAGTGGTACAACTTCGAGGCCTCGATGCGCAAGGCGCTGCCCGACGCGGTCATCGCGCCGCTGCCGCTCTCGCACCCGGTGTTCCACAGCTTCTTCGACATCCAGACGCTCGACATGGACTACCCGAACAACCCGTACATCAAGGCGGAGTTCCTGGGCATCCACGAGGACAACGACCCGGCGAAGCGGCTGATGGTCGTCATCAACTACAACAACGACATCGGCGACTACATGGAGTGGTCGGAGGCCGGCTACTGGCCGGTGAACATCTCGAACGAGGCGTACAAGTTCGCGATCAACTACCTCATGTACGGCCTGACGCATTGAGCGGCGTGCCGGGCTATCATCCGCCCATGGCCTCCAGATCCGCCGTCGCCCTGCTGCTGTCGTCCGTCATGATCGCCGGCTGTGGCACCGCGGTGGCGCCCGGCCGCGATGGGCGCCCGGCCGTTCCCGGCCTGACCCACGTCGAGGGCCTCGGAAGCCTGAGCTTCCCGAATTCGGGCAACGCCGCCGCGCAGGCCCCGTTCGTGCGGGGCGTGCTGCTGCTGCACAGCTTCGAGTTCGACACGGCCGCCGAAGCGTTCCGGGAGGCGCAGGAGGCCGATCGGGACTTCGCCCTCGCCTACTGGGGCGAGGCGATGACGTACAACCATCCGCTCTGGCAGCAGCAGGACCGGGAGGCGGCGCTGGCCGCGCTCGGCCGCCTGGGCCCGACGCCGGCCGACCGCGCCCGCGAGGCGGGCACCGACCGCGAGGCGATGTACCTGCAGGCCGTCGAGACGCTCTACGGCGAGGGGGCGAAGGCCGACCGCGACCGGGCCTACATGGACGCGATGGGTCGGCTCCAGGACGCCTTTCCCGACGACATGGAAGCGCGCGCGTTCCACGCGCTGGCGATCCTCGGCAGCCGCGACGGCGTCCGCGACTTCGCCACCTACATGCGCGCCGCGGCGACCGCGCAGCCGGTCTTCGACGCCAACCCGGATCATCCCGGCGCGGCGCACTACCTGATTCACTCGTTCGACGACCCGATCCACGCCCCGCTCGGGTTGCCGGCCGCGAGGAAGTACGCCGGCATCGCGCCGGGCGCGGCCCATGCGCAGCACATGACCAGCCACATCTTCGTCGCGATGGGCCTGTGGGACGACGTGATCGCGGCGAACGTCCGCGCGCGCGACACGCAGGACGCGCAGGCCCTCGCGCGCGGCGGCCGCGCCAACGTCTGCGGGCACTACTCGTCGTGGCTGCAGTACGGCTACCTGATGCGCGGCGACGTCGGCGACGCGGCGGCGCTGATGGACCGCTGCCACGCGCGGATGGCCGAGTCGCCGTCGGCGTCCGAGCGCACCTACTTCGTCGCGATGCGCGCCCGCCAGATCCTCGACACCGGCGACTGGTCCCTGGCCGACCGCTGGCGGTGGCCGTCGGCGGAGGCCGAGGCGGCTGCCGAGCCCGAGACGCGGCTCGAGTACGACTTCGCCAACGCCTTCGCCGGCCTCCGGCGCGGCGATCCCTCCGCCGCGCGCGCCCTGCTGGCCGCGCCGGCCCCGCCCGGCGCGCCGGCGCGCCTGCACCTGGACGAACTGCGCGGCCTGCTGGCACTCGCCGGTGGCCGGACGGACGAGGGCCTGCGGATCCTCGGCGCGGCGGCCGACGCGGAGGACGCCCTGCCGTTCGAGTTCGGCCCGCCGCGCATCCTCAAGCCCACGCGCGAACTGCTTCGGCGAGGCGCTCCTCGCCGCGGGACGCCCGGCCGACGCCGTGGCCGCGTTCCGGCGCGCGCTCGAGCGCACGCCCGGCCGCACGCCCGCCGTGCACGGCCGGGATGCCGCGGCGGCCGCCGCCGGCCCGCCCGGGCTCGCGATAGCGCCGGCGCCGTTCCGCAGGCGCCCGCCGCACGCGCCCCCGTTCCGGGGGCACCCGATCGGCGGTGCGCGGCGCGCGGCCGATGCCGCCCCCCGGCCCGTTCCACCGCGCGCCAGCCAACCGCGGTGCGCCGCGACACGTCTTGTGCATCGAACGGGTGCGTGATACCACTCGTATACATGAACTGTTCAGGTATCTGGAACTGAGGGATCATCGTCCATGCTGGCCGGCCTGCTTCCCGGAACCCTCGACGTCCTCGTCCTGCGCGCGGTCGCCTCGCGCGCCACGCACGGCTACGGCGTCGCGCGGTGGGTGCGCGAGACCACCGACGGCGCGCTCACGGTCGAGGAAGGCGCCCTCTACACCGCGCTCCACCGCCTCCAGAAGGCCGGCCTGCTGCGCGCGGAATGGAAGACGTCCGAAACCGGACGCCGCGCGAAGTTCTACACCCTGACCCCGGGCGGCCGGCGCGTCCTCAAGGAACAGACCGAGACGTTCCACCGCAGCGCGACGGCGCTCTTCAAGGCGCTCGGCGCGCCCCGCCGGGGACGCTCGTCGTGACCCGCCGCGCGGTCGAGGCCGACCGCACCCGGCGCGACGCCGAGGCCGAGGTGGATGCCGAGCTCGGATTCCATCGCGCGCTCACGATCGAGGAACTCGTCGCCGCCGGGCTCGCCCCCGAGGCCGCCGAAGCCGAGGCGCGGCGGCGGTTCGGACCCGCGCCGCTCTACCGCGCCCGCCTGATCGACCTCGATCGACGGATCGCCCATGCCGAACGAAGGAGAATCGCCATGTCCCTGATCGTCACCAGCGTGCGCGCCGTCGTCCGCGACATCCGCCGCGCGCCGGGCTTCACGCTCGGCGTCGTCGCGATGCTCACGCTGGGTCTGGGGGTGAACGCGATCACGTTCGGCCTCGTGGATCGGCTCGTGCTCTCCGGCCCGGCCGGCATCACCGCGCCGGGCGAGCTGCGCCGGGTGGTCGAACACCGGCGCTCCCGCACCGGCGCCGAGGTCGCCGCGACCGAGCTCGGCTACCTCGACTACCAGGACCTGCGGCGCGCCGACCTGCTCGCCGGCGCGGCCGCCGAGTCCGAGTCGGCGCTGCTCTACGGCAGCGGCGAGTCCGCCGAGCGCATCCAGGGCCTGCTCGTGACGGGCAACTACTTTCCCCTGCTCGGCGTGACGCCCGCGCTCGGCCGCTTCTTCTCCGACGACGAGAGCGCCAGGGAGGGCGCGCGCGTCGCGGTCCTCGGCTATGCCTTCTGGCAGAGCCGGTTCGGCGGCGATCCGGCGGTGCTCGGCCAGTCGCTGCTGATCGAGACGCACCGCTACACGGTCGTCGGCGTGGCGCCGCGGTATTTCACCGGCAGCTCGGTCGCCCGGCGGGACGTCTTCCTGCCGCTCGAGGCCGCCTCGGACGAGCAGGTCGAGGGCCCGTGGCGCACGAGCCGCAACTTCCGCTGGATCGGCGCCATCGTCCGCCTCGCGCCCGGCGCGAGCGCCGCGGCCGCCGCCGACCAGGCGACGACGATCCACCGGCAGGGCTACGCCGACGTCCCGGGTGCCGATGCGCAGTCGCGCCTGGAATTCGCGCCGCTCAACGCGGTGAGCGGCGCCACGGCGTCGGGGGAGATGAGCGTCGCGGGGCTGGTCGGCGGCGTCGCGCTGCTCGTGCTGGTCATCGCGGTGGCGAACACGGCCAACTTGTTCCTGGCGCGGGCGCTGCGGCGCCGCGACGCGATCGCGCTGCGGCTCGCGCTCGGCGGCGCCCGAAGCCGCCTGATCGCCGAGCAGGCCGGTGAAGGCGCGCTGCTCGCGCTCATCGGCGCCGGCGTCGCGGTCGGCGTGGCGTGGCTCGGCGGCCCGGCCGTGCAGCGGCTGCTCTTCCCGCAGGTGGCGTGGCTCGACAGCGCCGTCGATGTGCGCCTGCTCGTCGTCCTCGGCCTGGCCGCCGTCGCCGGCGGCGCGATCGCCGCGGCCCTGCCGATGTGGCAGGCCGGCCGCGCCGACGTCGCCGCGTGGCTCAAGACGGGCGTCCAGCGCGGCGCCGCGTCGCGCACGCGCACCCAGGTGGCCATGCTCGTCGTCCAGGGCGCACTCTCCGTCCTGCTGCTCGTCGGCGCGGGCCTCTTCATGCGCAGCCTGGCGCGCGCCCAGTCCATCGACCTCGGCCTCGACACCGACCGCCTGCTCGTCCTCAGCGTCCTCCGAGGCCCGGAGCCCGCCTCGCCGGACCTGAACGATCGCATCCGCGCCGCGGTGGAGCGCATCCCCGGCGTCGAGGCCACGACCCGCATCGCCGGCACGCTCTCGTTCGTCTCGAGCTGGGCGGAGAC
The DNA here is from genome assembly GCA_041394725.1 of Vicinamibacterales bacterium. Classification (GTDB taxonomy): domain Bacteria; phylum Acidobacteriota; class Vicinamibacteria; order Vicinamibacterales; family SCN-69-37; genus JAWKHR01. Next base: position 125,537 of record JAWKHR010000007.1, on the reverse strand, counting down.
CACCCACGTTCCCGGCCTGGCCGAGCGGCCGCGGGTGGACGATGGCGGGCCGTATCTCTCGGCGGTGGAGCCGAACTACTTCACGGTCGCCGGCACGTCCATCGTCGAGGGACGGGCGTTCACCGACGCCGACCGGCAGGGTGCGCCGCGCGTCGCGGTCGTCAGCCGGCGCATGGCCCAGCTCTACTGGCCCGGCGCGTCGGCCCTGGGGCGATGCATCGAGGTCGGCGACCAGCCTGACGGGTGCTACACCGTCGTCGGCGTGGCCAACGACACGCGGCGCCAGGCGCTCGTCGAGGGCGACACGCTGCGGTACTACCTCCCGCTCGACCAGGCGCCCGCGGATCTCCGGCGCGGGGGGCGGCTCCTGATCCGCGCGACCGACGCCGACCTCGACACCCTCGGCCGGATCGCCGAGACGACACGGCGCGAGACGCTCGCCATCGCGCCCACGCTGCGCTACGTCGCGGCGCGCAACCTGGACGACGTGGTCGCGCCGCAGTTGCGGGCGTGGCGCCTGGGCGCGGGGCTGTTTGGCGTCTTCGGCCTGCTCGCGCTCGTCGTCGCGAGTCTCGGGCTCTACGCGGTGGTGCTCTTCAACGTGGAGGGCCGTCGTCGTGAGATGGGCCTGCGCGCCGCGCTCGGCGCGACGGCCGGGTCGCTGCTCGGCCTCGTGGTGCGCGACGGCCTGCGGGCGGCCGCGGGTGGCGTGGCGCTCGGCCTCGCGATCGCCTGGATCGCGGCGCCGGCGGTCGCGAGCCTGCTGTTCCAGATTCCGCCGCGCGACCCGGCGGTGTTTGCCGGCGTGGCGGCCTCGCTCCTCGGGGCCGCGGCGCTGGCGAGCGCCATTCCCGGGCTGCGCGCCGGGCGCGTGGAGCCGAGCCGCGCCCTGCGCGACGAGTAGCGGCGCGCCCCGGATAGACTTGGGGCGCGATGCCCGACGTCCGCTGCCTGTCCATCCACGCGACGTATCGCTGCGGGCACTCGGGCGCGTGCTGCACTGCCGGCTGGCCGATTCCGGTCGAGGTCGGCCGCCTCGATCGGTTGCGGCGCGCGGTCGGCAACGGCGCGCTGCAGGTGCGGGGCACGCCGGCGGTCGCTGACGCCCCTGGCGGGACTGGACCGGCCACCACGGCACCAGCCGATGAGGCCGCGTTCCTGTTTCCGCCTGGCGCTCCGGAGGAGACGCCGGCGGTGCTCCGCGCGCACGACGGCCGCTGCGTGTTCCTGGACGGCGCGCCGGGCGCCACGTCGTGCCGCGTCCATGCCACGCTCGGCCACGACGCCCTGCCGCTGGCCTGCCGGCAGTTTCCGCGCGTGAGCGTCATGGATCCGCGCGGCACGTCGGTGACGCTCTCGCACTACTGCCCGACGGCCGCCGCGCTCCTCGAGGCGCCCGGCCCCGTCGAGATCGTTTCATCAGCGCCGGCCTTTCCCGCTGCCGGCGAATACGACGGCCTGGACGCGGCGCGCAGCCTGCCGCCGCTCCTCACGCCGACGCTCCTGATGGACTGGCAGGCCTGGTGGGACTGGGAGGCGCGCGCGGTGGATCGACTCGCCAACGATCCCGGACCGGTCGAGGATCGGCTGGCGCGGCTGCGCGCGGCGGCCGATCGAGTCGCGGCCTGGACGCCGTCGGCCGGACCGCTCCTGCCCGCCGTGGCGCGCGCGTTCGACGACACGCGCGTGCGGCCGGCGGACGCGGGCGCGCTCTCGCCGGCCCGACTCGCCGCGCTCGTGGACGACACGCTGGCGTCGGTGCCCGAGGGCCTGCGCGGCGCAATTCCGCCGGCGGTCGTGGCCTGGAGGCGCGAGGCCTCGGGGCGTCCGTCGGCGGAACGCGGCACCGCCGGCATCGGCGGGCCAGGCACCAGCGGGCCAGGCATCAGCGCGCCCGGCATCGGCGTGCCCGCCCCTGGCGCGCCCGTGGCGGACGAGCGCACCCTCGGGCGCCTGCTGGCGGCGCACGCCTTCGGCAGCTGGACGGCCCACCTCGGCCGCGGCCTCGCGGCGTGGGTGCGATCGATTGAGGCGGTGTATGCCCTGACGCGGGCGGGACTCGGCGTCCGCGAGGTGGACCTGGTCGTGCGCCACCTCGCGGACCCGAACGTGCTGGCGCGGCGCTACTCGGCCGCCATGAACGGATAACGGTAGTCGGCCGGCGGCGCCAGGTTCTCCTTGATCGTGCGCGTGTTCACCCAGCGCAGCAGGTTGAGCTTGGAGCCCGCCTTGTCGTTCGTGCCGGACGCGCGCGCGCCGCCGAAGGGCTGCTGGCCGACGACCGCGCCGGTCGGCTTGTCGTTGATGTAGAAGTTGCCCGCCGCGTTACGGAGGGCGGCCGTGGCCTCGCGGATGGCCTGTCGGTCGTCGGCGAAGACGGCGCCGGTCAGGGCGTAGGGCGAGGTCCGGTCCACGAGCTTCAGCGCGTCCTTCCACTTCGCGTCGTCGTAGACGTGGACGGTCACGACCGGCCCGAAGATTTCCTCGCACATCAGGGTGTGCGCCGGATCGGTGGCCTGGACGAGCGTCGGCTCGACGAACCAGCCCTTCTTGTCCTGGCAGCCGCCGCCCTGGATGATCTTCGCGCCGCGCTTCGCCTTCGCGAGGTAGCCGCTGATCTTGTCGTAGGCCTTCTGGTCGATGACCGCGCTCACGAAGTTGCGGAAGTCGCGGACGTCGCCCATCTTCAGCTCCTTCATCATCGCGACGGAGCGATCACGGACCTCCTTCCAGAGCGACTGCGGCACGTAGACGCGGCTGACGGCGGAACACTTCTGGCCCTGGTACTCGAACCCGCCGCGGACGAGCGCCACGGCCACTTCCTGCGGGTCGGCCGACGGATGCGCGATGATGAAGTCCTTGCCGCCCGTCTCGCCGACCAGGCGCGGGTAGGACCTGTAGCTCGCGATGTTCGCGCCGACCGTCTTCCACATGCTCTGGAAGACCTCGGTGCTGCCGGTGAAGTGGATGCCGCCGAAGTCCGGCGAGGCGAGCAGCCCGTCGGTGATCATGCCGGCGCTCCCGGGCAGGAAGTTGATCACGCCCGGGGGCATGCCCGCCTTCTCGAGGAGCTTCATCACGTAGTGGGCCGAGAGCATCGCGCTCGAGGCCGGTTTCCAGATCGCCACGCCGCCCATCAGGGCCGGCGCCGTGCACAGGTTGCCGCCGATGGCGGTGAAGTTGAACGGCGAGACCGCGTAGACGAAGCCCTCGAGCGGCCGGTACTCGAGCTGGTTCCACACGCCGGTGCTGTTGGCCGGCTGCTCGGCGAGGATCTCGCGCGCGTAGGAGACGTTGAAGCGCCAGAAGTCGATCAGCTCGCAGGCCGCGTCGATCTCGGACTGGAACACCGTCTTCGCCTGGTTGAGCATCGTCGCGGCGTTCACGGTGGCGCGCCAGCTCGTCGAGAGCAGCTCGGCCGCGCGCAGAATCACGGCGGCGCGGTCCTCCCACGGCCACGACGACCATTCCTTTCGGGCCGCCATGGCGGCCTTGATGGCCATCTGCACGTGCTTCGGCTCGGCCATGTGGTACTCGGCGAGCACGTGCTTGTGGTCGAACGGCATCACGGCCCTGCCGAGCTTGCCGGTCCGGATCTCCTTGCCGCCGATCACCAGCGGAATCTCGACGCGCTCCTTCGACATGGAGGCCAGCCGCGCCTTCAGATCCTTCCGTTCGGGCGACCCCGGCGCATAGGCCTTGATCGGTTCGTTGACGGGGGCGGGCACGACGCGGACGGCACTGACGGCGACATCTGACATGGGATGGACCTCTCCAGGCGGAAAAGCGAAACAGCCAATTCTAACGTGTTTCGCCGCGAGCCTGCAGCGGCGCGCCCCGATGGCGCGCCGCCGCCGGCCTCATGACGCCATCACTTCGCGTTATCGCCCGTCCGCTCCGCGAACGTGATCACGTAGCCGTCCGGATCGGTGATCGCGAACTCCGTCATGCCGTACCACTGCGTCTTGAGCGGCATGACGACGGTCGTCCGCTCGCGCAGGTCGTCCCAGAGGGCGCGGACGCCCTCGACGGCGAGGAACATCGCCACGCCCGATCGGCCCGGCTCGAGCGAGGGCACGTCGGGCAGGTCCTCGCGGACCGCCTTCACGTCGTTGACGAACACGTTGACGCCGTCGCGTTCCAGCCACACGAACACGTACGGGGGCGCGTCGGGCACGTTCGCCTTGAGGGTGAAGCCGAGCACGTCGCGGTAGAACGCCAGCGCGCGCGCGACGTCGGTGGACACGAGGTTGGGGGTCAGGCCGGTGAACTTCATCTGCACTCCTCATCGTTCCCGGTCCGGGCGCGGCGACTCATGGACGAAGAACCGGCTGGAGAGTCCGACACCCGTGACAGGGCTCGCAACTCCTCCATCCGTGGCACCGGCGAGAATCGGCGCCGCAGGTAGGGCCTCTGACTTGGTCCGGCGAGGCCCGCGAGGGACCCGGGCATCATACCGCGGCCGGCCTTCGATCGGCGCCGCCCACCGGCCTCTCATCCGCCCGCGCCCCGCTACCGGCCGCCGCCCCCTGCCAGGATCGGGTCGGGCCTGACGGCCAGCGTTCCGCTCGCCTCGGCGCCGCCGGCCCGGAGCGTCAGGCTCAGCGTGCCGGGCCCGACGGCCGCGCCGCCCCGGCCGCCCCGGCCGCCGCGACCCGCGCCCCGGCCTCCGGCCCCGCCACGCCCGGCCCCGCGCCCCCGCGCGGCCCCGCCACCCTCCGGGTCGCACCGGCCCTCCCACCCGTACCGCGGGATGCCGGCGCGCGCGGGCAGCTCGACCGTCCGCGCATCGCCGTCGCCATTCGCGATCCGCAGTTCGACGGGCGAGGTGACCGAGGGGGCCACGAAGAACGTGACGACGGGCGTGTTCTGCAGCCGCGCGCGGTCGCGCTGGGCGAACGACACGGACGCGACGTCGATCGGGTTCTCACCCGCGTAGGTGTCCTCTCCCATCTGCCCGCTCCGGCTCTCGTCCACCCAGAGCGTGGCCGGCTGCTGCGCGAACACGTGGAGCGGCTCGCCGGCCATCGCGGGCCGCCACTGCTCCAGCGCGCTGATGTCGTCCATCACGTAGAGCCCGCGCCCGTGCGTGCCGGCGATGAGGTCGCGGTCGCGCGGGTGAATCACCAGGTCGTGCACGGCGACCGTCGGCATGCCATGCGCCATCCGCCCGCCGAACGGCTGCCACGTCCGCCCCGCGTCGAGCGAGACCTGCACGCCGAACTCGGTCCCGACGAACACGAGATTCGGGTTGGCCGGATCCTCCAGCACGACGTAGATCGGCTGGTCCGGCGCCAGGCCCGCGGAGAGATTCGCCCAGGTGCGGCCGCCGTCGGTGGTCTTGAAGAGCCAGGGCGCCCGGTTGTCGCTGCGGTGGCCGTCGAACGCGACGTAGGCCGTGTCGGCGTTCGCGCCCGACGGCTCGACGTCGCTCACCCAGAGCAGCGGCGGGATGCCGCGGATGCCGGCGTCCACCTCGGTCCAGGTCGCGCCGCCGTCGCGCGTGACGTGCACGTTGCCGTCGTCGGTGCCGGCCCAGATGACGCCCCGCGCGACGGGCGACTCGGCGAGCGAGACGATCGACGCGAAGTTCTCGGCGCCGGAGCTGTCGGGCGTCAGCCCGCCCGACTCGGCCACGATCGTCTCGGGATCGGCCTTGGACAGGTCCGGACTGATGATCCGCCACGTCTCGCCCTTGTCGGTCGTCTTCAGCAGGCGGTTGCTGCCCAGGTAGACCGTGCCGGGATCGTGCGGCGAGAGGATCATCGGGCTCTGCCAGTTGAACCGGAGCGCCTCGTCCGCCTCGTCGGCGTCGGACGCGAGCCCGGTCGCATCCTGGAAGTTGTCGATGTTGCCGGGCCGCGGGCGCCGCGACGTGTCGGTGCGCGTCAACGGATCGAACACACGGAAGCTGCCGGTCTCGGCCGACGAATAGACCGTGCGCCAGTCGTTCGGGTCGACGAGCGCGTGCATCCCGTCGCCCCAGTGCATCTTGTAGGCCGAGTCGTTGCGGATCCCCAGCACGTCGCGCGTGAAGCTCATCGTCGCGAAGGACCCGTTGTCCTGGAGGCCGCCGTAGATCGCGTACGGATCGCGCATGTCCACGCCCACCGCGTAGTACTGGGCGATCGGCAGGTTGTCGAAGAAGTGGAACGTCGCGCCGTGGTCCTGCGTCAGCGTCAGGCCCTTGTCCTTGCCGAGGTAGAACCGATCCGGGTTCGCCGGGTCGATCCACATCGCGTGGTGGTCGTAGTTCGATCCGAACGGCGGCGGCGCCTGCGTGATCGTCCGGCCGCCGTCGGTGGACCACCGGAAGCTCGTGGTGAGCACGTAGACCTTCTGGTCGTCCGACGGTTTGATGCGGATCTGGCTGTAGTAGAAGGGCCGGTTGTTGTAGCGGTTGACGTAGGTCCACGAGGCGCCGCCGTCCTCGGACCGGTAGACGCCCGAGCCGAGCTTCGTCATGTCGGCGTAGTCCGGGTCGTTCGGCCCGGGCTGGAAGCCGTGCTCGACGATGGCCATCAGGATGCGGGGATCGCGCTGGTAGAGGTCGAGCCCGATGCGCCCGGTCGATCCCGCGGGCAGGCCGTTGGTCAGCTTCGTCCAGGTCCGGCCGCCGTCGGTCGTCTTGAAGATGCCGCCGTTCGGGCCGCCGCTGTCGAAGCGGTAGGCGCGGCGGAGCCGCTCGTAGAACGCCGCGTAGAGCGTGTCGGGATGCGCGCGGTCGATGACGAGGTCGGTCGCGCCCGTGCGCCCGTCGTCCGGGAGCCCGCCGCCCAGCTTCTGCCAGGTCCGCCCGCCGTCGGTCGTCTTGAAGACGCCGCGCTGGCCCGTGTGGCCCCACAGGTTGCCGATGGCCGCCACGTACACGACGTCGCGGTCCGTCGGGTGGGTCACGACGCGGGCGATCTGGAACGTGTCGCCGAGGCCCATGTTCGCGAACGTCCCGCCGCCGTCGGTGGACTTGTAGATGCCGTCGCCCCAGGCGACGCTGTTCCGGTTGTTCGCCTCGCCGGTGCCGACCCAGATGACCTGCGGGTCCGGCTGGAAGAACGCGACGTCGCCAATCGACGCGCTGCCGTACCGGTCGAAGATCGGCGTCCAGGTGGTGCCGGCGTTCACGGTCTTCCAGACGCCGCCCGACGCGGCGGCCACGAGCGCGACCCGGTAGTCGGCGTCGAGCGCCTCGACGTCGGTGATGCGGCCGCCCGCCGAGGCGGGGCCGATCGACCGCCACGTGTAGTCCTGCAGCAGGGCGTCGGCCTGGACCGGGGCCTGGGAGGCGGCGGCCAGCCCCGGCGACGACGCCCCGCCCGGCACCAGGCCGGCCAGCGCGAGGGCCAGGATCGCGACCCCCGGCAGCATGGACGCCCGCCCGGGGCGCCCGGCGATTGAAGGCCTGGAGATCATCGAGGTTCTCCTTATAATCCCGTCGTGGAGATCCGGGAACAGCGCGACGGCGGTGTCGCGACCATCACGCTGACGGGCCGGCTGACGGTCAACGACCAGCCGGGCGTGCTCAAGGACGCGGTGACCGGGGCCCTCAGGCGGGGCGCCCGCAACGTCCTGCTCGACCTGTCGGGCGTACCCTACATCGACAGCACGCGCCTCGGCGAACTCATCGGCGCCCACGTCACCGTGAGCCGCCAGGGCGGACAGCTCCGGCTCGTCGCCACGCCGCCGCGCATCATGGAGCTGCTGCAGCTCGCCGGGCTGGGCGGCGTGTTCGTGCACTACGACTCGGCCGCGGCAGCCCGGGCCGATCTCGACACCGGCCCGCAGGGCTGAACGGGCGCCGGCACCTGCCGGTGCCGCGCGGTCCGGCGCCGGCGGGGACCGGGGCCGGCGTCAGGCCCCGGCGACGGCCACCGGCCGGGCACCCAGCTCGCGATCCAGGTCGAGCAGCGACGCCGGGTCGTCGCGCACCATGTGCAGCTTCGCGACGATCTCGCGCACGGTCTTCTCCTCCTCGACCTGCTCGGTGATGAACCACTGCAGCTCGGCCATCGCGGCGAAGACCTTCTCCTTGAACGCGAGCTCGTAGAGCGCGTCGATCTGCCGGCTCACGGACTGCTCCTGCTCGAGCGACTGCTCGAAGACCTCGACGAGCGACCCGTAGTCGCCGCGCGGCTCCGGCAGGGCGCCGAGCGTCACCGGGTGGTTCCGGGCGAGCAGGAAGTCGAAGAGCTTCATCGCGTGGCCGTGCTCCTCGGCGCTCTGGAGGCGGAGCCAGCGGCCGGCGCCCATGTACTTGTGGTGCTCGCACCAGGCGGCCATCGCGAGATAGGAAAAGGAGGCGGTGAACTCGGCGGCGATCTGCCGGTTGATCGCTTCGGTCACGTTCGTCGTCATCGGGTCGGTCCTTCGGGGCGACGGGGAGCGTCGCGGCCTATTGTCGGACGTGCCCGCGCCCCGCGCAACTGCGGGGCCCGCGCGGCCGGCGGGCCATGCCGTATCATGCCCCCATGTCCGCACGCCTGATTGCCGCTTCGGTGGCCGTCCTGGGCCTGGCCGCGTTCGCCGCGCCGGTCCGCTCGTTCCAGCAGGCCGCGCCCGCACCGGGGTCGACCCCGTGGCAGCAGGCCGTCGACGCCTGGGAGGCGGGAGATTACCCGCAGGCCCTCGAGACGCTCCAGGCCCTGCTCCGGTCGTCCGACGCGGCGCAGTACCTGGACCGCGCGGCGCAGCTCACCGGCGAGATCTTCGTCACGGCCGAACTCACGCCCGACGGCCGCAACCCGGCGATCTCGGCTGACGGCCGTTTCGCCACCTACGAGACCGGCCCGACGTCCGCGCCGGTGACCGTGGTGTCCCGCGTGACCGGCGCGACGGCCGAGGAAGTGTCGCGCCTCCCGGGCGGCGGCGCCGTCTTCGCGCCGAGCGGCGCCGAGATCGCGTGGATCCGCCCGCCCCAGACGCCCGAATGGGCCGCCGCGGTGCGCGCCCTCGCCGCCACCGACACGCCCGCCCCGGCGCGCCAGGCCGCGCAGGCCAGCCTCGCGTGGCTCCTCGCGAAGGACGGCGCGCTGGTCGTGCGCGACCTCGACGCCGGCACGGACCGCGTCGTGGACACCGGCACGCTGCTCAAGGCCGACGTGACGTGGGGCGACGGCGGCCGGCTGCTCTTCCTGGGCGCCGCGCCCGATGACCTCTCCCGTTCCGACGTCTACCAGGTGGCCGCCGCGGGCTCCGGCCAGGGCGACGACGACAGAGCAGGTTCAAGACCAACGTCACGGTGGCCAGGCGGCACGCTCGTCTGCCAGCCCGGCAACGCGCCGACGTTCCGCGAACCGAGCCGGCCGCCGAGGCCTGGCGGCGGACGCGGCGGCCGTGGCGGGTTCGGGGGCCGCGGCGGTGGCAGCGGCCGCCGAGCGCGACCCCGGCCACCTACATCGTCCAGCCGATCGCGAACCAACCGTCTCGGCCGACGGCAGCACGCTCGCGTGGATCGACCGCGACGCCGACACCTACACGCTCAACGTCTCCCCGCCGCCGGCGATGAAGTCTCCGCCGTCCGGACCGGCCGGGACCGAATCGACGCGCCGGCGCTCTCGCCCGACGGCCAGCGCGTCGTCTACCAGCTCATGACCGATCGCGACTGGGAGATCTATCTGTCCGATCGCGCCGGCACGCACGCGCGTCACGCGCGACATCAGCGACGTGCTGCCCCGCTTTCTGACGAGCCGCACGCTGCTCGGCGCTGATGCGACGACCGCGGCATCGCCGCGCGCAGGTCTACGACCTCGAGGCCGGCACCCGGACGCGCGTCTTCGACAACAACCGCGTCCGCACACGATCAGCCCGAATGCGTCTGGGTCCCCAGCGCCGACGGCCGCCACCTCGCCATCCAGGCCGACCGCGACGGCGACACCGTGTCCGCCGAGCGGGGCGTCTACGTGGTCGATCTCACGAAGAAGGTGACCGCGGCGGAGGTGCTCGCGCGCGTCGAGAGCCAACTGCGCGACGAGCGCGACCTCCGGGACCGCATGACCCGCGCCTTCGAGCCGGTGGCCGACCAGATCCGGTCCGTGCTCGCGAAGGGCCGCGTCAACCGCGTCTGGGACTACGAGAAGGCGCTCTTCGACTTCGACTCCAAATACGTCACCCAGCCCGGCAACGCGAAGGCGATCGAGTACCTCGAGAAGACCTATCGCTCCTTCGGCTACGACCCGGTCCTGCAGCGCTTCGAGGCCCGGGGCGCGCCGACGGCGAACATCGTCTCGACCCTGCGGGGCACCACCGACCCGGACCTGATCTACGTCGTCAGCAGCCACTTCGACTCGGTGGCCGTGGGCCCCGGCGCCGACGATGACACCTCGGGCACGGCGGCACTGCTCGAAGCGGCGCGGATGCTGGCGGGCACGCCGCTGCCCGCCACGGTCGTCTTCGCGTCGTTCACTGGGGAGGAAGCCGGGCTGCTCGGCAGCCGGCACTTCGTGCAGGTCGTCCACGACGCCGGCTGGAACATCGTCGGCGCGCTGAACAACGACATGATCGGCTGGGCCGGCGAGGGGCCGCGGATGGACAACACGATCCGCTACTCCAACGCCGGCATCCGGGACATCCAGCATGGCGCCGCGTTCCTCTTCACCAACCTGATCACCTACGACGCGAAGTACTACCGTGGCACCGACGCGGCGGCCTACTACGAGGCGTGGGGCGACATCGTCGGCGGCATCGGATCGTATCCGGTGCTGGCGAACCCGAACTACCACCAGCCGACCGACTTCCTCGAGACGATGAACCACCAGCAGATCCTGGAGACCGCGAAGGTCACGGCGGCCACGCTCGTGTATCTGGCGTCGAGCCCGTCGCGCCTCAAGGACCTGCGGGCGGATCGGGCGACCAGCGGCGTGACGCTGCAGTGGACGCCGAGCCCCGAGACCGGCGTCCGGTCCTACGTCGTGGCCTACGGCCCGGAGTCGGATCCACTCCGCACGCGGCTCACCGTCACCGAGCCCAGGGCCACGCTGCCGGTGCTGCCGGCGAACACGACCGTGTCGGTCAAGGCCGTCAACGCGCGCGGCATCGAAGGCTGGGACTGGGCCCGGGTCGTCGTAAGGTAGAGACAAGGGAGCGACGCGGGCCTCGACGACTATCCTCGAGCCCGCCTCCGGCGGCTCGCCGGTTCCGCCCGAGCCGGCACGGAGGTCGTCCATCGTACGCCTGGTGCTGGTCGGCGTGGCCGGCCTGGCGGCGGAAGCGAACGCTCGTGTTCTGGTGGATGAGCCGCACGGCGCCAGACGTGGCGCCGCCCCAGCCGACGCCGGCCACCGAGGTCGCCGTCGGCACGAACAACCGGCCGCTGCCGCAGCCCATCGACCTGCCGGGCCTCGCCGAGTCGGACTCGCTGCTCCGCAACCTCGTCTCGGCGCTTTCGGCGCACCCGCTGCTCGCGCGCCTGCTCGCGACCGACAGCCTGGTGCGCGGCGCGACGCTGGCCGTGGTCCAGATCGGCGACGGCAAGACGCCGGCCTCGCCGCTCGCGGTGCTGCGGCCGATGGCGCGGCTGCAGCTGCGCGGCGGCCAGGCGCAGGGACCGATCGAGCCGGCGAGCTACGCGCGCTGGGACACGGCGGTCACGGCGCTCCAGTCGATCGATCCGCGCGACGCGGCGCAGCTCTACGTCAACGTGAAGCCGCTCTTCGACGAAGCCTACAAGGAACTCGGCAGCCCGGCCGGCGGAGACTTCGACCAGGCGGTCATCCAGGCGTACCACGTCCTGGCGGCCACGCCGGACCTGCCGTCGGACCCGGCCCTCGTGCGGCGTCCAGGCTACTACGAGTACGACGACCCGGCGCTGCGCGCGCTAAGGCCCGTCCAGAAGCAGTTCCTGCTGATGGGGCCGGAGCACCGCAAGGCCGTGCTCGACTGGCTGCGACAGCTGGCGACGGCCCTCGATCTGCAGCTCTGACGCTCGGGCCAGGGCCCTCGATCTGCAGCTCTGACGCTCGGGCCAGGGCCCTCGACCGGCAGCGCTGAGGCTCGGGCCAGGGCCCTCGATCTGCAGCTCTGAGCTCGGGCCAGGCGTCAGGGGCGCGGTGCCATCCGGTAGTGCGAGACGAGCCACTCCTCGCCGCCGTTCCAGCCCCAGAGCTCGGCGCACGCCATGAAGAACACGCGCCAGCGCACCCACCACCGGCGCGCCTCGCCGGGTCCGTAGGTGGCCTCGAGAATCGGCCAGACCTCCTCGCGCGCCGCGTCGAGGTTCGCCAGCCAGGCCTCGGCCGTGCGCTGGTAGTGCGTGCCATTGACCCGCCAGTGCGCCTCGATCCCGAAGAGATCGTCGAACGCCTCGAGCAGGTCGTCGCTCGGCATGATGCCGCCCGTGAAGAAGTGCCGCGCCATCCAGTCCGACTCGTCGCGCACCTCGTAGGTGTACGGGTGGGTCCGGTGCGTGAAGATGTGCAGGAACAGTCGCCCGTCGGCCTCGAGCCACCGCCGGACCCGGCCGAGCAGGGCGCGCCAGTTGCGCATGTGCTCGAACATCTCGACCGAGACCACGCGGTCGAACGTGCCCGGCGCCTCGAACACGTTCATGTCCGCGGTGACGATCTCGAGGTTCGCGAGCCCGCGCTCGCGGGCCTGCGCGTCGATCCAGGCTTTCTGCGTGGCGGAGTTCGACACGCCGACGATGCGGCTCGTCGGGTAGCGGGCGGCCATCCAGAGCGACAGGGAGCCCCAGCCGCAGCCGAGTTCGAGCACGCGCTGGCCGTCGGCGAGGGCGGCGCGCTCGCAGGTGAGGGCGAGCATGCGCGCCTCCGCGTCGCCGAGGCTCGTGGTTTCCGCGTCCCACCAGCCGGACGAGTACTTCAGGTGGGGACCGAGGACGTGCCGATAGAACGCGGTCGGCACCTCGTAGTGCTGCGTGTTCGCCTCGGCGGTGGCGACGGCGATCGGCCCCTCGCCGCGGTCGGCCGCGAACCTGGCCCGGAGGTCGCGCAGCCCGGCCGGATCCGCGGGCGGCAGGCTGTCGAGCCGGGCGCGGAGCATCCGACGGATGCCGGCCCGGATCACCGCGTCCGGCAGCAGATCGGCCTCGAGGGCCCGGAACGCGAGGGTGCCGGCCGCGCCGGTCATCGAACGCCTTCCGCGTGAACGGGGTGACGGGGGTGTCGGGTGACGGGGCGCATCTGGAGTCGGCCTCGCCTCCGATGGTAGACTACTTGCCCGTTCGACATTTCCCGGTTCGCCGTCCGACACTCCCCCGGTTCCAGGAACGTTGATGTCCGAGGCCGCTCTCTCGAAGCGCAAACGCTACGACCTTGCCACGATGCTGCCGTTCCTCCTGCTGCACGCCTCCGTGCTGCTGGTGCTGACGGCGCCGATTCACTGGACGGCGGCGCTCTGGCTGCTCGGGTCCTACTACCTCCGGATGTTCGGCGTGACGGCCGGCTACCACCGGTACTTCTCCCACCGGTCCTTCAAGCTCAACCGGTTCTGGCAGTTCTGGCTGGCGGTCCTGGCGCAGACGTCGGGCCAGAAGGGCGCGCTCTGGTGGGCGGCGCACCACCGGGACCACCACCTGCATTCGGACCGGAGGACGGACCTCCACTCGCCCGTGCACGAGGGTTTCTGGTGGTCGCACCTCGGCTGGATCCTCTCGGACGAGTACGAGGCCTACGACCCGAAGCGCATCGCGGACTTCAGCCGCTACCCGGAGCTGCGGTGGCTCGATCGGTGGCACCTGGTGCCGACGGTGGCCTACGCGGTGGGGATCTTCCTCGTCGGCGGGTGGTTCGCGTTCGTCTGGGGCTTCGTCGCCGCGACGGTCCTGCTCTACCACGGCACGTTCCTGATCAACTCGCTGGCGCACATCTGGGGATCGCGGCGGTTCGCGACGCCGGACGAGAGCCGCAACAACTTCGCGCTGGCGCTCGTGACGCTCGGCGAGGGCTGGCACAACAACCACCACCACTTCATGTCGAGCGTCCGCCAGGGCATCCGGTGGTGGGAGATCGACGTGACCTACTACGTGATCGTCGTCCTGTCCTGGGTCGGCATCGCCCGCGACCTGCGCGAGTTCCGCGCGAGCTGATCCCGGGTGGGCCGCATCGCGGTCGTCGGCTCCGGCATCGCCGGCCTGTCGGCCGGCTGGCTGCTGGCGCGGCGCCATGACGTGGTGCTGTTCGAGCGCGAGCCGCGTCCTGGCGGCCACACGCACACGCACCACCTCGAGACGCCCGACGGCGCGCTGGCACTCGACACCGGCTTCCTCGTCCACAACGACCGCACGTATCCCCGGCTCGTGCGCCTGCTCGCGGAACTCGGCGTCGGCCGCGCGGACTCCGACATGTCGTTCGGCGTGACCGACCCGCGGACCGGCTTCGAGTACTCCACGCGCGACGTCAACGGCCTGTTCGCCGACCGGCGGAACCTGGTGCGGCCGGGCCACTACCGCCTGCTCCTGGACATCCTGCGGTTCAACCGCGCCTCGCGCGCGCTGGCCGAGGCGCCGGACGCCGGCACGCTGACGCTCGGCGAGTTCCTCGATCAGCACCGGCTGCGGGGCGAGGTGCTCGATCGGTTCCTCTTCCCGCTCGCGGCGGCCATCTGGTCGGCCCCGACCGCGTCGATCCGGTCGTTCCCGGCCCTGACGCTCGTGCGGTTCTTCGACAACCACGGGATGAACACGGCGTTCGACCATCCGACGTGGAAGACGATCCCCGGCGGGTGCGCCACCTACATCCCGCGCCTGCTCGACACGGCGCCGCGGCTGACGCTCGAGACCGGCACGCGCGTGACGTCCGTGCGTCGGGAGGCCGACGGCGTCCGGCTGGGGATCGCCGGCCGCCCGGATCTCGTCGCCGACGAGATCGTCCTCGCGTGCCACGGGGACGACGTGCTGCCGCTGCTGGCCGACCCCTCGCCCGCCGAGCGCGAGGTGTTCGGGGCCTTCGAGACGAGCGAGAACCAGGCCTGGCTGCACACCGACGCCGCCTGGCTGCCGCGGCGGCCCGCCGCGCGCGCGGCGTGGAACTACCGCCTCGGGGACGAGGCGGGCGCCGCGACCGTGACGTATCATCTGAACAGGCTCCAGGGACTGCGCACGGCCACGGACTACTGCGTGACGCTCAATCCCGACGCGCCCATCGCGCCGTCGCGCGTCCTGCGCCAGATGACCTATCGCCATCCCCGGTACACGCGCGCTGCCATCGCGGCCCAGGCCCGCTGGGCCGAGGTCAGCGGCGTGCGTCGCACGCACTACGCGGGCGCCTACTGGTTCTACGGCTTCCACGAGGACGGCCTGCGATCCGGCGTCCGCGTCGCGAACGCGCTGGGGGTGCCGTGGTAGCCGGGCCCGCGCTCTACGTCGGCCGGCTGCGGCACCGGCGCTTCCGGCCCACGCCGCACGCGTTCAGCTACGGGCTGTTCATGGTGCTCGTCGACGTCGATCGCGTCGCCGAGCAGATGGCCGTCTCGCGCCTGACCTCGGTCAACCGCTTCAACTGGGCCTCGTTCGACGACCGCGATCACCTGGGGGATCCGGCACGCCCGCTCCGCGAGCGCCTGGCCGCGGACGCGGCGCGCGCGGGCCTGGCCCTGCCCGACGGGCCGATCCGTCTGCTGACGCACCTGCGCTACCTCGGCTACGCCTTCAACCCGATCTCGTTCTACTTCTGCCACGACCGCGACGGGACGCTCCGCGCGGTGATGGGCGAGGTGCACAACACGTTCGGCGGCCTGTGCACCTACTGGCTGCCGGTCACCGACCGCACGATGACGCCTCGTGGTGTGCGGCTGCGCACGCCGAAGGTGATGCACGTCTCCCCCTTCATGGGCATGGACGTGGACTACGAGTTCATCGTCGGCGCGCCGGGCCCGTCGATGGTGGCGCACATGAACACGATCGAGCGGGCCGAGTCGGGCGACCGGCCCTACTTCGACGCGACGCTCACGCTGGAGCGGCGCCCGTGGACGGCGGCCGCCATCCGGCGGGCGCTCGCGCGGCACCCGTGGATGACGGCGAAGGTGATCGGCGCGATCCACTGGGAGGCGTTGCGGCTCTGGGCGAAGCGCCTGCCGGCGTATCCCCACCCGGACCGCGATCCGGAACGGCGCACGAGGCACCAGGAGGGCTGATGGGCTGGACGACGGCGGTGGGCAAGCGGCTGTTCCTCGAGGCGGCGGCGCAGATTCGCGTCGGCACGCTCGAGCTGGTGTGCCCGGATCGAACCTACACGTTCAAGGGCTCGCACCACGGGCCGTCGGCGATGATGGTCGTCCACGACGAGCGCGTGTTCGGGCGGGCGCTCCGGGCCGGCGACCGCGGCCTCGGCGAGGCCTACGTGGACGGCGACTGGAGCGCGCCCGACCTGGTCGCGCTGCTCCGCGTCGCGCTGCGCAACGGCCACGCCTTCGCGCGGCTCAACGGCGGCTGGTCCTGGGTCGCGCGGCAGGCGTCGCGCCTCACGCACCGCCTGCGCTCGAACACGCGCGGCGGCAGCCGGCGCAACATCGCCGCGCACTACGACATCGGCCGCGACTTCTTCGCACTGTTCCTCGATCGCGACCTCGTGTACTCGGCCGCGTGGTTCGAGCACGCGACCGACACCCTGGAGCAGGCCCAGCGCCAGAAGCTCGACCGGATCTGCCGGAAGCTCGGCCTGCGTCCCGAACATCACCTGCTCGAGATCGGCACCGGCTGGGGCGCGCTGGCCGAGCACGCGGCGGTGCACTACGGCTGCCGCGTGACGACGACGACC
Source organism: Vicinamibacterales bacterium (assembly GCA_041394725.1). Taxonomy (GTDB): domain Bacteria; phylum Acidobacteriota; class Vicinamibacteria; order Vicinamibacterales; family SCN-69-37; genus JAWKHR01. The sequence continues at coordinate 108,831 of JAWKHR010000007.1, read as the reverse complement.
ATCGGCCAGGACCAGCACGACTACTCGCGCGACCGGTTCGCCGCGCTGGGCGAGGCCGGCCGTCGCATCACCCTGCTCTTCGACGACTACCGCGACGTGCGCGGCACGTTCGACCGGATCGTCAGCGTCGAGATGTTCGAGGCCGTGGGCCTGGCGCACTACGACGACTTCTTCACCGTGTGCGACCGATCGCTCGTCGAGGACGGGTCCGCGCTGCTCCAGGTCATCACGATCGGCGAGCAGGACTTCCAGCGGTCGTACCGCGGGTCCGAGGACTGGATGCAGAGCTACGTGTTCCCCGGATCCGAACTGGCCTGCCTGTCCGAGATCCTCAGGTCGCTCGGGCGGGTGACGGCGCTGCGGCCCTTCCACCTCGAGGACCTCGGCGCGCACTACGCGCGCACCCTCGGCGAGTGGCGCCGGCGCTTCCACGAGCGGCGCGACGCGATCGCGCGACTCGGCATCGACGAGGCGTTCCTCCGGACCTGGGATCTCTACCTCGCCTACTCGCAGGCCGGGTTCGCCGAGCGGCACATCAGCGACGTCCAGCTGCTGCTGACGCGCGCGTACCACGACGCGCGCTATCCGGGCGAGCCGGACGGCCTCGACGTGGCCTGGGGATCGCGCGCGGGTGCCCTGCCGGCACCCGGCGCGCCCCGCCGCTAGCGGTAGTTGGTGAGCGCGTCGCGGATCGGCTGCGAGAGGATGAGCCGCAGCGCGCGGCCGTAGCTCAGCGTGCCGCCGGGAACCCGGTTGGCCTTGAGGTACTCGTCGTAGACGCGGAACACGGCGCGCTGCACCGCCGGGTTCTCCTGCTGCAGGCGCTCGGCCAGCGCCACCAGGTCCTCGCGGACGCCCGGGTTGAGCCGCGCCAGCGCCTGGCGCCGCACGTCGGGTGGCATCGCGGCCTGGATCTCGTTGATCAGATACACGCTCGCGCTGTAGGCGAACGCCGGCGGGCCGTTCATGCAGGCCAGCCAGCCGACCGCGCTGGCTTCGGCCTCGTCGGCCTGGCCCGCCAGGTGCGCCCACTCGTGCGCGAGCACGAAGGGCCGCTCGAACGGCAGCAGATCCTCGTTGAGGATCGACTCCAGGCCGTACGGGTTCAGCATGCCGTCCACGCCGGCACGCCGGAAGATCGGGCTGAGCACGATCGAGTGCTTCGGATGGCCCGGCACCGTCAGCGGCGCGCGCTGCAGCGCGCGCAGGGCCTCGTTCATCGGTCCGCCCAGCTCGACGGCGACCTCGTCGATCGTGAACACCGGCAGGTTCACCACCGACGGCCGGAGCCGCCCGGCCAGCGTGTTGACCTGGCCGAAGGCCTCCTGCAGGCCCTCGACGGACGGCTCGGTGAGCTGGACCCGCGTCATCGTGGCCTCGAGCGGCCGCCGCCGGTAGTTCAGTCCCCACGCCAGCAGGAACACGAGCGTGAACACCGCCGCGGCGCGCGCGCCGCGCTTGAGCCCTTCCCAGATGGCGTCGAGCAGGCGCCCCTTCCGGGCCAGCTGGAACAGCATGACGAGTCGGTACAGGAGCAGCGCGACGACGAGCGCGAGCAGCGCGTCGAGCACCGAGAACGTCGCGAGGTTGCTGATCGACGTCAGCGCCATCTGCAGCCACGGGTAGATGTCCCGGGCATAGAGGCTCTCGACGATCCACGCCGGAATCGGCGCCACCAGCAGCGCCACGGCGGCAATCGGCAGCACGAACGCGCCGCGTACGGGTTCAGGTTTCATCGCCGTCTCCCTCGGGGTCCGTGCCGGTGATCAGCCGCACCGATCGCTGATACGTCAGGTACGAGAACGCCCACTGCGTCATCACCGTCAGCCGGTTGCGGAAGCCGATGAGCTGGGAGATGTGCACGAACAGCCAGAACAGCCACGCCGGGTACCCCGTGAACCGCAGCCAGCCGAGGTCCCCCACCGCCGAGTTCCGGCCAATCGTGGCCAGGTTGCCGTAGTTGCGATACCGGAACGGCTCGCGCGGTTGCCCGTCGAGCGTCCGGATGACGTTGCGCGCGGCGTGCGCGGCCTGCTGCATCGCGACCTGAGCGACGCCGGGCAGCCACTGGCCGTTCGCGTCCCGGAGCGCCGCCAGATCGCCGACGACCGCGATCTCGGGATGGCCCGCAACGGTGAGGTCGTCGGCCACGATCACGCGGCCGGCGCGATCCGTCGGCGCGCCGAGCGACGCCCCCAGGGGCGATGCCGCGACGCCGGCCGCCCACAGGATCGTCCCCGCCTCGATGGTCTCGCTCCCTGCCTGCACCTGTCCTGCCTCAATCCTCGTCACGAGGGTGTCCGTCCACACCGCCACGCCCAGCCGTTCCAGGGCCCGCCGCGCGAACGCGGACAGCGCCGGGGGATAGGCCGTCAGCAGGCGATCCCCGCCCTCGACCAGGATGATCCGCGCCGTTTCCGGGGCAATCTCGCGAAAGTCGTGGGCCAGCGCATGCCGGGAAATCTCGGCCAGCGCACCGGCCAGTTCCACGCCCGTGGGCCCGCCCCCGACGACCACGAAGGTCAGGAGCCGGCGCTGGGCCCGCCGATCGGGCTCGCGCTCGGCCTCCTCGAAGGCGAGTAAGACCCGCTTTCGTATATCGAGCGCATCCTCCAGAGTCTTTAGGCCCGGGGCCCACGCCTGCCACTCGTCGTGTCCGAAATAGGAATGGGTCGCCCCGGCCGCCAGGATCAGGAAGTCGTAGGCCGCTTCCCCATCGCGGAGGACCACGACCCGCCGATCCGGGTCGATCCGGACCGCCTCGGCGAGCCAGACCGTGACGTTGGCCTGCCGGCGGAGGATCCACCGGATGGGCGAGGCGATGTCGCCGGGCGAGAGCCCGGCCGTGGCCACCTGATACAGGAGGGGCTGGAACGTGTGGTGGTTGCGCCGGTCGATGAGCAGCACATCGACCGGCGCACGCCGGAGCACCCGCGCGGCCTGGAGCCCGCCGAACCCCCCGCCGATGATGACGACGCGCGGGCGGGCCATGCCGCGGCCCGGGCTAGCTGCGCAGGGCGCCCGACATCAGCGCACCGGCGCCGAACATCAGGCCGACGACGGCGGTGACGATGAAGATCGCGACGAACGCGAGCACGCAGACGATCACCGCACGCATCGTGTCGTTCTCGTAGTCGAGCGCCGATCGCACCGCGATCACCCACGCGATGAGCGTCCAGACCCAGATCACGAGGCTGATGAAGACGCCGAGAATCGGGATGATCGCGACGAACGACAGCAGTCCCGGAGCCTGGGCGAAGCCGACCGTCCGCATGACCTGGCCGATGTCGGCCTGCGTCTTCGGTCCGGGCAGGAGCTTCGTGCCGATGGCCCAGACCACCACGGCGCCGATGACCCAGCCGATGAGGGCGGAGATCGCGCCACGGATGATGCCGCCCGGCCCGCTCCAGAGGATCCAGCTGATGCCGCTCGAGACCGCCGCCAGCGTCACAATCAGGGCGGCCTGACCCATTGCCGTCGTGTCGTGCTCGACTTCCTCGAAGGTCGAAACCTGCAGGGTCATCGCGCCGATGATGCGGTTCTGTAGACTCGCCATGTGCCTCCTCCGGTGCCGTCCGCGTGACGGATGCGGACACCATAGCAGAGAAAGAATGCCCGACACAGGCCGGGGCGCGTTTTACACTGGGGTCATGGCCGACCCGAAAATCGCGCCGCCGAAGTCCTGGGGGCGCACCACCGTGGAGACCGCCTGCCCGCTGGACTGCCCGGACAGCTGCAGCCTGACCGTCAGCATCGAACGCGGCCGCGTCACCCGCATCGACGGCGACACCCGGGCGGCGTCCACCGACGGCTACATCTGCGGCAAGGTCCGCCGCTTCGACCGCCGCGTCTACCACCCGGAACGGATCCTGCACCCGCTCGTGCGGTCGGGCCCCAAGGGGGCAGGCCTCTTCGAGCGCGTGACCTGGGACGAGGCCCTGGATCGGGTCGCGGCCGCGATGACCGCCGCCCGAGCCGAGTTCGGCGGCGAAAGCGTGCTGCCCTACCATTACGGCGGCTCCAACGGGCTGCTCACCAATGACTTCGAGGACGCGCGGTTCTTCCGGCGGTTCGGGGCGTCGCGGCTGGCGCGCAAGGTGTGCGCCGCGCCCACCGGCGCGGCCGCGACGGCGATGTACGGCAAGATGGCCGGCGTCGCCTACCCCGACTACGAGCACGCGCGGCTGATCATCGTCTGGGGCAGCAATCCCTCGGCGACCAGCATCCACCTCGTCTCGCACATCAAGGCCGCGCAGAAGGCCGGCGCCCGGCTCGTCGTCGTCGATCCGCGCCGCACGCCGCTCGCGCGCATCGCCGACCTGCACCTCGCCGTGCGGCCGGGCACCGACGTCGTCGTCGCGCTGGCGATGATCCGCGAGCTGTTCGCGCGCGGGTGGGCGCATGACGAGTTCCTGGCCGCGCACGCGCGCGGCGCCGGCGACCTGCGGGCGGCCGCCGAGCCGTGGACCATCTCGCGGGCGGCCGAGGAAGCGGGCGTATCCGGCGTGGACCTGGCCACGCTCGCCGAGTGGTACGGCACGACGAGCCCGGCCGTCATCCGCTGCGGCTGGGGCCAGGAGCGCAACCGCAACGGCGGCGCCGCGACGATGGCGATTCTCGCGCTGCCGGCCGTGGGCGGAAAATTCGGCGTCCGCGGCGGCGGCTACACGATGAGCAACTCCGCGGCCTGGGGCATCCGCGCGGAAGACCTCATCGACGCGCCGGCGCCCGCCACGCGCGTGGTGAACATGAACCACCTCGGGCGCGCGCTCACCGAGTACCGGGACCCGCCGGTCGCCGTGCTGTTCATCTACAACTACAATCCGGTGTCCACGGTGCCCGACCAGGCCCGCGTCCGCGAGGGGCTCACGCGCGAGGACCTCTTCACCGTCGTTCACGAGCAGATCATGACCGACACGACGGCGTTCGCCGACGTCGTGCTGCCGGCCACGACGTTCCTCGAGCACTACGACGTCGCGAAGGGCTACGGCGCGTACCATCTGCATCTCGTCCAGCCGGTGATCGCGCCCGTCGGCGAGTCACGGTCGAACCAGGACGTGTTCCGGGACCTCGGCGTGCGGCTGGGCCAGGCCGAGCCGTCGGATCTGGGCGAACCGGGCGCCCTGCTCGAGGCGGCCGCCGCGATGCCGGAGGGGCTGGGCCCGGCGCTGCTCGGCGGCGCGCCGGTGCCGGCGGCATTCGACGGACGACCGGTACAGTTCGTGGACGTGCGTCCGGGCACGCCGGACGGCCGCGCGGACCTCTACCCCGCCGCGCTCGCGGCCGAGGCGCCGCTCTACCACTACCGGCCCGACCCGGCCACCGAGGCCTATCCGCTGAGCCTGATATCCCCGGCCAGCGCGCACACGATTTCGTCCACCCTGGGCGAACTCCGCCCGGGCGTCGCGCGGGTGAGCATCCACCCCTCGGACGCCAGTCCGCGCGCGATCGCCAACGGCGACACCGTCCGCCTGGTCAACGCGCAGGGTGAGGTGCACTGCGAGGCGCACATCACGCCGGAGGTCCGCCCCGGGACGGTCTCGTTGCCGAAGGGCCTCTGGAACCGCAGCACGTTCAACGGCAACACGGCCAACATCCTCGTGCCCGACACCCTCACGGACCTCGCCGGCGGCGCGTGCTTCAACGACGCGCGCGTCGAGGTCGAACTGCTGGGCAGGCACTGAAGAGCAGGCACTGGGCACTGGGCACTGGGCACGGGGCACGGGGCACGGGGCGCTGGGCGCTGGGCCCGGGGCACGGGGCGCTGGGCGCCGGGAGATGAGCGTCGGCGCTCGACGTTCGCGCCGGGCATTCGGCCTTTGGCTGGTTGGAGCGGGGGGCAGGTCTCGGCCGGGCTGTCTCGGCCGGGGAGGTCCCGGCGGTGCGTCTCGTCAGAATCCCTGCCGGACCCCGATCTGCCACTGCCACGAGTGCAGCAGGCGGTCGAGCGGGCGTGAGGCGGCGACCTCGAGCGTCAGCAGGCCGAAGACGTTGACGCGCGCGGCGGCGCCGACGCTGCGGACGACGCGGCGGGTGCCGCCGAGGAACGTGGGCCGGTCCTCGTGCGTCCAGGCGACGCCGGCGTCGAAGAACCCCGCCACCTCGATGGGCACCCGACCGTAGTCCAGCTCGCCCTTGAACAGGCCGACGAGCGGCGCGCGCACCTCGATGTTCGCCACCAGCATCCGGCTGCCGAGCAGTTGCGTGAAGGCCTGGCACTCGCCGTTGCTGCTGCCGGCGAAACACTCGTCGGGCGAGAAGGACCCGAAGCCGTAGCCGTGGATCAGTTCCGGGTAGCCCAGGTAGAGATCCGCGAGGCCGCTGACGCAGCTTTCCGGACGGTCCACGGACAGCTCGTACTGCAGGCACTCCGAGGGACGCACCGCATTGGGACCGTAGCGGCCGAAGTGGAGGCCGCGCACCGCGATCGTCACCGGCCGCACGGGCATGAAGTAGCGCCGCCAGTCCACCAGCGCGCTCGTGTAGGTGAGCGACCCGTGGCTGTGGGCCACCTGCAGGCGGTAGCGCGACCCGAAGACCGGGCTCGTGGCGCCGTAGAACGACGTGTCGTGCACGAACGCCGCGCTCGCCTCGGCAAGGTAGAGCGTCGGGGCGATCGTGTCGCGGGTGTTCGATCGATCGACGATCTGCCGGGTGTCGGTCGAGTAGGTCCGGACGCGCACGTCGCGCGTGAACGACACCGCGCGCGCGCCGACGCCCACCTCGAGGCGGTCGGCCGTGTTGAACGGGTAGGCGGCCGTCAGGTGTCCGCCGCGGTTCGTCTGGCGCTCGATGGTCTCGACGAAGCTCGCCTGGCTCGCCGCCGGGTCGTCGTGCCACGAGAGGTAGCCCGACCGGTACGGCCACTGCTCCGCCGAGACGGCCCAGTTCCAGCGGTGGCGCCGGTTGACGTAGACCGCTGCGCCGCCGAAGTCGGCGAGGCTGCCCGCGACCTGCGCCGACACCCCCAGTGCGCGGTCACCCAGCATGTCGCTGAAGAACGCCGACACGCTGCCGACGACGAAGCCGCCGAATTCGCCGACGCCGGCCGTCACGGTCGGCTGGCCGACCATGTCGAGCGTCAGGCCGTGCGCGTAGGGCACGGTGGGCGGCGTCGCGTTCGGCGGCGGCAGTGCGCGCGCCGAGTCGTCGAGCATCCGCTGGATGTCGCCGCCCGGCGCGTCGCGGCCGGGCAGCACCGCGGCCTCGGGACCGGTCGGGTCGGGCACGAGCGCGACGACCTGGTCCGCATCGAGCACGTAGATCGCGTGGCCGCCGTTCTCGAACACGCTGAAAGCCAGGCGCCCGGTCCGGCTCGAGGCACTCAGCGTCGGGCTCGACGTGGTGATGCCGGCGATGCCGGTGAGCACCGAGGTCAGCTGCTCGATCGGCCCGCCCTCGATCGGCATCCGGTACAGGTTGCTCACCCCGTCCGGCTCGGCGACGAACGTGAGCGTCGTGCCGTCGGGCGAGACCTGCGGGCTCAGGTGCTTGCCGGTGAGGAAGCCGCTGATCGCGTGCACCTCGTGCGTGGCGAGGTCGAGGCGCGCGAGCCGCAGCGGACCGCGCTCGAGGGTCTCGAGGTCCGAGCTGAAGCGCTCGGTGACGAAGATGACGGTGGCGCCGTCCGGCGTGACGACCGGCTCGAGGTCGGCGTACGGGTCCGACGTCAGCTGTTCGAGCGCGCCGGACTCGAGCGTCACGCGGTAGAGGTCGATCAGCCCGCCCTTGTTCCCGCTGAGGACGATCGACCGGCCGTCCGGCGTGAACGTCGGATTCAGCGCGTCGTCCAGCTCCTTGATCGTCAGCTCACGGGCGATGAGGCCCGAGTCGGCGTCCACGAAGGCGAGCGTCGGACGGCCGCCCTGGATGGTGGCGATGACGATCTGCCGGCCGTCCGGGCTCCAGGCCCCGGCCGAGTTCAGGAACTCGAGCGAGTCGAAGTGCGGATCGGTCGCGGATCGCAGCAGCCGGCGTTCGATCTTCCCCGTCTCCGCGTCGGCCACGTAGAGATCGACCGAGAAGCGGTCGCGCTCCGAGAAGAACGCGATACGCCGGCCGTCGGGACTGATGCGCGGCCCGACGTTGTAGCGGCCGCCCCCCGTGTCCTCGCCGATCACGCGCCGGATGCCGCTCGTCATCGAGGGCTCGACGCTGGCGACCTCGCGCGTGCGCGCGAGGATCGCCTGGTGCCAGTCGCGCGTGAGTGACTCCGGGTCGGTGCCGAGCTGCCGCGCCAGCCCCTCGAGGTCGGTGCGCGGGTTGGCCGCGGACCGCAGGAGCGAGGCGACCGCGCGGTCGCCGTACTTCGCGCCGATGTAGGACCAGAACGCGTGGCCCCACCGGTACGGGAAGTACTCCCACTTGTCGAGGTCCTTGATGTCGGGCAGCTTCTCCCGGAGCGCCGCGTCGCGCATCCACATCGCGGTCTGGCTGTCGACGGACCCGAGCGTGAGGTACTCGGCCATGCCCTCGACGAACCAGAGCGGGTAGAACAGGATGTCGGGCGCCTGGCCGTCGGACTCCCGCGGGTCGGTGCCGGTGATGTCGAACTGGAACGCGTGGACCAGCTCATGGCCGAGCACGTGGTCGGTGTCGGCCAGCGAGCCCGACATCGGCAGCACGATGCGGCGCTTGAGCGCCTCGGTGACGCCGCCCGTCCCCTCGCCGATCAGGCCCTCGATCGCGTTGGTCTGGCGGAAGTGCGACGGCACGGCGTAGAGGATCACCGCCTGCCGGCCGCGGAGCTGGTGGCCGAAGAAGCGCGACAGCCGGCCGTACCACCGCTCGGCCATCCGCGCGGCGAGGTGCGCGGCCTCGGCTTCTTCCTGGTAGTAGTAGAGGTCGAAGTGCTCGGTCTCGAGGATCTGGAAGTCGAACGTCCGGTACTGGACCTTGTTGCGGCCGAAGTACTGCGCCGAGGCGGTCGCGGGCACGAGCGACAGCGCCACTGCCGCGCCCAGCGCCGCCGCGGTCGTCTTCAGCACCCGGGGCATCCCATCCCATTATGACCGAGCCGGGCCCGCGGGAGTTTTCAGGTAAGATGCACGTCGCCAGCCCGTCACACGGAGTCTGATCGAGACGATGACACCAGCCCAGGAATCCGGCCGGATGGTCCAGTGCGTCAAGCTCGGCCGCGAGCTGCCCGGCCTCGACGCCCCGCCCTGGCCCGGCCCGCTCGGCCAGCGCATCTACGAGCACGTCTCGGCCGAGGCGTGGGAGATGTGGGAAGAGCGGATGAAGATGATCCTCAACGAGTACCGCCTTCTGCCGTTCCAGAAGGAGGCGCAGCAGCTGATCGCGAAGCAGATGGAGGAGTTCTTCTTCGGCGAATCGGCCTCGCTGCCGCCCGGCTACGTCCCCGAACGCTGAGGACGCCCGGCACGCACCATTCACCCCGACCAACAACACGCGGAGGTCTCACACGTGGCGACGGCATCGGCACCCCAGGGACTGGGCGACGCGGCATCGGATCGAGCGTTCTTCGGGCATCCCGGCGGGCTCTCCACGCTCTTCTTCAGCGAGATGTGGGAGCGCTTCAGCTACTACGGGATGCGCGCGCTGCTCATTCTGTTCATGACCGCGACGGTGGCGGAGGGCGGCCTCGGGTTCGACACGGCGACGGCCGGCGCGATCTACGGCATGTACACCGCGATGGTCTACATGACGAACCTGCCGGGCGGCTGGCTCGCGGATCGCGTGTTCGGCCAGCGTCGCGCGGTGCTCTACGGCGGCATCCTCATCGCGAGCGGCCACTTCAGCATGGCCGTGCCGACGATCCCGTCGTTCTACCTCGGTCTCGTGCTCATCATCTTCGGCACCGGCCTCCTCAAGCCGAACATCAGCGTCATCGTCGGCCAGCTCTACGGCAAGGACGATGACCGGCGGGACGCGGGCTTCTCGATCTTCTACATGGGCATCAACCTCGGCGCGTTCATCGCGCCGCTGGTCTGCGGCTACCTGGCGCAGGACGCCGGGTTCGCGGCGCGGCTCGCGTCGTGGGGCTTCGACCCGACGCACGCCTGGCACTGGGGCTTCGGCGCGGCCGGCATCGGCATGACGCTCGGGCTGATCCAGTACGTGCTCGGCGCGCGCAAGCTGGGCACGGCCGGCCTGCACCCGTCACCGGCGCCGCCCGACCAGGCCGCCGCCGACCGCCGCAACGCGACGATCGGCATCGTCGGCGTCGTCGTGCTGCTCATCCTCCTCGCCGTCGCGGCGTCGAACGGCGCGGTCTCGCTGCTGACCATCGCCGACTCGGCGGGCTACCTGCTCGGCGCGGTCACGATCGGCTTCTTCGCCTGGCTCTTCCTGGGCGGCGACTGGACCAAGGAAGAGCGCGACCGGCTCATCGTCATCAGCGTGTTCTTCCTCGCGGCCGCGCTCTTCTGGTCGGTGTTCGAGCAGGCCGGTTCGACGCTCAACCTGTTCGCGGACCGCAACACGCGCACGGTGATCCTCGGCTACGAATTCCCGAGCAGCTGGTTCCAGTCGGTCAACTCGCTGTTCATCATCATCTTCGCGCCGGTGTTCGCGTGGCTCTGGGTCACGCTGGGCAAGAAACAGCCGGCCAGCCCGATGAAGTTCTCGCTGGGCCTCATCGGCGTCGGCCTCGGCTTCCTCGTGCTGGTCCCGGCGGCGCGCCTCTCGGCGGACGGCACGCTGGTCAGCCCGCTGTGGCTCGTGATGACCTACCTGCTCCACACCTGGGCCGAGCTGTGCCTCAGCCCGGTGGGACTGAGTTCGATGACCAAGCTCGCCCCGGCGCGCATCGTCAGCCTGATGATGGGCGTCTGGTTCCTTGGGGCGTCGGTGGGCAACTACATCGGCGGGCGCGTGGGCGGGATGTACGAGTCACTCTCGCTGCCGACGCTGTTCGGCGTGGTCGCGCTGTTCGGCATCGCGGCCGGCATCCTGATGCTGCTCACGTCGCGCAAGCTGACGCAGATGATGCACGGAGTGCGCTGAGCTGGCCCTCGACGACTACGCACGCAAGCGCGACTTGTCGAAGTCGCCGGAGCCGAAAGGCAATCAACAGAAGGCGCGGCGGGCCCGCAAGGGCAAGCCGCGCTTCTTCTGCGTCCAGAAGCACCTCGCCAGCCATCTCCACTACGACGTCCGCCTCGAGCACGACGGCGTGCTGCTCTCCTGGGCCGTGCCCAAGGGCCCGTCGCTCGACCCGAAGACCAAGCGGCTCGCGATGCACGTCGAGGATCACCCGATCGAGTACGGCACGTTCGAGGGCGTCATCCCGGAGGGCTACGGCGCCGGGCTCGTCATGCTGTGGGACCGCGGCACCTGGACGCCGCAGGTGGACGACATCGACGCGGCGCTCAGGAAGGGCGACCTGAAGTTCGAGCTCGACGGCTACAAGCTCAAGGGCTCCTGGGCGCTGGTCCGGACGCGGGGCTACGGCGGCGAACGGGGCGAGGGCCGGAGCTGGCTGCTCATCAAGCACCGCGACGACTGGTCGTCCGGGGAGCTGGACATCCTGGAGTTCGCCCCCCTCAGCGTCAAGAGCGGCGAGGATTTTCCCGAGATTCTGGCCGCCGAGAACCCTGACGTCTGGAAGGCGCACCGGCCCGTTTCCGGGGGCGAGACCGGTGCTATGCTTCAAGCCATCATCGAACAGGCGGCCGCGATCAAGCAGGCGCGGGAATCCGCCCGGAAACGTCAACCCAGGAGGAGCGGCGCCGCGAAGCCGCGCAAGCCGGCTCGTCGCACGCGCCGCTGAAACAGCATGAAGCGCGCCCACGTTGCCCTCGCCCTCGTCGCCGCCCTCGGCGCCGCCGCCACCGCGTCGGCCCAGACCCCGCCGCAGAGCCCGCCCGCGGCCGAGAAGCCCGCGGCCACGCCCGCCCCGGCCTCGATTGCCGGCAAGTGGAGCGTGACCGTCCAGTCGCCGCAGGGCACGATGATGTCCACGCTCGAGGTGAAGCAGGAAGGCAAGAAGATCACCGGCACCCTGTCGAGCGACATGGGCGTCGCGCCGGTCGCAGGGGAATACGCCGACGGCAAGCTCGAGTTCACGATCTCGATGGACACCGGCGGCGGCGCGATGGAGATCTGGTTCGGCGGCGCCTTCAAGGACGACGGCACGATGGCCGGCACGCTCGACTTCGGCCAGGGCGAAATCCCCTGGACGGCCAAGGCCATCAAGGACAAGTAGCGCTCCGTCCGGCCCGGCAGGACTCGAAGACCCATGCACACGACACGCACGCTCCTCGCACGCCTCGCGGCGGCCGTCCTGACGCTCGGCCTCGTCGCCGCGCCGATCACGCTCCGCGCCCAGGATCCGCAGCAGGCGCCGCCGCCCCCGCCGCCCGCCTCGGTCGCGGGCAAGTGGGCGATGTCCATGGACATCGAGAACATGGGCCCGGCCGAGACCGCGCTCGACCTCAAGCAGGAGGGCGAGAAGGTCACCGGCACCTACACCGGCAGCTACGGCGCCTTCCAGGTCGAGGGCACCGTCAAGGGCCGCATCCTCGAGTTCGCCTTCGCGATGAGCGCCCAGGGCACCGAGGTGTGGCTGTCGTTCCGGGGCGAGGTCGCGGCCGATGGCGAGTCGATCATCAAGGGCACCGGCGCCATCGAGGGCCTGGGCAGCGTGAGCTGGACGGCGAAGCGCAAGAAGTCCTGAGGATCCGGCGACCGGCCCGCCGCGCGGTCGCGTCCCCGTCGGACGGCCGCGCCGCGCCGGCCGCGCGACAGGGCTCGAGCGACGGAGCCCTACTTCGGCATCAGCAGGCGGTCGGCCAGGATGGCCCACACCGCGGCGCGGAGGCGCCGTCGGTCGTGCCGCGCGATCGACCGCCGCCAGAACGCCCCTTCCACGACCTGACAGCGCGCCGGCAGCTCGCCGAGCGGCAGCGGCGCCTTGTGCTCGCGCGCGTAGCCCTCGAGCACCTGATCGCGCGGTCGCGCGACGTTGAAGATCACCACGTCCACCGGCCGGCCGATCGCCTCCGAGAGCCGCGCGACCGCGTGGCCCGCGGTGAACCCCGCCATCCCCCGGCCCTCGGTGAGCAGGTTCGCCACGTAGACAATCGGCCCCGGGACGTCGGCCAGCGCCTCGCGGCAGCCCTTCACCAGGAAGATCGGCAGCAGGCTCGTGAAGAAGCTGCCGGGGCCGATGAGCACCGCGTCCAGCGAGCGGATGGTCTTCGCCACGGCCGGGTGAATCTCGACCGGCGGGTCGAGCCAGAGCCGGCTGATCGGCCGGCCGCCGACCTGCCCCGCGTCCACCTCCACCTCGCCGCGCGAGGTCGATCCGTCGGCGTACTCCGCGCAGAGGTTCGCGCGACCCGTCGTGATCGGCCAGACGTGGCCGCTGCAGCCGAGCAGCGCGCGCAGCCCGTCGATCGCCGCGAGGAAGTCGCCCGTGTACTGCTCCATCATCGAGAGCAGCAGGTTGCCGCCGGTGTGCCCGGCGAGCCGGCCGTGCTCGAGCATCGGCAGCCGCGCCAGCAGGATCTGCCGCGCCTCGCGCTCGTTGCGCGCGAGTGCCAGCGCGCACTTGAGGACGTCGCCCGGCGGCAGCACCCCCAGCTCGTCCTTGAGCTGGCCGGACGAGCCGCCGCTGTCGAACATCGTGACGATGGCCTGCAGGTCCACCCAGGGATTGTTCTTGAGGCCGCCGAGGAGACTGGGCAGCCCGGTGCCGCCGCCGAAGCAGCCCACCTTGAGGACGCGCATCCGCACGCCCCGTATTCTACCGGCTCGCCCGGGCCGGCCCGTCCCGGCCCGCCCGCGCCGGTGCGGCGGGCGCTCGCCGCTCGCTAGAATGAGACCGTCATGGCCGCCGCCGACGCCCTGCTCCCCGAGTTCGACCACGAGACCGCGGTGGCGCGCGTGCTGCTCGAGCGCCTCCCCGACGGCGGCCTGGACTGGCGCCCGCACGAGAAGTCGTACTCGCTCGGCGAGCTGGCCGCGCATCTGGCGCAGATTCCGCACTGGGGCCACGCGATCCTCGATCGGGATTCCTACGACATGGCGGGCGCGACGCCCGGGGCGCGGCGCCCGGACGCCCCGACCACGCGACCGGACATCCTCGCCGCGTTCGACCGCACCGTGGCCGGGCTGCGTCGCGACCTGGTCGATCGCACCGACGCGGAACTCGAGGCGCCGTGGAAGCTCCTCCGCGACGGCGAGGTCCTGCTGATGATGCCGCGCGTGGCCGCGGTGCGGCGGTTCATCCTGCACCACCTGATCCATCACCGCGGGCAGCTCACCGTGTACCTGCGGCTGCGCGACGTGCCGCTGCCCCCGCTCTACGGGCCCACGGCCGACGAGCGTCCGTGAGGGGGCGACTGGCCGCCGGCGCGCTGCTGTTCGTGGTGCTCGCCACGGCGAACTCCGGCGGGTACCGGTACGGCGTGTCCGACCAGGCGTTCTATCAGCCGGCCGTGGTGGCCGCGCTCGACGCCGACGCGTTCCCGCGTGACCGGCGCCTGCTCGACACCCAGACCGGCCTGCTGCTCTCGGACGACCTGCTGGCGGCCGCGAGCCGCGTGACGGGCGCCAGCCTGCCGGCCGTCTTCTTCGCGGTCTACCTGCTCTCCGGCCTCGCGTTGTTCGTCGCGGCCGTGGCGTTCGGCCGCGCGCTCGGCTTCGGCGGCTGGGCGACGACGGCGTTCGTGCTGCTGCTGACGTTCCGTCACCGCATCGCGCGGACGGGGGCGAACTCGCTCGAGGGCTACATGCACCCGCGCATGTTCGCATTCGCGTTCGGCGCGCTCGCGCTGGCGGCCGTCGCGCGCCGGCGGTTCGGCCTGGCCGTGCTGGGCGTGGCGGCCGCGGCGGTCTGGCACCCCACCACGGCGCTCTGGTTCGGCGTCGCGGTCGCGGCGGCCGCGGTGGCGTCGCGGCCGGACCGCTGGCGGCTGTGGCTCGGTCTCGGCGCGACCGCGGGGGTGGCGGCGATCTGGGCGCTCGTCGCGGGGCCTCTGGCGGGCCGGCTCGTCGTGATGGATCCCGAGTGGCTGTCGGTCATCGAGGGAAAGGACTACCTCTTCCCCACCGACTGGCCGTTGTACGCCTGGGTCCTGAACCTGCTCTACCCCGTCGTCATCGTCGCGATGCTCCGGCAGCGCGCCCGCGCGGGCGTGGCCGCCCCGGGGGAACGCGCGCTGGTGGCGGGCCTGCTCACGCTGGTGCTCGTCTGGGCCGTGTCGGTGCCGTTGACCTGGATGAAGCTCGCCGTCGCCGTGCAGTTCCAGGTCACGCGGGTGTTCTGGCTGCTCGACTTCGTCACCGCGGGACTGGTGGCCTGGTGGCTGGTCGAGGGCGCGCCGTGGCGCGGGCGGCGCGCCGGCGCGATGGTCGTGGCCGTGCTCGCCGCGGCCTCGACCGGGCGCGGCGTGTTCCTGCTGACCGTCGAGGCGCCCGAACGGCGGCTCGTGCAGGTCGATCTCCCCGATACGCCGTGGATCGATGCGCTCCGCTGGCTGCGCGGCCAGCCGAAGTCCTGGCAGATTCTGGCCGACCCCGAACATGGGTGGAAGTACGGGGTGAGCGCCCGGGTCGGCGCGGAGCGCGACACCGTGCTCGAAACCGGCAAGGACACGGCCATGGCGATGTACGATCGGGCGATGGCCATGCGCGTGCGCGACCGCCTGGCGGCCCTGACCGACTTCCCGTCCCGCTCGACGTCGGAGATCGCGGTGCTCGCCAGGCGCTTCGACGCCGACGTCGTCATCGCCGCCGCGGACCATCCGCTGGCGCTGCCGGAGCTCTACCGCAACGCCGGCTTCGTCGTCTACGCGGCCCGCTGAACGTTGAACGATGATCGACGAGCGCATGCGCACGGATTTGCCCGCCTCCCCGCTCTCATCCGGCCCGTCCGCCCCGGCGGCGCCGCCCCAGGCGTCACCGGGGTCGCGCGCCAACGAATCCTCCGCGTCGGTCGTCCCGGCGCGCGGCCTGGGCAACGGGCACGTGATGACGGTGTACGCGTGGGCCCGCCGGCGGACCTTCACGGCGCTGCCGGAACCCGAGGCGCGCCTGTTCCGCGTCTCGCCCGACACGCAGGTCCTGGCGCACTGTTACTGGCAGGCCTCGCCGGCGGGCCGGCCGACGCTGGTCGCGCTGCACGGCCTGGAGGGATCCAGCAGCGTGCACTACATGCGCGGGCTGGCCGATCAGGCGTTCCGGCGCGGCTGGAACGCCGTGTTGTTGAACCAGCGCAACTGCGGCGGCACGGAGCACCTCACGCCGGGCCTCTATCACTCGGGCCTGACGGCCGACCCGCGCGCGGTGATCGCGGACCTCGCGACCGGGGGCTGCGGACCGGTCGTCGTCTGCGGCTACTCGCTCGGCGGCACCCTGACGCTCAAGCTGGCGGGTGAACTGGGCGACTCCGCCGAGCTGCCGGTCGCGGCCGTCGCGGCCGTCTGCCCGACGATGGAGCTCGACACGTGCGTGCGGGCGATCGAGCGGCCGTCGAACTACGCGTACCAGTGGAACTTCATGCGCAACCTCCGCGCGCGCATGCGCCGGAAGGCCGAGGCGTGGCCCGGCGCGTTCGACCTCGCGGGCCTCGACGCGCTGCGGACGATCCGCGCGTTCGACGATCGCTACACCGCGCCGTACCACGGCTTCGGCGGGGCCTCGGACTACTACCACCGCGCGAGCGCGATGCGCGTGGCGGCCCGGATCCGCCGGCCGGCGCTCATCCTGGCCGCCGCCGACGATCCGTTCGTGCCGCCCGGCCAGTTCGCGACGCCTGATGTGACGGACAACCCGCACGTCACGGTGCGGGTGGAACCGCGCGGCGGGCACTGTGGCTTCGTTGCGACCCACGCGTCGGGCACCGATGCCTACTGGGCCGAAGCGCGGGCGGTCGAGTTTCTTTCGCGGGCGATCCGGTAGGAGGGGTCAGGTCTTGGATCGCAGCCTTCGCCCGCCTGGGAATTACAGATGTGTGCGAGGCTGCGATCAAGACCTGACCCCTCCCCGTCAGGCCGCGGCGCTCGAGGATCGCGGTGAAGTCGCGGGCGAACATCGCGCCCTTGCCCTCATCCTCGTGCTTGAAGAAGACCCACGCGTCGTCCCAGTCGGCGGCGCGGCCGGCGATGGTCTCGGCCCAGCGTTCGAGGTCGGCGGCCTCGTAGCCCTGGTCGCGCAGGCGGAAGTAGCCGTGGCGCGCGGTCGCGTGGACGGGCGTCGTCCGCTCGCCGACATCGGCGATGCACAGCGCGGCGCCGCGGTCGGACAGCACGCGATACGTCTCGTCGGTCAGCCACGAGTCATGCCGGAACTCGAACGCGGCCTGCACGTCGGCCGGCAGGACGTCCAGGAACGCGGCGAGGCGTTCGGTGTCGGCGCGGAAGGTCGGCGCCAGCTGGAACAGCAGTGGGCCCCGATGGTCGCCGAGCACGCGCGCGGCCTCGACGAACGCGCCGACCAGATCCGCGCAGTCCTTCAGCCGCCGGTCATGCGTGATCCGCCGTGGCGCCTTCAGCACGTACCGGAAGCCGTCGGGCGCCTGCGACTCCCACGCCGTCGTCGTCTTCGTGGTCGGCATCCGGTAGAACGTGTAGTTGATCTCGACCGCGCGAAACGCACGCGCGTAGAAGGCGAACATGTCCTTCGCCTTGATGTCCTCGGGGTAGAAGCTGCCCCGCCACTCCGGATAGTTGTAGCCGGACGTGCCGACGTGGATGCGCATGCTCGGATCCTAACCGTTCTCGGCCCTCGGCTCCCGGCGTTCGGCTCGCGGCGTCCGGCGGCGGCTCAGCTGCGTTTGCGCGAGCGGGCCACGGCGAGGCTGACGACGACGAGGCCCCAGGCGAGCAGGGCGGCGAACTGGGGCCACAGGATGTCGAAGCCGACGCCCTTGAGGAAGATGCCGCGCACGATGACGAGGAAGTACCGCAGCGGCACCAGCACGGTCACGGCCTGGATCACGGCCGGCATGTTCTCGATCGGGAAGATGAAGCCCGAGAGGTACAGCATCGGAATCATGAAGAAGAACGTCGATCCCATCATCGCCTGCTGCTGGGTCGAGGCCGTGGTCGAGACCAGCAGGCCGAGACCGAGCGTGCACAGCAGGTAGATCGCGCATGCGCCGAACAGCAGCGGCACGCTGCCGCGCAACGGCACCTGGAACCAGAACGCCGCCACGGCGATGACGAGCAGCACGTCCACGAAGCCCACCAGCCCGTATGGCAGCAGCTTGCCGACGATGAGTTCCCAGCGCGCGAGCGGCGTGACGTTGAGCTGGTCGAGCGTGCCGAGCTCGCGCTCGCGGACGATCGCCATCGCCGCGAGGTTCGTGGTGACGAGCATCAGCAGCAGCGCGAGCACGCCCGGCACCATGAAGTTGCGGCTGACCAGCTCCGGGTTGAACCACACCCGCACGCGCCCGTCGATGCCTGGCGCCCGCGCCGCGCCTGCGCCGGCCAGCCGTCCGCGGTTGAACTCCGCGACCAGGCCCTGGACGTAGGCCAGCGCGACGCCGGACGAGTTCGCGTCGGTGCCGTCGGCGATCACCTGCACGGTGCGCGCCGACGCGGACGACGCGGACTGCAGCGCCTCGCCGAGGCCCGGTGGGATCACCAGCGCCAGCCAGGCCCGGCCGAGCGCCAGGTCCTCGTCCACGGCGTCCGGCGAGAGTTCCTCGCGTACGATCTCGAAGTGGCTCGAGTTCGCGATGGTGCCGACGAGCGCGCGGCTCGCGGGCGACCGGTCGCCGTCCACGACGACGATCGGGACATGCTCGATGTCGGTGGTCGCCGCGTAGCCGAGCAGCAGGAGCTGCACGACCGGCGCGACGAGGATCAGGCGCAGCAACTGCGGCGTGCGGCGCAGCTCCGATGAACTCCTTGCGCAGCAACGGGCCGACGCTCATGTCTGCCGCCTCAGGCGCAACGCCGCCAGCCCGATCACCACCACCGCGTAGGCGCCGGCGCACCGGCGGCGCCCACAACATCGTCACGTCGAGGCCCTTCAGCACGATGCCGCGCAGCGCCACGAGGAAGAACCGCGCGGGCACGAGCAGCGTGACGTAAAGCACCAGCACGACGGGCATGCTCGAAATCGGGAAGATGAACCCCGAGCAGCACCGTCGGCATCAGCGCGATCAGCGCCGCCGCCTGGAAGGCCACCTGCTGCGTGTTGGCGATCGTCGAGACCAGCAGGCCCGTTCCGAGCGCGCCGGCCAGGAAGACCCCGACGAAGATCGACAGCGACAGCCAGTCGCCGCGCATCGGCAGGCCGAAGAGCACGATGGCGGCCGCCATGATGATCGACGCGCCGATCTGCGACAGCACGAGGTACGGCAGCGTCTTGCCGGTCACGAAGGCCACCGTCGAGATCGGCGCCATCCGCACCTGCTCCATCGTCCCCGTCTCCTTCTCCCGCACGATCGACAGCGCGGTGGAGACGACGGCCGTGATCATCGAGATGAAGGCGACGAGGCCGGGGACCAGGAAGACCGTGCTGCGCAGTTCCGGGTTGTACCAGATGCGCGGCTCGACCCCGACGATCCGCGCGCCGGCCGCCACCCCGTTCGACGCGGCCCGAAGCACGCCGTTCACGTAGCCGAGCACCGTGGTCGCGGTGTTGGCGTTGTCGCCGTCGATCAGCACCTGGACCTCCGCCGGCCGGCCGGCGCGCCGGTCCCGGGCGTAGTCGGCCGGGATGACGAGGACGACCCGCGCGGCGTTCGCGTCGAGCACGTGATCGACCTCGGCGGGCGAGGTGACGCCAGCCACGACGTCGAAGTAGGACGACCGCTGGAAGTCGGCGACGAGCGCCCGGCTCTCCGCTGACCCGTCCCGGTCGTCGATCGCCAGGCGCACGTGGCGGATGTCGAAGTTCAGCGCGTAGCCGTAGAGGAACAGGAAGAACGTCGGGACGAAGATCAGGATGAGCAGCGTCCGCCGGTCGCGGCGGATCTGCCGCATCTCCTTGATCGCGACCGCCAGCGCGCGCCTCACGCGGGCACCTGCCGGTCGAGGTCGTCCACCACGTCCAGAAAGACGTCCTCGAGCGACGGCACGACCGGCGTGATCGCGTCGATCGGCAGGCCGTCGCGCTCGAGCGCCTCGCGGACCGCGGCCGCGCCGTCACCGCGCTGCCGCAGCACGACGTGCACCGCGGTGCCGAAGAGGCTCGTGGACTCCACCCGCGGATCCCGGTCGAGCCGGCTCATCACCGCGACCGGGTCCGACGACCGCACCTCGAGGATGGGACGCGTCTCGAACCGCGCCTTGAGCTCGCGCGTCGTGCCGAGCGCGGCCAGGCGACCGGCGTGGATGATCGCCACGCGATCGCACCGCTCGGCCTCGTCCAGATAGTGCGTCGTCACGAGCACCGTCGTGCCGCCGCGCGAGAGGTCGTCGATCAGGCGCCAGAAGTCGCGTCGCGAGACGGGGTCCACGCCGCCGGTCGGCTCGTCCAGGAACAGGATCGCCGGTTCGTGCAGGAGCGCGCAGCCGAGCGCGAGGCGCTGCCGCCACCCACCCGACAGGTTTCGCGTCAGTTCGCGCTCGCGACCGACGAGCCCGGCCATCTCCAGCGCGAACTGCCGCCGCGCGCGCAAGCGCTCGCCCGAGAGCCGGTAGAGCCCGCCGTAGAAGTCGATGTTCTGCTCCACCGTCAGGAGTTCGTAGAGCGAGAAGCGCTGCGACATGTACCCGATGCGGGGCTTCACCGCCTCCGGATCGCGGCCCACGTCCACGCCGTCCACCACGGCCTGTCCGGAGGTCGGCCGCAGCAGCCCGCAGAGCATCCGGATGGTCGTGGATTTGCCCGCGCCGTTGCTGCCCAGGAACCCGAACACCTCGCCGCGGCGCACGTCGAACGTGACGGCGTCCACCGCGCGGAACCTGCCGAATACGCGCGTGAGGTCGCGGACGACGATGGCGGGCTCGCTCACCGGCGGTCTCCGACGGATCGGATGAGGCGCGCCTCGTCGAGCCGGAGCGCCGCGGTCAGCTGCGTCTGCTCCAGCTCGGCCTCCAGCCACGCGACGTCGGCGTCGAGCACGTCGGTGCTGGTCGCCACGCCGGCCCGGAGCCGCTCCTGGACGACCCGCCGGGCCTCGGCGGCCGCGGCGACGGCCTCACCCGCGGCGGCGAGCGCGGCGCGGGCGGCCGTCACGTCGAGCAGCCGCTCGCGCACCTCGATCGACACCGCGGCGTCGAACTCGCGCACCGACTCGTCGACGGCCTGCGCCTGCGCGGCGGCGGCCGCCTGCTCGGCGCGGGACCGCCCGCCGTCCCAGAGCGGCCAGGTGACGTTGACGCCGAGATCCCACGACGTCTGCCACTGGTTCGTGCGCGGCACGAACCGGGAGTTCGGCCGGGCCGGCTCCACCGCGGCGACGCCGGCCACGGTCGGTCGCACCGCGGCGGCCGCCGCCTCGGCGCCGGCCCGGAGGGCGCCGGCGCGCTCCACCAGCGCGCGCCGCTCGGGCCGGTGCTCGAGGGCGCGCGAGACCAGCGTCCGCGCGTCCACGTCCACGAGCGCCGCCGCGCCCTCGATCGGCACGTCCACCGACGTCGTCGGCTCGATGGCCTGGTCGGCGGGCAGGCCGAGCAGCCGGTCCAGCGTGACCTCGGCAATGGCCGCGTCGTGGCGCGCCTGGATGAGCTGCACGTTCTGGCGGGCGCGCTGCGCCTGCGCCGACAGCACCTCGTTCGGCGGCGCGACCCCGGCGTCGATCCGCGACTGCGCGTCGCGCACCACGGCGTCGGCGCGGTCGAGCGCGCGCTGGAGCACGTCCACGCGCCGGCGCGCGGTCACGAGGCGCCAGTACGCCTGGCTGACGACCAGCCGGACGTCCGCGTCCGTTGTGTCCACGTCGGCCGCCGCCGCGCGCCCGTCGGCCTCGGCCGCCTGCACCAGCGCGTCCACGCGGCCGCCCGTGTAGATCGGCACCGTCAGCTCGCTCCGGACCCGGTAGTTGGTCGGCAGGTCGGGGAAGATGATGTGCGTCGTGCCGTCGGGCTGGCGTACGCCGAACTCGTCGACGTGGTTGGTCCGCAGCACGCCGGCCATCGCCGTCACCGTCGGCGCCCCTGGGCGCGCCGCGCGCCGATGGTCGCTCGGCGTCCGTCTCCGCGCCCGGCCGCCCCCGGCGCGGCGACGTCCAGGCCGCGGGCGATGGCCTCGTCCAGCGTGAGCGACAGGGGCTGGAGGATGGCGCCGCCGGGCCGGGGCCAGGGCCTGGGCCTGGGCCTGGGCCTGGACCGAGGCCTGTGCAGGCCCGGGCCACCGCCGGCAGGCCCAGCGCGACCAGCACAGCCAGCGCGGCGCCCGACGCCGTGCGGACGCTCGTTGCGACACTCATACCCGCTCCGCCTCCTTCCCGCGCACCGATGCGGTCGCGGCCCGCGCGGCATCCAGCCGCTGGATGAACTACGTCCTCGAGCGACGGCCGCACCTCGCGCACGCTCTCGACGTCGAGGCCGACCGACCTCGAGCGCCGATCGCACGCCGCGGCGCGACCGACGCGTCCGGCACGCGCACGTGCAGGCGGTCGCCGAAGAGCTGGACCTCGCCCGAGCGAGGCCCGCACGGCGCGCAGCGCGTCGCGCGGCGGCGAGACCACGACTTCGATCAGCGTCGCGCCCAGCATCGTCTGCAGCCGGCCGGGCTGGTCGAGCGCCAGCACCCGTCCCTCGCTCACCAGCGCCACGCGGCCGCACCGCTCGGCCTCGTCCGTGCGGCGTCGCCATGACGATGGTCAGGCCCGAGGCCAGGAAGTCCGCGAGGAGCTTCCAGAACTCGCGCCGGGAGACCGGATCGACGCCCGTGGTGGGCTCGTCGAGGATCAGCACCGGCGGCTCGTGGACGAGCGTGCACGCCAGGGCGAGCTTCTGCTTCATGCCGCCCGAGAGCCGGTCCGCCAGGCGCCCCGGAACGGGGTCAGGCGCGTGAGCTCGAGCAGCCGCTCGCGCCGCGCGCCGAAGTCGCGGACGCCGTGAATCTCGGCGAAGAACGCGATGTTCTCGATGATCGACAGGTCCCCATGCGATATGCTGAAGCGCTGCGAGAAGTAGCCGATCGAGTCGGCGGCATGGCGATGCCGCCGGAACGGATCCTCGCCGCGCAGGCGGACCGATGCCGGCGTCGGGCGGCATGAGGCCGCGATCAGCCGCAGCAGTGTCGTCTTGCCCGCGCCGTCCGGTCCGATGACGCCGAACATCTCGCCGGGTCCGCGTCGAGCGTCACCTCGTCGAGCGCGACCACGGATCCGAACGTCTCGCGCAGGCCCTGGACCCGACCACGCGGCCGGTGTCGGTGCTCACCGCGCGCCCCCTGGAACTCCACCTCGACCGGCATGCCCGGCGAGCACGCCGGCCCGGTTGTCCACGGAGACCTTCACGCGGTAGACGAGCTTCGCGCGCTCGGTGCTGGTCTGCACGTTGCGCGGCGTGAACTCGGCCTGCGACGCGATGAAGGTGACGCGGCCGTCGATGCGGTCGCCCGCGTCGGTGACGACCGTGGCCGCGCCGTCCAGCCGGAGCGACGGCACGAGCGGCTCCTCGACGTAGGCGTTCGCCCACGCGGCGTCGAGGTCCAGGAGGACGACCGCGGCCTGGCCGGGCGAGACGAGTTCGCCGGGCTCCACCAGGCGGGACGAGACGACGGCGGCGAGCGGCGAGGTGAGCGTGGCGTCGCCCTTGTCGTGCTCGAGCGACGCGATCTGGGCGTCGATGGTCTCGACGCGCGCGCGCCGCCTCGAGCTCCTGCGGGCGCGCCCCGGCGCGGACCCGCTCGAGGGTCGCGTCGGCGGCCGCGAGCCGGTCGGAAGCGACCTTCACCCTCGCCTCGGCCAGGCGCCGCCGCGGCGGCATCGTCCCGCAGCTTGAGCGCGCCCGGCTCTGCAGGAGCTGCTCGAATCGCTGTTCGTCCTCTCGCGCGGACGCGACTCTCGGTCTCGGCGGCCGCGACCTCGGCGGCGGCAGCCTGGCGGTTGGCTTCGGCCTGGCGGACGTCCTCGACCCGCGGCCCCGCCTCGAGCAGCCGGAGCTGCGCCGCGGCCTGTCGTCGCTCGGCCGCGGCCCGTTCGAGCGCCAGGTCGATCTCGGTGGTCGCGAGCGTCACCAGCACGTCGCCCGCCTGCACGCGCTGCCCCTCGACGACCGGCACGGTCGCGACGCGGCCCGGGACGCGGGTGCCGAGCCGGACTTCGGTGGCTTCGACGAAGCCGGCCGCGCGGGGCGGCCCGTCCTCGGGGGCGGTGCGGCACCCGGCGACCAGCGCCGCGCACGCGGCGGCGATCCAGAGGCGGGACGGTCGGATCATG
The DNA here is from genome assembly GCA_041394725.1 of Vicinamibacterales bacterium. Lineage (GTDB taxonomy): Bacteria > Acidobacteriota > Vicinamibacteria > Vicinamibacterales > SCN-69-37 > JAWKHR01. The sequence continues at coordinate 84,572 of JAWKHR010000007.1, read as the reverse complement.
GGCGTGTTCTCCTCCTGGCGGGTCGCGCGGGCGCGCCGGCGCGGTCCGTGAGCACGGCGAGGGACGCGGCGATCACCCGCGCGGTGACGGCCTCCCTGGACGGGTTGAGGTCGGCCGACGGCACGAGGTGCCCCAGCCGCCGGCGCAGGGGCGCCGAGGCGGCGAAGAGCAGCAGCGGGCCGACGATGGTGATCTGGACGAGGAACGGGTGGGCATCGCCGAACCGCCCGGCTGCCCGGCCGTTGGCGAGAATCCGGCGGAGCACGGCCAGCACGCCGCCCATCGCGAGCATCGTCGAGCCGTCGAGGTGGCGGCCGCCCTCGGCCATCTCGCGCATCCAGATCGCCGGGAAGTGGGGCCGGGCGATGGCCTCGGCCGCGAGGGTCTCGACGAACCGGCGGAGCTGGACGTCGGGCGCCTCACCGGACGCGGGGATGGGTTCGAGCGCGGCGGCCACCTCGGCGAACAGGTCGCGGAGGATCTCGCGGTAGAGACCGGCCTTGCTGGCGAAGTGGTAGTAGATCATCGCCTTGTTCACGCGTGCCCGCGCGGCGATCCGGTCCACCTTGGCCCCGTCGAACCCGCGGGCCGCGAACTCGGCCGCGGCCGCCGCCAGCAGGCGGTCGCGGGTGGGCTCCGGGGCGCGGGCACGGGGGGCGGCCATGGGTTAACTAACCGGATAGTTAACAGGGGCGAACGGGGGATGTCAAGGCCCCCGCGGCCCCTCTAGAGCAGGGCCTGCAGCCGTTGGTACCCCGACCGGCTGACCGGGAGCTTCGTGCCGTCCTGGAGGATCGCGATGCGGCTGTCCTTCGCGTAGAGCTCCACGCGCGCCAGCCGCTCGATGTTGAGCAGGTACGACCGGTGGATGCGCACGAACCGCCGCGGGTCGAGCTGGCCCTCGAGCGCGCCGAGCGTCTGCTCCTTCAGCCACGACTTCCCCGCCGAGTGAATCGCCACGTAGTCGTCCTGCGCCTCGACGTAGTCCACCTTCCCCACCCCCACCACGTGGACCTGCGCGCCGTCGCGGATGACGACGCGCTCGAGCGGCGCACCGGGCGCCCGCGTCGCGCGCAGCACGCCCGCCGCGGGCCGCGCCGCCGACTGCCGGTCGCGGACGCGCGCCAGCGCCTCGGCCAGCCGATCGCGCGCCGCCGGCTTGAGCAGGTAGTCCACCGCGTGCACCTCGAAGGCGCGAATCGCGAACTCGTCGTACGCCGTCACGAACACGACGGGCACGTCCGCGTCGAGCAGTTCCAGCACCTCGAAGCCGTCGAGTTTCGGCATCTGGACGTCGAGCAGCAGCACGTCCGGCTTCACCTCGCCGGCCACCTTCACCGCGTCGAAACCGTTGGCGCATTCGGCCACGATCTCGACGTCGCCGAGCGACTCCAGGTCGTGTCGGAGCGCCAGCCGCGCCGGCTCCTCGTCGTCGACGATCACCACCCGGAGCGTGCGTGCCTCATCCGTCATACGTCGCCTCCCCGCCCGGCCTGGCCCGCTTCGTGGTCGTCCGGCCGGCCGGTCGCCGCCGGGCCTTCGCCCGCCGCCCGGCGATCCGCGGCCGCCTCGACCGGCATCGTGATCGTCGCCCGGTAGGCCTCGTCACTCGGCTCGACCGCGAGCGCCGCGGCCTCGCCGAACGACCCGCGCAGCCGGCGGCGCACGATGTCCAGGCCGAAGCCCGTCCCCCGCCGCGCGGTGTCCGGATCGCGCGGGTTCGTGACCACGCACACCGCGCGGTCCCCCGCCAGCCGCGCCTCGATTCGCACCACGCCGCCGTCCAGGCGCGTGGCGATCCCGTGCCTGACCGCATTCTCCACCAGCGGCTGGAGGATCAGCGGCGGCACCGGTACCTCGACGCACGCCGGGTCCACCGTCGCCTCGACGCCCAACCGCTCGCCGAACCGCACCTGCTCGATCCGCAGGTACTGCTCCGACAGCGCCACCTCGCGCGCGAGCGGGATCCGGGGCACGGTGCCGAGCGTGAGGCTGTCGCGCAGGAAGTCGGCCAGCATCCGGCACATGAGCCGGGCCCGGTCCGGCGCCGCGCCGATCAGCCCCGACACCGAGTTCAGGCTGTTGAACAGGAAGTGCGGGTCCACCTGCGCCCGCAGCGCGCGCAGCTCGGCCTCGCGATGCGCCACCTCGGCCTCGAGCGTGCGCCGCGCCGCGGCCGCCGACTCCTCGAAGGCCTGGAACAGGTAGTGGACCGTGACCGAGAGCAGGTAGGCCAGCGCGCCGAGCCCCAGCAGCAGCGTGAACAGCGAGCCTTCGGCCGACGCCGGCAGGCTGACGCCCTGGCCCCGGAGCAGGATCCACCAGCCGCGGCCCACCCCGGCCCAGACGGCGGCGGTCAGCACGGCGGTGGCCACCGCCGTGGCGCCCGCGCGCAGCGGGCCCACCCGCGACAGCGGCGTCGCGCGGCAGACGTACCACGCCGACAGCGACACCGGCGCCGCGACCAGCCCGAGCGGCAGGCCGAAGACCAGCGCCGCGCCCCACGGGATCGCCAGCAGCGAATGGACCAGCAGCGCCAGGATGCCCCCCACGAGGGTCCAGGCGATCAGGTGGAGCTGGAAGCGCCGCCGGTCGGCGAGGATGGGATGCACGCTAGGTCTTGATCTCGACGCCGCCCATCACCACGAACCCGCGCAGCACCAGGCGGTGCCGCGAGTCCTGCGTGCCGGTGCTCTTGTCGTCGGCGCCGCCCATGATCGGCACGATCCGGTTCGAGACGTCCCAGTCGGGCGGGACGATGATCTCGATGCCGCCCCACATCGCGAAGACGTCGATGACGGCCTCGCCGCCGCTGGTCGAGGCCGGCCGCAGGTCCAGCTCGATCCCGCCCATGATCGCGGTCAGGTCCGCCCGGCGGAACGCCGCCGACGACACGCGCCGCTTGACCGCCGACCAGAACGCGAACTCCGAGAGCGTCGAGTCCGACGTGGCCGGCGTGGCGGAGACCCCGTGCGGCCCCTGCCAGGCCCGGGAGACGATGAGCACGCCAATCGCCACCAGGATCAGCGGCCAGTAGCGCGACAGGTCGATCCGGATCGCCCAGAACCGATCCACGCTGATCGAGAGCCCGACCAGAATCAGCACGACGCCGAAGACCTGGCTCGACCGCTGGCCGCGCTGCAGCAGCTTCGCGATGCCGAGGGCCACCAGCGCGAGCGGCCAGTAGCGCCAGACGTCGCCCGCATCGACCCAGCCGAGGTTCTCGGCCGTCAGCGTCAGGCCGAAGGCCACGACCAGCAGGCCGAGGATGACCTGCGGCGTGACGTGCAGCGGCGAGCGCTCGCCCGGCGTCATCTCGCCGCCCCCGCGTCGTCCCGGCCATCCCGGCAGAAGAACGCGCCCACGATGACCGAGATGCCGCCCACGACGATGAAGAGCGGCCAGGACTGCTGGAGATCCATCACGCGTTGAGTGTGCATCAGCAGGATGCCGCCGAACAGGGCCATCGTCAGGCCACCGCTGCGGCGGCCGCGGCCGCCGGAGCCGAGCAGGCGGCCCAGGCCGAAGACGATGAGCAGCAGGGGCCAGAGCCGGCCGAACTGCCACTCGCGGGCCCAGCCCAGCTGATCTCCCAGGAACAGCAGGCCGAGGACGATGATGACGAGCCCCTTGGTGAGTTCCGAAACCTGGCCGCGTTCCATGGTTGCCTCCGGCTCAGAAACCGCCCGTCAACACGCGGGCCACGGCCATCGGGTGGGTCAGCAGCGCCCAGATGAGCACCCCGGCGGCCACCCCCGCCACCACACCCACCCCCGCCGTCCAGGCCAGCCACGTCTCGTATCGGGTCATCGTGCCTCTCTCCGTTCCCATCCCGAGAATACGGAGGGTGGCCTGCCCGGTCTCGGCCCGGCCGGTCAGTGGCGGTCGGCAGCCGGTAAGCGCCGCATCGGCGCCCGGGCCGGTAAGCGCCGCATCGGCGCCCGGGCCGGTAAGCGCCGCATCGGCGCCCGGGCCGGTAAGCGCCGCATCGGCGCCCGGGCCGCTCTCGTCCCGTGCCGGACAGTCGGGCCGCTCCCACGAATCCGGCGCGAGCAGTTACAATCGAGAGGCCCGGTACCGCAGGAGTCCCGATGTCCTTCTTCTCGCGCAGCAGTCCCAGCCCGTCGCTTCCGGCCGAGTTCGATGCCGGCCCCGCCGAGGCCCTCGTCTCCCTCCGCAGCCTGGAGAAGTCCTACGCGCACGGCACGAGCCGCACGTGGGTGCTGCGACGGGTCGGGCTCGACATCAAGGACGGCGAGTTCGTCTCGATCATGGGGCCGTCGGGCGCGGGCAAGTCGACGCTGCTGCACATCATCGGGATGCACGACAGCGCCTGGACGGGGGAATACTACTTCGGCGGCCAGCCCGTGCATCGGCTGAGCCCGAAGGACCGGGCCCGGCTGCACAAGCAGCACATCGGCTTCGTCTTCCAGAGCTATCACCTGCTCGACCACCTGACGGTCTACGAGAACCTGGACGTCCCGCTCTCCTACCGCGACGTGAAGAAGAGCGAGCGCGACAGCATGGTCTGCGACATCCTCGACCGCTTCAGCATCGTCGGCAAGAAGGACCTCTACCCGAACCAGCTCTCGGGCGGGCAGCAGCAGCTGGTGGCGGTCGCGCGCGCGGTGATCGCCAACCCGAAGGTCATCCTGGCCGACGAGCCCACGGGCAACCTCCACTCGAGCCAGGGCCGGGAAATCATGGAGCTCTTCAAGAAGCTGAACGAGGCGGGCACGACCATCGTGCAGGTCACCCACTCGGAAGCCAACGCGGCCTACGGCTCGCGCGTCATCGAACTGAAGGACGGATGGATCGTCTGACCCCGCCGGCCGCGTCGCGCACGACGCGACCTTTCCGGATCTCCACCCTCGTGCTCGCCGGCGTCCTGGCCGTCGCCGCGGGCTGCCAGCGCGCCGAGGCGCCCAAGCAGTATCCGCTCGTCGGGCAGGTGCTCGGGGTCGACACGAAGAACCAGGCGCTCACGATCAAGCACGACGACGTGCCGGGCCTGATGCCGGGCATGACGATGAGCTTCCCGGTGGCGAGCCCCGACCTGCTCGAGGGCCGGACGCCGGGCGAACTGATCACCGCCACGCTGGAGGTCAGCGACGCGACGGGCCGGATCGTCTCGGTCACCCACACCGGCAGCGCGCCGCTGCCCGAGCACGCCAACGCGGCCGAACTGGCGAGCCACCTGCTCGACGTCGGCGACGAGGTGCCCGACGCGGCGTTCCTCGACAGCACCGACGCCCGGCGGTCCTTCTCGGAGTGGCGTGGGTCGTGGACGGTGGTCACGTTCATCTACACGCAGTGCCCGCTGCCCAACTACTGCCCCCTGATGGACCAGAACTTCTCGATGCTGCAGACGGCGATCGGCGAGGACCCGGCGCTGCGCGGGCACGTGAAGCTCGTGTCGATCTCGTTCGACCCGGCGCACGACACGCCGGCCGTCCTCGCCGCGCACGCCGCGAAGCGCAAGGCGGACCCGGCGGTCTGGACGTTCCTGACGGCCGACCAGGTCACGATCGACCGGTTCGCCGCGCGCTTCGGCGTCGGCCTGCTGCGCCCGGAGGAACCGGACGCGGCGATCACGCACAACCTGCGGACGGCGCTCATCGATCCCGACGGGAAGATCCGCACGTTCTACACGGGCAACACGTGGACGCCCGCCGACGTGCTCGCCGACCTGCGCGGCGCCCTCGGCCGTCCGTGACACGCCCGCGCGGGAGCGCGCCGTCCTCGCCCCGGGCGCCCCACGCGGCGCCGTCCTCGACGCGCACGCACCACGCCACGTCGTCCCCGACGCGTACGCATCACGCCGCGCCGTCCTCGACGCGCACGCATCACGCGGCGCCGTCCGGGCCCGCGTTCACGGCGGCCGAACGCCGCCTGATCTCGGGGCTCCGCTCGCCCCGCGCCGTGCAGGCCTACCTGAACGGGCTCGCGTACAACACCGAGCCGCCGCCCGACCCGGCGACCCTCCGCACGTTCCGCGGCGTCGTGCGCACGGGCACCGCGCACTGCCTGGAGGCGGCCCTCACCGCGGCGGTCATCCTCGAGGCGCACGGCTATCCACCGACCGTCATGAGCCTCGAGTCGATCGACGGGCTGGACCACGTGGTGTTCGTCTACCGGCATCGCGGCCGATGGGGCGCGATCGCGCGGTCGCGCGATCCGGGGCTGCACGGACGCAAGCCCGTGTTCCGCTCCCTGCGGCACCTCGCGCTGAGCTATTTCGAGCCCTTCGTGGACCGCACGGGCTGCATCACGGCCTACGGCGCCGTGGACCTGCGCGTTCTCGATCCGTCCTACGACTGGCGCCTGGCGACGGGCAACGTCTGGAAGGTCGAGCGGCTGCTCTTCGAGATTCCGCACCGGCCGATCCGGTCCTCGCGCCAGCGAGTGGACCGGCTGCGGCGGAAGTACGTGGCGTGGGCCGACGCGCATCCCGGGCGCAAGCCGGTGTTCTACGATCGCCGCGCCTGGACGGCGCTGCCGCGGACGCGGGCGTGACCGGTGCCTGGCGCCGGACTCAGTCGAGGTCGAAGTCGCGCGAGGGCTTCGTGACGGGTTCCTCGCGTGCCTGCTTGAGCGCTTCCTCGAAGCGGCGCGAGAGCGCATCGCCGCGGCTCTTCTCCGACTCGACCGACTCGGCGAACAGCGCGTCTCGCCGCGCCTTCTGCGCCTCGAGGATCCGGTGGGCATCGTCGAGTTCGGGACGATCGCCCCGGACCGGCTCGACGTGCCGGACGACGCGCTTGAGGCCGGCGTCGACGACCAGCGTGGCCTGGCAGCAGGGGCAGGTCAGCTCGAATTCCGTCTTGAGGGCACCCATACCATCTCCCGTCACGAAGCCTGACGATGCGGGCCGGCGGCCCGGCTGGTCCTATGATAGTGGCATGTTCGCGGCCCGACACCGGCCGACCGGATCGCCGCCCGCCGCCGGACGTCCCCGGCACGTCGAGCGCCCGTGACCGACGCTTCCTCCCGCCAGAGCCGTGAGTGGGTGGACCTTCGCGTGGTCACCTACAACATCCACCGCTGCCGGGGCATGGACCGGCGGACCCGGCCCGAACGCGCCGCCGGCGTGCTGTCGGCGATCGAGCCGGACGTCGTCGCGCTCCAGGAAGTCATCGGGCCGGGGCTGACCGGCCAGGGCCACGCCGAGCAGATCGGCGCGCTCCTCGGCATGGGCTGGGTCATGGCGCCCACCCGCGAGCTCCGGCGGCACCAGTTCGGGAACGTCGTCCTGAGCCGGTTCCCCATCCGGGACCATTCCCAGCTCGACCTGTCGTGGAAGACCTGCGAGGCGCGCGGGGCCCAGCGCGTGGCGGTGGACCTCGGCCACGGCCGCCTGCTGCAGGTCTACAACGCGCACCTCGGCACCGCGCTGCTCGAGCGCCGGTACCAGGCGCCGCGCCTCGCCAACTGGGTGGACGGCCCGCGCCTGCGCGACCCGAAGATCATCCTCGGCGATTTCAACGAGTGGGGCCGGGGCCTGGTCGCCGACGTGCTGGCGCAGCGGCTGCAGAGCGTGGACCTGCTGCCCTTCCTCGGCCGGCGCCGCACCTATCCCGGCTTCTTCCCCGTCTTCCACCTGGACCACATCTACTACGCCGGCGACGTCGAGGTCCGACACGTCGAGCTCGCCCGCACCCGCCTGTCGCTGGTCGCCTCGGATCACCTGCCGCTCGTCGCGGACCTCAGGGTGCACTTCTAGAGGGTCCTGAGGGTCCCGGGGTCCCAGGGTCCTGAGGGTCCCAAGGTTCTCCAAGGTCCATTGAAAGACCGTCCCGGGCCCCGCCAGGTGGCCCGGCACCTGGATTCGAAGTTCGAACTTCCAAGTTCGAAGTTTCTCGCGCGAAGCGCCGTTCTTGACCGGCGAGCTTTCATAATGATATCATTTCGAAAGCACATCAAGACTGGCCGTCTCAGGAGGGCGCCATGATTCGCGAACGGATCCGTCACACCTTTTCCGGCTGGCTGATGCTCCCGGTGTTGCTGCTCGCGCTGGGCGGCACCGTCTGGGGCTTCGTTGCGGAGGTTCGCACGGGGCGGCCCGAACCCGTGGCGCTCATCGGGTTGATCGTCCTGCTGTCGCTGCTGATCTTCCTGATGGCCGGGTTCTTCGTGGTGAACCCGAACGAGGCCAAGGTGCTGCAGCTGTTCGGCAAGTACGCCGGCAGCGTGAAGACCGACGGCTTCCACTGGGCGAACCCGCTGCTCAGCAAGAAGCGGATCTCGCAGCGCGTGCGGAACTTCGAGAGCAGCCAGATCAAGGTCAACGACCACGACGGCAACCCGATCGAGATCGCGGCCGTCATCGTCTGGCGGGTCGTCGAGACCGCGGAGGCCTCCTTCGAGGTGGACGACTACGTCCACTATGTGAAGGTCCAGAGCGAGGCGGCCATCCGCAACCTCGCGACCCAGTACCCCTATGACGGTCACGACGACGAGCAGAAGTCGCTGCGGGGCAACACGCCCGAGATCGCCGAGCAGCTGAAGGCGGAGGTCCAGGACCGGCTGGCCAAGGCCGGCGTCGAGGTCCTCGAGGCGCGAATCAACCACCTGGCGTACGCGCCGGAAATCGCCTCGGCAATGCTGCAGCGGCAGCAGGCCGGCGCGATCATCGCCGCGCGCCAGCGCATCGTCGAGGGCGCGGTCGGCATGGTGGAGATGGCGCTCGAACTGCTCTCCGAGCGCGCGGTGGTCGAACTCGACAACGAGCGCAAGGCCGCGATGGTGAGCAACCTGCTCGTGGTGCTCTGCGGCGATCGCAGCACGCAGCCGGTCGTCAACACGGGCACGATTTACCAGTAAGCCCGGTCCCGGCGCCGGCGGCAGGCCGCCGGCGCCGGGGATGCATCCATGGCCGAACGGAAGGCGTTTCTCCTGCGAATCGATCGCGACGTCCTCGACGCGGTGCAGCGCTGGGCGAACGACGACCTGCGCAGCCTCAACGGCCAGATCGAGTATCTGCTGCGACGCGCCCTGGCGGAGTCGGGACGGGCGCACCCGCAGAACGCCCGGCTCCGGCGCCACGGGGCCGCGCGCCGATCCGGCGGCGGCCCCGGATCGCGAGGCACGCGATGAGCGACAGGGCCTACGCGGCCTACGTGACGCTCGTCGGCCTCGTCTGCGGGTACGTCGTCATCGCCCGGGTCGCCTCTCCAGAGACGCTCACCGTGCGCCATGCCATCATCCAGGGCTTCTTCGTCGGCTTGCCTGGCCATCGTCACGGTCGAGATCCTCGCGCGGGTCACGATGGTGAGAGTCAACGGATGGGTCACGGCGTTCGGATGCGGCCTGCCGGACACGGCTTGTTCACGCGGGCCGCGCACGCCCGCATCTTCCCGGCCCGATCAACTGCCGCAGGAAGCCATACTGGAGGACGAAGCGTGGACGGCGCGGGCCAGCCGCTTCTCCGGAGCGCACGACTACGTCATGCACTTCCCGCCGGGAGGCCTTCCGCCCAGCGGCGCGTTCTGGTCGCTGACGATGGCCGACGCCACCGAACGCTTCGTGGCGAACCCGATCTCGCAGCCGTCGTCGGCGACCGCTCGGGCCTCCTGGCCAACGCGGACGGCTCAGTGGACGTCTACCTGCGGCACACGGCCCCGCCAGGGCATGAGGCCAACTGGCTGCCCGCGCCGTCAGGCCGGTTCAGGCTCTGGCTGCGGGCACCTGCCCGGCGCGGCCATCCTCGACGGCACCTACACGGTGCCGCCCGTCGTCCGGGTCGGACGCGATGCCTGACGCGGGGTACGACCACCTGATCGTCTTCTGGACCGTCGCGATCGTGGCGTGGTTCCTCGTCATCCGTTCGTGGCCGAGGCTCCTGCTGAAGGTCTACGCGCGGGCGATCCGCACCAGGGCTTCGACGGTCCCATCCCGATCAACACGCTCGCCACCGCACCCCTGGCGATCTTCGCGGATCCCTCCACCCGCCCGCATCGGCCACGAGGCTGGCGACGACGGGCGTCAATCACGACACGCTCTGACGGCAGGGACACTGGACCTCAGGCTCGGCCCACAGGTCCTGCAGGTCCCCGACATGGCGGGTCGCTACTACGCCGTGCCGTTCACGGCGCCGGACAACATCGTGTTCGGCTACGTCGGCACGCGCGCCACGGGCACGCACGCCGGCAACTTCCTGGTGACCGGACCTGGCTGGACGGAGGCCGTGCCGAACGGGATGACGCGGATCGCGTCGCCGAGCCATGCCGTTCTGGTGATCGGCCGCACGCTGGTGACCGGCGACGACGATCTCCCGGCCGCCCACGCGCTGGCGAGTCAGATCCGGGTCGTCGCGCTCACGCCCCGGGCGCCTGGCGCGGCCGGGGGCGTCGCAGGGTCCTAGCCTTCTTCGAAGTCGGGCTGGACGGGCGGCAGGGGCCGGGTCGACGGCCGGAGTGCCTCGCGGTGGTCGAAGACGGGCAGGCCGCCGACGTGGATCGCGGTGGCGCACCGCTCGGACTTGCGCGCCACGACGACGGTGACCGGGCTCCCGGCCACGCCTTCGCGGAACGCGAGCTCACAGCCGCAGGCGAGATGCGCGCGGACCGTCATTCCAGGATCGCCTTGACCTGCTCTTCGAACCATTCTTTCGTCTGCGTCCCGTCGTGTTTCAGGTAGACCGACCCGTCGGGGCGGATGAACCAGGAGGTGGGGACGAAGAACCCCGCCTCGTAGGCTTCCTGCATCTCGTACTGGCCGAGGCCGACGAGGATCGGGTAGTTGATGTTGAATTCCTTGGCGAAGGGCAGCAGGTCCTCGGGCGGGTCGTCCACGGAGACGCCGAGCACGGTGAACTTCTTGTCCTTGTACTTTTCGACCAGCTCGACGAACGCCGGAATCTCGTGCTTGCAGGGGCCGCACCAGGTCGCCCAGAAGTTGATGATGAGCGGCCGGCCCTTGTAGTCGGCCAGGCGCACGTCGTTGCCGTGCATGTCCTTCAGGGTGAAGTCGAAGTTGGCGACTGCCTTGTCGGCTTCCGGCGCGTGGCTCTGCGCGGCACAGGCGGGCCAGGCGGCGACGGCGGCGGCGACGGCCGCGGCGCGGAGCCACCGTGACGTCCACAGGCGAGCGAGCGCGGCGTGCATGCTCCCCAGACTACTACACTCTCGGCTCCCCGTCGTGCCGTCCCCGGTTCGGGTCCCCTGCGGGGACACCCGTCCCCGGCGGGGGACGCGCGGCACCGGCCTGGACCGGTGGAACCGCGTCCCATCGTGGTCACGCGGAGGCACGCGGTTTGCTGTGCTCTGCGCCGGGACGGCCACCGGCCCCCGGCGTCCCAGGTGCTAAGATTTGATCGTCACTCCGCCCGTATTACACGCTCGAGTTCCGCAGTTGAGGTGAGGCTATGCGGTCGCGCTGTTTGCGCTTGTGCACCATGCTCGTCGGACTGGCGGTCGTCGCGGGGGCCGACCTGCTGCTGGCCGTGCCGGCGGTCGCCCAGACCGCCTTCGTGCCCTACTACGGCAAGAACCGGGTCCGCCGGGACAAGTTCGAGTGGTACATCTACCAGACGGATCACTTCGACATCTACTACTACCCCGAGCTCGAGCCGCACCTCGAGCGGATGGCCTCGTACGCGGAGAGCGCGTACCAGAAGATCAGCGCGGACCTGAAGCACGACCTCTCGCAGCGGGTCCCGCTCATCCTCTACAAGACGCAGAGCGAGTTCCAGACGCAGAACATCTCGGGCGGCGAGCTGCCGGAGGGGGTGCTCGCGTTCGCCGAGCCAGAACGCAACCGGATGGTCCTGCCGATCGACGAGCCGCCGGACCAGCTGTACCGGCTGATCACGCACGAGCTGACGCACGTCTTCGAGTTCGACATCATCCCGCGCGGCCTGATGGCGAGCGGCCTGCCGCTCTGGGTGGACGAGGGGCTGGCCAACTACATGGCCGAGTACTGGAACGTCCTCGACCTGATGCAGGTGCGCGACGCGGCGCTGACCGACAGCGTGCCGCGGATGAGCCGGTTCGAGTCCGAGCCGCTGTCGGGCCGGCTCCCCTACTCGCTCGGGCACGCGACGTTCGAGTTCATCGAGTCGCGCTGGGGCAAGGACGGGCTGCGGGCGTTCCTCTTCTCGCTGCGCAAGAGCGTCATCGGCGGCGGCGAGAGCGCGTACGAGGAGGCGCTCAAGCTCAAGCCCGAGGAGTTCGACGACCAGTTCGACCGCTACCTGAAGGAGCGCTTCAAGCCGTTCCGCGACAAGGAGCGGCCGGCCGACTACGGGCGCGACCTGGCGCCGGATCCGGAGCGCACGAAGTACTCGTCGGTCGTGTCGATTGATCCGGCCCCGACGGGCGACCTGCTCGCCGCGGTGGTCGGCAACCGGAACGACCAGGAGCTGGACATCATCCTGATCTCGTCCAAGGACGGTCAGATCATCACGAACCTGACGAAGGGCTTCGACAAGGACCGCGGGTTCGAGTACATCGCCACGTCGGGCGGGCTGCGCGGCAACCTCGTGCCGTGGATCGCGTGGTCGCCCCGCGGCGACCAGGTCGCCTATTTCGCGCGGACGGAGAAGTACAAGACGCTGATCCTCCAGGACGTCGTCACGGGCAAGATCGACCAGCGGCTCGAGATCACGCAGGTCGACGCGCCGGAGTCGCCCTCGTTCAGTCCGGACGGCCGCCAGGTGGCGTTCGCGGGCCTCCAGGAGGCGGTGGCCGACATCTTCACGGTCGAGCTCGCCACCGGACGCCTGACGAACCTCACCAACGACGCGGCGGCCGACTACGCGCCCACCTGGGCGCCGGACGGGCGCTCGCTGGTCTACACGCAGCGCCTGTCGGGCAACGACAAGCTCGTGCAGCTCACCCTCGGCACGGGCGAGAAGAAGCAGCTGACCTTCGGCGCGCACGACGACACGGCCGCGCACTTCTACGACGACCACACCATCGTCTTCACCTCCACGGCCACCGACCCGAACAAGCCGCTGCTCGACGACGTGGCCCGCAACGGCAACATCCCGAACGTCTGGTCGCTGGACCTGCAGACGAACGAGCTGCGGCAGTGGACCGACGTGGCGACGGGCAACGTCTCGCCGGTGGTGCTCAAGTCGGACGCCGGCCTGCGCGTCGCGTTCGTGTCCTACTACAAGGGCCGGAACGGCATCCACGAGATGTCCACCGACACGCCGGTCGCGACGGCGCAGACCGAGGACTTCGGCGACGCGAGCACGACCCCGCCGCCGTTCGTGCCGCCGATCGCGCACACGCTGCTGCCCGACAACATCCACAAGAAAGGCGGCTTCGAGAAGATGACGCTGGCCGCCCGGCCGTCGGTCGGCCTCGGCGTCACGAGCGGCGGCGACATCTTCGGCAACACCCAGCTGGTCTTCACCGACGTCCTGGGTGACCGCTCGATCAGCTTCTTCGCCCAGTCGGTCTCGCAGTACCGGACGACCGCGTTCACCTACGTGAACACCGAGGGCCGCTTCCAGTACGCGCTCCAGGGCTTCTGGTCCGACCAGTTCTATTACGGCACGAGCGGCTACCTGTACGACCCGTCCTACGCCGCGTTCATCGATCGCGACCAGGCCATCGCCGTCTCGAGCACGCGCGGCGGCACCGCCTACGGCATCTACCCGCTCAACCGCTACCAGCGGCTCGAGGTGACGGGCGGCTACACGCACGTGAACGAGCGCTACGACGATCCCCTGCTCGAACAGGCCGCGAACGAGTACCAGACGAACCGCTACGGCACGACCGCCTTCCGGCGCGGGAGCATGCTCCCGGTCGGGGTCACCTTCGTCCAGGAGACGACGATCTTCCGCGACTACGGCCCGGTGGCCGGCAACACCGTGCGGGTGGCCTTCGACGTCTCGCCGGGGTTCAACGACAACTGGCTGTCGCGCCGGACGCTCGACGTCGACGCCAGGCACTACCTGCGTCTCGGCGCCAACGGCGTGCTCGCCACCCGCCTCAAGGGCTTCAAGAGCTGGGGCCGGAACCCGGACTTCGAGTACTTCGGCGGCAACTCCGAGATGCGCGGCTACGAGTACCTCGAGTTCCTCGGCCAGCAGGGCTTCTTCGCCGACGCCGAGCTGCGATTCCCGCTGATCGAGGCCATGCTGACGCCGGTCGGCGTCCTCGGCGGCCTGCGCGGCGCGTTCTTCCTCAACGTCGGCGCCGCCGGCTTCAACAACCAGGGCCTGACGCTCGGATCGACGAAGAGCACGAGCTACTCGCCGATCATCCGGTACGACTACGACGAGTTCTTCAACCCGATCCCGGTCTACGGCGATCCGGTCGAAATCAGCGGCTTCCGCCTCGTGGACGCCCGCGCGTCCTACGGCGTCAGCCTGCAGAGCTTCCTCCTCGGCTTCCCGATGCACTTCGACTGGGCCTGGCGGACGCTGTTCAACAAGGACTGGGAGGACGCGCTGTTCTACCTGAACGGCGGCAGCTCGGCCTTCCGCAAGGTGAAGTTCAAGTTCTGGATCGGATACGACTTCTGAGGCCCGCCGGGGAACCGGCACTCGACCATCGGGGGATCGCCGCGGCGACCTCCGGGGTGCCGGTTCCCTGACTGCCGATTCCCCGAGCGGATGTCCCGACGGTCGATGCCTGCCTCTCCCGCCAAGTCCCCCGCCGACTCGTTCACCGAGATGGTCCAGGTCGTGCTGCCCAACGACGCGAACCCGCTGGGGTTCATCCTGGGTGGCACGGTCATGCACCTCATCGACATCGCGGGGGCGATCGCCTGCCACCGCCACACGCGCAGCCTGCTCGTGACCGCCGCGGTGGACGGGCTGCAGTTCCTCAACTCCATCAAGGTCGGCGACCTGATCATCCTGCGCGCGCGCGTGACCGCCGTGTTCACGACGTCGCTGGAGGTGGAGGTCGAGGTCTTCTCGGAGGAGACGCTCACCGGCGAGCGGAAGATGACGAGCCGGGCCTACCTGACGTTCGTCGCGATCGACCGCCAGGGCGGGCGCGTCCGCGTCCCGCCGCTCCGCCTCGAGACCGAGGAGGAACGCCAGCGCGCCCGGGACGCCGAGGTCCGCCGCGCCGCGCGCCTCGAGGCCAAGCGCCGGTTCTCGACGACCGCCTGAGCGGCGCGGCCGGCCTCAGAGCCGGCGCAGCCGCACCCGGCGCACGGCGTGGTCGGTGCCCTTCTCGACCACGAGGCGCGCGCGCTCGCGCGTGGGCATGACGTTCTCGCGCAGGTTCACGCCGTTGATCGTCCGCCAGATCTCGCGCGCGGTCGAGACCGCTGCCGCGTCGTCGAGCGCGGCATACCGGTGGAAGTAGGACGCGGGCGCCTGGAAGACCGTCTCGCGCAGCCGCAGGAACCGCGAGACGTACCACGCCTCGATGTCCGCCTCGTCGGCGTCGATGAAGATCGAGAAGTCGAAGAAATCCGACACGAACACCCGGGGCGACCGGCCGGCGCCGTCCCCGCGCTGCAGCACGTTGAGCCCCTCGACGATCACGATGTCGGGCCGATCGACGACCTGGAACTCGCCGCTGACGATGTCGTAGGCGGTGTGGGAGTAGACCGGCGCGTGCACCGCGCCCCGCGCCGCCTTCACCTCCGCCATGAAGTCGATCAGCCGGCGGACGTCGTAGCTTTCCGGGAAGCCCTTGCGATGCAGGATGCCCCGTGCCTCGAGCTCGCGGTTCGGCAGCAGGAACCCGTCGGTGGTGACCAGGTCCACCCGCGGGTGCGCGGGCCAGCGCGCCAGGAGCGCGCGCAGGATGCGCGCGAACGTGCTTTTCCCGACGGCCACGCTTCCGGCGATGCCGATGACGTACGGCGTCGGCGCCGGCAGCGTGCCGAGGAAGGTGTCGGTGGCCTTGTGGAGCGTCTGGGTGGCCGCGACGTGCAGGTTCAGCAGGCGCGACAGCGGCAGGTAGACCGCCTCGACGTCGGCCAGCGAGACCCGCTCGTTGAGGCCCTGCAGCTCGGCCAGGTCGGCCTCACCGAGGGTGAGCGGCGTGGCCGCCCGGAGGCGCGCCCACGCCGCGCGATCGAAATCGACGTAGGGCGTGACCATCCCGGGGCGGCCGCCGGCTTACTGCTGGTAGTGCTGGGCGTTCTCCTCGATGAAGCTCTTCCACTTCTCGGGCACTTCGTCGAGGACGTAGATGGCCTCCACCGGGCAGGCCGGGACGCAGGCCCCGCAGTCGATGCACTCGTCCGGGTGGATGTACAGCATCTTGGCGGATTCGAACTCGGGTTCATCCTTGCGGGGATGGATGCAGTCCACCGGGCAGACGTCGACGCACGCGGTGTCTTTCGTTCCAATGCACGGCTCGGTGATGACGTAGGCCATTCTCTCCTCCGATTACGGCGGCCAAACTCGACAATTGTATCCGGTCGCCCCGCACCCCGCCACCCGGTCCCTGGCGGGGCGCGCGGTAAGATGCGGGGCGGGATGCCTGGACGCCGGCCCGCGCGGAGGATCGGACCCGCCCTCGGGCTGGCGCTGGCCGTCGCGGCCGGCCCGGCGGGCGCCCAGGTCCCGGCAGACCCCGGCACCGCCGCGGTCAGGCCCGTGGCCGTCGGCGGGGAGCTGACCGCCAGCCTCGCCCCGGCCGACACCGACGCCTTCTTCAACTACACCGACTACGA
Organism: Vicinamibacterales bacterium; assembly: GCA_041394725.1. Taxonomy (GTDB): domain Bacteria; phylum Acidobacteriota; class Vicinamibacteria; order Vicinamibacterales; family SCN-69-37; genus JAWKHR01. Next base: position 67,973 of record JAWKHR010000007.1, on the reverse strand, counting down.
GCACGACACGCTCCGCATTGCCCGGCTGCGGTTGCTCGCCGAATGGCGTCCACACCCCCGCCTGTCGTTCGCCGGCGAGCTCCGGACCGAGAACGGCGACGGCCTCGACGCCGCGGCGTGGTACGTGCGCTGGCGGCCGCTGGCGGGACACGACCTGACGATCCAGGCCGGTCGGCTGCCGCCCCTCCTCGGGGCGTATCCCCGCCGCGCCTACGGCCGCGACAACCTCGTCGCCGGCGCGCCCCTGGCCTACCAGTACCTCACCGCCCTCCGCCCGGACGCGCTGCCCCGGACGGTCGCGGACCTGCTGCGCATGCGCGGACGCGGCTGGCAGCCCAGCTATCCGCTCGGCTCTGCGACGCTCGCCCCGGGCGTGCCGCTCGTCTCGGCCTTCCGGTGGGACACCGGCGTACAAGCGACCTGGCGACACGGCTGGGCCGAACTCTCCGGCGCGGTCACCGCCGGCTCGGCCGCCGTCCCCGTCGTCGGCGAGACCAACGGCGGGCGGCAGTGGTCCGGCCGGCTGGCCGTGGCGCCGCCCGGTGGTCCGGCGCTGGGCGTCTCGGCCAGCACCGGCGCCTGGATCGACGACGACGTCCTGGCCCTGCTGCCGCCGGGCGTGGACGCGTCGCACGACGAGCGAGTGGTCGGCCTCGACGCCGAGTACGGCGTCGGCCGCTGGCTGATGCGCGCGGAGTGGACCCGCGCCGCCTTCGACCTGCCGCTGGCCGGCGGGACCGGGCCGGCCCTCTCCCTCGTCTCCCACGCCGTCTTCGGCGAGGCGCGCTACCGGTGGCACCCGCGCTGGCAGGCCGCGGTGCGCGCCGAGACACTCAACTTCAGCCGCGTGGTCCGACCCGTCGACGGCGCGCGCGTGACGTGGGACGCGCCGGTCCGCCGCGTGGAAGTGAGCGTCGGGTATCGCGCGACCCGGCGGCTGGAACTGCGCGCCGGCTGGCAGCACGACTGGCGCGACGGCGGCCGCGTCCGCGAACGCGGGTATCCCGTGGCGTCGCTGCTCTACTGGTTCTGATCGCATGAGGCCGCGTTGGATGCCCGTGCTGCTCGTGGTGATGACGGCCTGGATGTCGAGCCCCCCGGTCCGCGCGCGCGCGACGTGGCCGACCCCGTCGGCGAACCGCGGACCGGCCGCGCCCGGATCGATTCGGGGCCGCGTGCGCGTGAACGCCGCTCCCCAGCGGCCCCCGCGCCCGTCGATCGCGCAGCTCGCGACCGCGCCTCGCGAGCCGGTCGATCGGCGGACGGCCGTCGTCTTCCTGGACACGGCCCCCCGCCAGGCGTTCGACGACCTGCCGCAGGGCCGGGCCCGGATGGACCAGCGCCACGAGCAGTTCGTGCCGCGGGTGCTCGCCATCACGGTCGGCACCGTCGTCGAGTTCCCGAACAGCGACACGACCTTTCACAACGTCTTCTCGCTCTCGCGCGTGCGGACGTTCGACCTGGGACGATATCCGCCGGGGCGGACCGGCACGGTGCGGTTCGACCGGCCCGGCATCGTGCCGATCTCGTGTGACATCCATTCGCACATGAGCGCGTACGTGCTGGTCTTCAGCCATCCGTTCTTCGCGGTCACCGACGCCGACGGCCGGTACGCGATCGGGGGCGTGCCCGCGGGCACCTACACGCTGCGCGTCTGGAGCGAGCTGGGCGAGGCGACGCCGCGCCGCATCACCGTGCCCGACGGCGGGACGGCCGAGGCGGACTTCGCCATCGGCGGTGGTGGACGGCCGTGAAGCCGCTGTCGTCGCTCACGAACCGCATCTTCCTCGGCAGCGTCGTGCTGATCGTCGTGTCGATCGCGGTGGCCGGGTCCCGCGTCGGCGTCACCGTCGGCGCCCGGGCCGAGCAGGACCTGCGCGCCAGGCTGGACGAGGCCTCCGCCCTGGTGGCGGAGTACACGCGCGCCCAGTTCGCGGACTTCGTCGTCAAGGGCACGCTCATCGCGGACCTGCCCGTGCTGAAGAACGCCGCCGCGACGGACCACCCGCCGACGGTGCAGCCGATCGCGCTCGACTACCAGCGCCGGATCGGCGCCGACGTGTTCGTGGTGCTCGGGCGCACGCGGCGCCTGCTGGCCAACGCCGGCCGGGTCCGCCCGGACGACGCGGAGGTCGCGGCCATGCTCGACGCCAGCACCGGGTCGCCGGACGGCGCGGCGTTCTGGCCGCTCGGCGACGGCGTCGTGCACGTCGCGGCGGTGCCGATGGAGCCGGGCCCCTCGCCGGTCGGCACGCTCATCGTGGGCTTCAGCCTCGATCGGGAGGCGGCCGCGCGCCTGCGCGACGTGACGCACAGCGACATCGTCTTCGTCGCCGGCCGGCGCGTCGTCGCCTCGACGCGCCCGGACCTGCCGGCGGAGGCGTTCGCCGATCTCGTGCCCGGCAGCGAGGTCGTCCTGCAGCCGACGGCCGACGACGAGCTGATCGGCCGCGTCCAGCCGCTCGGCGCGGCCTCGGCGGGCGAGCCGGTCGCGGTGGTGCTCCGGTCGCGTGCCGAGCAGCTGCGCGTGCTCCGGCAGATCCGATCGCAGATCATCGTCACGGGCCTGGTGGCCGTCGGCGTGGCCACGCTGCTGGGCTACGGCATCGCCCGCACGGTGACGCGCCCGCTCCGCGCGGTGACCGCGACGATGCGCGAGATGGCCACGACGGGCGACCTCACGCGCGCCGTGCCGCCGGTCGGCCGATGGGACGACGAGGATGCCCGCCTGCTCGCCTCGACGTTCGGGCAGCTCACCGGCGCGCTGGACCGCTTCCGGCGCGAGGCGGCGCAGCGGGAGCGCCTGTCCTCGCTCGGCCGGCTCTCGACGGTGGTCGCGCACGAGGTGCGCAACCCGCTGATGATCATCAAGGCCGCCGCGCGGCGGCTGCGCCGGCACGACGCGCCCGAGGTGACCGTCGCGGCGCAGGACATCGACGAGGAGGTCGAACGCCTGAACCGCGTCGTCACGGGCGTCCTCGACTTCGCCCGGCCCATCGCGTTCGACCTGGCGCCGGCCGACGCCCTCGCGATCTGCCGCGACGCGTGCGAGGCCACCGACGTCGCGACGGGCGACGTCCCGGTGACGCTCCAGGCACCTCCGGGGCCCTGCACGCTGATCACCGACGCCGAGCGCCTGCGGCTGGCGCTCGTGAACCTGCTGACGAACGCGCAGGACGCGGTCCGCGACGCGGCCGCCCGGGGCGCGGCCGTCGCCAGCCCGCCCGTCACGCTGCGCCTCCGGCACGACGAGGACGTCGTCCGCATCGACATCGAGGACCGCGGTGCCGGCATCGCTCCCGATCACCTCCCGCGCCTGTTCGAGCCGTTCTTCACGACCAAGCGCACCGGCTCGGGCCTCGGCCTCGCCCTGGTCCGCAATATCATCGAGGGCCTCGGGGGCACGATCGAGGCGGCGCCCCGCCCCGGCGGCGGCACGACGATGCGGCTGCGGCTGCCGGCACGGCCCCCGAGGGAGGAGCAGCGGACGTGACCGCCACCCACGGCGCGGTACTCATCGTCGACGACGAGGCGAAGATCCTGCGGGCGCTGGCCGAGGCCCTGGCCGACGAGGGCCACGAGGTGGTCGAGGCGCATCGCCCCGGCGACGCCCTCCGGCTGCTCGGCGAGCGCCCCTTCGACGTCGTGGTCGTCGACAACCTGATGCCGGAGATGAGCGGCCTCGAGCTGATCCGGGAGCTGATCCGGACGACCGAGGAGCGCGAGCGGCCCGACATCGTGATGATGACCGCGCACGCCACGGTCGAGAGCGCCATCGAGGCCATGAAGCTCGGCGCCCTCGACTACCTGCAGAAGCCGTTCGACGTGGACGAGTTCGTCGTGGTGGTCCGTCGCGCGATCGAGCACGCGCGGCTGCGGACCCATCGGGACTACCTCATCACCGAGCGCGACGAGCGGTTCGACCACTACGGCATCGTCGGACGCAGCCGCGCCATCCAGGAGGTCGTCCGGACGGCGCGCCAGGTGGCGCAGTCGCGCAGCACGGTGCTCATCACGGGCGAGACCGGGACGGGCAAGGAACTCGTCGCCCGGGCGATTCACGACTGGAGCGGACAGCGCGACCAGCCTCTGGTCCGGGTCAACTGCGCGGCGCTGCCCGAGTCGCTGATCGAGTCGGAGCTGTTCGGGCACGTCCGCGGCGCCTTCACCGGGGCCGTCTCGAACAAGAAGGGGCGGTTCGCGCTGGCCGACGGCGGCACGATCTTCCTCGACGAGATCGGCGTCCTCGCGGCGACCGTCCAGGCCAAGCTCCTGCGCGTCCTGCAGGAACGCGAGTTCGAGCCGCTCGGGTCCGAGCGGACGATCCGGGTGGACGTCCGCGTGGTCGCCGCGACCAACCGGGACCTGCGGCAGATGGTCGGCGAGGGACGGTTCCAGGAGGACCTGTACTACCGCCTCAACGTCATCCCGGTCGCGATGCCGCCGCTCCGCGATCGGCGGGAGGACATCCCCCTGCTCGTCGAGCACTTCGTCCGGCGGCACGCCGGGCGCGCGGGCCGGCGGATCGACGGCGTGGCGCCGGACGCGATGGCCGTCCTCGCGAACGCCCCCTGGCCGGGCAACGTCCGGGAACTCGAGAACACGATCGAGCGCGCCGTCGTCCTCGCCCAGCAGCCGGTGATCGGCGCGCGGGACGTCACGCTGCTCGGCGCGCCCGGACCGGCGCAGGCCCGCCTGCCCTTCCCGCGGCTGAAGCAGAACCTCGAATGGGCCGAGCGCGAGACCGTGCGCCAGGCCCTCGCGTCGGCCGCGGGCGTGAAGAAGGACGCCGCCGAGATCATGGGCGTCAGCCAGCGCGCGATCAGCTACTACCTCACGAAGCACCGCCTGGAGGACGCCGAGGGCTGAGGGCCGGGGACTTACGCCGCGCGTAACCGCTTACGCCCGGCGTAAGCGGCGCTGCCGGCCCCGCGCGGTTTCGCGCCCAATCCGGCCCGCGCACGCCGGCATCGTCCTTGCCATTTCCGTGGCGGGCGCCGGTCCATCCCCGGCGCCGCAGCCATCGATGCGTCACGCCGTCCGGCCGATCCTCGTGCTCGTGGTCACGCTCCTGGCGCTCGCGCCGGGTCGTCCCGCCGCCGCCCAGTTCGTCGGCTCCGATCCCGATCGCCAGCTGGCACCGGGCGAACCCGACTTCACGCTGGCGGCGCTGCCGACCACGCTCCGGATGCCGGCCGGGGCCTTCGCCTTCCGCCTCACGCACCGGTTCGCCCGGCCCATCGGGCTGGGCGACGCCGGTGACTTCTTCGCGGACTTCTTCGGGCTCGACAGCGCGGCGCAGGTCGGCCTCGAACTGCGCTACGGCATCCGGCCGGGCACGCAGGCGACCGTCCACCGGACCAACAACCGCACCATCCAGTTCCTCGGCCAGCACGAGATCCTCGGACAGGACGCGTCGCGGCCGGTCACGATCGACGCGCTGGTCGCCGTCGAAGGCGAGAACAACTTCAGCGAGTCGTTCTCGACCAGCCTCGGCGGGGTGTTGTCGCACCGGTTCGGCGAGCGGGGCGCGCTCTACGCCCACCCCGTCTACGTGTTCAACGCCACGGTGCCGGCGGCGGGCGCCACGGCGGGTGACGACGTCCTCCTGCTCGGCATCGGCGGACGGTGGCGGCTGGGCGGGTCGCGTGCCTACGTCGTGCTGGAGGCCGCGCCGCGGCTGACCGGAGAAACCACCGGCGTGGATCACGTCAGCGTCGCGATCGAACGGCGCGCGGGCGGCCACGTCTTCCAGTTCAACGTGTCCAACTCGTTCGGCACGACGCTGCGGCAGCTCGCCCGGGGCGGCGCGCGGCGCGACGACTGGTATGTCGGGTTCAACCTGACGAGGAAGTTCTACTGACACCGGGGCGCGGAAGGGTGCGAGGCCGCGCGGCGTGCGAGCCGATTGGGGGACCGACGGCGTATCGACCCTGTGCCGGGTCGGACGTACCGGATCGATCGGCCGCGCGAGACGCGTGACCCTCGCGCCCTTTGGCGCCCCGGTGCCACGTCGGCGCCGCCCGTTGCCGCCCGGCGCCGCCCGGATCAGCCCTGGACGGCCGTCGTGGCGTCGTCCGACAGATCCACGGCGCGCGGTCCCGGCCGCGTGATGAAGCCGTCCACGGGCCGCGACGCCGGAAACTCCGCCTCGAACCGCGCGCGCCAGTCCGCCGTGATCGCCGCGGCGTCGGCCGCGGGCATCAGGGCCCACACGCTGCCGCCGAACCCGGCGCCGAAGCTGCTGGCGGAGAACGCCCCGGCCTCGCGGGCCAGCGCGGCCAACCGGATGGTCTCGGGAACCTGGTTGGCCAGAAGCTGCTCGGCCTCGGTCTGCGACGACTCGGCGAGGCGGCCGAGCGCCGCCGTGTCGGCCGCGCGGAAGGCGTCGAGCATGCGCGGCACGCGACCGTCCTCGTGGATGAAGTGCGTGAGCCGGCGGTCGAGTTCCGCGGCGCTGAAGTCCTCGCAGCCGGCCGGCGCGAGCAGCGAACGGAGGACCGGCTCGGCGCCAGGCACCTGCAGCGCCGCGCCGAGCGTCACAGCCTCTCCCGTGTGCGCGGTCCAGAGCGCCGCGAGCGCCCGGGTCGCGAGCGAGGCGCGGTTGTACTGGCCGCGGACGCTCCCCGCCTTGTCCGCGTGCACGCCGCTCGTGAGCACCGAGAAGCGCCAGTCGTCAGGCATCGCCGCGTCGCCCGCGTGCCGGACCGGCACGTAGGCGAACGCCGCCACGCGATCGGCCGTGGACGTGAGGATGGCCGTGTGGTCCTCGCTGCCGCCGTGGGTGCCGACGCCGCTGGCGTTGGCGAGCGGCCCGAACGTGAGCCCGTTCTCCACCGCGCCCAGGTAGCCGGCCAGGTCGAGCGGCGATCCGATCGCCCGCCGCCAGTCGTCGCGCGCCTCCAGACGCGCGCGCCGGATGAGCGCCAGCGACAGGCCGACCACGAACGCGCTCGAGCTGCTCAGCCCGGCCGCGCGCGGCAGGTCGCTCGCGACCGCGATGTCGGCGCCGAGCACGGCCCCGGGAAAGTTCAGCGCGAGCCGCCCGGCGACCACGCCGACGTAGTTCGCCCAGCCCTTGTACCGGCGCGCCGGCCCGCGCAGGTCCACCTGCACCGCGTCGCGCCATCGCGCGTCGGTGACCGCCACCACGTCGTCGGTCCGCGGTCCCGCGACGACGGCGAACCCCCGGGGCACGGCGGCCACGAGCGATCGGCCACCGGCGTAGTCGGTGTGCTTGCCGACGATCTCGATCCGCCCGGGAACGAACCAGGCCCAGTGCGGCTCGCGACCCGTGGAGGCCGTGAACGCCGCGGCGGCCTGCCCGACCAGCGCCGCGCGGGACCGCGCGTCGGCCTCGCCGAAGCCGGCCGTCCGACAGCGGGCCTCCCAGCGGTCGGCGCTCACGGACGCGCCTCCCGGCCGGCCAGGCGCCGCGCGACGACGTCCACGTCACCGCGCCTGGACAGATCCAGGATCTCGCCCGTGGACGGCAGCACCCGCAGCCGCGCGCCCTGCCGCACGGCGAGCGCGACGGCTTCCGGCAGTTCGAACTCGCCGCGCGCCGATCGCGGGACCTGGCGGCAGGCGTCGAAGATCGCGCGGTCGAAGCGCCAGATGTTCATGCTCACGAGCGCCCTGTCGCCCGCCGCCGCCATCACCGCCGCGCCCGGCTTCTCGACGATGCGCGAGAGATAGCCGTCGGCGGTGCATTCGAGCAGCGCGAACGACCCGATGCGCTCGGCCGGGATGCCGCTGCGCGCGATGAGATCGCCCTGCTCGAAGCCAGGCAGTCCCGGCTCGTCGAGCGCCACCAGCGCGCGGAGCACCGCCGCCGGATAGAGGTTGTCGGCGTTGAGCACCAGGAACGGATCGTCGCCCACCCACGCCTCGGCGGCCAGCACGGCGTTGGCCGTGCCGAGCGGCTCGGGCTGAACCAGGAAGTGGACCCGGACGCGCTCCGGCGGCGACACGGTCGTGTACCACGCCCGGATGGCGTCGTGCTCGGGACCGATCACGAGGCCGACCTGGCCGCATCCCGCATCGGCCAGTTCGCTCAGCACGAAGTCCAGGAACGGCCGGAGCCGGCCGTCGGCCCGGCGGGCGCCGATCGGCATCATGGCCTTCTGGCCCGAGGCCGCCGCGGCCGCCTGGTCTGCCTCGAGGCGCGCGCCATCCTCGGCGGCGCGCATGCGCCGCGCCAGTCCCCGCGCCAGGATGACCGCCTTCATCCGCGGGTCGCCGCGCGCAGCGACCGCGCGAGCTGCACCCCGGCGAGGATCGCGACCGCGCCGAGGCCCAGGCCGAGCGCGCGATGGCCCAGCAGCAGGTGGCCCGCGCCGAAGAGCGCGGCGTAGACGAAGACGCACCCGCTCACCCAGCCCACGAACGCGGCCCGCAGGTCGTCCGACGAGGCGAGGTTGCCGCACGCCCGCCGCACGCCCCGCCAGCCCGGTCCGGCCGGCCGCGCGAGGCGATAGAAGCGCTCCAGCGTGGCGTCGTCGTCGGGCGGCGTCAGGTAGGTGGCGGCCAGCCACACCAGCGTCGTCACCGCGACGGTCGTCACGAGCACGCCCGGTCCCTGCAGGCCGGCGCCGGCCTTGTTCGCGACGAACAGGCCCGCGGCCAGCAGGAACGAGCTGGCCATGGCCGCGATCTCGCTCCACGCGTTGATCCGCCACCAGAACCAGCGCAGGAGGTACAGCAGGCCGGTGCCGGCGCCGATCGACACCAGCAGCTGGAACGCGTCGCCCGCCGTCTCCAGGAAGAAGGTGAACACCGCGGCCGTCAGCATCAGGAGCGCCGTGACCACGCGGCCGGCCGTGACGTAGTGGTGCTCGGGCGCGTCGGGCCGGAGGAACCGGCGGTAGAGATCGTGGACGAGGTAGGACGTGCCCCAGTTGAGGTGGGTCGAGATCGTCGAGATGTAGGCCGACAGCAGGCCCGCGACCATCGCGCCGAGCAGGCCGGCCGGCAGGAACGTCAGCATCGCCGAGTAGGCCATGTCGTTCCCGATGAGCGACGGCTCGACGTGCGGCAGCGCCCGCTGGATGTCCGCCACGTCGGGAAAGACGATCATCGACGCGAGCGCCACGAGGATCCACGGCCACGGCCGGAGCGCGTAGTGCGCCACGTTGAACAGGAGCGTCCCGCCCAGCGCGTCTCGCTCGGACCGCGCCGCGAGCATCCGCTGGGCGATGTAGCTGCCGCCACCGGGTTCCGAGCCGGGATACCAGGCGGCCCACCACTGCACGGTCAGCGGCACGATGAAGATCGCCATCGCCGTGGCCGGGTCGTTCCAGTCCGGCAGGATCCGCAGGGTCGTCGGGTCGATCTGCGCGACCAGCCCCGACAGCCCGCCGACCTCGGGCCGGCGCAGCGCATAGACCGCGGCGGCGACCGACCCGGCCATCGCCAGGCCGAACTGCAGCAGGTCGGTGACCAGGACGCCCCAGAGTCCCGACGTGGCCGCGAACAGCACGTTGAGCACCGTGCAGGCCGCGAGCGTCTGCCACATCGGCCAGCCGAGCAGCACGTTGGCGATCTTCGCCGCCGCGAGGTTGACCGCCGCCATGGTGACGACGTTGAACAGCAGGCCCAGGTACACCGCGCGGAAGCCGCGGACGAAGGAGGCCGCGCGGCCCGAGTAGCGCAGCTCGTAGAACTCGAGATCGGTCAGCACGCCGATCCGCCGCCAGAGCCGCGCGTAGAAGAAGACCGTGGTCATCCCGGTGAGCAGGAAGGCCCACCACACCCAGTTGGCCGCGACGCCGCCGCCCCGCACCAGGTCGGTGACCAGGTTGGGCGTATCCGTGCTGAACGTCGTGGCGACCATCGAGATGCCGATGAGCCACCACGGCGCCGCGCGGCCAGACGTGAAGAACTCGGCGGTGCTGCGCCCGGCGCGACGCGCCATCCAGACGGCCGGCGCGAACGACACCGCGAGCGAGATGACGACGATCGCCCAGTCGAGGGAGGTCATCGCGCCGTCGCGGGCCTACATGTGGACGATGCCGAGGGGCGGGTTGGTCCGCCACCGGCCGCGCGTGAAGTCCGGGAAGTCCACGGGCCGGCTGCGCGTGGCGTTCGACTGCACGCTCAGCTCGACGACCGCGCTGATCGCCGCGGCGTCGTACACGTTCATGTCGGTCGGCAGCCCCTCCCGGAGGCACTTGATCAGCCGGTAGTCCTCGATGAAGTCCATGCCGCCGTGCCCGGCGCCCTGCGCCTGCGCCTCGATCTCCTTCCAGAGCGGGTGATCGAACTCGTCGCGCACGTCGGCCATGTCCACCCACTGATCCGCGCGTCCCCGGCCCTCGATGTAGAGCCGGTTCGGATAGCCCTGGAACAGGCCGCGCGTGCCCTGCACCATGTGGATGCGGCTGTAGGGCCGCGGCAGGTTCGTGCAATGCTGCACCATCATCGTCCGGCCGTTGGCCGTGCGGATGAGGCTCGTGTTCACGTCGCCGAGCACGTACTGCTCCCGCCGTTCCGGCGCGTCGGCCGCGAAGTGTTCGCGCGCCCAGTCCTGCAGGCCGCGCGACGGCCCGCTCATCGAGACGAGGTAGTCGAAGCGGTCGCCACGGTTGTTGTCGAGGCAGTTGGCGATCGGGCCCAGGCCGTGCGTCGGATACAGGTTGCCGTTGAGCTTCATCGACCAGGCGCGGCGCCACAGGCCTTCGTTGCGGTGCTCGAACTTGATCTCGCGCAGGTCGTGCAGGTAGCCGCCCTCGGCGTGCAGGACCTCGCCCAGCAGCCCCTGGCGGACGACGTTGAAGACCAGCATCTCGGGCCGGTCGTAGTTGCAGTTCTCCATCATCACGCAGTGCCGGCCCTGCCGTTCCGCGGTCTCGACGAGCGCCCAGCAGTCGTCGAGGAACATCGCCGCCGGCACCTCGGTCGCGGCGTGCTTGCCGTGGGTCATCGCGGCGAGCATCACCGGCACGTGCCACTCCCACGGCGTGGCGGTGTAGACGAGGTCGAGGTCCTCGGTCTCGCACAGTCGCTCGAAGTCGCGCGGGCCGCGCGTGTAGGCCGTGGGTGCCGGGTGCCCGGCGGCCGTGATCTGCCGCGTCGCCCAGGCCGTCCGCTCCTCGCGGATGTCGCAGACGGCGGTGATGCGGCAGCCGGGAATCTTCAGGAGGTTCTGGACGTGGCCGCCGCCCTGGAGCCCGATGCCCACGAACCCGATCCGGACGTTCTCGATGGGCGGCGCCGCGAAGAAGCCCGTCGAGGCCGACGTCTGGATCCCGCTTGCACCGGCCGGGCCGGGCCGCATGGCGGCCGCGCCCGCCACCACCGCCGCGCCACCCGTCTTCAGGAACTCTCGACGGCCGATGCCGTCGTCCCGCTGATTCGTCACCGCGACCTCCACTCCGCTGTCACCGCCGCGTCCGGTGCGCCCCCGTCCGACCGTCCCGGCGCGCTACCGTCCCTTGAACGCGGGCCGGCGCTTCTCCAGGAACGCCGACGTGCCTTCCTGCTTGTCCTCGGACTCGAAGCATATCGCCTGCGCGAGCGTCTCGATCAGCAGGCCCGAATCGAGGTCCACCCGGGCCGACGCGTTCAGCGCGAGCTTGGCCAGTCGGATGGCGAGCGGTCCGCGCGCCAGGACCCGGCCCGCCAGCCGGCGGGCCTCGGTCATCAGGTCGGCGGACGGCACGACCGCGGTGACGAGCCCCCAGTCGAGCGCGGTGGCCGCGTCGATCGCGTCGCCGGTGAGCACCAGCTGCTTGGCGCGCCCGAGCCCGACGATGCGCGGGAGCCGCTGGGTCGCGCCCGCGGCCGGGATGATGCCCAGGTTCACCTCGGGCTGGCCGAAGGTCGCGTGGTCGACGGCCACGCGCAGGTCGCACGCGAGGGCCAGCTCGCACCCGCCGCCGAGCGCGTGACCGTTGATCGCCGCGATCGTCACCTTCGTGCAGCGCTCGACCGCGGCAAACACCGACGAGTTGATCGCCGCCAGGCCGTCGTCGCGGCGGCGCTCGCGGAGTTGCCGGATGTCGGCGCCCGCGACGAAGACCGTGTCGCCGGCGCCCGTGATCACGATCGCGCCGACGTCCTCGCGCGCCTCGCAGTCGGCCAGCGCCGCGGTCATCGCCGACACGGTCTCGCGGTCCAGCGCGTTGCGGACCGCCGGCCGGTTGACGGTGAGCGTCGCGACCCGGTCGCGCACCTCCACCATGAGCGGCCCGCCGGCGCGCTCAGTACTCATAGACGCCCTTTCCCGTCTTCCGACCGAGCCGGCCCGCGCGCACGTACTGCGCGAGCAGCGGGCACGGCCGGTACTTCTCGCCGAGGCTCCGGTGCAGGTACTCGAGGATGCTCAGCCTGGTGTCGAGGCCGACCAGGTCCACCAGCTCGAACGGCCCCATCGGGTGGTTGAGCCCGAGCTTGAGCGCCTTGTCGATGTCGCGGGCCGACGCCACGCCTTCCATCAGCATGTAGAAGGCCTCGTTGCCGATCGACGCGTTCACCCGCGTGGTGATGAACCCGGGCGACTCGCGGACGAGCACGGTCTCCTTGCCCATGCGCCGGGAGACCGCCTCGACCGCGGCGAGCGCCGCCTCGCTCGACTCGAGCGCGCGGACGATCTCGATGAGCTTCATCTTGTGGACGGGATTGAAGAAGTGCATGCCCGCCACGCGCGCGGGCGACGCGAGGCTGCCCGCCATCTCCGTGATCGAGAGCGCCGAGGTGTTGGTCGCAATCACCGCGTCGGCCGGCGCGAAGCGCTCGATGTCGGCCATCAGCTTCAGCTTCAGGTCGATGCGCTCGGGCGCCGCCTCGATGACGAAGGGCACGCCGGCCAGCGCTTCCTCGAGGCTCGGGGTCGTCCGGAGCCGCGCCGCCGCCGCGTCGGCCTCGGCCGTGGTCGCCTTGCCCAGGTCCACCGCCTTGCGCAGGATGCCGTCGATCCGCTCCCGCGCCTTCGCCAGCGGTCCCTCCGACACGTCGTACAGCCGCGTTTCGTATCCGGCCGTCACCGCCGCATGCGCGATGCCATGTCCCATCGTGCCCGCGCCGATGACCGTAATCGTGTTCACGTCCGTCATGCGTTCCCCGTCCTCCCGCCACACTGCCCTGCCACCGGACCGCGCGGCCGCAACGCCACCGGGCCACGGCCGGCCGGCCTCACCCGGACCGGGCGGCACCCGGCCGGGAAATTGCCCGTCACCCGGCCAGGACCTCGTCGAGCACCGCCACCGCGCGGTCGATCTCCGCCTCGGTGTTGTAGAAGTGCGGCGCCATCCGGATGCCGGCCCGCGGCCGGTAGTCCACGATCACGTCCCGCGCCAGCAGCGCCTCGGTGGCCCGCGCGCCGTCGGGCACGTCGACGACCACCGACCCGCCGCGCGCCTCGTCCCGTTCGGGCGTGTTGAGGCGCCAGCCGCGCGCCCGCGCGGCGTCCATCAGCCGGCGCGTCAGCCGCAGCGACTTCTCGCGGATGGCCGGCACGCCGACCTCCGCGACGATCTCGTAGCCCGACCGCGCCGAGCAGAGCGACGGCACGTTGGGGGTACCGCTCTGGAAGCGCTCGATGGAGGCCGCGTAGTCGATCGCGCCCGTCTCGAAGTCGAACGGCCGCGCGTGCCCCGCCCACCCGACGATCGACGGCCGCAGCGTGCCGACGAGATCGGGGCGCACGTAGAGGTACCCGGCGCCCGGACCGCCGCAGAGCCACTTCACCGAGCCGCCGACCGCGAAGTCCACGCCGAGGCCAGCCAGGTCCATCGGCACCGTGCCGGCCGCCTGGTAGGCATCGAGGACGACGCGGGCGCCGACCCGGTGCGCGCGTTCCACGACGGGACGGACGTCCTGCAGGGCCCCGCTGCGGAACAGCACCAGCGAGATCGGCACGAGCGCCGTCCGGTCGTCGATCGCCTCGACCAGTCGATCGATCGGCGCCTCAATCCCGCCCTCCGACGGCACGATCACGACCTCCGCGCCGTAGCGGCGGAAACCCTCGTACAGGTAGTGGTTCGTCGGAAAGTCCAGGTCCTGGAGGACCACGCGCCGGCGCGGGCCGTCGAAGCCGAAGCACGAGGCGACGATCGACTGCGCGACGGTCGCGTTCTGGTGCATCGTGATCGTGTCGGGCGCCGCGCCGAGGATCGGCGCCAGCAGGTTGCCGGTCGCGCGCCCGACCTCCCACCAGCCCTCGTGCCAGGCCCGGACGCCGCGGTGATCCCACTCGTCGGCAAACGCGGCCAGGGCGGCCCGCGTCCGCCGCGGCATCGCGCCGAGCGAGTGGCTGACGAGATAGGTGCAGGTCTCGAGAATCGGGAACTCTTCGCGCCAGGCGACCAGCGGATCCATCCGGGCGAAGTGTAGCAGAGGGCGATCGTGCCGCCCGCCGCGGCTCCGACACCGCGGCTCCGGCCGCGCGCCACCCGGTTCGCCCGGGCGCGTCAGCCTTCGCGCAGCGTCCGCGTCGGCGCGAGGCCCAGGGCGCGCCGCACCGGCATCCACGCGGCCAGACACGAGACGGAGAACAACAGCGCCGCCGTCGCGCCGAGCGTCGCCGGATCGGACGGCTGAAGCTCGAAGAGCAGCGCGTCGAGGTACCGGCCGGCCAGCACGGCGGCGACGAGGCCCGCGGCCACGCCGGTCGCCGACGCGATCAGCACCGGGCGGACGACCGCCGTCGCGACCTGCCGCGGCCGGGCGCCGAGCGCCAGACGGATGCCGATCTCGCGCCGCCGCTCGGCGACGTTGCACGCCAGGACGCCGTAGATGCCGACCGCGCCGAGCAGCAGCGCCAGGAGGGCGAAGCCCGCGACGAGTCCGGTCGCGAAACGCCGGCGCGCCGTGCGTTCCGCGAAGGCCGCCTCGACCGTCCGCACCGCGCCCAGGGGGAGGTCGGCGTCGAGCGCGCCGACCGCCGCCTCGACGCCTCGCACGACGGCAGCCGGATCGCCCTCGGTGCGCACGACCAGCGTCTGCCAGGTCATCCACGACCACGAGGGCGGCTTCTGCGCGAACGGCACATAGACCGTCGGCGGACTGGGCTGGTCGCGTCCCTCGTCGTGGGTGTCGCCCACGACGCCGACGATCGTGAGCCATGGCGTCTGCCCGGGCCGGAACGACAGGCGCTGCCCGATCGGACTGGCATCCGGCCAGTGCAGGCGTCGCAGCGCCTGGTTGATGATCACGACCGGCTCGCCCGTCTCACGGTCGGTCTCGAGGAACCCCCGCCCCTCGAGCACGGGGATCCGCATCGTCTCGAAATAGGTCGGGGTCACCGCCTGGAGCGGCTCGGGCGCTTCGCGCCCGGTCGGCGTGCCCGACGGCCGCCCCTCGATCGCGAAGCTGAACGTCATGAGCGTGCCCTCGCCCGTCCGGACCGTCGAGCCGGCCGCCGCCACCACGCCCGGAAGCCGCCGGACACGATCGAGCAGGTCGCGATAGAACCGGACGTGCGAGTCGTTGTCCGGATATCGCGCGCCCGGCAGGTCGAGTTCGACCGACAGCACGTTCCGCGGGTCGTAGCCGAAGTCCACCTGGTTCAGCCGCCAGAAACTCCGCGCCAGCAGACCGGCAGCCGCGAGCAGCACCAGGGCGAGCGCGACCTGGACGCCGACGAGCATCAGCCGCGCCCGGCCGCGCGGGTGGCTCCCCCCGGCGCTCCCACCATGAAGGAGGGGTCGCAGGTCCACGCGCGAGGCGTGCAGCGCCGGCAGCAGGCCGACCAGCACGGCGCTGACAGTGGTCAACACGGCCGAAACGGCCGCGATCCGCCAGTCCACCGTCACGAGGTCCAGGAGCGGGATGTCGGCGGGTGCCAGCGCCAGCAGGCCGCGCACGAGCACCACGGCCAGGCCGATGCCGGCTGCACCACCCACCGCGGCCAGGAGCAGGCTCTCGACGAGCAGCTGGGCGAACAGGCGGCCGCGTCCGGCGCCGATCGCCGTCCGCAGGCCCATCTCGGCCGTCCGCGCGCCGGCGCGCGCCAGCTGCAGCGTCGCGAGGTTGGCGCACGCGACGAGCAGTACCACGACGACGACGCCCAGCAGCACCGCGAGCATCGGCCTGACGTTGCGGACGATGTCGTCGCGGAGCGGTACGACGGCCGCGCTCCAGCCGGTCATGTCCTGCGGGTGCTCGGCCGTGATGCCGGCGACGACCCCCCGCATCGCGTCCGACGCGGCCTCGAGCGTGACGCCCGCCTTCAGCCGGCCGATCACGTTGAAGTTGTGCGAGCGGCGCTGCTCCCGGTCGTCCGGGCCGAGCCGCAGCGGCACCACGACGTCCACGTCGGAAGACGGCACGACCGTGGCGCGTGGCAGCACGCCGATGACCTCGAACCGCACGTCGTCGAGCACCAGCGCGCGACCGATCACGTCCGGGTCCGACGCGAGCGCGCCGCGCCAGAAGTCCTCGCCGACGACGGCCACGGGCGGACCGCCGACCTCGTCATCGGCCGTCCCGAAGAGCCGGCCCCGGAGAGGCGTGACGCCGAGCGCGGTGAACGCCGACGCGGTCATCGACGAGACCCTCGCGCGCCGGGCCCGCCCGTCGCCGGTCCAGGCGCGGAAGGCCGGGCTTCCGAGCGCCCCGAGCGCATCGAACGCGGAGGCGCGGTCGAGCCAGTCCAGGTAGTTGCCGCTCGAGACGGGGTTCCGGGTGATGCCCTGCGGCGATTGTTCCCACACGGCCACGAGCCGGCCGGGGTCCGGGTACGGCAGCGGGCGCAGCAGCACCGCCTGCACCACGGTGAAGATGGCCGTGACGGCGCCGATCGAGAGCGCCAGCGTGAGGCCGGCCCCGAGCGTGAAGCCGGGACTGCGGCGCAGCAGCCGGACGGCGTGCCGCAGGTCGCCCCGCAGGCCGGCGAGGAGCGCCACGCGGCGTCGAGCCGCTCCGAGCGACGGCGCCGCCGCCTGCGCCAGGCGGTCGGCTCGCCGCGCGGTCTCGTCGAGTTCGGCGAGGACGCGCGCGGTCGCCGCGTCGGATGCCAGACCCCGTCGGCACAGTTCCGCGACCCGGTCCGCGCAGTGCTGGGCCAGCTCATCGCGGATCTCGGCGTCTCGCGCCGCGTCACCGGTGATTCGCGGCACCCGCGCCGCGACCCGCTCGCGCCAGTCCATCTGCCGGTTCACGCGCTACCCCTTGAGCCCGGCGACCTGGTCCAGGGCGCGGACGAAGGACTGCCAGACGCCGCGCTGGTCCGCGAGCACGGTGCGGCCGGCCGGCGTGATGCGGTAGAAGCGGCGGCGGCGCTCGCCCTTGGCCTCTCGCCACTCGCCCAGAATCCAGCCCCGCCGTTCGAGGCGGTACAGGAGCGGGTAGAGCGAGGCCATCTGGAAGCTGATGGTGCCGCCGGAGCGGGTCTCGATCAGCTTCCCGATCTCGTAGCCGTGCCGCGGGGTCTCATCGACGAGCGCCAGCACGAGGAGGGTTGCGCTCCCCCGCTTCAGCTCCCGATCAGTCAGTGGCCAGGTCATATGTGTCTAGACTACCTATAGCGACAGCAAGATGCAAGTGCAGCACCAGAAAAGACACCGGGAGTCTTTTTGCCGGATCGGCAAAAAGACTCCCGGTGTCTTTTTCCAGCCGTCAGCTGAGGTCGACCCAGACGGTCTTCGGCTGCGTGTAGGCGTCCAGGGCGTGGCGGCCCATCTCGCGGCCGAAGCCGCTCTGCTTGACGCCGCCGAACGGCGCGGCCGTGTCGTAGACGTTGTAGGTGTTGACCCAGACCGTACCGGCCTGGAGGCGCGACGCCACGGTATGGGCCTTGCGGATGTCGCGCGTCCACACGCCCGCCGCGAGGCCGTAGATCGTGTCGTTGGCGCGCGCGATGGCCTCCTCGACGTCGTCGAAGTCGATCACCGCGAGCACCGGCCCGAAGATCTCCTCGCGCGCGATGGTCATCCCCGGCGTGACG
Source organism: Vicinamibacterales bacterium (assembly GCA_041394725.1). Classification (GTDB taxonomy): domain Bacteria; phylum Acidobacteriota; class Vicinamibacteria; order Vicinamibacterales; family SCN-69-37; genus JAWKHR01. Next base: position 50,086 of record JAWKHR010000007.1, on the reverse strand, counting down.
TCGGCGAAGACCGTCGGCTGCATGAAATAGCCCTTCCCCGTCCCGATGTCCGCCCGTCCGCCGCCGGCGATCAGCGTCGCCCCCTCGGTGCGCGCCACCTCGACGTAGTTCAACACCCGCTTCAGGTGTCCGCCCGACGAGAGCGCGCCCAGTCGCGTCTTCGGGTCCATCGGGTCACCGGCGACCATCTTCTTCGTCCGGGCCGCCAGCTTCTCGAGAAACTGATCCTTGATCGACCGCTCCACCAGTAGACGGGATCCCGCCGCGCAGACCTCGCCCTTGCCGTAGAAGATGCCGACCGTGGCGCCACGCAGCGCCGCGTCGAGGTCCGCGTCGGCGAAGACGATGTTCGGCGATTTGCCGCCGAGTTCCAGCGAGACGTGCTTGAGTGTCTCGGCGGCGGTGCGCATGATGCCCTTGCCGGTCGACGTGTCGCCGGTGAACGCGACCTTGTTCACGCCCGGGTGCTCGACCAGCGCCTGCCCCGCCGTGCCTCCGCCGCCCGTGATCACGTTGAGCACGCCGGGCGGCAGCCCGGCCTCGATCGCGGCCTCACCCAGCGCCAGCGCCGTGAGCGGCGTCTGGCTGGCCGGCTTGAGCACCACGGTGTTGCCCATGGCCAGCGCGGGCGCCACCTTCCACATCGCGAGGAGCAGCGGGAAGTTCCACGGCACGATCGCGGCCACCACGCCGAGCGGTTCCCGGCGCGTGTAGACGTGCGCGTTGGCCTTGACCGGGATCGTCTCGCCCTCGACCTTGTCGGCCCACCCCGCGTAGTACTCGAGGCACTCGATCGCCATCGGGACTTCGACGTGACGCGACTCGGTGATTGGCTTCCCGTTGTGGAGCGTCTCGAGCCGGGAGATCTCGTCGATGCGCTCGGTGAGCCGCGCCGCGAGGCGGAACAGGAGGCGCCCGCGCTCGCGGGCCGGCATCTGCCCCCACGGGCCGGCGAACGCCGCGCGCGCGGCGTCGACCGCCGCCGAGACGTCGTCGGTACCGGCGGCCCCGACCTGGGCGATGACCTCCTCGGTCGCCGGGTTGATGACGTTCATCGTCGCGCCGCCGGCGGCATCCCGCCATTCGCCGCCGATGAGCAGCTGCTTGCGTCCGAGCATGGTCACGAGTCTCTCCGCGTGAAAGTGACGGCCGGTCCCGCGGTCGTCGTGCGCCCGCGCCGGTCCGATTCGTCCTAGCGTCCGGTGAACTTCGGCGTGCGCTTCTCGAGATTGGCGGCGATCCCCTCCCGGGCATCGTCGCTCTGGAACAGGAGCTGCTGCAGTTCGCGCTCGAGCGCGAGCCCCTCGCCGAAACCGGCCTCGGCGCCCGACTGCACCGCGCGCTTGATGCGACCGACCGCCCCGCTCGCCTTGTGCGGCGGCACGAACCGCTCCGCGTAGGCGACGATGGCGTCGAGGAACGGCCGGCCCTCGAGCGCCTCCTCCCCCCAGAGCGCGGTGACGAGGCCGGCCTCGAGGCCCTCCTCCATGGAGAGCAGCCGCCCGTGAATCATCAGGTCCATGGCCTTCGCCTTGCCGACCAGCCGCGCGAGCCGCTGGGTGCCGCCCGTTCCCGGGAGCACGCCGAGGGCGACCTCCGGCAGGCCGATCCTGCTGCCCCCGCCGGCGCGGGCGACCCGCAGGTCCGCGGCGAGCGCGACCTCCAGGCCGCCGCCGACGGTGTGACCATTGAGCGCGGCGATCACCAGCTTCGGCGTCTGCTCCAGCCGGTTGAGCGTCTCGTTCGCGTGCAGGCAGAAGTAGTACTTGTACTCGGGCGTGGCCTCGCGGAGCATCCCGATCGTCGCGCCGGCGCAGAAGAATTTCTCACCGGCGCCGGTGAGCACGATCACGTGCACGTCCGGGTCCATGCGCGCGTCGAGGATCGCCGCGTCCAGCTCGCGCATGAGCTCGTAGCTGTAGGTGTTCGCGGGCGGCTCGCAGAGCGTGAGGATGCGGATGCCGCCGCGGGTGTCGACGGAGACCTTGGGCGCCTCGCTCATCACGCCGCGCCTAGACCTCGGTCCGCACGTATTCGAAGTCGATCGGCCGCCCCTTGATGCCGCGCGTGGGCGGTGCGATGTAGTTCGCGAACTTGCCCACCTCGTAGATCGGCGCGCTCATGATGCTCAGCAGGAACTCCTTGTCGGCCGGCGACGGCAGCCACTCGAACCGCCGCCGCGCCCAGTCCTCCGCCTCGACCGGCCGGCCGTCGGGATCGAAGTGGACGCCGGCGAACTGCCCGATGTTCCGGTTGAACTTGCGGTCGGGCAGGCGGAGCCGGTCGGAGATCCCGTGCGCCTCGAGCACCCTGTTCCAGCGGGCGACGCCCGACTGGCAGTCGCCCACGTACCAGTCGCGCAGCACCTCGTTCATCGCGTTGCGCATCGGCACCTGGGTCTTCACCAGCCGCCCGTCCTCCATCGTCTCGAGGTCGTAGGGGGTATCGGTGACCCGGTGCTCGTCCCACTTCTCCTCCTCCGCGCGGCCCTTCAGGCCGTTGGCGAAGTAGGTGGCGGCGTTGGTCGAGACCTCGCTGCCGTGCAGGTCGAGACTCAGCGAGAACCACAGGTTGATGTGCTTCTGGATCGTCGGCAGGTCGATGCCGCCGAGCTTGCGCACGTCCTCGGCGAGGCCCGTCTCGCGCATCAACTCGGCGGTCCGCGTGACGATGCGCGAGATGCCGGTGTCGCCCACGAACATGTGGTGGGCCTCCTCGGTCAGCATGAAGCGCGTCGTGCGCGACAGCGGATCGAGGGAACTCTCCGACAGGGACAGCAGCTGGGACTTGCCGTCGCGGTCGGTGAACATCGTGAACATGAAGAAGTCGAGCCAGGTGTCGATGGGCTCGTTGAACGCGTCGAGGATGCGGGGCTTGTCGCGGTTGCCGCTCTGCCGCGCCAGCAGGTCCTCGGCTTCGTCGCGCCCGTCACGACCGAAGTAGGAGTGCAGCAGGTAGACCATCGCCCACAGGTGGCGCCCCTCCTCGACGTTCACCTGGAACAGGTTGCGCAGGTCGTAGACGCTCGGACACCGGTGCCCGAGCCACCGCTGCTGCTCGACGCTCGCCGGCTCCGTGTCGCCCTGCGTCACGATCAGGCGGCGGAGCTGGTTCCGGAACTCTCCGGGGACCTCCTGCCAGACCGGTTGCCCGAAGAAGTCGCCGAAGCCGATCGTCCGATTGATGACGGGATCGGCCAGGAAGATGCCCCAGCGGTACTCCGGCAGCTTCACGTACTCGAAATGCGCCCACCCGGCCGGGTCCACGCTCACCGCGGTCCGCACGTACACCTGGTGGTAGTGCTGGAAGCCCTGCGGGCCCATGTCCTTCCACCATTGGATGTAGGCCGGCTGCCAGTGCTCGAGCGCGCGCTGCAGGCGCTTGTTGAGATGGAGGTCGACGTTGTTGGGGATCTTTTCCGAAGAGATCATGGGGTGACGGGTTCCGGGTTCAGCGGGCCGGGTTCACGGTTCATGGGTCACGGGACGAACGGCTACGTGCGATTGAAGTCGAACTCGGCGCGTTCGGCGCCGCCGTAGGACGTCAGCGCGCCCCTCGGACCGACGGCATTCGGGCGCTGGAAGATCCAGTTCTGCCACGCGGTCAGGCGGCCGAAAATCTTCGTCTCCATCGTCTCGGGCCCGACGAAGCGCAGGTTGGCCTCCATGCCGGTGAGCGCGTCGGGCGAGAGCGCGGCGCGGCTCTCGATCGCGAGCCGCACTTCGTCGTCCCAGTCGATCTCGTCCGGCGTGAAGGTCACCAGGCCGGCCTCGAGGGCCTGCGGCGGGTCGAACGGGCCGTCGTGCGCGAGCGCCGCCTTCACGCGCTCCGGTTCGCCCAGGAACCGGGTCTCGAGCCGCGTCAGGCCGTTCGACATCGGCAGCGGCCCCGCGTTCATGCCGGAGAGCGCGATCGTGTTCGCCTGGTCGTCGTCGTCGAACATGTAGGCGCGGTCGGCCGCCAGCGCCAGCTCGAACAGCGTGCCGGCGAAGGCGTTCCCCTCCTCGATGAGCGCGAAGAAGCTCCGCGCGGTCAGGTCCACGCGCTTCAGCGTGCGCTTGATGAAGTGCGTGACTTCCCGGACCAGCCAGTGGTCCTGGTGCGCGAGGAGCACGCGGTCGGCCTCGAGCACCCGCGCGGGGTCGCCCGTGGCGCGCAGGACGACCGTGCCGATCTCCGGCTCGTTGACCCGGAGCCGCAGGATCGCGTCGTCGAGCTCTCGGAACACGCGCAGGGGCCAGAACTGGTCGCCGGCCGCGAGGATCGCCTCCGGCGTGGACGGCACCGGCGCCTCCGGCGCGCGCACGACGCAGGTGGCCACGCGCTTCTCGCGGTCGAACGTCACCGACACCGACGAGTACTCGAGGCCCGCGTCGCTCTCCTTCACGCCGAGCGGCCCGAGGGTGATGCCGGGACCGGCCGCCGGCCGGTCGGACGTCGCGGCCAGCGCCTCGGCCCGCGCGGCGACGGACGCCTTGAACTTGCTCGCCGGGTAGACCGCGTCGACGAGCTTCCACTCGACGGCCCGGCGCCCCTTGACGCCCTCGGCGACCGTCCCGAAGACGTCCGCGAGGTCGCGCCGCACCATCCGCTTGTCGACGACGCGCGTCAGGCCGCCGGTGCCGGGCAGCACGCCGAGCAGCGGCGTCTCGGGCAGGCTGACGGCCGAGTTCGAGTCGTCCACCAGGACGATCTCGTCGCAGGCCAGCGCCAGCTCGTAGCCGCCGCCGGCGCAGATGCCGTTGAGCGCGGCGAGGAACCGGATGCCGCTGTGCGCGCTGGCGTCCTCGATGGCCAGCCGCGTCTCGTTGGTGAACTTGCAGAAGTTCACCTTCCACTGGTGCGTTGACCCGCGCAGCATGAAGATGTTCGCGCCCGCGCAGAAGATCCGTTCCTTCAGGCTGGTGAGGACCACCGCGTGCACCTCGGGGTGCTCGAACCGGATGCGCTGGATCGCGTCGGCCAGCTCGATGTCCACGCCGAGGTCGTAGGAATTGAGCTTGAGCTTGTAGTCCGGCGAGAGGCCGGCGTCCTCCTGCACGTCCATCGAGAGCGTGGCGATCGGGCCATCGAACTGGAGCTTCCAGTGCCGGTAGCGATCGGGGCTGGTCTCGAACGAAATGCGGGCTGGAGTGGTCGGGGTTTCGGAGCTGGCCATAAGACTGCCTCTGAGCGTAGCGGCGGGCGCGCCGGACTGTCAAGGCACTATAGTGCTGACACGCGATCCCAAAACTGCTATATACTGCCTGCGATGCGCGCCGCCGCACGCGTGGCTCCGTCACCCGATCCGACCGTGCCCGCGGGCCCGTCGCCCGAGGCGATCCTCCTGACGCTCGGCCGGCACGCCCGGGCGCTGCGGCAGCGCCGTGGTCTCACACTCAGGGCGCTCGCGGAGCGGTCAGGCCTTTCGCTGCGGTTCCTCATGGACGTGGAGGCCGGGCGCGGCAACATCTCGGTGCGTCGCCTCGCGGAACTCGCCGGCGCGCTCGACACCAGCCCGGCCGCCCTGCTCACCATCGATCCCACCGAGGCGCCCCCCCGCGTCATCGCGCTCCTCGGCCTGCGCGGTGCGGGCAAGACGAGCATCGGCCGGCGCCTCGCGCGCCGGCTGCGGCTCCGTTTCGTGGAGCTGGACCGCGAGATCGAGAGCCGGGCCGGCCTGGCCCTCGGCGAAATCTTCACGCTGCACGGCGAGGAGTACTACCGCCGGCTCGAGCACGACACGCTGGTGGACCTGCTGACCTCGGGGCAGTCGATGGTGATCGCGGTCGGCGGCGGCCTCGTGACGGCGCCCGAGACCTATGCCCTGCTGCGGCGCCGGGCCACCACCGTCTGGCTCCGGGCCCGGCCGGGCGACTACTGGAACCGGGTCATCGGCCAGGGCGATCGCCGGCCCATCGACCAGCACCCGCAGGCGCGGGAGGCGCTGCAGGCCCTGGTCGCCCGCCGGGACCCGCTGTACGCCCGCGCCCAGCTCTCGGTGGACACCGCCGGCGTCAGCGTGGCCCGGGCCGTCGAGCGTGTCGAGCGGGCCCTCTCCGCCGGGAGCTGATCGGCCCGACCGGGCCCGTCCGGCGAAACGCGCGACCGCCGGTAGTAGTATTGCCAACTGATTTCCGGGCTTTTCTGCCCACCACACCCGTCATGCAACATGCAAGGAGAGGTCAAATGCCCCAATTGAGCTCCAGACTGCGAGTCCGGCTGACCATGCTCGCCGGGCTCCTGCTGGTCGGCTATCCGCTCGGCACCGAACTGGCCGCCCGTCAGGGCCAGGGCGGTGGTCAGGCCGAGATGCGGATGATCAACACGGACAATCTCGATCCGCGGCTGCAGGGCTTCCGCTGGCGCGCCATCGGGCCGGTGGGTCAGGGCGCCCGCATCGACGACATCGAGGACGTCGAATCGAACCCGTCCATCTATTACATCGGCCACGCGGTCAGCGGCCTCTGGAAGACGACCAACAACGGCACGACCTACGAGCCGCTGTTCGACGAGATCGCTCATTCGATCGGCGACATCGCCATCGCGCAGAGCAGTCCCGACACGGTCTACGTCGGCACGGGCGAGGCCAACAACCGCCAGAGCAGCTCGTTCGGCATCGGCATGTTCAAGACGACCGATGGCGGCAAGACCTGGGCGAAGATCGGGCTCGAGGACACGCAGTCGATCGCGCGGATCCGGGTGCATCCCCGCAACCCGGACATCGTCTGGGTCGCGGCCATGGGGCACCTGTTCGGCCCGAACGAGCAGCGCGGCGTCTTCATGTCGACCGATGGCGGCACGACCTGGCAGAAGACGCTCTACGTCAACCAGGACACGGGCGCCAACGACATCGTCGTGGACCCGGGCAACCCGAACCACCTGTTCGCGTCGACCTACGAGCGCCGGCGCCAGTCGTGGGGCTTCGTCGGCGGCGGGCTCGGCAGCGGCATCCACGAGTCGACCGACGGCGGCAAGACCTGGAAGAAGGTGACGGGCAACGGCCTGCCGCGCGGCACCATGGGTCGCATCGCCTTCGACTGGTCGCGGTCGAACCCGAACATCATCTGGGCGCAGATCGAAGTGGCGCCCGACAAGGAACCGCCGGCGCCGCCGAGTGAGCAGCCAGAGGCGCAGGCCGGCCGCGGTGGTCGCGGCGGTGGTGGCGGTGGCGGCGGCGGTCGCGGCGGCGGCAACCAGCCCCCCGATCCGGCCTCGAGCGGCATCTGGCGCTCCAACGACCGCGGCAAGACCTGGACGTTCGTGTCGAACGAGAACCAGCGGCCGATGTACTTCAGCCAGATTCGCGTCGATCCGAACAACCCGGAGGTGCTCTACACGGGCGGCGTCGGGCCGCGCAAATCGACCGACGGCGGCAAGACCTGGATGGGCCTCAACAACATGGGCCACGTGGACAACCACGCGATCTGGATCGACCCGAGCAACAGCAACCACGTCATGTACGGCAACGACGGCGGCCTCGACGTGAGCTGGGACGCGGGCCAGACGTGGGAGTCCCCGCGCCTGACGGCCGCGGCGCTCTCCTACCACGTGTCGGTCGGCATGGACCGCCCGTACACCGTCTGCACGGGACTGCAGGACAACGGCTCCTGGTGCGGGCCGAGTTCGGTCCGCTCGAACCAGGGCATCCGGATGTGGCACTGGATCAGCGTCGGCGGCGGTGACGGGTTCCAGACGCAGATCGACCCGACCGACCCGAACATCTTCTACACGGAATCGCAGAACGGCGGCATCAACCGCTACGACCTGACGACGGGCCAGACCGCGAGCGCGCGGCCGAACACGGGGCGCGGCGGGCGCGGCGGCGGTGGCGGAGGCGGCGGCGGGCGCGGCGGTCAGGGCAACATCATCGCCAGCGCGTCAGCCGACGAACTGGCCGGCGACGAGGGCGCGAACTTCAACTGGAACACGCCGATCCGGATCTCGCACTTCAACCCGTCCACGATCCTCATCGGCGGGAACCGGCTGTTCATCTCGCGCGACCGCGGCGAGACGTTCGTCCTGACGCAGGAAGTCGGCAAGGGGATCGACCCCGGCGACCGCACGCTGCTCGAGACGCCGTACAACCGGCCGAACTGCGGCCGCGGCGCCGGCCCCGGCGTGCCGTGCATCCTCTCCAAGCACGACGGCCTGCAGGCGAACGAGTACGGCACGATCATCGAGATCGCCGAGTCGCCGATCCGTCCGGGCTACATCTGGGTCGGGACCAACGACGGCAACGTCCAGCTCACGCGCGACGAGGGCCGCACGTTCACCAACGTCGGCACCAACATCCCGGGCGGCAACCGCGAGTACCAGGTCTCGGGCATCGAGGCCTCGTGGTACGACCCGGGCACGGCCTACGTGGCACTCGACGGCCACAACTCGGATGACCTGAAGCCGTACATCTACAAGACGACCGACTACGGCAAGACCTGGAAGCCCGTCATGGGCAACCTGCCGCTGGGCAACGTCAACACCATCCGGCAGGATCCGGTGAACCAGAACCTGCTGTACGCGGCGACCGAGTTCGGCTTCTACGTCTCGTTCGACGACGGCGGCGCGTGGCACCGGTTCATGCCGAACCTGCCGGTGGGCCGCGTCGACGAGGTCCTCGTCCACCCGCGCGAACACGACCTGGTGCTCGCGAGCCACGGCCGCGGCATCTGGATCATGGACGACATCACGGCGCTCGAGGCCATGGGCCCTGAGACGCTGCAGGCGCCGGCGACCCTCTTCCAGCCGCGCGATTCGGTCCTGTGGAAGACCGACCGGCGGCTCTCGACGGAGATCCCCGGCGACAAGTACTGGGAGGGCGAGAACGCGCCGCGCGGCACGGCCATCAACTACTACCTGGGCCGCGCGGCGAACGAGGCGAAGATCACGATCACCAACACCGCGACCGGTGACGCGGTGCGGACCTGCCTCGGGTCCACCAACGCCGGCATGAACCGGTACCAGTGGACGCTGACGCCCAATCCGGGCCAGGGCGGCGGCGGAGGCCGCGGCTTCGGCGGCGGCGGCCGGGGCGGACAGCAGGCGCAGCAGACACCCGCGCCGACCGGCCCGCAGCCGTGCGACGCCGGCGGTGGTGGCGGGCGCGGCGGCTTCGGCCGCGGCGGATTCGGCGGCGGCGGCATCGGCCCGGGCGTCTACCGGGTGACGCTCTCGATCGACGGCCGCGACGTCGACTCGAAGAACTTCAGCATCCTGGAGGATGTCTGGATGAAGTAGAGACCTGAGGGGCCCAGGGTCCGAAGGGCTTCGCACCAGGACACAAAGGGGGCGACGCGAGGAATCGCGTCGCCCCTTTTTTCATCTCATCGCCCGAGCGTCAGGCCCCTGGGACCCTGGGCCCCTCAGGTCCTTCCACTACTCCGCGGTCTCCCCCGGCGCGATTCGGAGCACGTCGATGCCCGACTGCTCGAGGTGGGTTGCGAGGGCGTCCGGCGTGCCGGTGAGCAGGGGGAACGTGCCCCAGTGCATCGGGACGACCTGCCGCACGCCGAGCCAGCGCGCCGCGATGGCCGCCGTGTCCGGTCCCATCGTGTAGTGATCGCCGATCGGCAGGAACGCGATCTCCGGCTTGTAGACCTCGCCGATGATCTTCATGTCGCCGAACAGCGCCGTGTCCCCGGCGTAGTAGATCGTCGGCGTGTGCGGCGCCCGGATCACGAACCCGGCGGCGCCGCCCATGTACCGGCTGCGGCCATCGTCGGTGATCGAGCCCGAGTGCACGGCGTTGGTCATCGTCACGCGCACCTCGCCGATCGCCTGCGTCCCGCCGATCCCCATGTCGCGGACGTCCTGCAGCCCCCTGGACGTGAAGCAGCCGCCCAGCTCGAAGATGCACACGACGGGGGCTCTCGTCGCCCGGGCCGCGGCGGCGACGTCGCCCGTATGGTCGTCGTGGCCGTGACTGACGAGGATGAGATCGATCTTCCCGAGCGCCTCCGCTCTGGCAAGCGCCGGCGGGCACTTCGGGTTGCCGAGCCACGGGTCGAACAGCACGCGCTGCCCGTTGCCGAGGCCGACGATGAACGTGGAGTGACCGAGCCAGGTGATGGAGAGGGCCATGGGATTCAAGTATTTACCGCTCGCTCCCCGGCGGGTCAAACACGATCGACTCGCGGCCGGCCATTCCAGATGCCCGCGCGGTTCGGTCATATACTGGTGGGATGTCGGGAATCGCCCCGCTGCAGTTCATCCGCGGCCGCCGGGTCAGGGACGCCGCGCTCGCCCGCGAGCCCAAGCCCGAGTGGCTCAAGGTCCGGGCCCCGGGCTCCGAGAACTACCTCCGGATTCGGGGCCTGATGCGCGACCTGAAGCTCCACACCGTCTGTGAGGAAGCCCACTGCCCCAACATCGGGGAATGCTGGCACCACGGCACCGCGACGTTCATGATCATGGGCGACGTCTGCACGCGGGCCTGCGGCTACTGCAACGTCACCCACGGCGCGCCGGCGGCGCTCGATCCGCACGAGGCCGAGAACCTCGCGCGCGCGGTGGAGACGATGGCGCTGGCCTACGTGGTGGTGACGTCGGTGGACCGCGACGACCTGCCGGACTTCGGCGCCGGCGCCTTCGCGGCGACGATCCGGGCGATCAAGGCGCGGCGGCCCGAGTGCCGCGTCGAGGTCCTCATTCCCGACTTCCAGGGACACGAAGCGCCCCTCCGCACGGTGCTCGAGGCACGGCCCGACATCCTGAACCACAACACCGAGACCGTGCCGCGGCTCTACCGGCAGGCACGGCCGGGCGGCAAGTACGCGCGCGCGCTGGAGCTGCTGGATCGGGCCCGACGGTGGGCGCCGGACATCCCGACCAAGACCGGCATCATGGTCGGCCTCGGCGAGACGATGGACGAGATCGTCGGCGTGCTGCGAGACCTGCGCGGCGTGGACTGCCAGATCCTGACCGTCGGCCAGTACCTCCGGCCGTCGCTCGCGCACCTGCCGATGGCGCGCTACTACACGCCGGAGGAGTTCCGCGAGATCAAGCGCCTCGCGCTCGACCTGGGCTTCGGCCACGTCGAGTCCGGCCCACTCGTCCGATCCTCGTACCACGCCCACGAACAGGCCGAGCGTTTCGACGCCCGCACCACGCCGCCCGACGCCACCCTGGCGGCCGCCGAGCGCCCCGCGGGGAACCCCTGACGCGCCACAGGGTCTAAGGGCCAGATGGCGACAGCCTGGCGATGGCCCGGTCCGCTCACGCGGGCATTCCTGGCCCGGTTGTTCGAGACCGAGATCGTCGCCGGATCGCACGACGTCAAGGCCTGGTTCATCTGGCTGATGTCGGCGCTGGCCGCGCCCGGCTTCGTGCTGCCCATCCTGCTGCTCGGGTGGGACTGGGGCACGCTCGGCCGTCGCTTCGGCCCCGATCTGCTGGACCAGGTGGCCTGGCCGGACAAGCTGCTCTACGTCGGCCTCGCGATCGTCGCCACGGGTTTGGTGGCCGCGCTGACCTGGGGCAGCCTGCTCATCGATCGCCGCGACGCGCTGATCCTCGGCACGCTGCCGATCCGGCCCGGCGCGATCATCCGGGCCAAGCTCACGAGTCTCGCCCTCTACGTGCTCGCGGTCGCCACGGGCATGCACGTCCTCGCCTCGCTGACGTTCGGCACCCTGCTCGGCGCGAACCGCCTGGCGCCGGTCGGCCGGGGGATCGTCGCGCACTTCGTGGCGTCGGGCCTGGCCAGCGTGTTCGTGCTGGTCTCGGCGACGGCCGCCCAGTCCCTGGTCGCCCTCGCCGGCGGCCCGCGCGTCCTCGCGCGCGCCTCGGCCTGGATGCAGGCCGCGCTGGTCGCGAGCCTGCTCCTGCTGATGACCGCGCTGCCCGCCATCGGCCGGGCCGTGCACGACGAGCTCGGCGGCGCGCGGGCGCGACAGGTCATGCTCGAGCTGCGTGCCGAGCCCGGCTGGCCCGCCGACGTCCAGGCCACGGCGACGCTCTCGCCGTGGCTGATGCGGCTGCCTCCCGTCTGGTTCCTGGGCGTGTACGAGACGGTCCGGGGCACGCACATCCAGGCGTTTCGCGACGCCGCGCGACGCGGGGGAATCGCGGTCGCCGCGCTCGCGGCCTTCACGTTGTTCGCGCTGCCCCTGGCCTCTCGTCGGATCATGACCGCCGCGGTCGAAGAGGCCGGCGGCGGCGCCCGCACGGGCCGGACGGTGCCGGTGAGCGAGCGCATGGTGCGCCTGCAGGATCCGCGGCCGCAGCCTCGAGGACTCGCGCAGCTCCTGGTGCTGACCAGCGCCCGGGTGGCGCGCCATCGCCTGGTGGTCGCCGCGGCGGCCGGCCTGGCGATGGCCTGGAGCGTGCCGGCCCTGCTCACCGGAGGCGGCCGGGTGGCCGGAGGCGTCAGCGTCGCGGCCGCCGCCCTCCCCTTCGCGCTGACGGCGATCGGCGCCGTCGCGCTGCGCGTGGCCGCGGCCATCCCGTCGGACCTGCGCGCGGGCTGGGTGCTTGCCGGCCTCGACGTCGCAGCCGAGGCACCGGGTCGCGCCCTGCGCCGGGCGCTGTGGACGCTCGTCGTCGCACCGGTGGCGATCGTCGCGTGTGGGGCGTTCGTCGTGACCGGCCGCGCGGCGATCGTCCCGTCGTTCCTGGCACTCGCCGCGGCCACCGGCCTGCTCCTCGTCGAGGCCCTGCTCATCGGCTACCAGGGCCTGCCCTGCGCCCATCCGTGGCAAAGTGAGCGGCCTGTCGTGAGGACATGGTGGGCAGTGATCGGCGCGGGGCTGCTCGTTTCGCTCGTCGTGCCGGGACGGGCCCTGGCGGGTGGCGCCGGATTCGTGGCGGCGGTGCCGATCGGCCTCCTGGCCCTTCTGACGCGGGCGGCGTCGCGGCGGGTGCCGGCGCGCGAGCCAGCCGAGTTCGCGACGCACGAGCCGTCCTTCCGGCTGCTGGGGCTCGACTGATGCCGAACGCGCTCGATCGGGTCCGGCGCCGCATCATCCAGTGCGAGGCCTGTCCGCGCCTGCGGGCGTACTGCCAGCGGATCGGCCGCGAGAAGCGCGCCGCCTTCCGCCACGAGACGTACTGGGCGCGTCCGGTACCGGGCTTCGGCGATCCGGCGGCGCGGATCGTGCTGGTGGGCCTCGCGCCGGCGGCCCACGGCGCGAACCGCACGGGCCGCGTCTTCACGGGCGACAATCCGGGCGGCTCCGGGGATTTCCTGATGGAGGCGCTGCACGCGAACGGCCTGGCGAACCAGCCGTTCTCGCGCGGTCCGGACGACGGTCTCGAGCTGCACGACGCGTGGATCGCCGCCGCCGTGCGCTGCGCGCCGCCCGACAACAAGCCGACGCCGGCCGAGATCACGGCGTGCGCGCCGCACCTGCACGACGAGCTGGACGCGTTGCCGCGTCTCGAAGTGCTGGTCGCGCTGGGCCGCATTGCCTACGACGCGTGCTGGCGCCTGATCGCGGCCCGTCACCGCGATCGGCTCACGGCCGGGGACCTGTGGCCGAGGCGGCGGCCGCCCTTCGAGCACGGCGGCCTGTGGCGCGCGCCTGGGGCGCCCGCGCTGCTGGCCGCGTATCACCCGAGTCGCCAGAACACGCACACGGGCCGCCTGACGCAGCCGATGCTGCGCGAGGTCTTCCGCACGGCCGTCCGCCTCGTCCGTGCCTGAGGAGCGGGAGCATGCTGGAACTCCGTGACGTCACCAAACGCTACGGCGCGCTGACCGCGGTCCGCCACGTGAGCTTCACCGTGCGACCGGGAGACATCCTCGGCTACCTCGGCCCGAACGGCTCAGGCAAGTCCACGACGGTGAAGATGATCGTCGGCCTGATGCCGCCCTCGCGCGGCGAGGTGCGATTCGACGGCGCGAACATCCAGGACGACCTGGTGGCCTACAAGGCCCACGTGGGCTACGTGCCGGAGGAGGCCTACGTCTACACGTACCTGACGGGCCCGGAGTACCTGCGGCTGGTCGGCCGGCTCCGGGGCATCGCGCCGTCGAGGCTCGAACGCAAGATCGACCGCTTCCTGCAGCTCTTCGGCCTCGACTCGGACTATCACGCCACGCTCGCGTCCTACTCGAAGGGCATGCGGCAGAAGGTCCTGCTCTCGGCCGCGCTGCTGCACAACCCGCGCGTGCTGGTGCTCGACGAGCCGGTGTCGGGGCTCGACGTCTCGACGGCGCTGATCCTCCGCACGCTCGTCCGCGCGCTGGCCGAGGACGGCCGCATCGTGTTCTACAGCTCGCACGAGCTGGAGACCGTGGAGAAGATCAGCACGCGCGTGATGATCCTGCACGCCGGCGAGGTCGTGGCCGACGACTCGGCCGCCCGCCTGCGGGAACTGATGCGCCTGCCCTCACTCGAAGACGTGTTCTCGCAGCTGGCCGTCAGGGAGAACGTCGAGGACCGCGCCCACGCGCTGCTCGAGGCCACCCGGTGGTAGCGTCCGGTGGCCCTCCTGCCTCACGGGTGTAGGCACGATCCCGACGCTGCTCCCGGCCCTGACGCGGCTGGCGGACGGCCCCGCGCTCCGCGTCGGCACGCCTCCGGCCACGATAGACTGATCGCTTGGACGCAGATGCGGAAGGTCTACACGGCGGCCGACCCGCTCCAGGCGCACGTGCTCCGCGGGGCGCTCGAGGCGGCGGGCATCGAGGCGGAGGTCCGTGGCACGTGGCTCTTCGGCGTGCGCGGTGAGACCCCGGTGACGGTCGACACGGCGCCGTCGGTGTGGATCCGCCACGACGAGGACTGGGACGTCGCGATGGACCTGGTCCGGGAACTCGAGGCGAAACCGGCGCGCGGCCCCATCCGGACGTGGCGGTGCCGGGCCTGCGGCGAGTTCGTCGAGGACCAGTTCGGCGAGTGCTGGAACTGCGGGGCCTCGCGCAGCCTATAATCTCCCCTCCGTGCCACGCCGAATTCCGTTGCTGTCGCTGCTCCTGGCGGGGCTGCTGCTCGCGTCGACATCCGTCAGAACGTCCGGGCGCACGCCACCAGCCCACGCCCCGTCGCCGGCGGCGTCTGCGCCGACGCCCTCGCCGGCGCAGACACCCGCCGCCGCGTCGTACTACGCCTACGCGTGCGCCGAGTCCGAGGACACGATCGCGCTGGTGCGGTTCACGCCGACGGCCCCCGGCCGCGGCACGATGGCGGTCGTCCGGACGATCCCGGTCGGGGTCTGGCCGAACGAGATCGAGGGGCCGCACGGCATCGCGGTCCACCCGGACGGGCGCTCGTGGTTCGTCTCCCTCGCGCACGGCAATCCCAACGGCTGGGTCTACAAGTTCGAGACCGGCTCGGATGCCTTCGTCGATCGCGTCGAGGTCGGGCTGTTCCCCGCGACGATGGACGTCTCGCCGGCCACGGGGTTGCTCTACGTCGTGAACTTCAACCTGCACGGCCTGATGGAGAAGAGCTCGGTCTCGGTCGTGGACACCGAGTCGATGACGGAAGTGGCGCGAGTGCCGACGGGCGTGATGCCGCATGGATCGCGGCTCGACGCGGCCGGGACGAGACAGTACTCGGTCAGCATGATGGACGACCACCTGTGGGAGGTGGACGGCCTCGGCTTCGCGGTCGCCCGGCGCCTGCCGCTGTCGTCGCACGCCGATCACATGCTGACCATGGACATGGCCAGCGAGGCCGGCGCCGCGATGATGAAGACGATGAAGGCCGACCTCGTCCAGCCCACGTGGGCCACGCGACCGGTGAACGGCAAGCTGTACGTCGCGGGCAACAACGCGAACGCGATCTACGAGGTGGACGTGGCTCGCTGGGCGATCGCGCGCACGTTCGCCAACACGACGGCCGGTCCCTACAACCTGGACGTCACACGCGACGGCCGGTGGCTGGTGGCGACCTACAAGAAGGCGGCGGCCATCGGGATCTGGGACGTGGCGGCCGGCAGGGAAATCGCCAACCTGAAGACCACGCGCACGATCCCGCACGGCGTGGTCATCTCGCCCGACGGGCGCTACGCGTTCGTCACCAACGAGGGCGTGGGCGGCGAGCCCGGCACGGTCGAGGTCTACGACCTGGCCACGAAGACGCGCGCCGCGTCGGTCGACATCGGCAAGCAGGCGGGCGGCATCGCGTTCTGGAAGATCCAGTAGGGGGGACGGGTCTCGCACGACCCGCAGCGCGCGCTCATCCGCCGATCCACCTAACCGCCGAACGACCCATCCGCCTGGCTGCCTACCCGCCTAGCCGCCGAACCGCCGCGCGAGGTCGCGCAGGTACGTCTCCATCGTCCCCGTGTAGCCGAACACGAACCGCGCCATGACCCGGAACAGCGGGTTGTAGACCTCGCCGTCCTCGGTGATCGTCACCCGCGTGCGATCCTCGCCATCCGGCGTCAGGACGTAGGTCCACGTGCCGCCGAACGGCAGGTCGCCGGTGATGCGCATGACGAGCCGCCCAGGCGGGTCGAATGCCTCCACGCGATACGGAATTTCGCCGTTCGCGCCGTCTTCACGCACCATCTGGCCGACGCCCTCCGGGCCGGACACCTCGACGCGGCGAACATCCGTCCGCCACTCCGGGTATCGGCTGAACTCGGCGATGGCGCGGAAGACGCGGTCGCGGTCGCCGTCGACGACCTGCGAAGCCGACGCGCTGTGTCCGACGGGCAGCAGCCATCCGACGGCGAGGACGCCGACGACGAGCACGACGAGGCCGCCGAAGGCATAGATGAGCCAGCGGGTCACCGTGCCCCCCTCGCAGGAACGGCCGACGTCGGGCGTTGGCGGGCTGCTGCGGTGCGCCGCGGCTGACAGGCGCGCGCCAGCAGTGCCAGCCCGTGGGCGACACTCGCGCGCTCCGGCGCGCTGAGCCGGCGGAGCACTGCGTGGAGGCGTCGCGATTCCAGAACGGACGACCGGCGGATGGCAGCCAGCCCCTGGTCGGTCAACGCGAGCGCGACGCGCCGGCGGTCGCGCTCGTCCCTGCGCGCCTTCCTCACGTAGGCGAGGTCGACCAGCGCGGTCAGGGCTTCGGACACCGTGGACTTCGCCAGCCCGAGATGGGCCGCGAGTTCGCTCACGGTCATGGGGCGCGCGCGGTCCAGGTGCACGAGGATCTGGACGTCCCGGTCCGAGAGTCGATCCGCGCGCGATCGGGCCCGGCCATGACGGGTATGGCAGGCGTGATAGACCTGCGGGTAGCACCGGTGCACGACGTCGGCCGCCTCGATGACAGTCACGCGCGACAGCCTAGCCGCCACCCGATTGGTTCGTCAAAACGAACTTTAGGGGACTCCATGGTCGAATATGGGACATTTCAGAAACGACACCGGGAGTCTTTTTCGGCTTTGCCGAAAAAGACTCCCGGTGTCGTTTTCGCTTCCGTCTGATAATGGGCCCCACACCATCACTGGAGGCGCCGGCCCCCGGGTCGCGGCGGGCGGCGAGACCGTATGCGTCGAGGTTCGTTCGTCGTCCTGGCGACGTGGCTCGTCGTGCTGACAGGCGCCGCAGGGGCCGCGCCCCAGGTCACGCCACGTCCGCCGGCACCAGCAGGAGCCAGAGGCACCCCCGGCGCGGCGGAAACCGGCACCGGGCTGATCGTCGGCACCGTGGTGGACGCCTCGTCCGGCGCGCCCATCTCCGGCGCGGTCGTGACCGCGAGCGTTCGCGCCGCCGGCCCCGTCGACGCGCCCGGTGAACTCGCCGCCCTCGAGCGGCTCGCGGCCCTCCAGGCCGCAGGGCTCCAGGCGCCGGCGGGCGGGCCCACGATCCTCAGGGCCTTCACGACGTCCGACGGTCGCTTCCTCTTCCGCGACCTGCCGCCCGGCACCTACAACATCTCGACCAGCGCCAACGGTTACCTCACCAGCGCGTTCGGACGCCAGCGCCCCGACGGTCCGCCTCGGCCACTGACTCTCGGCGACGGCGAACGCCGCACGACCGTGTCGATCCGCATGTGGAAGTACGCGTCCATCTCCGGCGTGGTCGTGGACGAGACGGGCGCGCCGGCCGTCGGCATCCCCGTGCGCGCGCTGCGCGTCACCGTCGTCGGCGAGGCTCGGCGCGTGAGTCCCGGCCCGACGACCTACTCCGACGATCGCGGCTACTTCCGGTTCGGCGGCCTGACCCCGGGTGGCTACCTGATCGCCGCGCCGATGACCTCGATCGCCGTTCCCGTCTCGGCCATCGACGAGTACTACACGGCCATGCGATCCGGCGACACCGGCGAACTGATGCGCGAGCGTCTCGCCTCCGGCGCGCCCATGCCGACGACCGGCGGCCTCCGCGTCGGCGACCAGCAGCTGCAGCTGTCCGGCATCCCGACTCGCACGCTGGCGCCGCCGGCGCCCGGCCCCGACGGACGCATCCTCGCCTACCGCACCGTGTTCGCGCCCGCCGCCAGCACGATTGCCGACGCGGAGGTCCTGCCCCTCGCCTCGGGCGAGACGCGCGCCAACCTCACCCTGCAGCTCCAGCTCTCGCCGACGGCCAGCGTCACCGGACAGGTGATCGGCCCCGACGGGCCCGTCTCAGGCATCGGCGTCCGGCTCCTCCCGGACGGCAACACCGGCCTCGTGATCGACAACGGCTTCGAGACGGCCACGACCGTCACGAACGCCGCCGGCCGATTCGTGTTCCTGGGCGTGCCCGCCGGCAGCTACACGGCGAAGGTGCAGAGAGTGCCGCGGCCCACGGTGCCGGTCGACGTCACGCGCCTCTCGGTCGTCGGCGGCGTCGTCATGACCACGTCGGGCTCGAGCGCGCCGCCGGCACCTCCCACCGAGCCCGTCCTCTGGGCCAGCGCACCGGTCGGTGTCGGCGCGACCGACGTGGCGGACGTCGTGCTCACCCTCCGCGAAGGCCTGCGGCTCAGCGGCCGCCTCGTCTTCGACGGCGCCTCGCCGCAACCACCCGCCGACCGCCTGCAGGCCCTGACGATTCGACTGGCCGCCGTCGAAGGTCCGACGATCCAGGCTCAGCCCGCCCGCCCCGACGCCGACGGGCGGTTCGAGACCGCGGGCTATCCGCCGGGCCGGTACTTCGTCACGCCCGGGAGCATCGGAGCCTGGAGCGTCCGGTCGATCCTCGCTGGCGGCCGCGACGTCGTCGCCGACGCACTCGATCTCGATCGCGACATCGACGACGCGGTCATCACGTTCACCGACCGACGCACCAGCCTCGGCGGCACCGTCACGACGACCACGCCTGGTGAGGTGGACGCCGTGGTCGTCGCCATTCCCGCCGACTATCAGGGCTGGATTGCCCACGGCATGAGCATCCGTCGGGCGCCCCAGGCCACGGTCGCGCCCGACGGCCGGTTCAGTCTCGGCGGCCTGATGCCTGGCGACTACCTCGTCGCCGCGTTCGACGCCGACGCGCCCGTCAACACCCAGGATCCGGAATTCGTCGCCGCGATGGCACGAGTCGCCACGCCGGTGCGGGTCGCGGAAGGCGAGCAGCGCCAGGTCTCACTCGCCGTGGCCCGTCTCCGATGAGTTGCCCCATGATCCCCGAGAATCGCCGCCGCGCACGCGCCACGGCCCCCTTCGGCGTGGCCCTGCTCCTCGCCCTCGCCGCCGCGTCCGTCCTGTCCACGACGCCCGCGGCCCGACAGCGACCGACCGGGACCGCCCGCGACGTCTCCGCCCCGCCCACCGGCACCGGCACCATCGGGGGGCGCGTCGTGTCCGACGAGCCCGGCCACCCGCCGGTCCGACGCGCGGTCGTCCAGCTCTCATCCAGCGCCGCGCCGGCGGCCGGCCGGACGACGGTCACCGACGACGACGGCCGTTTCGCGGTCACCGGGCTGCCGGCGGGCCGTTTCACCATGCTGGTCGTGAAGCCCGGCTGGCCGACGACGTACTACGGCGCCACGACGCCGTGGCGCGCGCCGGGCGCGCCGATCGCGCTCGACGAGGGCCAGCAGGTGACCGATCTCGCCGTCACGCTGACGCGGGGCGGCGTCATCGCCGGCCGCCTGACCGACGCCGACGGCCAGCCGGTGACCGGGGCTCGCGTCACCGCGCTCACGCCGCGCACGGTCAACGGGCAGGTGATCTACTCGCAGGCCATCGGCGCGACCATGCTCCTTCAGCAGACCGACGACGAAGGGGCGTACCGCCTCTACGGCCTGCCACCCGGCGAGTACATCCTGCAGGCCAGCGTGCCCCAGACGCCCGCGCGACGAATTTCGCCCGACGAGGTGGCCTGGGCGCTCGGGCGTGGCGGCGCCCCGGGCGCGACCAGCCAGGCCGCGCCGCCCCCCCCGCCCGGGCCGACCGTCGTCTATGCGCCGGCCTACTACCCCGGCACGACCACCGTGGCGGCGGCCGCGCGCCTCAGGCTCGACGCGGGCCAGGCCCTGCAGGGCATCGACTTCGCGCTGCAGTTCGTGCCGACGTCGCGCGTCTCGGGCACGGTCACGCGATCGGACGGCGTGCCCGTCCGCGGCGCGCAGATCACGCTGACCGAGGACGGCCCGCAGGTCGGGGCACTGGTGTTCTCGACGACCGGCCGTTCCGTCGTGCAGCCCGACGGGTCGTTCCAGTTCCCGTCGGTGCTGCCCGGCCGGTACATCGTCAACGTCCGGGCTGCCAGCCAGGCCCCCGCGCCGCCCGCCCGCGGCACGCGCCCCCAGGCGCCGACCCTGGACCTGTGGGCGTCCGCGGACGTGAGCGTCAACGGCGCCGACATCACCGACCTGACCCTCACGCTCCAGCCGGGCATGACGATCTCGGGACGCGTCGTCCTCGAAGCGACGACCCTCGAGGCGCCGGCGGATCTCTCGCGAGTCCGCCTGCAGTTGAGGCCGCCGGACATGATGGCGATCACCAACCGGATCTCGCTGCAGACGGCGCCGGCAAACGCGGACGGCACGTTCACGCTGAGCGGGGTGGTGCCGGATCAGTACGTGCTGTTTGCGAGCCTTCCGGGTGGCAACCCCTCCGAGGGCACGGGCTGGATGCTGAAGTCCATCCGGCAGGGCGGCCGGACGTGGATGGACGAGCCGATCGAGATGCGCGGGGGCCAGGACCTCACCGGCGTCGAGATCACGCTCACGGACCGGGCGGCGCAGATCTCCGGCCGGCTGCTCGACGCCGCCGATCGGCCCGCGCCCGAGTTCTTCGTCTTCGCGTTCCCGGTCGATCGCAGCGCCTGGCGCCTCGGCTCGATGCGGCTGCGGCAGCCCGTCCGGCCCGACACGAACGGCGGGTTCCGCGTGTCGATGCTGCCGCCGGGCGAGTACTACGTGGCCGCGCTGGCGTCGTTCGAGGAGACGGACTGGTTCGACCCGACGTTCCTGGAACAGGTGGCGGCGGCGTCCATCCGGCTGACGCTCGCCGAGGGCGAGCAGAAGGTGCAGGACATCCGGATCGCCAGGTAGCGGGCGGCCCGCGCGGCGATCGCGCGCCGGCGAACCGTCACCGCGCCGTGAGCCCGTCGGCCTCGTCGCCGCGGAGGCTCGTTCCGCTACGTCTCGAAGACCCGGACGCGGCGCAGGAGGATGTCGGCCAGCCAGAGGCCGAGGGCGAAGAACACGAGGCCGGGCCACAGCGCGCGCCGCGCAGTGCGGCCGGCGGCCGCGGCGGCGTTGAAGGCCGCCGCGTCGGGCTGCCAGGCGCCTCCCGTCAGGTCCGCCACGGCCCGGAGGCGGGCCTCGTCGGGCGCGCCGAACCGGTATTCGCGCGACGTGTCGGGAATGACGAGCCGGGACAGCGCGGGATCATCCTGCCCCTCGAGGCTGATGCGCAGCAACTGCGACGCGTCGGCCGTCACGCTGGCCTCGTAGCGCCCCGGCGCGAGCTGGCGCGCGGGCACGTCGGCCGACGCGCCGCCGGCCGCGCGGACCTGCACGACCGGCGTGAGCAGGTCCCGATAGTTGCCGTTCTCGTCACGCGCCTCGACGGTCACCGTGACCGGCCGCCCGCCGCCACGGACCGCGCCCTCGACGACGCCGAGCGAGACCGCCGGCTGGCGCTGCCGCTCGAGCGCGTGGACCACCGAGGCGAAAAACGGCCCGTAGCCCTTCCACGTGACCCAGTCGGCCGCCCAGCGGTCCTTCACGTCCGAGGCGAACACCGCGGTCCGGCCGAGGCCGGCCGGCCAGAACGTCAGAATCGGGTCGCCGTCCTCGGTCGCCAGCAGCTCGAGCGCCGCGTCCTTGGCGACGGTCGCGGTCCGCCCCTTCAGCGCCGGCATGCGGCTGAGATCGACGTGCTCGAGGAAACTCTTCGCCTTGACCACCGGCGTCATCGCCTTCTCGTCGAAGGCCGGCGTCGTGGCGTTCTTGGCTTCCTTGACGAAGATTTGCGGGACCTCGCGGGCGTCCTCGACGACGTAGCTCCGGCCCTTGCCCCACTTCGCGATGTTGGTCAGCAGCTCGACGTCCGCCGCGGGACCGACCGCGATGGACGACACCGTCATCTTCGCGTCGACCATCTTCTTGACGAGGCCCTCGTAGTCGTCCGGATAGGAGCGACCGTCGGAGAGCAGCACGACGTGCTTGGCCCTGGCGCGCGCGTCCTTCAGCGCGAGGTAGGCCTGCTCGATGGCCGGGAAGATCAGCGTGTGCCCCGCCGGCTGGATGGCCGAGACCGCGTCGCGAATCATGTCGCGGTTGCGGCCGACGTTGCGGAGCGTGACGTCCCAGTTCAACCCGTCGTTGAACGTGATGACGCCGACCAGCTGGTCGTCGGTGAGCACGTCGATGGCGGCCTGCGCCGCCGACTTGCAGAGCTCCATCACCTGGCCGGCCATGCTCCACGACCGGTCGAGCACGATGATGAGGGCGACCTCGGGCTCGTCCTTCCGCTCGAACGTGACCGGGGTGATGCGCTCGAGCTCCGTGTTCCGGTAGCCGCCGGGTCCGCCTTCACTGCCCTCGCCGAAGACCGACTCGCCGCCGGCCACCAGCAGGCCGCCGCCCGCCTGCTCCACCCACTCGGAGAGGCCCGCCATCGCCTGGTCGGAAATCGCCGTGCGCGGCAGGTCGCTCAGGATGACGACGTCCCACGGGTCGAGCGCCTCGCGCGTCGCCGGCACGCCCGACGGCCCGCGGACTTCCACGTCGAACCCGGCCTGGCCGAGCGCGCCCTGCAGGTATCGCGCGCTCGCCGGCGTGCCCTCGACGTAGAGCACGCGCGACCGCGCCCCCACGAACGCCTCACGCGCCAGCCGGTTGTTCGCCTCGAGCGTGTCCCCGGGCGCGACGAGCGACGCTTCCACCGCGTGCGGTCCGGCATCGTCGAACGACACGTCGATGGGCACGCGGGTCTCGCCGCGCGCGAGCGCGACGTCCTGGTGCCCGAGCACCTCGGTGCCCTCGCGCAGCTCGATGCGCGCGGCGGTCTCGCGCCCGCTGCCCACGACGACGGTCGCGGTGGTCAGCGTGCCGGCCGTGAGGCGGTCTGGCAGTTCGACCGACTCGATCCAGCTGTCGGCGATCTCGCGCGGCGACATCGGCTCGACGAAGATCGGAATCTCCTCGGCGGCCGCGCGGGTCGCCGCGGCTTCGACGTCGCCCTGCGTCTGCCGTCCGTCCGAGAACAGCACGATCCGCGGCAGGTGTCCCGGCGCCAGCTCGGCGCGCGCCTCGGCCAGGCCGCGTTCGAGGTCGGACCCGGACCGATCGACGAGCGACATCTCCGCGCCGGGATCGGCGGCCGCCAGGTCGCGGAGGCCGGCCGTCGTGTCCACGACGGCCGCGTCCAGACCGAAGGCGACGATGCGCGAGTGCGCCGGCCGCAGCTCGTTGACGAGCTCGTCGATGCGGGTCGCCGCGGCCTCGATGGCACGGCTCGACACGCTGTGCGAGACGTCCACCGCGAAGACGACCGACTGCCGCGTGGAGCGGCTCGACAGCACCGGCCGGGCCACGGCGAAGATCAGCGCCGCGAGCAGCAGCGCCCGGACGGCCGCCTGCAGCAGGCGCTGCCGCGGGTTGAAGTTCGTCCGCGCGAAGCGCAGCCCGACCCACACCAGCGGCAGGAGCAGCAGGAACCAGAGCGCCGAGGGGGTCGTGAGGCTCAGCGACATGTCACACCGTAATCCGACGCAGCCAGGTCCACCACTCGACCGCCGCGAGCACCAGCGCGAACAGCACCGCGTAGAGCCACCAGGGCCGGCCGGCGCCCGTCAGGCCGGCGGCCGAGGACGTCACGTCCGCCGGAAGGGTCGTCCGCCCCAGGTTCGACACGTCGCTGCTGCCGACGTTGACCTCGACCACGCCGTGCGCAGTGCCGAATTCGACGCGGTACAGCCCCGGCTGGTCGAGCATCGCCAGGCGATGGTCGCCGGCCGTGCGGAGGTCCGCCGGCCGACCGTCCGGACCGACGACCCGCGTGGCCGAGGACGGCAGCAGCATCGGCCCGGGCCGTCGCGGCGAGTCGAGCGCCGGCCGTCCCAGCCACTCGAGCACATTGCCCATCAGCACCGGAAATGCCGCCGCGTACGCCAGGTTCGACTCGCCCGGGGCGAACCCCATCACGACCAGCCGCTGTCCGCCGGTCTCACGCACCGAGACCAGGGGCGTGCCCGCCTCCGAGCTCGCGATCGGCCCGAGCGCATCCTGCCGGATCGCCCGTGCCCGCTTGATGTCAATCGTGAGCGGGTCAACGCCGGCGAGCACCGGATGCGGCGCGTTCTGCACCCAGTGCGGCGTCCGCTCCTCGTCGCCGAGCGTGCCGAGCCACGGCGCGGCGATCGGCGAGGCCACGACCATCGCCGGACGGGTCGGCGCCTCGGCCGGCACCCAGCGATCGAACACGAGCACGTCGGGATGGCCCGCGGCCGGATCGTAGGCGCCGGGCGCGACGAACGTCGGCGTCACGCCGGGCGCGCGCGAGAGCAGCAGGCCGAGCGGTCCGGGGTCCGCGGAGACGACCGTGACGGCCAGCCCCTCGGCCTCCGGCAGCCAGCCGACCGCCTCGTCGTCGGCGTCGAGGGCGTCCGCCGCGGCACTCACGCTCGCGCGGATCCTCGGATCGCCGGCATCACCAAGCGGGATGACCTGTCGCACGGCCTCGCCGGCGGCCATCTCGACAGGCTGCCCGAAGACGACGGCCGTGCCGCGCGTCACGGTCAGCGTCACCGTCTGCGGATCCGGGCTGTAGTTGGCCACCTCGAGGTAGGCCTCGGCCGATGACTGTCCGGTCGCCGCGGGCCGCACGCCGAGCGCGGTGATCGCGACGTTCGGCGCGGCTTCATACACCGAGTGGACGACGACGTCGCTCGCGAGCTGGCGGCCCACGGCACCGTCGGTGAAGAAGTGGACCTGGTCCGTGCCGCCGACGTGCGGCCACGCCGCGCCCTCCCCGCCGCTCGGCCGCAGGCGGTCGAGCGCGGTCTCGACGAGGGCGCTGTCGGTCGTCGGCCCCTCGACCAGCCCGTCGGCCGTCGTCGCGATGGCGACCGCGTCGCTGCCGGCCGACGCCGCAAGCGCCCGGGCCCCGGCCACCGCGCGACTCCAGCGCGTGTCGCCGGACGAGGTGCGGGCGAGCATCGACCACGAGCTGTCGAGCACGATGAGCAGCCGCCCCGCCGACGCCGCCGAGGCGCGCGGTCCTGGCCGCGCGACCGCGATGGCCAGCGCCAGCGCGACGAGCACGGTCGCGACGAGCGAGACCGCGCGCCGGATGCGCTCCCACCAGCTCATCTCGCGCTGCTGGTCGAGCACCTTGCGCCAGAGCAGCAGCGACGCCACGTTCACGCGCGGCGGGCGCACCTTGAGGAAGAAGAGCCACGCGGCGACACCGGCCGCCAGGGCCATCACGCTCCAGGCCTGCCAGGCGGCCATCGCGCTGAAGCTCACGCCAGGAACCGCCCTTTCCGGAAGGTCTTCAGGATGATCTCGTCGAACGGCGCCTCGGCATCGGCGCGCAGGTAGCCGAGGTTGTAGCGGCCGCAGAACCGCTCGAGGTCCTCGGCGTGGCGCGTCCAGGCCTGCGCGTACGCCTCGGCCAGCGCCGGCGTGACCTCGATGTCGCGCGTCTCACCCGTCTCGAGATCCACGAACCGCGCCTCACCGAGCGCGCCGGGGTCTCGATCGTGGGTGGAGGCGACGTGCACGACGAAGACGTCGTGCCCCATCGAGGCCAGGATCTTGAGGCCGTTCTCGAACCCGCGCGGGTCCAGGAAGTCCGAGATGACGACGGCCAGGCCCTGCTGGCGGCTGCGCGACGCGAACTGCTTGAACGCCTCGCGCAGGTCGGTCTCACCGCCCGCCTGCAGGCCCTCGAGCATCTCGAACACCTTGAAGATGCGGCCCTTGCCACGGCCGGGCACCGTCTCGTCGCCGAGACTGCCCCTGAACGGCAGGATCGACACGCGGTCGAGGTGCGCCAGCCCGATGTAGCAGAGGCCGGCGGCGACCCGCCGGGCCTGGTCGAACTTCGCGTCCTCGCTCATCGACCGGCTGTTGTCGATGAAGAGGTAGATCGGCAGGTCCTGTTCCTCGTCGAACAGGCGGAGCAGCAGCCGGCCCAGCCGGCGGTAGACCTTCCAGTCGATGTGGCGGAAGTCGTCCCCCGGCGCGTACTGGCGGTAGTCGGCGAACTCGAGCCCGCGGCCCCGCTTGCGCGCGAGCCGATCCGCGCGGTTCTGTCCCGCAAACGCCTTGCGGGAGACCACGTGGAGGTACTCGAGCTTCTTCAGGAAGTCGTCTTCGAACCTGAGGGCCAAGACCGGTCTCTCACCTTGGGGAACGAGGAACCCGACGGACCGGGGCCGCGGCCGGCGCCGCGGCGCACGGTCACTCGGTCGGAACGCCCGTCAGGAGTTCCTGGATCAGCGAATCGGGG
Organism: Vicinamibacterales bacterium; assembly: GCA_041394725.1. Taxonomy (GTDB): domain Bacteria; phylum Acidobacteriota; class Vicinamibacteria; order Vicinamibacterales; family SCN-69-37; genus JAWKHR01. The sequence goes on along the minus strand of JAWKHR010000007.1, from coordinate 23,371 downwards.
TTGACCTGCTCGGCCTCGCCCTCGAAGTTCAGGAGCACGCGGTGCCGGAGCGCCGGCATCGCGATGGCACGGATGTCCTCCACCGACACGAAGGCGTTGCCCCGCGTGAGCGCGTGAATCTTCGCGGCCAGCACCAGCGCCTGGGCCGCGCGCGGGCTGGCGCCGTACCGCACGTAGCGCTTGATGAGCGGCGTCGCGTGCGGCGATTCCGGGTGCGTGCCGAGCGTCAGGCGGATCGCGTAGCCCTGCACCGGCCGCGCCACCGGCACCGACCTGGCGACGTGGCGCATGTGGAGGATCTCCTCGCCGTCGACCACCCGCTCCACCTCGCTCACCTCGGTCTGCGTCGTCCGCTCGAGGATCTGGTGCATCGCCTCCTCGGGCGGATACATGACCTTCAGCTTGAAGAAGAACCGGTCGAGCTGGGCCTCGGGCAGCGGGTAGGTGCCCTCCATCTCGAGCGGGTTCTGCGTGGCGAGCACGAGGAACGGCTGTTCGAGCTTGTAGGTCGTCTTGCCGACCGACACGCTCATTTCCTGCATCGCCTCGAGCAGCGCGGACTGCGTCTTCGGCGTGGCACGGTTGATCTCGTCGGCCAGGACGACGTTCGCGAAGATCGGCCCCGGCTGGAACTCGAAGAAGGTCCCGCCGTGCTGGTGCTCCTGCACGATGTTCGTGCCGACGATGTCGGCCGGCATCAGGTCGGGCGTGAACTGGATCCGCGAGAACTTCAGGTGTACGACATCGGCGAGCGTATGCACCAGGCTCGTCTTGCCGACGCCCGGGATGCCCTCGAGCAGCACGTGGCCACCCGCGAGGAGGCTGGTGACCGTGTGCGCGACGACCTCCTCGTGCCCGACGATGCGACGGCCGACTTCCTGCGTGATGCGAACAAAGCGCTCGCGGAACTGATCGATGTGAGCTTCGACGGCAGTAGTAGTCATCGTTGACGAATGAAGTAATGGAAGACGAGCGGACGGCGCGCGTCGGGCACCGTGGGCGGCGCGGTCGCGCGGCTCTGCGCGTAGGACGCCTGCGGGGCGACGCGGGTGAACCCGAGCGCGGACTGGCCCTGCTCGGTCTTGCGACGGATGTCCTCGGTCTGGATGTTCTTGCCGAGCTGGTCGTCCTGCGCCTCGATGACCTCCTGGCGCAGCGCCTGGGCGATGCTCTTGAAGTCCACCGGCCCGCCCTTGTTCGGGTTGTTGCCCCCGGGGCCGCCGCTCGAGTCGCCGCCCATGGCGCCCGAGCCCGACATCATCATCTGGCTCGAGGCCTCGGCCGCGGTCGCCGCCTGGCGCATCAGCTGCATGCCGGCTTCGGCCGCGCTGGCCTCGGCCGTCTGCGCCTGCGCCGATCCCGGCGTCGTCTCCCCCGTCTCGGCCGAGGCCGAGGGGTTGTCGTTCTCCGCGGACTGCTTGTTGGCGTCCGCGTTGGCCAGGCGCGACGCCAGGTCGTCGAGCGCCCACTTCACGTCCTCGGGCATGCCGGCCGCGGCGTTCTCCTCCGTGCCGGGGTCGTCGCCGATTTTCGGGGCGCCGTCCTTGCCCTCCGCCGCGTTCTTCGCCAGCTCGGCCAGCTTTTCCTGGAGCTTCGGGTCGAGCTTGTCGAGCATCGCCTTCAGGTCTTCGAGCGTCGCCTTCGCCGCGTCGGCCGAAAGCGTCCCGTTGTCCATGGCCGCCATGAGCTCGTCGAGCTTGGCCTGGAGTTCCGGCGGCAGAGCGTCGCCGAGCGCCGCAATCTCCCCGGCGACCGCGTCGGACGGGCGCGCCGGGCGCGGCGCCGGCACGAGCAGCATCGCGGCCAGCGCGGCGGCACCAAGACCGCCCGTCACCGCCCACGCACGTCCGGACCGGACCGGCGGATAGAGCGCATCCCACGACACCTGACGGGCGTGCTCGGCCGCGCGGGCCAGGTGCAGATCGGCCCAGTCGTCCCGGTCGCCCGCCTGGGCGAACCAGTGGGCGCTCCGAAGCTCCCCGGCCAGGCCGGCATCGGCGTCCACCCGCGAGGCCATCGCGTCGGACGCCGCCTCGGGGCGGCGCAGGACGAGGAACGCGATCGCCACGCCGGCGACCGCCACCACGAGCGTCGCCGCCGCGACCAGCGGCGACCACCCCGCAAGGCGGCCGATCAGGGCAAACAGGAAGACGACGGCGGCCAGGACGGGCGCCACGCGCACGACGACCGCCATGGCGGCACGGGAGCGGCGGAGCTGATCCGCGCCCTGGACCGCCTCGCGAACGTACCGATCAGGGGACTGGTCGTGGCTCACGGTCGGGTAGATGGCGTCAACGATATCCGAAACGGCCGGGGCCTGTCTCGACCTTCGTCCCCCCACCGGGGGCGTCGGTCCCAGCCGCCTGCACGTAATACGCCGCCCGACCCCGGACTGCTACTTCCGGTCGTGGGTCGTCGATCCCACCAGACTACTTCCGCTTCGGCCGGTAGACGTCCGTCGCGTGCCCGAAGAAGACCTCCGCGGCCTCCATCAGGGTCTCCGAGAGCGTCGGATGGGGATGGATCGACAGCTTGAGGTCGGTCGCCAGCGCCGCCATCTCGACCGCCAGCACGCCCTCGGCGATGAGCTCGCCCGCGCCGGCGCCGACGATGCCGACGCCGAGAATCCGCTCGGTCTCCGGGTCGATGACCAGCTTGGTGACCCCCTCCGGACGGTCAATCGCCTGGGCCCGCCCGAGGGCGGCCCAGGGGAACTTGGCGATCTCGACCTTCCGGCCCTGCTGCTTCGCCTCGGTTTCGGTCAGCCCGCACCAGGCGACCTCCGGGTCGGTGAACACGACCGCCGGGATGGCCTGGGGCTCGAACGCCACCTTGTGCCCGGCGATGGCGTCGACGGCGACACGGGCCTCGTGCGACGCCTTGTGCGCGAGCATCGGCTCGCCCACCACGTCGCCGATCGCATAGATGCCCGGCTCGGCGGTCTGCCGCGCCAGGTCCACCTCGATGAACCCGCGCGCGCCGACCTTGACCCGCGTGGTGTCCAGCCCCGGTACCGCCGAGTTCGGCTTGCGCCCGACGCTGATCAGCACCCGATCGAACAGCTGGTCGGCATCCGCCTTGTCGAGGTCCTGCCCCTCGATCGAGACGCGCACGCCCTTCTTCTCCTCCTTCAGCCCGGTCACGCGGGCATTGAGGAGGATGCGGTGCATCGTCTTCTCGAGCCGGCGCTGGAGGAAGGTCACCAGGTCGCGGTCCGCGCCGGGCAGCAGGCCCGGGGTCATCTCGACCACGGTGACCTTCGTGCCGAGCGCGGCGTAGACCGAGCCGAGCTCGAGTCCGATGTAGCCGCCGCCGATGACGAGCAGCGTCTTCGGGACGTCGGGCAGGTCGAGCGCCCCGGTCGAGTCCATGACCCGGGGGCTGTCGATCGACAGGCCAGGGACCGTGGACGGCCGGGATCCGGTGGCGATGATCGCGTGGCGGAAGTCGAGCGTCTCGGTCTTGCCGTCCGCGCGGGCTATCGACAGCTGCCGGGGTCCGGTGAAGCTCGCCAGCCCCTGGATGTAGGTGACCTTGCGCTGCTTGGACAGCTGGCCGAGCCCGGACGTCAGCCGCTTGACCACGCCGTCCTTGAACCCGCGGAGAGCGTCGATGTCGATCGTCGGCTGGCCGAACGTGACGCCCCACGCCGAGGCGTGCTGCGCCTCGTCGATGACCTTGGCGACGTGCAGCAGCGCCTTCGACGGGATGCACCCGCGGTAGAGGCAGACGCCGCCCGGATTGGCCTCGGTGTCGACGAGCGTCACCTCCATGCCGAGGTCGGCCGCGTAGAACGCGGCGGCGTATCCGCCCGGACCGCCGCCGATGATCACCACGTGTGTCGAAGCCATGTGCACTCGATGAGGACTACAGGAGCATCGTCAGGGGCTGCTCGAGCGCCTCGACGACGAACCGGAGGAAGCGCGCCGCGTCGGCGCCGTCAATCACGCGATGATCGTAGGACAGTGAGAGCGGCAGCATCTGGCGCGGCACGAACGCGTCGTCGCGCCACACGGGCTCGGTCTGGGTCCGCGAGACGCCCAGGATCGCGACCTCGGGCTGGTTGACGATCGGCGTGAACGACGTGCCGCCGATGCCGCCGAGGTTCGTGATCGAGAAGACGCCGCCGGCCATCTCGTCGAGGCCGAGCTTCCGGTCACGCGCCTTCTGCGACAGCGTGCTGAGCTCGGCCGCGATGGCCGTGATCGTCTTGCGGTCGGCGTCTCGGATGACGGGTACGAGCAGGCCGTTCGGCGTGTCCACGGCGATGCCGATGTGCACGTACTTCTTGTAGACGATTGCGTCGCGCGCCATGTCCACCGACGAGGCGAACTGCGGGAACTTCGCGATCGCCGCAGCGACGATGCGGACGAGCGCGGCCGTGATGGTGAGCTTGCCGCCCCCGGCTTCCACGCGCCGCCCGTACTCGGCGCGGAACTGCTCGAAGGCCGTGACGTCGGCCTTGTCGTGCTGGGTGACGTGCGGCGCGAGCCAGGCCGCCGACAGGTGCTCGGCGGTCTTCCGCCGGATGTTCGACATCGGGCGCGACTCGACCTCGCCCCACCGCGAGAAGTCGGGCAGCGCGGGCGCGGCGGCACGCCCGGCGACGGCGCCTGCGCCGGACATCTGCGCCTTGACGTGCGCCTTGACGTCCTCCTGGCCGATGCGCCCGCCGGGGCCGCTGCCCGCAACCGTGGCGAGGTCGACCCCGAGCTCGCGCGCGAACCGGCGCACCGACGGCGCCGCGGGCACTCCGGCGCCGTCGCCCGGCGCCGCATCCGGGGCGACCTCGGCGCGGGCGGCCGGCGCCGACCCGGCGCGGCCGGAGGCGAAGTCCACGACCGCGGCCGTGCGTTCGCGGCGCGGCGGCTCCTCGACCGGCGGCGCCTTCGTCGGCGGCTCCTTGCGGGCCGGCTCGGCCTGCGGGTCGCCCTTGGGCGGCGCCTCGTCGGGCGGCGGGGTCTTCGGCGGCGCCTTCGGCTCGGGTCCGGCCTCGGTCGCGCCGGCCGTGTCGAGCACGAGCACGACCTGGCCAACCTTCACCTGATCACCGGCCTTGACCCTGACGTCGGTCACGGTTCCGCTCAGGCTGGACGGCACCTCGATCGTCGCCTTGTCGGTCTCGAGCTCGAGGACGGGCTGGTCCTTGCGCACCGCGTCGCCCTTCGCGACCAGCACGCGGACCACATCGCCCTTCTCGACGTTCTCGCCCAGTTCGGGCAGCTTCAGCTCACTCGCCATGAGACTCCTCTGTCGGCGGCCGCACCCTAGCGCTGCTCGGGCGCCGGCCGGTCCGGGTCGATGTCGAGCGCCTTGAACGCCTGCTTGACGACCTTCGCGTCGATCTGCTTCTCGCGAAGCAGCGACGCCAGCGTGGCGGCGGCGATGTGCCGGGCATCGACCTCGAAGAAATCGCGGAGCGCCGTGCGGTCCTCGCTGCGGCCGAAGCCGTCGGTGCCGAGCGTGACCATCGGCCGCCCCACCCAGCGCGCGACCATGTCGGGCTGGCTGCGCAGGTAGTCGGACGCGGCGACGACGACGCCGTCGGTCCCGGCGAGGCACTCGGTCACCCAGGGCCGGCGCGCCTTCTCGGCCGGGTGCAGCGTGTTCCACCGCTCCACGCGATGCCCGTCGCGGTAGAGCTCGTTGTAGCTCGTCGCGCTCCACACGTCGGCGGCCACGCCGTACTCGTCGAGCAGGGCCTGGGCCTGCAGGGCCTCGTTGAGGATCGCGCCGCTGCCGATGAGCTGCGCGCGGGCCGCGCCCTTGCCGGCCGCCGGACGGAAGCGGTACAGGCCCTTCAGAATGCCCTCCCGCGCGCCCTTCGGCATCGCCGGCATCTCGTACTGCTCGTTCATCACGGTGAGGTAGTAGAACGCCGCCTCGCCGTCGCCGTACATCCGCTTGATGCCGTCCTCGATGATCGTCGCCAGCTCGAAGGCATAGGCCGGGTCGTAGGCGCGGCAGGTCGGGACGCTCAACGCCAGCGTGTGGCTGTTGCCGTCCTGGTGCTGCAGCCCCTCGCCCGCCAGGGTCGTGCGGCCGGACGTGCCGCCGAGGAGGAAGCCCCGGCACCGCGAGTCGGCCGCCGCCCAGATGAAGTCGCCGACCCGCTGGAAGCCGAACATCGAGTAGAAGATGAAGAAGGGGATCGTGTTCACGCCGTGCGTGGCGTACGCCGTGCCGGCCGCGATCCACGATGAGATCGACCCCGCCTCGGTGATGCCTTCCTCGAGGATCTGCCCGTCCTTCGCTTCCTTGTAGTACAGCAGCGTGTCCATGTCCACGGGCTCGTAGACCTGGCCGATGCTCGAATAGATGCCGACGGCGCGGAAGAGCGACTCCATGCCGAAGGTGCGCGCCTCGTCGGGAACGATCGGGACGATGAGGCGCCCGATGTCCTTGTCGCGGAGCAGCTTCGCCAGCATCCGGACGAAGACCATCGTCGTCGAGGCCTTGCGGCCCTCGGTGCCCTGCGAGAACTCCGAGAAGATCTCCGAGAGATCCGGCGTGATGCGCGGCGCGACCTCGACCCGGCGCGGTACGGCGCCGCCGAGCGCTTCGCGGCGCTCGTGCACGTAGATCACCTCCGGGCTGTCGTCGGCCGGCCGGTAGAACGGCGCCTCCGCGATGTCGTCGTCGGAGATCGGGATGCTGAACCGATCGCGGAAGTGCCGCAGGTCGGCCTCGTTCATCTTCTTCTGCTGGTGGGTGATGTTCTTGCCTTCACCCGCCTCGCCGAGCCCGTAGCCCTTGATCGTCCGTGCCAGGATGACCGTCGGCTGCCCGGTGTGCTGCACCGCCATCCGGTAGGCGTTGTAGACCTTGACCGGATCGTGGCCACCCACGCGCAGCCGCTTCAGGTCATCGTCCGACAGGTGCCGCACCATGTCGAGCAGGCGCGGGTCCGTGCTCCAGAAGTGCTGGCGCAGGTAGGCCCCGTCCTCGGTGACGTAGCGCTGGTACTCGCCGTCGACGATCTCGCCCATGCGGCGGACGAGCACGCCGTCCGTGTCGCGCGCGAGCAGGTCGTCCCACTCCGAGCCCCAGAGGACCTTGATGACGTTCCAGCCCGCGCCGCGGAACACGGCCTCGAGTTCCTGGACGATCTGGCCGTTGCCGCGGACCGGGCCGTCGAGCCGCTGCAGATTGCAGTTGATCACGAAGATCAGGTTGTCGAGCTTCTCGCGCGCCGCGAGCGAAATCGACCCGAGGGCTTCTGGCTCGTCCGTCTCGCCGTCGCCGAGGAACGCCCAGATCTTGCGGTCGGAGGGCGCGGTCAGTCCGCGGTTCTCGAGGTAGCGCAGGAACCGCGCCTGGTAGATCGACATCAGCGGGCCGAGGCCCATCGAGACCGTCGGGAACTCCCAGAAGTCCGGCATCAGCCACGGATGCGGATACGACGACAGGCCGCCGTTCTCGCGCAGCTCATGGCGGAAGTTCCGCAGGTGCGCCTCGGTCAGCCGGCCCTCGAGGAACGCGCGCGAGTAGATCCCCGGCGAGGCGTGCCCCTGGAAGAAGACGATGTCGCCGCCGTCGCGGGCGTCACGCCCGCGGAAGAAGTGGTTGAACGCCACCTCGTAGAGGGTCGCCGCCGACGCGTAGGTCGAAATGTGCCCGCCGATGCCGTCCGACTCGCGGTTGGCCCGGACGACCATCGCCAGCGCGTTCCACCGGATCAGGCTCTTGATGCGTCGCTCGAGCGTCCGGTCGCCGGGCATGGGCAGCTGCTCGGCCGCCGAGATCGTGTTCACGTACGGGGTCGTGGGCGCGTACGGCACCCGGATGCCGCCGACGCGCGCGCGACCGCGCAACGCCTCGAGCAGCCGGATCACCCGGCTCTTGTCGCCCTGCTGGATGACATAGTCCAGGGAATCCAGCCATTCCCGTGTCTCGACGGCCTCGAGGGCCGCCAGTTCGCTCGGTGCCATGTTCTTCATGGGTACTCTCGTCGAATCCGCTTCCGTCTAAACTTATGCATTGTACCGCCGGTTTCGTAATCGGCATACCAGCAGGACGTAAATACGTGCAGAATAAGGCACATGCATGAGCTGCCCCAGTCGCGCTTCCGGACCCGCGGGCTCGCCGGCCTCGGCCTGGCCCTGGCGGTCGTGATGACCACTCGCTGTGCGCCGCCGCCGCCGCCTCCACCCGCCGAACCGACGCCCCCCGCACTGCAGGCCCTGCAGTCGAAGATCGCGCGCTTCGCGCCCGTGGAGATCCGCGCCGACGTCGGCGCGCTGCCCCCCAACGAGCAGGAAGCCCTGCGCCACATCATCGAGGCCGCCCGCCTGATGGACGGCCTGTTCCTCGAACAGGTCTGGGCCGGCAACACGAGCCTGCTGACCCGGCTGGCCGGCGACCGCACGCCGGTGGGCCAGGCCGCGCTCCACTACTTCCTGATCAACAAGGGCCCCTGGTCGCGCATCGACCACAACGAGCCGTTCGTCCCCGAAGGCGTGTCCGTGCCGGCCAAGCCGGCGCAGGCCAACTTCTACCCCGCCGACTCGACGCGCGACGAAGTGGACAAGTGGTTCCGCTCGCTCGGCGGCGCCACGCGCGCGCTCGCGACCGGGTTCTTCTCCGTGATTCGCCGCGGCGCCGACGGGCGCCTGATGGCCGTGCCGTACCACGTGCAGTACCGCAACACGCTCGTCGCGGCCGCCGAACACCTCCGGCAGGCGTCGGCCCTGACCAGCCAGCCCACGCTCAAGCGCTACCTCGACCTGCGCGCCGGGGCGTTCCTCTCGAACGACTACTACGACAGCGACATCGCCTGGATGGAGCTCGACGCGTCGATCGAGCCGACGATCGGCCCGTACGAGACCTACGAGGACGAGTGGTTCGGCTACAAGGCCGCCTTCGAGGCCTTCGTCACCCTCCGCGACGACGCCGAGACGGCGAAGCTGACCTCGTTCAGCCAGGAGCTCCAGGCCCTCGAGGACGCACTCCCGATCGACGCGCGCTACCGCAACCCGAAGCTCGGCGCGCTCGCGCCCATCCGCGTGGTGAACGTCGTGTTCACCGCGGGCGACGGCAACCGCGGCGTCCAGACCGCCGCGTTCAACCTGCCGAACGACGACCGCGTCATCAGCGAGCGCGGCTCGAAGCGCGTGATGCTCAAGAACGTGCAGGAAGCCAAGTTCGAGAAGGTGCTCGAGCCGATCGCCAAGGTCGCCCTCTCGCCGGCCGACCAGGCCAACGTGTCGTTCGACGCGTTCTTCACCCACATCCTGATGCACGAGCTGATGCACGGCCTGGGCCCGCAACAGGTGCACGGCACGAACGAGTCGGTCCGCCAGGCGCTCAAGGAGACCAACTCGGCGCTCGAGGAAGCCAAGGCCGACATCTCGGGCCTCTGGGCGCTGCAGCAGCTCGCCGACCGCGGCGCCGTCTCGGCCGACATCGCGCGGACGATGTACACGACGTTCCTCGCGTCGATGTTCCGGTCGATCCGGTTCGGCGTGAACGAGGCGCACGGCAAGGGCATCGCCGTGCAGCTGAACTACATGCTGGACAAGGGCGCCATCGTGGCCCGCGAGGACGGCACGTTCGCCATCGTCCCGGACAAGGTCCAGGGCGCCGTGGCGGATCTCACGCGCGACATCATGACGATCCAGGCGAAGGGCGACTACGAGGCGGCCCGGACGCTGCTGTCCACCATGGGCGTCGTCCGCCCCGAGGTCCAGCGCGTGCTCGATCGGCTGACCGACGTCCCGGTGGACATCGAGCCGCAGTTCAGCTCAGCCAGGTAGGACGAACGACGCGAGACGCGACCGGGCACCGGGCCCTGGGCATTCGGCACTGGGCACTGGCGAAGGCTCGTGAGCCAGCCGCAGTGCCCCGCCTCCAGTGCCCAGTGCCCGATGCCCAGGGCCTGATCTTCCGTCTGGCTACTGCACCTTCGCGCCCGACAGGTGCGCGATCGCCGCGAGCGTCGTCTGGGCGGCGTTGAGGCCGAGGCGGAAGTCCTTGTCCGTGTAGGTGGACATCACGTCGGTGACCTGGTGCCAGTTCGGGTCCCACCCGGCGCCGACCTGGGCGCCGCGCTCGTTCTCGCGCAGGCTGATCGCCGGGACGATGTTCATGAACGGCGTGGAGTCGGTGTTCGTCATGTGCGGGCCGACCGCGGCCGGGTAGTCCGTCGCGTAGCGGTCGTTGGCCGCCTTGAAGAAGAACGCGAGCCGCATGGCCTGGTCGGCCAGGTCCGCCGACGACTGGAACTCGATGTTCACGTCGGCCTCGGGGCGCTGGTCGCGGCTGACCGTGCCGTCGGGCCGCGGCATCCCGTGGTCCCACATCATCATGTCGTGCTGGATCATCGCGATCCACTTCGGCTCGGGATAGCGGCCCGACCCGGGCGGGTCCTCGCGGCCCTGCAGGTCGCGCCGCTGCTCGACGTAGGCCGTGGCGCCGCGCAGGCCGCCTTCCTCGCCGTTCCAGAGCGCGAAACGGATGGATCGATCGGTGGTCACGCCCGGCGCGTTGAACACGCGCGCGAGCTCCATGACCAGCGCCGTGCCCGACCCGTCGTCGTTGGCGGCCTGGCCGTAGCCGATGCCGTCCATGTGGGCGCCGACGATGAACATCTCGTCGGGACGCGTCGAGCCGACCTTCGTGCAGTAGACCTGCGGGAACGGCGGGTCCAGCACCGGGCCCATGTTCAGCTCACGCAGGGCCTCGTCTTCCTGGTTCTCGGGGTCGTTGTTCACGCCGGTCCGCGCGCGGTAGCCGAAGATTGACGAGCCACCGGGACCCGATCCGTTCCGCCCGACGAGCCCGCCGGTGGGCGTCGTCAGGTCGGGCGGCGCCTGCGCCCCGCGGCCCTGCCCGCCCCGGCCCTGCCCGCCCTGGCCACGGCCCTGGCCACGCCCGGCCTGCTGGCCACGGCCCTGGCCGCGCGCCGCCGCGGCCTGCCGGCCGCCGCCGGTATTGCGTGGCGGCGGCGTGTAGGTCATGCGCTCGGGCGCGCAGCCGAAGCTCTCGAGCTGGGCCGCGATCCACTCGACCGCGTCCCGGTTGCGCTGGGTCCCCTCACGCCGGTCGCCGAACCGCGTCAGCCCGTGGAGCGTGTTCTTGTAGTTTTCGAGGGTGATCCGGCTGACGAGCTCGCTGACGCCCGCATCGGGATCATCGGGAATCGACATGCCGAGCCGCGGGTCCTGCGGCGCCTGAGGCAACCCGGAGGCCCGCACACCGTCCCGTCCTGCCCCGCCCCATGCCACGGCCAGCGAGACCACCGCCGCCAGGCCCAGAATCCGGCCGCTCCACGCTCCCTGCATCGTCTCCTCCCGGCTGAAGCGCCCAGTCTAGCGCAACGCGTCGCGCACCTCGACCGCCACGTCCGGCCGGTCGCTGATCAGGCCGGTGACGCCCCACGCGACGAGCTGGCGCATCTCGGCGGGGTCATCCACGATCCAGGCGTGCACGGGCACGGCGCCGCGGCGGGCGGCGCGCACGAACGCGCGGCCGAAGATCCGGCGCCCGCGCAGCCGGAACGGTGCCTGGATCAGGCGGAAGCCGGTGCGCCGGGGCGGCCATCCGAGCCAGGCGCGGCGGAGCGCGGCCTGCACCTCGGGCCGCGCGGCGCTCGTCGGCACCTCGGGCGCCGCCGTCCGGATCACCCGCAGGACGTCCAGGCTGAACCCGCCGACGATGACGCGATCGAGCGCGCCGGCCCCGCGAATCACCTCCAGCACGCGCGCCGCCGTTTCCGGCTGGTCGCCCTTGACCTCGACGACGAGCGGCACGTCCGGGTGGCGGGCGAGCAGGTCGGCGAGCCGCGGCACGCCATGGCCGTGCCCGCGGAACGGATGGCCGCCGGCCGCGTCGAACCGGTGGCCCGCATCGACCTCGGCCAGCTCCGCGGCGGTCAGCGCGGCGACGGGTCCGGTGCGGTCGGTGGTCCGATCGAGCGTCGGGTCGTGGATCACGACCGGTTCGCGGTCGCGCGAGAGGTGGACGTCGCACTCGAAGGCATCGACCCCGAGCGTCCGGGCATGGTCGAACGCCGCGAGCGTGTTCTCCGGGCGGAGCGCGGAGCCGCCGCGGTGCGCGATGACACGGACGGCCTCGAGCGACAGCAGCGGATCGATCACCGCCACGATGCGCCACGCCCCGATGCGGGCCGGCTCTCGGCGAACCCGGTCACGAGTCCATCATCGGCGAAGCCGTCCCACCGCGGCAATGCTTGGTAGTATGGGTTCATGGCCCTGCCCACCACGCTTGGCGCCCTTCGCGCGGCCGTCGAGGCCGGCCGGGTGCCGCATCGCTCCACGCGCGACGAGCTGCGGGAGAACCTGATCGCGCACCTCCGGAGCGGCCGCGCGCTCTTCCCGGGCATCGTCGGCTACGACGAGACGGTCGTGCCGCAGGTGGTCAACGCGATCCTCTCGCGCCACAACTTCATCCTGCTCGGCCTGCGCGGCCAGGCGAAGACGCGCCTGCTGCGCGCGCTGACGTCGCTGCTCGACGATCAGATCCCGGTGATGCCGGGCTGCGAGATCAACGACGACCCGCTCGCGCCGCTGTGCGCGGCGTGCCGCGCGACGGTGGCGAGCGCCGGCGACGAGACGCCGATCGGCTGGCTGCCCCGCGATCGGCGCTACGTCGAGAAACTGGCGACGCCGGACGTGACGATTGCCGACATGATCGGCGACGTCGATCCGATCAAGGCCGTGCGGGGCGGACTGCAGCTCGGCGACGAGCTGACCATGCACTACGGCCTGCTGCCGCGGGCACACCGCGGCCTGTTCGCGATCAACGAGCTGCCGGACCTGGCGAGCAAGGTGCAGGTCGGTCTGTTCAACATCCTCCAGGAGGGCGACGTCCAGATCAAAGGCTACCCGGTCCGCCTCCGCCTGGACGTGGTGCTGGCGTTCAGCGCCAACCCGGAGGACTACACGGCGCGCGGCAAGATCATCACCCCGCTCAAGGACCGGATCGGCTCGGAGATCCGCACGCACTACCCGCGAACCCGCGGCGAGGCGATGGCGATCACCGCGCAGGAAGCCTGGACCGAGGCCCGCCACGGCGGGACGCCCGTCCAGGTGCCGCCGTTCATCGCGGAGGTCGTCGAGGAGATCGCGTTCCACGCGCGCGCCGACCAGAAGGTCGATCGGCGATCGGGCGTCAGCCAGCGGCTGCCGATCACGGCGCTCGAGAACGTCGTGTCGAACGCCGAGCGGCGGGCGCTGGTGCAGGGCGAGGCCCTGGCGGTGCCGCGCGTGAGCGACGTCTACGCGGCGCTGCCGTCGCTCACGGGCAAGATCGAGCTGGAGTACGAGGGCGAGCTGCGCGGCGCCGAGCACGTGGCGACCGAGCTGGTGCGCCAGGCCGTCGCGACGGTCTTCGACGGCTACGCCGCCACGGGCGACCCGCGGCCGGTCATCCAGTGGTTCGAGGACGGCGGCACGATCGATCTCTCCGACACGGCCTCGGCCGCCGACCTGCTCGAGGCGGTCGACGCGATCCCCGGCCTGGCCGACCTCGGCGAGGTGATCGGCGTCTCGGCCTCCGCGCCCGATCCGGTGCGCGCCGCCGTCGCCGACTTCGTGCTCGAGGGCCTCTGCGCGCTCCGCAAGATCAGCCGCACCGACGACGGGCGCCTGTTCGCCGAGCCGCCCGCGCGCGCCCGCGAGCGCGAGCGCGAGGCCCAGCGCGTCTTCGACCAGCTCGGCGACGACGAGCCACGGGGCGGCAAGAAGAAGTACTACAACTGATCGCCACGGCGGTCGCGGCCGGCCCGGGACCGGCATCCGGATGAAGTACCGCTACTCCAAGTACGTCGCGTCGCTCGCCGACGAGCTCGACCTCGAGTCGCTCGTCTCGCGGCTGTCCGACCTGCTGCTGGCCAGCGGGTTCAACAACCCGTGGGATCCGCAGAGCGACGACGACCGCACGCTGCAGGCGCTGCACGACGCGATCCTCGACGCGCTGCTCAACGACGGCATGCTGTCGGACGAGATGATCGAGCGCCTGCTCGGCGAGGCGGCCGACGAGGGTGGACGCGACCAGCTCGAGGCGCTCATCCAGCAGATCATCGAGCGCATGACCGACGAGGGCTTCATCAGCCTGGCCGGTCGGCCCGAGGGCCAGCGGCTCGACGGCTCGGGGGACGGCCAGGCCGGCCAGACGCGCTTCGAGGTGACCGACAAGGCGCTCGACTTCCTCGGCTACCGCGCACTCCGCGACCTGCTCGGCTCGATCGGCCGCAGCAGCCAGGGCCGGCACGACACGCGCGACCTCTCGACCGGCGTGGAGGCGGGCGGCCCGCCGCGCCCGTACGAGTTCGGCGACACGCTGAACCTGGACGCGGCGGCGACCGTCCTCGGCGCCGCCCGCCGGCATGCTGCCGCCGCGGCGCGCGGCGAGGCGCCGGGCGCCCGGCCCGAGATCGGCTACGAGGACCTGATGGTGGTCCAGGGCGACTACCAGAGCTCGTGCGCGACCGTGCTGCTGCTCGACTGCAGCCACAGCATGGTGCTCTACGGCGAGGACCGGTTCACGCCGGCCAAGCGGGTCGCGCTCGCGCTGGCCAGCCTGATCCGGCACCAGTACCCGGGCGACGCGCTGCAGGCGGTGCTGTTCCACGACTCGGCCGAGGAAGTGCCGATCAGCCAGCTCGGCCGCGTGAAGGTGGGGCCGTACTACACGAACACACGCGAGGGACTCCGCCTCGCGCGGCGGGTGCTGGACCGCCAGCGCAAGGACATGCGGCAGATCATCATGATCACCGACGGCAAGCCGTCCGCGATCACGCGGCCCGACGGGCGCATCTACCGCAACGCCTTCGGCCTCGACCCGTACGTGCTGCGGGAGACGTTCGCCGAGGTGGCCGCCTGCCGGCGCGCGGGCATCATGATCAACACGTTCATGCTGGCGCGCGACCACGACCTGGTGGCGTTCGTCCGGCGCGTGGCGCGCATCTGCCGGGGCAAGGCCTACTTCACGACGCCCTACACGCTCGGCCAGTACGTCCTGGCCGACTACCTCACGAACAAGACGCGCACGGTCCACTGACCCGTCGGCGCGCGGCGCCGTGTCCGCCCTGACACACTCCTGCTCAGTGGGCGCATTTACTCGCCCCCGGCTCTTGCCTATTCTCGCGCCCAGCAGCAGTCCCGACCCTCCCCGGGGCCGGGGCTGTTTGCGTTTGCAGTGGTCATGCACTGCGTGGGGAGCAGACAACCTATGGTGCGGATGCTGGGAGTCTCCCGGATCCTCCTCGTGCTGTCGTGTCTGGTCGTGCCCGGCGTCGCCGCGGCGCAGGTCCAGACGGGCAGCATCTTCGTCAAGGCCGTCGACGAGCAGGGCGCGTCGGTGCCGGGCGCCACGGTCACCGCGACCAGCCCGGTGCTGCCGCAGGCGCTCGTCGGCGTCACCGATTCCACGGGCGCGTACCGGTTCCCGACCCTGAGCGTCGGCACGTACGCCGTGCGCGTCAGTCTCACCGGGTTCCAGACCATGGTGCGGACCGACGTCGTCGTCCTGCAGAACCAGACGATCACGCTGGAGTTTCCGCTCAAGGTGAGCACCGTCGCCGAGGAGGTCACGGTGCGCGGCGAGGCGCCGGTGATCGACACGCGGTCGGCGTCGGTGAACGTGAACCTCGACGCGAAGCTCCTCGACACGACGCCCGGTGGCAAGGACATCTGGAACATCCTCGAGTACAAGGTGCCGGGGCTCATCTTCGACGCGCCGGACGTGGGCGGCAACCAGGCCGGCCTGCAGCGGGCGTTCACCGCCCGCGGCACGCCCAACTCGCAGAACGTCCAGCTGCTCAACGGCGTCAACGTCGGGGACCCGGCCGCCATCGGCTTCTCGATGAACTACTACGACCCGAGCTCGTTCGAGAACATCCAGGTGACGAGCGGCGCGCAGGACATCTCGCTCGGCGCGTCCGGCGTGGTGATCAACATGGTGACCAAGAGCGGAACGAACCAGTACTCGTTCCAGGCCCTCCAGACCTACCAGGGCAACGGCACCCAGTGGGACAACATCGACACGGCGCTCAAGAATGCCGGGTTCCGGCCCAATGCGAATGCCACCGAGCTCGTGACGAACACCAACGCCCAGTCGGGCGGGCCCATCCGCCGCAACCGGCTGTTCTACTTCGCGTCGCTCAACAACCAGGGCACCCACGTGGCCGTGCCGGGCTTCCCGGCGATCTCGCCGGTGCCGGTCGAGCTGGGCGACACGAGCGACCTGGACACGACGGACATCCTCACCGGGACGGGCCGGCTGACCTACCAGCTGAACGCCAGCAACCGGTTCAACGTGTACGGCTCGAAGCAGCGGTACGACAAGCCGAACCGGGGCGCGAACGACACGACCACGCAGGACTCCAACTCGAAGGAGTACGACGTGGACAACGTCGGCCAGGTGCTGTGGAACTGGGTCCTGTCCGATCGGCTCTTCACGGACACCAACATCAGCTACAACAACGTGCACTTCCCGCTCGAGCAGAAGACGTCCCAGCAGCCGCTGAACGACCTCTCGACGGGCGTGCTGCTGCGCAACCGCACGAGCACGGCGAACATGTTCCGCCGCCGGCTCTCGATCACGTCGTCGTGGCGCTACTTCATCCCGGAGTTCGCGGGCGGCCGCCACGAACTGCTCGGCGGCCTCGACAACACCTACACGCCCGAGGACGTGCGCACCACCCGCGTGGACGACGTGAACCTGACCTACCGGAGCTTCGCGACGGCCGCGAACCAGCCGGCCGGCCCGGTCCAGGTGACGATCTTCAACTCGCCGACGCTCATCAAGCGGGCCGTCAACACGACGGCCATCTACGCGCAGGACGCCTACTCGCGCGGCCGGCTCACGGTCATCGCGGGCGTCCGGTGGGAACGCGTCGAGGGCTGGATCCCGGCGCAGACGGCGATCACCGGCCGGTTCTTCCAGCCGGGCCAGGTCATCAACGGCCTGAACGTCACGCTGAACACCGGCGGCACGCTGACCCAGTACGTCGTGCCCGACTCGTTCGCGGAGGTCCGACAGGCGCCGCTCTGGAAGAACTGGGCGCCCCGGATCAGCGGCACGTACGACCTGACGGGCCGCGGCAAGACCGTGCTCAAGGTGTCGGCCGGCCGGTACCTCGACCAGATCGGCACGGGCACGCCGGGACCGAACCCCAACGGCACGATCTCACAGCGCTACACCTGGCTCGACCGGAACAACGACCTCGTCTTCCAGCCGGACGGGGCGGTCTGGGACGGGTTCAAGTACGTGGGCGGTGAGTTCGGCGCGCTCGCCAACAACGGCACGACGATCCCGAACCCCAACCCCTTCGACTCCGCGCGCCGCCGAACGTCGCGCGACGAGGTCACCGCGGGCGTCGATCACGAACTGCTCGCCGGCGTCAGGCTGAGCGTGACGTTCATCCACCGGCAGGAGCACGACCCGGTGGGCACCGTCGACCTCGGCCTGGACCAGTGGGCCACGGCCTACTCGGCCATTCCGGTGATCGACCCGGGCCGCGACGGCCGCACGGGCACGGCCGACGACCAGACGGTGACCGCCTACACGCTCAACCCGGGCGTCACGCTGAACACCCGCACCGTGAACGACGACCGGCTCGCGACCACCTACAACGGGCTCGAGACCACGGTGACCAAGCGCTACGCGAACGGCTTCGCGCTGCTCGGCGGCTACACCTACGCCCACACCACCGCGGACCAGACGAGCCTCGCCTCACCCAACGCGATCATCAACGCGACGGGCGACAACGGCGGCCGCCGGCACCTGTTCAAGGCCACGGCGTCCTACGTGTTCCCGTACCGGATCAACTTCGGGGTCAACCTGAAGGCGCAGTCGGGCCTGCCGATCGCCCGGACGTTCGTCGTCCAGGCCTGTTCGGGCTCGGTGACGTCGAACTGCCTCAGCCAGGGCAACACGACGATCATCGCCGAGGCGCCGGGCAGCGTGACGCTGCCCGCGCTCGTCACGCTCGACCTGCGGGGCGGCCGGACGTTCACGGTCGGCGCGCATCGCCTCGAGCTGAGCCTGGACGTCTACAACCTGACCAACGCCAACACCACCTACGCGGTCCGGACGACGTCGACGCTGACCAGCATCCGCGTCGCGGGTGATCCGAACGCGCCGGTGACCCAGATTCCGAGCTTCCTCTCGCCGACCGGCGTGCTCGGACCGCGCATCCTGCGCTTCAACGTGACCTACTGGTTCCGGTAGGTCCCGGCGTACACGCGACGGGCCGGCCCTGGGGCCGGCCCGTCGATCTCCCAGGGTGCGTTCAGGCCTGCAGCCGCTTCGCGATCGTGCGAACGGCGATCTCTCCGTGGAGACGCCCGTTCTCGATGAAGATGCGGCCGCTCTGCCGTCCCGCCACGCAGGCACCGACCACGAACAGGTTCGGCACGGTGGTCTCCCACGTCGTCTCGTCGTGCCGGGGGGCACCGGCGGCCGGATCGATCTCGGCCCCCGCCATCTCCAGCAGCGTCGTGTCCGATCGGTAGCCGGTGAGCAGCAGCACCGCATCGGCCGGCTCCCGCCAGGTGCGGTCGGGGCCCTGCAGCTGGACGTCTGACGGCGTGATCTCGACCACCCGGGTCGAGAAGTACGCGGTGACCGACCCCTCCGCGATGCGGTTCTCGATGTCGGGCTTCACCCAGTACTTCAGCGAGTCGCCGAGCGCCGGCTGGCGGTGCACGAGCGTGACGTGCGCGCCGTTCCGGTAGAGATCCAGCGCGGCCTCGGCCGCCGAGTTCTTGCCGCCGACGATGAGCACCCGGTGGCGGTAGTGCGGGTGCGGCTCCCGGTAGTAATGCGAGACGTGCGGCAGGTCCTCGCCCGGGACGTCCAGCCGGTTCGGCCGGTCGTAGGCCCCCGTGGCCATGACGACGGCGCGCGCGGTCGTGCGCCTCGGTTCGCCGAGGCGCGGCGTCGAGGTGACGTCGAACGTGCCGTCGTCGCGCCGGCCGAGCGCGGTGACGGGCTCGTCGAACCGGACGTCGAGGCCGGCCGCGTCGGCGACCTTGCGGTAGTACTTCAGCGCTTCCTGTCGCGTCGGCTTCTCGTGCGGACTCACGAACGGATAGCCGCCGATCTCGAGCAGCTCCGGCGTGGTGAAGAAGACCATGTCGGTCGGATAGTGCACCAGGGAATGGACCAGGCTGCCCTGCTCGAGGACGAGGTAGCTGAGACCGAGACGACTGGCGGCGATGGCTGCGGCGAGGCCGGCCGGGCCGGCCCCGATGATGAGCACGTCATGCATGAAGGACGCCGTTCACTCCGGGGATTTGGGGACGTATTCGAGACGGAAGTTGGAGACCATGGCGACGGGACGCCCCGGCGCCGAGAACACCTGCGCGCCGGCGGGCGTGGTTTCCTCGAGCCGGACGCCCACGAGGCCCACCGACGACACCGGCGCGGGAAGCGTCATGCGGATGGCCTCGGCGAAGCCGGGCGCGACGGCCTTGAGGCCGCCCTGGCCGCCGCCGCTGATGCGGTCGAACAGGTCGCCGACGGTACGGTACTCGCGGCTGACGACCGCCTGATCGAGCACGGTCCCCGCCTGATCCACGGCCGCCACCACCGCGGTGTGCCGGGTGAAGGCCAGCGCGGGGTCGAGCGTGTCGTCACGCACGGTGAAGCGGTTGTGCAGGTCGAACATCAGGACCACGTCGCCGGTGTGCGGCGGCACCGCCATGACCACACTCCGCGGTCCCTCTCCGGCGATCATCACGTCGCAGAACTGCCGCCGGCTCTTGTCGCCACGACCGAGATCGGCCGCGCACCGCACGGTGGTGGAGATTTTCGCGCCGGGGGCCGGGGGCTGCAGCCGCTGGGCCATCAGCAGCGGCACCGCCAGCAGGAACGCGGCCACGCCGCAGATCACGCGCGCCATCCATTCGAGTATAGCGGGTGGCGCGCGAAACGTGACCGCGAATCCGCCCGGATCACGTCGCCGCGCGACCGCCCCGCGATAGGATCGTGCGCATGTCCGCCTACCCGGAGCGCATCGTCTGCCTCACGGAAGAGACGACCGAGACGCTCTACCTCATCGGCGCGGGCGATCGCGTCGTCGGCGTGTCGGGCTACACCGTCCGGCGGCCTGGAGGCGCGACGGTGCCGCGCGTCTCCGCCTTCCTGCACGCGCTTCGAGAAGATTCCTCGCGCTGCGACCGGACCTCGTCCTCGCGTTCGACCCAGGCCGATCTCGCGGCCGAGCTGATCCGTCGCGGCTGCACGGTGGTGACGTTCAACCGCGATGTGGCGGAGATCCGCAGAGGATCCGGATGCTCGGCGGCCTCGTGGGCCTCGGGCCCGAGTCGGACGCGCTCGCCTTCGCCGCCTCGAGGCGGGCTCGACTAGGTGCGCGCGGCGGCCGCCACGCTGCCCCGACGCCCGCGCGTATTTCCCCGAGGAATGGGACGACCCGCTCATCTCGGGCATCCGCTGGGTCGAGGAACTCGTCGAGATCGCAGGCGGGCATCCCGTCTTCCGCACCCGCGCGACGGGCCTCGCTGGGCGCGACCGGATCGTCACCGCCGAGGCCGTCCGGGCGGCGGCGCTGACCTGATCCTGGCGTCCTGCGCAAGCGGGTGCGCCCGGAACGGATCGCGTCGCGGGCCGGAGTGGCCGACGTCCCGGCCGTCCGCGACGGCCGGATCCACGAGATCACCTCCACGATCATCCTGCAGCCGGGACCAGCCGCCCTCACCGACGGCGTGGCCGCCGTCGCCGAGGCCGTCCGGCACTGGGCGCTCGGGACCGAGACGCCGCGGCCGCGGGGAGCATCGCGCGGTCAGTCCGGCGCGCAGGCGAACCCGTCGGCCACGGCCGGCCGGACCTGACCGGGCGTCGAGCGGGCATCGATCAGCTCGAGGACCTTCGAGCGTCCGCGCGTCGTCGCGGAAGACGCCGTGCATGGCGCTCGTCGTCGTCACCGAGTTCTGCTTCTCGACGCCGCGCATGGCCATGCAGAGATGCGTGGCTTCCATGACGACCGCGACGCCGAGCGGGTCGGTCTTGTCGCGGATCGCCTCGGCGATCTGGTGACGTCAGGCGCTCCTGCAACCTGCAGGCGGCGCGCGAACATGTCCACGATCCGCGGCAGCTTGCTCAGGCCGATCACGCGGCGGTTGGGCAGGTAGGCGACGTGGCACTTGCCGAAGAACGGCAGCAGGTGGTGCTCGCACAGGCTGTAGAAGTCGATGTCACGCACGATCACCATCTCGCTATACTCGACGGTGAAGAGCGCGTCGTTGATGACCGCATCCAGGTTGGCGGCGCACCCGCTGGTCAGGAAGCGGAGGGACTGTTCGCACGCGTCGCGGGGCGTCTTGAGCCCGTCGCGATCCGGATCCTCGCCGATGTCGATCAAGAGGCGCGTGATCGTCTCCTGCATGACGGCATACCTTGCCGCCAGCGCGGTCTCCGCTTCGCGCAGGGCGCGCCGCACTGCCTCGCAGGGCGCCGCACCGCTCCCCGCGGGCGGCCGCCCGGCCGCCGTTCCGCTCGCCCGCCAGACCGGCGAGCGCGATCCGGACGCGCTCTATCGCGACCGCGAACACCTCGACAGCGCGCGGGCAGCCCAGGCGATCTGGCGGGCGCGTCTGGCCGGCACGCCGGCGTTCGAGCCCGCCTGGAAGCTCGCCCGTGTCTGCTACTGGCTCGGCACGCAGGGGCCGGAGGACGCCCGGCGGGCCGAGCTCGACGCCGGCGTCGCGGCCGGCGAACAGGCGATCGCGCTCGGGCCGGACCGGCCGGAGGGGCACTTCTGGCTCGCCGCGAACATGGGCGCGCTGGCCGAGTCGTTCGGCCTCCGGCAGGGCCTGAAGTACCGCGGGCGCATCCGGAGCGAACTCGAGCGCGTGCTCGCGATCGACCCGGCCTGGCAGCAGGGATCGGCGGACCGCGCGCTGGGCCGGTGGTACGACAAGGTCCCGTGGCTGTTCGGCGGCAGCGACGGGAAGGCCGAGGAACACCTGCGGCGCGCGCTGACCTACAACCCGCAGAGCACCGCGACGCTGGTCTTCCTGGCCGAGCTGCTGGCCGATGACCGCGGCCGCCGGGCGGAGGCGCGGGGCCTGCTCCAGCGCGCCCTCGACGCGCCGATCGATCCGGAGTGGGCGCCGGAGGACCGTGCCTTCAAACGACGCGCCGCCGACCTCCTGCGGGAGATCGGCGGCGTGCCGGGACCGCCGGCGGGGCGACCGGCCGCGCCGGAACCGTCCGTGGAGCGACCGGCCGCGCCGGTCGCCGGACCCGTTCAGTACTTGTAGAACCCCTCGCCGGACTTGCGGCCGAGCTTGCCCGCGAGCACCATCCGCTTGAGCAGCGGCGGCGCCGCGAACATCGCTTCCTTGTACTCGTCGAACATGATGTTCGCGATGTAGTAGGTCGTGTCGAGGCCGACGAAGTCCAGCAGCGTCAGCGGGCCCATCGGGTAGCCGCAGCCGAGCTTCATGCCCTTGTCGATGTCCTCGATCGATCCGAGGCCGCGCTCATAGCAGCGGATCGCGTCGAGCAGGTACGGGACGAGCAGCCGGTTGACGATGAACCCGGGCTTGTCCGGCGCCGTGATGGGCTCCTTGCCGATGGCCTGCGCGAACGCGAAGACCGACTGGTAGGTCTCGTCGCTCGTGGTGAGGGCGCGGACGACCTCGACGAGCTTCATGAGCGGGACCGGGTTGAAGAAATGCAGCCCCACGAACCGGTCCGGCCGCTTCGTCTTCGACGCCAGCTCCGTGATGCACAGCGACGAGGTGTTCGACGCGATGATCGTGTGCGTCCCGACAGCGGCCTCGACGATCCGGTAGGCCGCCACCTTGTCCTCGACGTTCTCGGTAATCGCCTCGATGACGAGGTCGCAGTCCTTCATCGCCGCGAACTCGGTGGTGCCGGTGAGGTTGCCGAGCGTCTCGTCACGCTCCTGCTCGGTCACCTTGCCGCGCGCGATGCCGTCGTCCAGGAACTTGCTGATGCGCGCGAGGCCGCGGTCGAGCACCTTCTGGTTGACCTCGCCGACGATGGTCCGGTGGCCGGTCGCGGCCGCGACCTGCGCGACCCCGGCGCCCATCAAGCCGCATCCCAGCACGCCTACCGTCTTGATCTCCATTCCCCGTGTCTCCTGTGCTGCGGCCGGCGCCCGGCGCCGGCGTGAAACGGCCGGCCGCGTCGGGCGGCCGGCCTCCGCGGGACGTCCGGCTACGCCCCGCCGTCCGTCCGCTCGACGATCGCCGCGATGCCCTGTCCCCCGCCGATGCACGCGGTGGCCAGCCCGTACCGGCTGCCCCGGCGGCCGAGCTCGAGCAGCAGCGTGAGCAGCAGCCGGGTGCCGGTCATCCCGAGCGGATGGCCGAGCGCGACCGCACCGCCGTTGACGTTGGTCCGGTCGCGGTCG
>JAWKHR010000006.1:0-13063 GCA_041394725.1 Vicinamibacterales bacterium | reverse complement strand
GCCGCCGCGCCCACCACCGAGGAGTACCCATGACCGAAGTCCGCCTGGCCGACGGGTTGCGCAAGCACCTGCGACCCGTGCTCGGCACCGACGTGGCCGTCACGGACCTCGTCCGCCTGACCGCCGGGGCCAGCCGCCAGAGCTGGCGCTTCCGCGTGCGCAGCGACGGGATCGACGCGCTGCTCGTGCTGCGCCTCGACCCGCCGACCGAGCCGCGCCCGGAGTTCGTCGAGGTCGAGGCTCAGGTGTTCGGCGTCGCCGGCGCCGCGGGCGTGCCCGTGCCCGAGCTCGTCAGCTACGACAGCTCCGGCGAACCGCTGGGCGCGCCGTTCCTCATCACCCGGCTGGTGGAAGGTGAGTCGCTGCCGCGCCGCATCCTGCGCGCACCCGAGCTGGCCGCCGTGCGCCCGCGGCTCGCCGCCGAATGTGGCGCTGTGCTCGCCCGCATCCACGCGCTGGACCTCGCCCAGCTGCCGCTCGTGCCTCGCACCGACGAGCTGGGTCAGCTGTGGGCCACCTACACCTCCTTCGACGCGGGCCGGCCCGCCATGGAGGTCGCGTTTCGCTGGCTGCGTGAGCATCCGCCCACGACGGCCGCCCCGCGGCTCGTCCACGGCGACTTTCGCAACGGCAACCTGATCGTCGGATCCGACGGGATTCGCGCCGTCCTGGACTGGGAGCAGGCGCACGTCGGCGATCCGCTCCAGGACCTCGCGTGGCTGTGCGTGCGGGCGTGGCGCTACGGCTCGGCGCTGCCCGTGGGAGGCTTCGGGACCGAGGAGGATTTGCTGTCCGCCTACGAGGCCGCGGCCTGCGTGTCGGTCGACCGCGACGCGCTGCGCTGGTGGCGCGTGTTCGAGACGCTGCGCTGGGGCGTGATGTGCCGCCATCAGGCCCGCCGCCACCTGTCGGGGTCGATCCGCTCGGTGGATCTCGTCGCGCTGGGCCGGCGCACCTGCGAGCAGGAGTACGACGTGCTCGACCTCCTGGCGAGCGCCTGAGCGCGACTGCGCCGCCCGACCGGCGGCGCTGGTCCGCGGGCGTGGCTCAGGTGACGTGCCATCCGCCGTCGACCGGCATCACCTGGCCGGTCAGCCACGAGCCGTCGTCGGGCGCGAAGAACGTGACGGCGATGGCGGCGATGTCGGCCGGGCGTCCGAGGCGCTTGATCGCGTGTGCGGCCTTGAACGCCTCGACGTCCTCGGGCGTGCAGTCTCCGAGGATCGGCGTGTCCACCGTACCCGGGGCGATCGCGTTGACGAGCACGTTCCGGGGCGCGTACTCGACGGCCGCCTGACGCGTCAGCGCCGCCACCCCGCCCTTGGCCGCCGAGTAGGCGGCCAGGTTGGGCAGGCCGCGCAGCGCGGCCAGCGAGGAGATGTTGACGATCCGCCCGCCGCCGTTGTCGATCATGTGCGGGATCACGGCGCGCATGCCGAGCCACACGCCCTTCAGGTCGGTGCCGATGACCTCCTCCCAGCCCTCCTCGGTCAACTCCACGACGGTGTCGGGGCCGAGGTGGTTGACGATGCCGGCGACGTTGCCCAGCAGGTCGATGCGGCCATGCCGGCGCAGCGCCTCGTCGACCAGCCGCTGCCAGTCGTCGGCGCTGCGGACGTCCATCGCGACGCCGTGGGCCTGACCGCCGGCGCCGACGATCTGCTCCACCGTCTCGGTGCTGTCGAGCAGATCGCCGATCACCACGGCGGCCCCCTCCGCGGCGGCGCGCAGCGCGACGCCGCGGCCGATGCCGCGCGCCCCGCCGGTGACCACCAGCACCTTGTCGGTCAGTCTCATCTGCTGCTCCTCTCGTGCGTAGGACGGTTGCTCAGGTCGACGACGAGCTCGCGGCGGGCGCGACCGCCCCGTCGGGTGCGCGCCGGCGACCGACGCGGCGGCGACCGCGGCCCCCGCCGATGCGCCGGTAGCTGGCGAAGGCGACCGCCACCACCAGCGCGACGCCGTTGAACAGCGGCGTGATCCAGTAGCCGCCGTCGAAGAACACCAGCTGCAGCCCCTGCACGCCGAAGGCCAGCGCGTAGAGCGCGATCAGCGAGCCCCAGACGTTGGGGCGGTTCTTGATCTGCGTGGCGCCAAAGAACACCGCCGCAAACGCGGGGAACAGCAGCGGCGCGCCGAAGTTCGTCGAGAACACGCCCACCTGGCTGGCGTAGATCAGGCCCGCGAAGCCGGCGATCACCGCCGAGGCGATGAGCGAGCTCCACATGATCCGGTCGACACGCACGCCGGCCAGCCGCGCGGCCTCTGCGTTGCCGCCGACGGCGTACAGATACCGCCCGATCGGCGTGTGCTCCATCACGTACCACAGCACGATCGCGACGGCGAGCAGGTAGTAGACGTCCATGGTGAGGCCGAGAAAGCGCCCGCGCGTGAAATCCAGAAACGCGTGTGAGTAGACGTCGGAGATCTGACGGTTCTGCGAGATGAACAGCATGAGCGCCAGCAACACCTGGCTCATGCCGAGGGTGGCGATGAACGAGTCGACGCGCAGCTTCACCACCAGGAAGCCGTTGATCGCGCCCACGGCGGCACAGGCGACGACGGCGATCACTGCCACCACCACCCAGCTCAGCTCCGTGTGCTGGACCAGGTAGGTGAAGACGATCATCGAAAACGCCATCATCGCCCCGACGGACAGGTCGAAGACGCCGGCCGCCAGCGGCACGAGCACCGCGAACGCGAGCAGGCCGACGGCCACCTGACCGGACAGCACCAGCCGCGCGGTGGCCATCGTCGGGTAGATCTCGGGCCGGGCGATCGTGAAGATCACGAAGAAGATCGCGAAGAGCCAGACGGCGCTGAACCGCCGGACACTGATCTTGAGCAGTTTCATGCGAGGTCCTCGTCAGGGGCACGATGGGAGGCGTGAGCGGTCTCGGGGCTGGGCTCGGCGGAGAGCTCCAGGCGGGCGATGTTCGTCTCGGTCACCTCGTCGCCCTCGAGATGGCCGATCAGGCGGCCACGTCGCAGCACGTGGACCGACGTGCACAGCCGCGCGAGCTCGTCCAGGTCGCTGGAACACACGACGATCGCCGCCTGCGGGGCGATCGCGCGGATGAGCGCGTAGATGTCGGCGATCGCGCCGACGTCCACGCCCTGGGTCGGCTCGTCGAGCACGAGCACCTTCGGCTGCAGCCGAATCGCCCGCGCCAGCATCACCTTCTGCTGGTTGCCACCACTCAGCTCGACCACGTCGGCGACGTCCTGGGCGCCCGTGATGCTGAGCGTGTCGATCCAGGCGCGAACCTGCTCGCGCTCGCGGTCGGCGCGGATCCAGCCGCCACGACGGGTGACGTCGCTCAGGCGCGAGATCGTCAGGTTCTCGCGCACCGACATCGCGGGCAGCACCGCGTGACGGGCGCGGTCAGCCGGGACCAGCGCGAGACCGGCGCGCAGCGCGCGGTCGGGACGATGCGGCGGCAGCTCGTGTCCGTCGACGGTCACACGGCCGCCGCGCGGGAGTGCGCCGTACAGCAGCTCGGCCAACTCCTCGCGGCCCGAGCCGGTCACGCCCGAGAAGCCGACGATCTCGCCCCGACGCACCATGAACGAGATTCCGTCGATGCGCGCCCCGGTCAGCCCCTGAACGGCCAGGCCCGCGCCGGGTGCCTGTGGATCGCTGGTGCGCGCGGTGAGCCGGTCGAGCATGTCCGTGCGCGCCCGCGCGCGCGTCTCGCCCATGATCAGCCGCGTGAGGTTGTCCACCGTCACGTCGGCGCGGTCGACGGTGGCCACCAGGTGACCGTCGCGCAGGATCGTCGCGCGGTCGGCCACCGTCTCCAGCTCCTCGAGGTGGTGGGAGATCATCAGGATTCCCACGCCCCGCTGCTTGAGCCCCTCGACGAGCGCCAGCAGACGCTGCACCTCGGCGAGCGGCATCGTGGCGGTGACCTCGTCGAGCACGAGGATCCGCGCCGCCGTGGCGGCGCGGTCGCTCAGCGCCCGCGCGATCGCCACCGCGCTGCGCGTCGAGGCCGACAGGTCGCGCACGGGCGCGCGCGGGTCGACCTCGTAGCCGAGCGAGGCCAGCTCCTGGCGCGCCCGGCGGTGCTCCTTGGGCCACGCGATGCGGCCCAGGCCACCGGCGCCGAACCCGGGACCGAGCGCGAGGTTCTCGGTCACCGACAGGTCCGCCACCAGGGCCAGGTTCTGATGGACGAAGCGCAGGCCGAGCGCCATCGAGCTCTCGGGCCGGCCGAACTCCAGCGACGCGTCGCCCGCGTGGACGCTCGTCTCCGGATGTGGGACGTAGCGCCCGGCGAGGATCTTCACCAGCGTCGACTTCCCGGAGCCGTTGTGGCCCGCGAGCGCGTGCACCTCGCCGGGCGCGACGTCCAGAGAGACGCCGCTCAGCACGGTCGTCTCGCCGAAGGTCATGCCGGCGTCGCGGATCCACAGCGCCTGCGCCTCGCCCATCACCGCCATCGCGCTACTGCAGCTTCCAGAGCTTGGCGAACTCGTCGGGGTAGCTGGCGGGCCGTCGAAGCCGATCCGCGTCAGCGGCTCGGGGACGGTGTCACTTGGTGATGATCTGCGTCGGCAGCAGCGCGGTCGCTTGGCTTGGTCGAGTCACCGACCGAGTGGCGCGCCATCGCGTCGACCAGGTACCAGCCCGACAGCGCCTTGGGCAGCGCCACCACGCATACTCGCTGCCGTTCTCGAGCGCCTTGAGGTTCGCCTCGACCGGGTTGAGCCAGCAGCTTCGCCCGACACGCCGCCGGAGGCCGGCGCCTGGTTGACGCCGGTCGTCAGTGCGCCCAGCGAGAACACCGCGTACTTCGTGTCCGGGTGCGTGCGCAGGTAGGAGACGACCGAGTTGGCACGCTGCCGGCCAGCAGGTCCTGCTGGCTGATCTCCAGCTCGTCCAGCTTGCAGTTGGGGGCAGACTCGTCGAGCTCCTTCTGCATGTCGTCCTTGTAGGGCGCCAGCACCGGGTAGGCCGGGACGTTGACGAGCAGGATGTCGGCGTCGCCGTTGAGTCGGCCGCGACGTAGTCGGCCATCAGCTTCGCGTAGCGCACGTAGTCGTTGCGCGAGACCTGGCTGTAGATGCCGTTCTCCTTGCCCAGCGGGTCGACCTGGTCGTAGGGTCGAAGATCGGGATGCCCTTGGCCTTGGCCGCGTCCAGCCCCTCCTGCCACTGCTCCGGGGGCGACCCGGCGATGGCGATGTAGTCGGGGTTGGCGGCCACCGCCTGCATCACCGTCGAGTTGACCTCCTGCGGCTTGCTGGGGTCGTAGATGAGCGTCTTCAGGTTCCAGCCCAGCGCCTTGGTGGCGGCCTCCATGCCCGGCGTGATGATCGACGTGTCGTCGAGGCTGGCCTGCAGCCAGTAGACGGTCTTGCCGCTGGGCGGCTTCTTGGACAGCGGCGTGTCGATGGTCAGCGGCTCGCTCTGGGCGATGAACGGCTCGATCGCCGCCTTGGCCTTGGCGACGCCCGCGGCGCCGGAGTCGGCCGTCGTGGCCGCGGCGCCGACGGTCGTGCCCGCCGCCGCCGTCGAGGTGGAGGAGTCGTCGCTGCTGCCGGCACGCGGCGGTCGTCGCGATCAGGCCGGCCACGGCGCCGGCGGCGAGGATCCGGCGGATCCTCGGCAGATGCATGTCTGACATGGCGTTTCGCTTTCTTGGTGAGAAGTGGTGGACGGGCCTAGACGAGGCCCTGCTCGTAGCGACGTCCCAGTACGAGTGCAGTCCGCGCACGTGCTGGCCGCCGTCGACCGGGATGAAGTGGCCCGTCACGCTGCGCGGCGTCCGACAGGAGGAACAGCGTCACGTCGGCGATGTCCGACGCCTCCTGGTGGCGCTTGTCGGGCCCGATCAGGGATGCGATCGAGGAACTCGTCGCCCATCCGCCCAACGGTGAATCCGACGCCCAGCGGGGTGCGCGTCGTGCCCGGCCCGATCGCGTTGACGCGGATGCCGTAGCGCCCCAGCTCGCCGGCCGCCACCTGGCTGAACTGCACGACACCGGCCTTCGCCGCGCAGTAGTGGCTGAGCCCATCGGTGGCGGCCACGGCGTTCAGCGAGGCGATGTTGACGATCGCGCCTGGCGCGCCCGCCGCGATGGCCCGTTGGGCGAAGGCGCGGGTGCACAGGAACGTGCCCTTCAGGCACGTGTCGACGATCGGTCCCGGTCCTCCTCGCTGGTGTCCACGATCAACGCCAGCGAGGCGGTGCCGGCGTTGTTGACCAGCATCTCGACGCCGCCGAACGCCTCCGCCGCCGCGTCGAGGACATCGTCGACGTCAGCCGCCGACGTGACGGTGCCGACCTTCCACACGAGCCGGCCACGCGCGTCGTGCGCCTGCTCGAGCTCGGCCCGCGCCTGCTCGCTCGTCTCGGCGTCCTTGTCGATCACCGCGACGTTGGCGCCCTGCTCGAGCAGCGCCGCGGCGATCGCCTTGCCGATCCCGCTGGCGCCGCCGGTCACCAGCGCGGTCTCTCCGACCAACTTCATCTCTCTGACTCTCCTCCGGGATGGGTCGCCCGCCACGAGCCCGGGTGGGTTCTCGCGTCGAAGCGAAACGTGGGTGCGTATGTGCGAAAGACGCCGCTTCTCGGCGTCAGGCGCGCCGGCGGGCCGGGGCCCGCGGGCGCGCGCGACTCAGGTGCCTGGCGCCGGCCGACCGGCGACGCTCAGGCCCTCGAGCGCCAGGCCGTAGCCAAGGTGATCGAGCATCTGCTGGCGGGCGATCTGCGTCGTGATGATCCGCGTGTAGCGGCGGATCAGCTTGGGCCGGCGCAGGATGTCGCGAGCCAGCTCCTGCGCGCGGGCCAGCAGCTGGTCCTTCGGCAGGACCTCCTGCACGACGCCGAGCTCGAGCGCCTGCTGGGCGGTGAGCTTCTCGCCGGTGAGCAGGAAGTAGCGGCCGCGGTTGGTGCCCAGCACGGTGGGCCAGTGCAGGCCGACGCCGTCGCCGGGCGCGTAGCCGCCGGACTCGAAGTGGGGCAGGTCCTGCAGGACGGTGTCCTCGCTGCACAGGACGATGTCGCTCTGGGTGGCCAGCTCGGCGTGGACGAGCGCCTGGCCGCGGATCGCGCCGATCACCGGGCACTCGATGTTCAGCAGGTTCATCTGCAGCGCCTTGCCGTTGTGCTGCACCCAGTCCCAGGCCACCGCCGGGATCGGATCCTCCTGGCCGACCATGCCGGCGTCGGCGGCGTACGGAGCACGATCCTCGGTGATGAAGTTCTCGCCGCCGTTGGTGATGATCACGACCTCGTTGTCGTAATCGCGCGCGATGTCGTTGAAGCAGTGCGACCACTCGACATGCGGGTGCGACCAGTCGTAGTCGACGTCGTACTTGACCGGACCGGCGGGGTTGCCGAGCTCGTGGATGGTCATCGTGAGGATGCCGTCCTCGGTGCGTTCCAGCGAGATGGTCTCGTACTTGTCCCTGTACGAATCGAAGTCGTGTGGCTTCACAATGGCCCCTTTCAAGGCGGTGGACCCGAGCTGCGGCGCACGTCACAGTATTACGTACGGGCTTCGTACGCAAGGGGTAGGTGCGCGTTTGCGTGACGACCCCGGCACGCGTACGGACGCCGACTCTCGTAGGCTCGAAAGGAGGCGACAGAGCATTCGCGACAGACGGGACGGGACGATGTCTTCTGGAGGGCGGCCGCGGGATCCGCGGGTCGATCGGGCGATCTTGGAGGCAGCGGTGCCGCTGTATGGCGAGGTCGGCTGGGCCGGGTTCAGCTTCGACGTCGTCTCCCGCCGCTCGAAGGTGGGTAAGCCGGCGGTCTACCGCCGCTGGTCCTCCAAAGAGGAGCTGATCGTCGAGGCCGTCACCAGCACGCGCCCGGCGCTGATCACGCCCGACCTGGGCGACCTCGAGCTCGAGCTGTACGACATCGCGGGCCAGCTGTTCGACGTGTGGACCAGCGACGTGGGGCCCGCCTGGACGCGGCTGCAGGTCGAGCAGCGCAGCGTTCCCGAGCTCGGCGAGCGGTACCGGGCCAAGACGATCGAGCCGCTGGAGTCCTCCGTGCGCGGCGCGCTCCTGCGCGCGCGCGAGCGCCGCCAGATCGACGAGCAGGTGTCCACCCGGCTCGTGCTGTCGACGATCGCGGGCTCGATCATGGCCCGTGTGCTCAACACGCCGGTCGCGGAGACCGACGAGCTGATCTCCACGCGAGACCAGTTCCTCGGTTCCCTCGTGCGGCTGATCCTGCCCGGCGTGCAGCACCCCCAGCATCGCGACGCGCCGGCCGCGGGCACGGCGACACCCTGATCGGCGTCAGCGCGGCGCCATCCGCAGCGCGCCGTCCATGCGGATCACCTCGCCGTTGAGGTAGTCGTGGGCGATGATCGCGCGCACCAGCTGGGCGTACTCATCCGGCCGCGCCAGCCGCCGGGGGAACGGCACCGCGTCGGCCAGCCGCTGGCGGAACTCGGGCGCGACCGACGCCAGCATCGCCGTCTCGACCGTCCCCGGCGCGATCGTGCACACGCGGATGCCCGCGTCGGCCAGATCGCGCGCGGCCGGCAGCGTCAGCGCCGCCACGCCGCCCTTGGACGCGGCGTAGGCGGCCTGGCCGACCTGGCCGTCGAACGCCGCCACCGACGCCGTGTTGACCACGACGCCGCGCTGGCCGTCGTCGTCGGGCGCCGTACGCGCCATCGCCTCCGCGCCCAGCGCCATCACGTTGAACGTGCCGGCCAGGTTGACCTGCAGCACGCGCGCGAACAGCGCGAGGTCGTGGACGCCGCGGCGCGCGCCCCAGATGCGCTGCGAGGGCGCGATGCCGGCGCAGTTGACCACCGTACGCAGCGGGCCGACCGCGGATGCGGCGCTCACCGCCGCGGCAACCTGGTCGGGCTGCGTGACGTCGGCTTCGACGTAGGTGATCGCGTCCGCGTCCCGGCGCGGCGCGAGGTCGATGCCGACCACGCGCGCGCCGGCCTCGGCCAGGCTGCGCGCGGTCGCCAGCCCCAGCCCGGAGGCGGCGCCGGTGACCACCGCGGAGGTGTCGCGCAGCTCCATCTCACATCACCGAGTAGCCGCCGTCCACGCGTATGCAGTCGCCCGAGTGGTAAGCGCTCGCATCGCTGGCCAGGTAGACCGCCAGGCCCCAGAGGTCCCGCGGCGAGCCGAACCGGCGTGCCGGGATGCGTGACAGGACGGCCGACGGCATGCCGGCGTACGAGGCGCCTTCGTGGTTGACCACGGACTCCATCAGCGGCGTCTCGATCCAGCCCGGCAGGATCGCGTTGGCGCGAATGCCGTGGCGACCGAATTCGACCGCCACCGAGCGCATGATGCCCACCACGCCGCTCTTGGAGGCCGCGTACGACTCGCGCTGAGGGAAGCCGGCGTCGACGACGAGGCTGCCGACCGCGATGAGCGACCCGCCGCGGCCGGCGTCCATCATGTGCCGACTGGCCGCCCGGAACGTGAAGAACGTGCCGTCCAGGTTGGTGGCCAGCGTGCTGCGCCACAGGTCGGTCGGGTAGTCGGTGAAGCGCACGCGCGGTGGGCTGACGCCCGCGCTGGAGACGACGACGTCGATCGGCCCGAGCGCGTCGACGGTCTCCGCGAAGACGCGGGCGACGGCGCCCTCGTCGGCGACGTCGCACGGGAAGGCGGCGATGCGTCCCGGCGGATGCTGCGCCAGCTCCGGCGGCAACGCGTCAGGCGATGCACGGCGCGACCACACCGCCACGCGAGCGCCGTGCGCGGCCAGCGCCTCCGCGATGCCCAGCCCGATGCCGCTGGTGCCGCCGGTCACGATGGCGGTCTTGCCGGAGAGGTCGAACAACGTGCTCATGAGGGGGTGTCCTTCTGGGTCGGCTGCGTCAGCTGCGGTCGGCACGGCGGTCAGCTGCCGCTGGCCTGGGTTCTCAGCAGGTGCTTTTGGACCTTGCCGCTGGCGGTCCGCGGAAGCTCCCCGACGACGACGAGCCGCTCGGGGAGCTTGCGCTTGGAGGAGCTCGTGCTGCTGCAGGTAGTCGCACAGGTCCGCGAGTGTCGGTGCGGGCTCGGTCGCGGCGACCACGAACGCGCACGCCTTCTCGACGGTCTTGGGATCGGGCACGGCGACGACGGCGACGTCGCGCACCGCCGGATGCGCGTACAGCAGTTCCTCGATCTCGCGCGCGCTGAACTTCTCGCCCGAGCGGTTGATGATGTCCTTGATGCGACCGACGATCCGCAGGTAGCCATCGGCGTCCATCTCCCCCACGTCGCCGGTGCAGAACGCGCCGGCGTCGTCAAACGCCTCGGCGTTGAGGCTCGCGTCGAGGTAGCCGCCGAACACGTCGGGCCCGGTGACGCGGATCTCCCCGCGCCCCGCGCCGGCGATGCGGGCCCCGTCGTCATCGACGAGCACGGCCCGCGTGGGCCGCATCCAACGCCCGTCGGTGCCCGCCCGGCGGTCGTGCGCGTCGACGCGCGAGCAGGTGGTCATCGACGGCACCTCCGAGGAGCCGTACATGCGCACGACCGGCCCGAGGTTCGCCGTGGCCCGGTGCACGAGCAGCTCGGGGACGTCGGCGCCGCCGCAGACGATGTAGCGGATGCCCGGGAGGTCGCGCCGCTGGGCGTCCTGCAGGTCGGCCAGGTCCTGCAGGAAGGGCGTGGCGAAGAGCATGAACGAGACGTGCTCGCGCTCGACCAGCTCGATCGCCTCGGCGGCGTCCCACCGGTCCTGCAGCACCACGGTGGCGCCGATCACCGGCGGGATCACCAGCGCGCACAGCATCCCTGAGGCGTGGGTGACGGGCGCGGGGTTGAAGATCACGTCGCGGTCGTTGAGGCCGTACCAGGCGGCCATGGCACGGGCGTCGTAGAGCAGCGAGTGGTGCGTGTGCAGGACGCCTTTGGGATCGGCGGTCGTGCCCGACGTGTAGAGCAGCAGCGCCACGTCGTCGGGCTCGCCCGGCAGGCACGTCTCGACCGCGCCCGCCGCCTCGGCGACCACCCGCCATGGCGCGAACGGCGCCGCCGCCGGCGCATCGCCGACCACCACCACGGCGGCCAGGTTCGGCAGCCGCGTCGCCATCTCGGCGTACATCGTCACGTAGTCGTGGCGGCGGTAGCGGTCCGGGATGACGGCCACCTTCGTGCGCGCCTGGCGCAGGGCGAACTCGACTTCGCGCGCGCGGTAGATCGGCGTGATCGGGTTGGGGATCGCGCTCAGCCGCTGGACGGCGTGCCACGTGACCACCGCCTCCAGCGTGTTGGGCAGTTGGAAAGAGACGACGTCGCCGGAGCCGACGCCGAGCGCGCTCAGGCCGGCGGCGGCGCGTGCCACCAGGCGGTCGAGCTCGGCGTAGGTGACCCGCCTCGGCCCGACCACGACCGCGTCGCGCTGCGGAACTCGGCGGCCGCCCAACCCAACGTCCGACCGGCCCGGTCGTCGGTCCAGAAGCCGTTGGCGATGTAGCCGGCCGCGACCTCGGCCGGAGTCGTCCACGTCGCCTTCACGACTGCACGCCCTTCGGCTCGGCCTGGCGCATGAAGCCGAACAGGTAGCCGGCGACCCGCCGCATCTGGATCTCCTCCGCGCCTTCCGTGATGCGGTAACGACGGTGGTGGCGGTAGATGTGCTCGAACGGCGTATGGCGCGAGTAGCCCAGGCCGCCGTGGACCTGCATGGCCTGGTCGGCCGCCTGGCAGCACAGCCGGTTGGCCCAGTAGTTGGCCATCGAGACCTCCTTGGACTGCGAGAACGGCCCGTCGGCGTCCATCGCCCAGGCGGTCTTGCGGATGAAGGTGCTGAGCATCTCGCGCTGGGTCTCCAGCTCGACGATCGGGAACTGGATGCCCTGGTTGGTGGCCAGCGGCCGGCCGAAGGGCGCGCGCCGCTTGGCGTAGGCGATCGACTCGCGGATGCAGTAGGCGGCCGCGCCCACGCTCGACGCCGCCTGGCGGATGCGGTTCTCGTTGACGAAGTGCTGGATCAGCTCCAGCCCGTGCCCCTCCTCGCCGAGGATCGCGCCGTCAGGCACGCGCACGTCGGTCAGCGACACGCGGGCGTGGTCGCTGGGCATGTTGAACGTCCACAGGTACTCCTCGATGCGAAACCCGGGGGCCGCCGTCGGCACGAGGAAGGCGGTGATGCCCAGCGCGTCGCCCGGCTGGCCGCTGGTGCGCGCGAACACGAGGTCGGCCTCGGCCGCGTGGATGGCCGTGTTCCAGGTCTTCTCGCCGTTGATGACCCAGTCGCCGCCGTGACGCTCGGCGCGCGTCGTCATGTGCGTGGCGTCGGAGCCGTGCTCGGGCTCGGTGATCGCGAAGACGAAGGTCCGCTTCATCTGCGCGAGGTCCTCGACCCACTCCCGCTTCTGCTCCTCGGTGCCGTAGGCGAGCATCGACAGCAGCGACACGTTGTTGCCGACGATCGCGTGCTCGCTCTGCAGGTCGCAGTGCAGCCCCAACCCCTTGCTGGCCAGGTGCTCGCGGATGACGGCCATGCCCAGGTTCGTGCCGTCACGCCCGCCGTGGGCCGCCGGCAGCTGATAGCGGAAGTGCCCCGCCGCGTCGGCCCGGCGCCGCGCCTCGGCCAGCAGCGCCTCCCACTCCGGCCGCGGCAGCCCGCGGTTGTCCCAGTCCGTGCGGGCGTGCTCGCGGCGATGGTCGAAGAACCGCCGGTTGTCGTCGGCCTCCTCGAGCGGCGTGATCTCGGCCTCGATGAACGCATCGAGCTCGTCGAGGTAGGCGGCCAGCGCCTCGGGCAATCGCGGATCCATGGGCTCTCCTCATTCCTGCGGCGGCGCGGTGAGACCGTCCGCTCGCCTGGTCTGCTTGAAGTCTTCGCGCGCCCGTTGCGCGTCGGGCGCGTGCAGGTTGAGCGCCTGCGCCGCGGCCTCGGCGCCCAGCTGCCGGTGGTAGCCCTGCGCTGCGCTCTCGCGCAGCAGCCGCTTCGTGCGCCACAGCGCCTGCGCGGGCGCCGACACGAGCCGCTCGACCAGTTCGCCGGTGGCGGCGTCCAGCGCCTCGGCCTCGACGACCCGCTGCACGATGCCCAGCGCGTGCGCCTCCTGCGCGTCGAGCCGGTCGCCGAGCAGGCACAGGGCCGTCGCCCGCCGCAGCC
>JAWKHR010000005.1:0-2849 GCA_041394725.1 Vicinamibacterales bacterium | reverse complement strand
GCGCGGGCTGAGCACGGCCAGGTACGTGTAGCGGTGGCGGGCCACGAGCCGCAGCGTCTCGACCGACCCGCCGCCGGGGATCCAGATCGGCGGGTGCGGCTGCTGCAGCGGGCGCGGCCACAGGTTCACGTAGGGGACGTGGAAGAAGTCGCCCTTGAACTCGAACGGCCCCGGCTCGGTCATCGCGCGGATCAGCAGCTCGTGCGCCTCGCGGTACCGCGCGCGGCCGGTGGCGGGGTTCATCACCCCGGTCGAGTGGTACTGCATCCCGTGGCCCATCGGCAGGCCGACGATCAGCCGACCGCGCGACATCGTGTCGACCGTGGCGATCTCCTCGGCCAGCCGGATCGGCGTGAGGTAGTCGTTGACGATCGCGCCGACGACGCCGATCCGCATCCGCCGGGTGCGGGCGGCGAGCCAGCCGCCGGCGATCATCGGGTTGCCGAGCACGCCGATCGGGCCGTTGTGCTGCTCGGAGACGACGACGCCATCGAAGCCGAGGTCCTCGAGCGCCGCCGCGGTCTCGAGCTGGTCCTCGAGCACCCGCTGGCCGACGACGGGGTCGTAGTGGCGGTTGGGGAGGTCGACGAAGTTCGACGTGCGCCGGCCGGCGTAGGGCACGCGCGGGTAGGCACCGTCGAGGACGACGAAGAACTCGGGATCGATCATGCGCTCGCCTCGATGTGCTCGCGGACGGTGGCCGCCATCCGGTCGGGGTCCTCGACGTGGGGCACGTGGCCGCTGGGCTCGCCGGGGGCGCCCGGCGCGGTGAGCAGGCGCGCACCCGGGATGAGCTCGGCGAACCGCGCCGCCATCGCGGTCGGCACGACGCGGTCGTCCTGCGCGCCGATGACCAGGGTCGGGGCGCGGACGCGGCGCAGCCGGGCGTCGAGCTTGCGGTCGTAGCGCGGATTCCATGTCAGCCGCGCCAGCGTCGCCTGCTCGGTGAAGTCCTGGATCAGCTCGGCGGTGGCGCCCTCGTCGGCGAACAGCTGCGCGTGGTGCGCGTCGCGGCCGTTGAACAGCGCGGCTCGGCGCTGCGGTGGCGTCATCCGGAAGGTGTCGATGAGCGGGGCGTCGAGCAGCCCGGTCGGCGTGATCAACGTGAGGCTGGCGAAGCGGCGCGGGTAGACCGCGAGGTCGGCGGCGATCCATCCGCCGAGCGAGTGGCCGACGAGATGGATGCGGTCGAGCTTCAAGCGCGTCGAAGAGGCCGTCGTAGTGCAGGACGAGGTCGCGCCGAAGCCGTCGAACCCGTCGGGCAGCGGCGTGGCGCCGAAGCCCGGGTGCTGGGGCGCGAGGACGTCGTGGTGCGCCGCCAGCGCCTCGAGGAACGGCAGCCAGAGGCGCGTCAGGCCGCCGCCGTGCAGGTAGACGAGCGGCGCGCCGTCGCCCTCGCGCCGGTACGCGGTGGGCAGGCCCGCGATGTCGACCACCTGCGGCTCGGCGTGGTGGGCCCGCGCGCGCGGCGCTGTGCTCTCAGACGAAGGCATCGCTCTCCTCTCGTTCGCTATACGGTCACCAACGTTCGCTCTAAGGATCGGTAGGCGAGTACACCGCACGAGATCGCGGCTGTCAACCGTCATCGCCGAACATCTCGGCCTTGACCAGGTGGACCGGTGCCCTATCGACCGATAGGCTCCTGGTTGTGGCGCCCCCGCCCGCTGCCCGCCCACCGCGACGCGGCCCCACGGCCGACCTGGCCGCCCCCGCGCCGATGACGCGCGAGCGCATCCTCCAGGCCGCCGCGACCCTGTTCGCGGCCAAGGGGTACTCCGGCACGCGCACCCGCGAGATCGCCGAGGCCGTCGGCATCCGCCAGCCGTCGCTGTTTCACCACTTCCCCTCGAAGGCCGCGATCGCCGAGGCGCTGCTCGAGCACAGCCTGGCCGGGATCGTGGCCCCGGTCCACGCGCTCACCGAGAGCCGGGAGCCCGCCGCCAGCCGGCTCTACGGCTTCCTGTACGCCGACACGATCTTCCTGGCCACGTCGCCCTACGACCTCGGCGGCCTGCAGGCCGACGACATCCGCCAGGAGCCGCGCTTCGCCGGCTGGACCGCCGAGCTCAACCGACTGCACGCCGCCGTCGCCGAGCTCGTGCGCCAGGGCATCGCGTCCGAGCAGTTCGTGGCGCTCGACCCGGCGTTCGCCGCGCGCGCGATCTCGGGGCTGGCCCTGATGACGATCTCGACCTACCACGCCGAGAGCCCGGCGTGGGCCGCCCAGTTCGCCGACGACGTGGCCACGTTCGCGCTGCGCAGCCTGCTCGCCGCCCAGTCCGGGCTCCCCCTCGCCCGCCGCGACGGCGTGCAGATCGCCGAGCGTCTGCAGCGCGACCGCGCCGCCCACCGCGCCGGGTTGGCCTCGGGCCCCACTGGCTGAGCGAACACCACGCTCGCGCACCCTTCTTCCGTTGGGGACCGTGACAATCCCTTGACATGCAATCCGGATGAAGTCATCTTATTTGCATGGGACTCATCCAGATCCGCGACGTCCCAGAGGATGTGCATCGCACGCTCAAGGCGCGCGCCGCAGCGCAGGGAACGTCGCTGAGCGACTACGTCCTTCGTCAGGTGATCCAAGCAGCGCGCACACCGACGCCAGAAGAGCTCGACGAACGGATCCGCTCGCGCGGCACGGCCGGTGTCAGCACCAAGGACATCCTCGCCGCGCGCGATGCCGGCAGGCAAGGGTGAGGTGGGTCGTCGACGCGTCGAGCGTCGTGGCCTACCTCCTCGGCGAGGGCTCCGAGGCCGAGCACGGTGGGATGCTCGGTGACGTCCACGCGCCCGGCCTCCTCGACGTCGAGGTGATCCAGACGCTGCGCGGCCTGGTGCGCGGGTCCAAG
>JAWKHR010000004.1:0-5041 GCA_041394725.1 Vicinamibacterales bacterium | reverse complement strand
AGGCGCCCGTTGGACATCATGTCGACCATCGCCACCTCCTCGGCCAGCCGGACCGGCGAGAGGTAGGCGTTCATGATCGGGCCGACGGCGGCGATGCGGATGCGCTCGGTCTGCGCGGCCAGGTAGGCCGACGTGACCATGCCCTGGGCGCTGAGGCCGATCGGGCCGTTGTGCTGCTCGGAGTGCAGCACGCCGTCGAAGCCGAGCCGCTCGCAGGCGACGAGCATCTCGAGGAAGTCGCGCATCTGGCGCTGGGCCAGCGCCTCGTCGTAGAACGTCGTCGGCAGCGAGATGAAGTTCGTGCGCGAGTGCTCGGCGATGACGCTCTTGTGGGGCACCCACGGGTAGGCGCCGTTGTGGAATGCGTAGAACTCCAATTCGCTCATCGATATGCCTCCTGCCGGGTCGCGGCGTTCATGGATGAGGACCCGCGGGGTCTCACGACTGGACCTTCTCGGTGACGAAGTCGGCGATCATGTCCGCGAGCCGCTCGGGCTCCTGGACGAACGGCAGGTGGCCGGTCGGAGCATCGGTCCCCTCGACGACCCGCAGGCGCGCATCGGGCAGCAGCTCCGCGTAGCGCTCGCCGTGCACGCGGGGAACGACGTGATCGTCCTCGCTGACGACCACGAGGGCCGGACAGGCGACGCGCGCGAGCCGGCGGTCGAGGCGGTGGTCGTAGCGCGGGTTGTACGCGAGCCGCGCCGCGGTGGTGATCTCGCCGTAGCCGTGGACGAGCGCCTCCACCGGATCGCCCTGCTCGAGGTAGTCCCCGTAGCGCGCGGCCTGGCCGTTGAACAGGATGTCGTCGGCCTCGTCGGGGGTCATGCGGAAGATGTCGTACAGCGGACTCCCGGGCACGCGCAGGCCGAGCGCGTTGACCAGCGTCAGGCTGCGCAGCCGCCGCGGGTAGGTGACGGCGAAGTCGGCGGCGATCCAGCCGCCCAGCGAGTGCCCGACCAGGTGCACCTCGCCCAGGCCCAGGGTCTCGAACAGGTCGTCGAGGTGCAGGACGACGTCGCTGATCGAGCGCAGCCACGGGGGCATCGGCGTGTCGCCGAACCCGGGCTGCTCGGGCGCGACGAGGTCGACGCGCCGGCTCAGGCGCTCGTGGAACGGCAGCCAGCGGCGGGTGAGCCCGGCGCCGTGGAGGTAGACCACGGCCGGGCCCGAGCCGGCGCGGCGGTACGCGGTGGCGATGCCCCGGACGTCGACCACCTCCGGCGGCGTGTAGAACGGCCAGCTGTGCTGCTGGGTCTCGGTGGCTGTCGCCATGGATCGACCAACCCTCCTACAGAATCGGACTGATAAGCACGATTATCGTTTCATGCTGTCGGACCCACGTCAACGCGAGCGGCAAAGTTGCGGGACGCCGGAGCACCACCTAGACTACGTTTTCGGTCACATCTGGTCGATATTCGATACATCCGAGCAGGCGGTCACGTGAACCACAACAGCTCTGTCCTCGCCGATCCCGCGCGCGTCTCCCACTGGTTCAAGCAGCTCTACGTCGACGGGGGCGAGCGCCTCGTCCAGCGTCCGGCCCTCGCCGAGTCGCGCGAGGCGGACGTGTGCATCGTCGGCGCCGGCTACACGGGCCTGTGGACAGCGTATGCGCTGCGCCGCGCGGACCCGTCGCTGGCGGTGGTGCTGCTCGACGCCGAGGTCGCCGGCTACGGCGCCTCCGGCCGCAACGGCGGCGCGGTGATCGCCCAGTTCAACGGCTCGCGCGAGTACTGGACCAAGCGCGGCGGGCGCGCGGGCGCGATGGCGATGGAGCGGGCGGTCCGCGACGCGGTGGCCGAGGTCGGCGCCGCGGTCGCGCGCGAGGGCATCGACTGCGCCTACGCGCGCAACGGCGTGGTCATGGTCGCCCGCACGCCGCTGGAGGCCGAGCGCTTCCGGGCGACCGTCGACGAGGACCGCGAGTGGGGCTGGACGCCGCAGGACAGCCGCTACCTCTCGGGGCCGGAGGTGCTCGAGCGCATCAACGTCGACGGCGCGATCGGCGCCCGCGTCAACGCCCACTGCGCGTCGATCCACCCCGGCGCCCTCGTCCGCGGGCTGGCCGACGCGGTCGAGCGGCTCGGCGCGACGATCTACGAGGGCACGCGGGTGACGGCGATCGAGCCCGGCCTCGCGCGCACCGCGTCCGGGCCCACCGTGCGCGCGCGCACGATCCTGCGCGCGACCGAGGCCTACACCGAGAGCCTGGAGACGCACAAGCGCGTGATGGTGCCGGTGCACACCTCGATGCTCGTCACCGAGGTGCTCCCCGACCACGTCTGGCCCCAGATCGGCTGGGCCGGCCGCGAGGCGCTGCTGGCCGAGCACCCGTTCTTGCACCTCCAGCACACCGCCGACCACCGCATCACGATCGGCGGCGACGACAACCGCGTCCCCTACCTCTACAACTCCGCGCCCAACCCGGACGAGCCCGCGCCCGCGCGCGTGCTCTCGATGTACCGCCGGGAGCTGGTGCGGCTGTTCCCGGCGCTGCGCGACGTGCGCATCGACCACTCCTGGCAGGGCGTCTTCGCCGCGCCGCGCAACTGGGCGCCGGGGGTCGGCATCGACCGGGCCACCGGCCTGGCCTGGGCGGGCGGCTACGTCGGCGAGGGCGTCGCCACGGCGAACCTGGCCGGGCGGACGATGGCCGACCTCATCCTCGGCCGCGACACCGAGAACCACGCGCCTGCCGTCCGTCGGGCCGCCCGCCCGCAAGTGGGAGCCCGAGCCGCTGCGCGCGATCGGCGCCGCCGGCATCGCCGTGCTGCGCCAGATCGGCGACAAGGCCGAGCTGCGGACCGGCAAGCCGTCGCGGATCGTCGAGCCCGGCAACCGCGCCGCCGGCTACACGGGGCACATCGGATGAGCGGCCTGGACGGCACCCCGCCGGCTGGCGGTCGGCGACGTCGACGTGGCCTACCGCCGCGCCGGCTCCGGCCCCCGCTGCTGTTCCTGCACGGCATGGGGCTGACGAAGCGCTGGCTGCCGATCCACGCCGCGCTGGCCGAGCGCTTCGACGTCATCGCGCCCGAGCACCCGGGCTGGGGCGGCACGGCCCGGCCGGCCTGGATGCGCTCGCTGGACGACTTCCCCCCACTACGCGGACCTCCTGACCGCGTTGGGCCACGCAGGACGCGCACGTCGCCGGCCACTCGCTGGGCGGGCTGATCGCGGGCGTGCTCGCGGCCGCGTACCTGATGGGTGCGCTCAGCGACGCTGATCGCGCCGGCGCCGCTGCCGTTGGTGTCGCCCGCCCTCGAGGAGCCCGCGGCCGATGCGCCGGCCGACTTCGACGGCGACGCGATCCTGTTCAACGACCACCAGGCCGCGTACCCGGAGTACCGCGACGGCGACGACGAGGGGCTCGTCGTCGCGCCCGCCGACGGCGACGAGCACGCCGACCCGGCCGCCTGGTCGCTGGACGCGTCGCCGACGCTGTATCGCCGTCTGGCGCGGGTGCGGGCGCCGGCCCAGGTGCTCGTGCCCGACGAGGACCGGGTCATCCCCCACGTGGCCTTCGCCGAGTGGGCCCGCCGCCTGGGCGGCGCCCCGGTCGTCCACATCGCGGGCCAGGTGCATCCGACGGCCCACCTCCTGATCGTGCAGGAGCCGCAGGCCATCGCCGCGTGCGTCGCCGAGCTCGCGCTGGCCGCGGAGGGGGCGTCGGCGTGAGCCTCCGCCGCGCGCTGGCCGACCTGCGCGACCAGCGCCTGGTCGTGCTGGTCGACGAGGCGCGCGGCGCACCGGAGGGCTACCTCGTCGGGGCGGCACGGACGATCACGCCGCCGCTCGTCAACGCGATGCTGCTCGACGCGGGCGGCACGCCGTGGGTGGCGCTGGCGGAGTCGCGCTGCCGCGCGCTGGCCATCGCGCCGCTCGGCGACGCGCAGACGCGGGCCGCGGGCTTCGCGTTCATGGTCTCGATCGAGGCGCGCCACGGTGTGACCACCGGCGTC
Organism: Vicinamibacterales bacterium; assembly: GCA_041394725.1. Lineage (GTDB taxonomy): Bacteria > Acidobacteriota > Vicinamibacteria > Vicinamibacterales > SCN-69-37 > JAWKHR01. Next base: position 1,076 of record JAWKHR010000004.1, on the reverse strand, counting down.
TCGGCCGCCGATCGGGCGCGGACGATGCGGATCGCCGCCGACCCGCGGACGGGTCCGGCCGACGTCGCGGTGCCGGGCCACGTCATGCCGGTGTGCGCCGCGGAGGCCGGCGTGCTCGCGCACGCGGCCGCGCCGGAGGCGGCCGTCGACCTCACCCGCCTGGCCGGCCTCGATGGCGGCGGCGCGATGTGCCACATCCTCGACGAGGACGGCCAGGTCGCCGCGCTCGGCGCGGTCCGGGCGCTGGCGCGCCGCCGCGGACTGGCGGTCGTCACCACCGGCGACGTCGTCGACGAGCGCCGCCGCCGCGAGCCGTTGGTGCAACGAGTCGGCCAGGCGCCGGTGCACACGGTCGCCGGCCCGGCGCTCGCCACGACCTATCGGGAGCCCGGCGGCCCGGAGCACATCGCGCTGGTCGTGGGCGAGCGGGCGGACCTCGACGCGCCGCTGCACACCCACGTCCGCCGGCCGCTCGACGACGTCTTCACCCCCGCCCGCGCCGAGCTCGAGCGCTCGCTGCGCCGGCTGGCCGGCGACCACCCGGGCGGGATCCTGCTCTACCTGGCCCCCGGCACCGACGCGACGGCGGCCGAGCGGATCGCCGCGCAGGTGCGCGCCGACCTCGCCGCGGCCGCGGCCGTCGCGCACGCGGCCTGACCACGGCGAGAAGAGAGGCCACGATGGATCGCATCCTGACCACGCACGTCGGCAGCCTCGTCCGCCCGCCCGAGCTCGTCGAGCTGCTGCGGGCGCGCGACGACGGCCGCGACGTCGACCCGGCGCGCTTCGACGCGGTGCTGCGGGCGGCGGTGGCCGGCGTCGTGCGCCGGCAGGCCGAGGTCGGCGTCGACGTGGTCAGCGACGGCGAGTTCGGCAAGACGCTCTCGTGGGCGCGCTACATCCGCGAGCGCATCGGCGGCTTCGAGCAGCGCGACCTGCCCGCCGACCTGACCGGCCGCAACGTGCTGCCGGGCACCGACAAGCAGGCGTTCCCGGAGTTCTGGGCCGAGTACGAGACGTCCCAGCGCTTCACCGGCACGATCACCAACTGGGTCTGCACCGGCCCGATCCGCTAC
>JAWKHR010000003.1:0-1821 GCA_041394725.1 Vicinamibacterales bacterium | reverse complement strand
CAACGCGATCCGGATGGGACTGCTCACCGAAGAGCGCTGGCGCGAGATGGCCGCGGACATGCGCGACGCCGACGCCGATCCCAACGTGCTCGTGGCGCATCCTCGCACCGGCCAGCTGATCGCGCGCAAGCCGGCCTGACGGCCGATCGGCGGCGCCGTACTCCTGAGCCGGCCGAATGCCGGCGCCACGGTCACGGCCGGCTGGTAGACTGCGCGGCATGCGACACGCCCTCCCGACGTTCCTGCTCCTGGCCGCGGCCGCGCTCGCCGGCTGCACCCAGGCGCCTCACTACGACCTGGTGATCCGCCACGGCACCGTCTACGACGGCACCGGCGCGCCCGGCGTCGTGCAGGACGTGGCCGTGCAGGGCGACCACATCGCGGCGGTGGGCGATCTGTCGGGAGCGACGGGCACCGAGGACGTGGACGCCACGGGCCTGGCCGTGGCGCCCGGCTTCATCGACATGCTCAACCACTCCGAGACGTCCCTCATCGCCGACGGGCGCTCGCAGGGGATGATCCGCCAGGGCGTGACGCTGAACGTGTTCGGCGAAAGCTCGATGGGCCCGATCTCCGAAGCGCGGAAGAAGGAGCAGCAGGCGCGCCAGGGCGACATCACGTTCGACATCACCTGGAACACCCTGGGCGAGTATCTCGACACGCTCGTGGCCAAGGGCGTCTCGCCCAACGTCGCGTCGTTCGTCAGCGCCGCGTCCGTGCGGGCGAATGAAATCGGCCTCGACAACCGGCCGCCGACGCCCGAGGAACTGGAGCGTATGCGCGCGGCCGTGAAGCGCGCGATGGACGAGGGCGCGATGGGCTTGACCACGGCCCTGATCTACATCCCGGGCGTCTTCGCGACGACCGACGAACTCGTCGAACTGGCCAAGGTGGCCTCCGCCTCCGGCGGCATGTACATCTCGCACATGCGCAGCGAGGGCAATCGCCTGCTCGAGGCCATCGACGAGACCCTGACCATCGCCCGCGAGGCCAACATCCGCGCCGAGATCTACCACCTGAAGGCCAGCGGCGAAGCCAACTGGCCGAAGCTGGACGAGGCCATTGCCAAGATCGAGGCAGCTCGCGCCGCCGGCCTGGACATCACGGCCGACATGTACACCTACACGGCCGGCTCCACGGGACTCGACGCCGCGATGCCGCCCTGGGTCCAGGAAGGCGGCTACGCGAAGTGGGCCGAGCGCCTGCGCGATCCCAAGGTGCGCGACCGCGTGCGGCGCGAGATGACCGCCACGCAGGACGACTGGGAGAACCTGATGCAGGCGGCGGGGGCCGAGGGCACGCTGCTGGTCGGCTTCAAGAACGAGGCGCTACGCATCTACACTGGCAAGACGCTGGCCGAGGTCGCGAAGCTCCGGAAGCGCTCCGTGCAGGACACGGCCATGGACCTCGTGGCCGAGGACGGCAGCCGCGTCCAGGTCGTCTACTTCCTGATGTCGGAAGACAACGTGAAGAAGCAGATCCGCCTGCCGTGGGTCAGCTTCGGCTCGGACGCCTCGTCGATGTCGGCCGAGGGCGTGTTCCTGAAGACCAGCACCCACCCGCGGGCCTACGGCAACTTCGCGCGCCTGCTCGGGAAGTACGTCCGCGACGAGCACGTCATACCGCTGGAAGAGGCCATCCGGAAGCTGACGTCGTTTCCGTCCGCCACGCTCCGGATCAAGGAACGCGGCACGCTCGCCCCCGGGTTCTTCGCCGACGTCGTGGCCTTCGACCCCGCCACCATCGCCGAGCACGCCACCTACGAGCAGCCGCACCAGTACGCCACCGGCATGCGGCACGTGTGGGTCAACGGCGTCCAGG
>JAWKHR010000002.1:0-1974 GCA_041394725.1 Vicinamibacterales bacterium | reverse complement strand
CGCAGTACCTCCTCGACCAGCTCCGGCGAGATCGCCCGCGCGCCGGGCGCGGACTGCATCTGGTCGAGCACGCGCAGCAGGAACAGCTTCCCGATGTCGTGGATGAGGGCGCCGATGAAGACCGTCTCGCCCAGCTGCGGGTAGCGCACCTTGCGCGCGATCCACTCGGCCGCCAGCGCGCAGGCCGACGCGTGGTGCCACAGCATCTTCATGAGCGCCGCGATGGAGGGCGTCCGGGCGGCGTAGCGGCTCTTCTCGCTCGCCAGGAACACCAGGTTCGCCACGCGCGGCAGGCCGAGGCGGAGTATCGCGGCCTTGATGCTGGCCACCTCGGACAGCCCGCCGAAGAAGGCCGAGTTCGCGGCGCGCAGGACCTCGGCCACCAGCGCCGGATCCGACTCGATCGCGCGCTCGATCTCCCCGATGTCGTAGCTCTCGGCGCGGGTCGCCCGCTGCACCTGGCGGGCGACGTCGCTGAACACGGGCAGCGTGATCCGCTTCTCCGCGGCGAACTCCAGCACCTGGTCGAGGAGGGGGCGCTCGTCCCGCGCGGCCTCGCGCTCGGCCGCGGGCGGCTGGGACTGGGCCGGACCGGCGGGCGGCGGGGCGGCACCGGCGGGCGGCGGAGCGGCGGCCGGCTGACGGACGGCGCCGGTGGCCGTGGACGGGACGGGCGTGCTCATTCGGACACTCCGAGCAGACGGTGCAGGTCGCGGACGGGACGCGGCGGCGACAGGCGCGGCAGCTGGCGCATGATCTCCTCGAAGGACGTGAGGCCGGCGGCCGCCTTCGCGATGCCGTCCTCGATCAGGGTCACCATGCCGCTCGCCTCGATGCAGACCTTGCGGATCTCGAACGCCGAGCGGCGGGACAGCACGGCGTCGCGCACGAGCTCGTTCAGCACGAGGATCTCGAACACGGCGACGCGCCCCCGGTACCCCACGTGGCGGCAGGCCGGACACCCGCGGCCACGCTTGAAGGTCAGGCCCGCGGCCTCCACCGGCGAGTAGCCGAGGCGCGAGAGCTCGTGCGGCGTCAGGACGTGGTCCTCGGCGCACGCGGGACACACGCGCCGGACGAGCCGCTGCGCCACCACGCTCACGACCGTCGACGAGATGAGGAACGCCTCGATGTTCATGTTCAGGAGGCGCACGATGCCCCCGATCGAGTCCTCCGTGTGGAAGGTGGTCAGGACCTTGTGCCCGGTGAGGGCGGCGTTGATGGCGACCTCCGCCGAGAACAGGTCGCGGATCTCGCCGATGACGATGACGTCGGGATCCTGGCGGACGATGTGCTTCAGCGTCTCGGCGTACCCGAGGTTGATCTTCGGGTTGATCGAGCACTGCGAGATGCCGTCGATCATGTACTCGACGGGGTCCTCGGCCGTGATGATGCTCGTCTTGGCGTCGTTCAGGTAGTTCACGGCCGCGTAGAGCGTCGTCGTCTTGCCGGACCCGGTCGGGCCCGTCACGATCACGACCCCGCTCGGGACGTCCAGGGCGTCGCGCTGCAGCAGCTCGAGCATGCGCGGCGCCATCCCGATCTCGCGGATGCCCAGGAGCGTGTCCCGGTGGTTCAGGAGGCGCATCACCACCTTCTCGCCGTGGACCGTCGCGTAGATCGACACGCGCACGTCGACCGTGCCGCGCGTGCCCTCGTACTGGATGCGCCCGTCCTGGTGGCGGCGGCGCTCGGCGATGTCCGCGCCGGCCATCACCTTGATGCGGCCCACGACGCCGGCCGCCTGGTCCAGCGGGAAGTCCGCGTGCGGCATCATCACGCCGTCCTGGCGGAACCGCACGCGCAGGCGCTCGCGGCCCGGCTCGAGGTGGATGTCGCTGACCCGGGCCGCCATGGCCTCCTCGAGGAGGCGGTTGACCGTGGCGACGGCGCCCTGCGCTGGGCCCACCGAGGCCACGGCCGCGGCCGTCAGCTCGCGTTCGGCGCGGTGCAGCGCCGACGCCATCGCCCGGC
>JAWKHR010000001.1:0-3319 GCA_041394725.1 Vicinamibacterales bacterium | reverse complement strand
GGTACGCCAGCCGTCGCTGAAGGTGATCTACATCTCGGGCTTCCCGCCGGTCGCCGACCAGCCGCGCGGCATCGCGTCGATCCAGCTCCGCAAGCCCGTGGCGAGGTCGACCCTGCTCGAGCAGGTGGCGGCCTTCATCGGCCGCTGACCCGACGACGAATCCGGCCTGACGCCAGGCCGGACGCTCCGGGCCTGTCCCTCTCCAGGCCGGAGCCCTCAAGACCGGGACGGCTCTGCCGATTTCCGAGGGGGATCTGCGCGTGAATGGCACCTGGGACGCGGTCGCGCAACGCACACGGCCGGACGGCGGTGGAGCGGACGCGGGCGAGGACGCGGCGACGCCGGCGGCGCGCGGCGACCACGCGCCGTCCCCCGTCCCTCACCGGTGTCCCGAGGCGCCCGCCGGCCAGCCGCCGCAGATGCTGGTCCCCCTCGACGCCGTGGGCGAGGCCCTGGTCGTCGTGGACCGCGACCACCTCATCCTCGATGCCAACGCCGCCTTCGCCCGGCTGGTCGGCGCGCCGATGGCCGTCCTGGCGGGCGCACCGCTGGCCCGCTGGGTGTTCGTGCCGCCCGCACCGGCCGAGGGCCCGCTCGCTCCGCCCTGCCCGCGTCCCCGGCGGGCGGCGACGTTCGAGGCGGCCGACGGCCAGTGCCGGCAGGCCGTCGTCCACGTCGCCCCGCTGGGTTCCGAGCGGTCGCTGATCACGGTGCGCGACGGCAGCGACGACGCCCGGCTCGACGCCGCGCTCCAGCAGGTCCGGGACCTCACCGAGCAGCTGCGCCGCTCGCAGAAGATCGGCGCCCTCGGGCGCCTGGCCGGCGGCGTCGCCCACGACTTCAACAACCTCCTGCAGGTCATCGGCGGGCAGGCGGAGGCCCTGGCGGTGCCGGAGCTCGACGGCCCCTCGCGCCTGCGGCTCGTCGCCAGCATCCGCGCCGCGGCCGATCGCGCGGCGTCGCTCACCCGCCAGCTGCTGGCCTTCGGCCGACGGCAGCTCATGGCGCCCGAGGTGCTCGATCTCAACGAGACGGTGCGCACGCTGGAGCGCATGCTGACCCGTGTCATCGGCGACGACGTGCGCCTCCTCGCGACGCTGGCGCCGGAGCTCGCCCCGGTGCGTGTGGATCCCGGCCAGATCGAACAGGTCGTCCTGAACCTGGCCATCAACGCCCGTGACGCGATGCTCGAGGGCGGCGCGCTGGAGATCGCCACCGCCAACTTCCGGCTGGACGCGCCCTGGGCCCATCCTTCCCTTCCGGTCCGCGTGCCGCCCGGCCGGTGGGTCCTGCTCTCGGTCCGCGACACCGGCTGCGGCATGGACCAGGACACGGCCGCCCAGGCGTTCGAGCCGTTCTTCACGACCAAGGACGCGTCGGAGGGCAGCGGCCTCGGCCTGTCGATGGTCTACGGCATCGTGAAGCAGAGCCACGGCTACACCTGGATCGACACGGCCCCGGGAGCCGGCACCGCCGTCCACGTGCTGCTCCCGGCGGTGGCCGGGCAGGCGGCGCCCCAGACGGATCGGCGGTCGGCGGCCCCCGCGTCCGTGTCCCGCCCGGCCGGCGCCTCGATCCTGCTCGTCGAGGACGACGCGGAGGTCCGCGGCCTCTTCACGCGCTTCCTCGAGTCGGCCGGCTACCGGGTGCACGAAGCGGCGGACGGCGGCCTGGCCCTCGACGCGTTCGAACGGCACGGCGGCGCGTTCGACCTCGTGATCTCCGACGTCCTGATGCCGAACATCAGCGGCCTCGCGCTGACGCGCGCGATCCGCCTGCGACGGCCGGACGTGAAGGTGCTGCTCGTGTCCGGCTACGCCGACGAACTCGAGGCCGGGACCACGCAGGCGCCCCACACCGAGCTCGTGCACAAGCCGATCACGCGACAGGTCCTGCTGGACCGCGTCGAGGCCCTGCTGACCGGCACGGCCGCCTGAGGCCGATCAGCGCCGGCCCGGCGCGAGCGTGGTGGCGAAGATCTCGCGTCCGCCGCGGTCGTGGAGGCTGGCCCGGAGGGCGTCGGTGCGCGCGTCGACGGCCAGCCGCCCGAAGAACTGGAAGCCCGCGGATGGCGGGCGGTTCGGCGCCATGCCGGGCGGGATGCCCAGGAACCGCACCTCGGGCCCGAAGGTCGGGTCGAGCGCGTTGGGGCCGAACGTGCCCGCGTGGAGCGGGCCCGCCACGAACTCCCAGAACGGATCGAATTCGGTGAAGCGCGCGCGCGACGGGTCGTAGTGATGGGCCGCCGCGTAGTGGACGTCGCCCGTGATCCACACCACGTTGTCGATCCGCTCGTCGCGCATGAAGCGCAGGAGATCCGCGATCTCCAGCTCGCGGCCCAGCGGCGCGCCGGGGTCGCCATTGGCGAACGCCTCGTAGCGCCCGGGACCGTCGCCCACGACGAGGCCGATGGGCAAGCTGCTCGCCATCACCTTCCACGTGGCCGTGCTCGCCACGAGCGCGCGCTTCAGCCACGCCACCTGCGCCGGCCCCATCATGGCCGAGGCCTCCCCGAGCGCGGCCTGCCGGTTGTCGCTGTTGGGCCCGCGGTAACTCCGGTGATCGAGGACGAAGATCTCGAGCGGACCGTAGCGCACCGTCCGGTAGAAGCGCTCCGGGTCGACGGGGTCCACGGGAATCGGCGTGTAGTCGAGGCACGCGCGGCGCGCCCGCGCGGCCAGGAGCGCCACCGACTTCACCTGGTAGCGCGCGTCGGCGTCCTGCCGGCGCTCGACGTACCAGTTGTCGCGCACCTCGTGGTCGTCCCACGTGGTCAGCTGTGGGACGGCCGCGTTGAACCGGCGCATGTGCGCGTCCTGCAGGTTGTAGCGGTAGTTGCCGCGGTACTCGTCGAGCGTCTCGGCCACCTTGCTCTTGGCCGGTGAGGGCAGGCTGCGCCAGACGCCGCCGCCGTCGAGGGGCGCCTCGAGCTGAACCGGCTGATCGGCGTAGATGGCGTCGCCGAGGTTCACGAAGAGATCGGGCTCGACGCCGAGCATGCTCGCGTAGGTCAGCATGCCGCCGTGCGCGGGGTCCAGGCCCCAGCCCTGCCCGACCGTGTCGGCCGAGAACACCAGCGACACGTCCCGCGCGCGCGCCGCCGGCGAGGTCGTGAGCTGCCCCACCACGGGTTCGCTCCAGCGCCTGAGATCGGTGAGGTCCTGGAACGAGACGCGGTAGAAGATCCGCTGCCCCCGCGGCAGGTCCGTCAGCACCGTCCGCGCCGTGAAGTCCGACACGTCCAGCGCCGACGGGCCAGGCACGCGGCGGACGTCGCGGAACGCGTCGCTCGTCGCGTACTCGACGAGCATCCGCGCCG